>JBIIWZ010000017.1:0-44751 GCA_044338665.1 Flavobacteriales bacterium
ATTCCGAACAGAGAAGTTAAGCTCACTTGCGCAGATGGTACTACAGTAACATGTGGGAGAGTATGTCGTCGCCGATCTTCAAAAAGCCCCCCGAGAAATCAGGGGGCTTTTTCGTGCGTAATACTTTATTATATAGGGCGAAGATAATGTTTCAAAAAAAAACGAAATAAAGCAGCCAATCCTGATGGATTATTAAAATTCAATCGTAAAATTGCATAACTAAAAATCACAAAATGAAAAAAATTATCTTAGCTATTGCGATAGCTTTTACAGCATCAATCGCTTCCGCACAGTACAAAGTAGTTACACTTGTTGAGTCTATTTTACCTGGAGGTCTCGGACGCTCACGTATGATTGAAGCTACAACGGATTTAGATTACAACGCTTACACAACTGCTCGAACAGATGGTAAAGATTCTAAGCAAGGAGACATTGATCGTGGAGATATCAAAATTGGTGGTTTCCGTGAGACAAAAATGTTAAACTTCTTTAGTATGGTTGGAATTAACTTCCAAAACATTGCCTCAAACGATGCTCTTATCATGTCTAAGCTGAACGAAATGGATGCTCAAGGATATGAATTGGCTTTCGTTGCTTCAGGTGTTGAAAGTGACGCTGGAGATAAAGACGGACAAGGAATTTTCATTACACGTCTTTATTTCAGAAAGAAATAATTCAATAGAGTTGAATGAAGAATGGGGCCTAAGGCCTCATTTTTTTTGCCTTAATTTGTAACATGGAGAAAAAACTTATCGCGGGTACCATGCGCTGGGGTAGTTGGGGAGCGCAAATGTCAACTCAACAATACGCGGATACAATTACCAAGTGGCTGGAATGCGGGGTGAATGATTTTGATTTAGCGGTCATTGCATGATCTTCAAACAGATTATTTGGATGTTCTTTTGTTGCACAGACCGTCACCATTACTAGAAGTTAATGAAGTAGCGGAGGCAGTTGCAACGCTTGTTTCATCAGGGAAAATACAATCATTTGGAGTGTCGAATTTCCTTCCGAGCCAGGTTGAGTGGCTTAGCAAACAAGTGAAAATTGAACACAATCAGATTGCATTTTCGCTTTCGGATTTTAAGGCGATGGAAAATGGAAATTTGGATTCATTCGCTTCACAAAATCTTTCAGTGGCTGCGTATTCTCCCATTATTCATCTCGAGAATACTTCTGCGGAATTGAAACTCCAACTTACAAGTCTCTCTGAAAAATACAATTGCACAGAAGCGATTCTTGCAGTGGCTTGGGTGTTGCAGCATCCGCTTATTTCATCCGTGGTTGTGGGAACGTCTAAATTGGAGCGGGTTCAAGAAATGTGCAGAGCACTAGATGTTCGATTGTCGATACAAGATTACTTTTTTCTTTGGGAAGCAGCGAGAGGAATTAAAGTTCCTTAATTATCCATGGTTTGGCTCGAGAGCTCAAGCGTCTGTGCAATAATTTCTGAAGAAATCCGGGTCTCTTTCAATTGAGTCTCCGAAAACAACAACAAGAGTTCCGTAGGCATGTTTCCGACCAGCTCATCTTTCGCCATTGGACAACCACCGAAACCACCGAATGCACCGTCGAATCTGCGGCACCCGCTGTTATATGCTGATTGTATTTTCTCTTGGGCGTTGTCGTAGCGAGAATGCAAATGTGCGCCAACCAGACAATTCGAGAGTGTCTGCGAAGCTTCGAATAATTGCTTTATACTCTGCGCTGTCGCGCTTCCAATGGTATCAGACATCATGATTTCAGAAATGCCAAACTCATTTGCCAATCGCTGAGAAAGCGCTGTAGCAATTTCTTCATTCCAAATTTCATTGTACGGGTTTCCGAAAGCCATACTTAAATAGACGACGAGCTTTTTATTTTTCGCTTCTGTTTTCTTTTGAATAGATTCTAAAACAACTAAACTCTCTTCAATACTCTTGCCTGTATTTCGCAGCTGAAAAGTATTGTTAATGGAAAATGGAAAACCAATAAATTCAATTCGGTCGTGGGTTAATGCTTCATCGGCGCCGCGCTCATTGGCCACAATAGCCAAAAGTTTAGTTTCTGATTCATTGAGTTTTTTCAACACTTCGCGCGTGTCTTTGAGCTGAGGAATTGCTTTTTCACTCACAAAAGATCCAAAGTCTAAACGATCAAAGCCTAGACTTAATAAGTGGTTCAAGTAATGAACTTTTTTTTCTGTAGGAATGAATGTGGCAATGCCTTGCATGGCGTCGCGCGGGCATTCGGTTAAATACAATTCGCGATTCATTTCGCAAAGGTATTCTTATTTTAGAATGAATGGTTCGCTTTGTATGTTCTGAAATGGAATGTTACTCTCTCTGAGATAAGAATGAAACAACTCTTGTTTCTTGCGAGACACGCCTTTTCCCAATAATATTTTTTCATGTTGAAATTCATTCGTTAATGTGGAATCAGCTTTTTTCATTTTAAGCTCTTCGTTCAGTAAGAGTATGGGGGATTTTTTTCGAGAACGAAAAGTTGCAAATGAAACGCTGCGTCCCTCTTCATCCCACGAAAAGAATGAAGGAAAGGATACGAGTGTGACATTTTGTTGGGCGCGGTTTTGCGAGCATTTCCAAACGTTGAGCTTGTGAATGTATTTTGAAGCGATAGTGTCGTTGTCGCAAGCAAGGAATAATTCTTTTTCATTTCCGATGAGTAAAATGTTTGACTGGTAATAAGTAAATAAATAGCCTGTTTGTTTTGGAATTTGATAGCTGAAAGAAATGAATAGAAGCAATGTAAATCCTGCGAAATGAAGGGCGCTTTTCCATTTGAAAAACAGAAATAATGCAATAGTAAGAATTAGGCAGTAGGATAGAATCAACTGTTCTTGGTTGAAGTTAATTTCAGAGAGTTGCGCTTTGGGCAAGATGTGAATGAGGTGAATAAATTCATTCATTGAACGCGTTGTTAAATCAAGAACAACCGTGATGAAAGTTCCTAAATATGGAATTCCCGAGAAAAGTAAAAAAGCAATTCCGACATAAAGAATAAGCGTAGACCAGGGCACTAGAATGAGATTCGCCAAGACGAAATATGTAGGAAAGGAATGGAAAATAAAAAGCGTTAGAGGAAGTGTAGTTAGTGTCGCGGAAAGCGTTATGCTTGTTGAAGAAATAAGGTAGTAGCCAATTTTATTTTCGGTGTAACAAAGTCGCATGATCATGGGGTGAATGAGAACAATTCCAAGCACTGCAGAAATAGAAAGAAGAAATCCGAGGTTGAATATTAAATACGGTTGGAAGTAAAGAATGAGTAGGGTAGAGCCAGCAATGGTATTTCCTGTATTTCTAGAAAGAAGAAAGCAATCTGAAATTACAAAAAAGGAAAACATACAACACGCACGCACGACACTAGCAGAGAATCCGGTGATTGCACCGTATCCCCAAAGCAAAGTCATGGCTAAAAAGAAAGTTAACCATTTGCGTTTTTTCCGAAGAAATAATTTCAATATAAATAAGATAAGTTCATAGATAAGCGCCACATGCATTCCTGAAACAGCGAGTATATGCACCACCCCAGCAACTGAATAGTCTGCAGTTATTTCTTTCGAGAGTAAACTTGTTTCGCCTAATAAAAGCGCTGAAAGAATAGCCGCGGCTGACGAATCTGGAATGGCCGATGTGATTTTTTTCTGTAAGTCGCGTTGGATTTTTTGAGGAAGAAAGCGAATGGAATGTTCATCGCTAGTCGTTGTTTTTATTTGATGCGTAACGACGAATTGATGTGTAATTCCATTCGAGAGCATTTGTTTTTTTTGATTGAATAACCATGGGAGTTTAGGAGGCTCAATGATTTTGAAATTACCTATTACAGTAAGTTCGTTGCCCGGAAGAAGCGTGTCGCATTTTTCTAATTGAACAAGGAATCGATTCCCTTCTGTTACTCCAACGTATTGATTGTTTCGGAGTTTTTTTTCAATTTGAAAGTCTATTTGAACGAGACTCTGCGGGAGAAGATAACTGTTGTTTAAAAAACTTGAAGTAGTATTTATTCCTAACAAGAATGAAGCACTTATTATGATTAAAGTCTGAAGGAAAAGAAATCTTTTTTTTAGGATAAGCAAGAATTCAATTGCTAAAAGAGCAAATGTTAAATAGTGCGGAATTGATGGAGAAAGTGAAAGCTCAAATTCGAGAAGAATTCCTGAGATAAAGAAAATGCAGATGACCACCAAGGGTGCTCGACGAAGAAAAGTAAGCATGAGATTCCGATTTTATTCGGAAAATAGCTTGGAATCTAATTGCTGAAAATTATGTTTATGCTTCAAAAAGAAGGAAACCAAGATGCTGCCTCGATATTGGCCGCATAAGTTGGGTGTTTTCCAGTGTGTTTTTTCTTGATTTCTAAGCTTAATGTAGTATCTGAATTTTGAGTAGAAGTGAAAATGAGCTTTTAATACAGCATTGAAATAAGCGAAATTTCCTTCCGATAAAAAGCGAATACCAGCTATTCCATCGAGAATCATTCGTTTTAATATGAATGGAATTAATGCGGAAGATCGGTGGTTCTTCAACAATAAAAACAGGTTGTTTCGAAAGTTAAGATACGTTTTGAAGGCGCTTTGACGATCGAGGGTTCCTCCGCCAATATGAAAAATTTTCGCGTCGCCACACACGCCAATTTTATAGCCGCGATTTTTTAATCTCCAGCACAAATCAATTTCCTCCATGTGAGCGAAAAAGGTTCCGTCGAATCCGTTAACTTCTTTCCAAGCAGATGATTTAATTGTGAGTGCTGCGCCACTGGCCCAGAATACTTCTCTGTTCGAATTGTATTGACCAACATTTTTTTCGAAGGCATAGAAAATTCTTCCTGCACAAAATGCAAATCCGTCTTTATCTAGGTAACCTCCTGCAGCACCCGCATATTCGAAACAATCGGGTTCTGCATGGCTCAAAATAAGTGGTGCGCATGCAACCAGATTCGCGTCGGATTCTAGGTATTTAATTTGTGGGGCAAGCCAATTTTCAGGAACTTCTACATCGCTATTCAGCAAAACAAAATACGCGTAATCTAAATTTTGAAGACCGCGGTTGTAACCCTCCGCAAATCCATAATTTTTGTCGAGTTGAATGATTAGAACATTGACGAATTGCTCATTCAAAAGCTGTATGGACTCGTCTGAAGAACAATTGTCAATGACAATGACATCTGCTTCAGGCGAGTGGTTAATCACAGAGGGTAAAAACTGTTTGAGGTATTTTGCACCGTTCCAATTGAGAATAACAACGGCAATGTTTTTATCGCGAGTCATTTCATTAATGCGGATTGTACCAAAGATCTTCTAATTCATCGCCACTGTATGGATCGCGGTTTTGATTGTTTCCAATTCTGCCTGCAGATGCGGGGTCGCTCATTTGACGTGAACGAACTAAATTCTTCCAATCGTAATTTTTTGTTTCAGTTGGAATGTCGGAATGAAGTAATTCCATGTCGTAATTCAACGTGGTGTTGTAGAATAGAAATCTTCTGTCGCGCAGTCCAGTATTGGTCGTGTAGTAATGCCAGATTTCAAAGGGCCAATAGTTAGGATTGTTATTACGAATAATTCGAGTGCTTGGCTTGCCGTATTGCAGGTAAACACGTCCGCGATCTGTTTGCCATCCCGCTTTAATCTTGGTCCCAAATTCTTTTTGAACAGCACGCACATCTTGGTAATAGTCGTTCCAAGCTTTTTCTGGATTCGCAGAATTTCTGCGGTACCAAAAAGTATACATAAAACTCTGACGTGTTTGAAGATTTACATTGCTTAAGATATTGTCTATGGTATTGCGTTCGACACTTTCAGCAATTGGTAAACAAGATTGAATGTGAGCGTAGAGCGAATCGCTATTGGTATAACGAGCTGCAAAGGTGTTGGATATGTCTAAGCTAGTCGGCGGTGTGTAGGCGTTCTCTAAGATTTTATTTCGAGAGAAATCTCTGAATTGAGTACAGACCACCTTTCCTTCACGATCAAGCATTTCCAATTTAACCTTGTAATCTCCCGAAATGAGATTACTAATGTCAATGGTTTGAATGAGAGGAAGGACTTCTTCAGCTTCGGCGCGAATGATGCGCTTTGTACTCGCCACTTCATTTTGAAGGGCGTCTGTTATGCAAATGGAATATGCAAAACTAATTTTTTTTCCTAAGAGCTTTCTAGAATTATAGAGCTCGGCGTACAGGATTAGTCCATTTAATGAGGAAGGGTAGTAATTGGAAACGTAAGGAATAAGATCGTATCCCGCCTTACTAAAAGCATTTTCTTGAATGGTACTTGTGAATGCGCTTACAAAGGCAATCTCGGAAAAAAAGCAGCCCTCTGATAAGTGCGTGATTTCAATGGTTTCAGTGTGTTTCAGTGGTGCAGCCGATGAGTCGTTGGCATCTGTTATTTCAATCTCCATTTGATAGGTTCCGTCTGCTAATGGAAATCTTTCGACAGACATGAAATCAGGCGCCGTAGGAAGTAAATTAGGAGTGCTGCTTGCGGTGAATTTAGCGAAACGAATAACTTTATTTCCTTGAGAAAGAATAACATTGCACTTTGATTGAGCTACATAAAGCCCCTCAGAATTTTTGATAGATTTCATTGATTTCCCTTCAAAGGAAAATACAACTTCCAAATAAGGACCGGTTTCAGGACTGTAAAAGGATTGGTGATCTATGAAAACCCGCACAGCGAGTGAATTCAATGCAATCAGTAAAAAGGAAAAAAAGAGAAAGATTTGTCTCATGTATGCAAAGATGCGAATGAAAGAAAGAAAAAAACAATAAGAAATGGAATTGATTATCTTCCTATGACTCTATGTAGGTCGTCGATGGCTAAATCCCAAAGCATTCGCGCATCTTCTTCATCTCCTTCATCGCAAAAATCGGTTATGTAAAGTGCAATACCGTTTGTCATTTCATCCATTTTTATGCGCATTTCAAAGAATGTATCTGCGAATTCTTTTTCGTCCCATTGCCAACGGATATACTGATTTTTTTTTGTTGAAAGAAGTTTTGCATTTCGTTCTTCGTCATCCCATTTGAATTGGAAAGACTCGCCTTTTTGATTTACAGTATCGGCAAACCATTCTTCTAAGCTGCTCGGATTACTAATGCAATTGTAAAGAATGTGCGCAGAGCTGTGCACGAGGTATTCTATTTCGAATTGAATTTTGCTCATATAAAACTTGTATAGGTGTTTTAAAGATACGAATTTCAATAGAACATTTCGCAAACAATGATTTAAGTTTTTTTACTTCTCTAGCAAATAAGATTTTTTCCAACAAGATTTTCCAGTGTTATTAATTAGATTAATATCAATGGTTCGCTCTTTTGCTGTTCCTGAAAATGTAATGTATGCGAAGTTTTGTTCTCCAACAAAAGTTCCTTCCACACGCGTTGTGTTTGTTTCTTTGCTATTGCTGTATGGCTTGCTTGTCAATGGAGAAGATGTAATGTCGAGCACACGAATATTATTCACAAGAGTCATTTGAGAAAGTTCAGCAAAGTGGCGATCTCCTGTTAGAAAGATTACATTCTTGATTTTATTTTCGGCAATCATTTTCAATAAGTAGTCTCGCTCTTCTTGGTAGTTCGCATAATTTTCAAAATCAGCTACACTGGAAAGAACTTGGCTTCCTATTGCCACCAATTTGAAAGACGCTTTACTTGATTTCAGATCTTGAACGAGCCAGTTAATTTGTTCTTTTCCCAACATTTGAGGGGCTATACCAGCAGTTCCCGGAGGAATACGAAAACTTCTGTTGTCGAGAAGATAAAGGTCAATATCATTAATGTTTACTTTACCTGTAATGCAGTTGTTTTCATTTTTTGGAAATCCATAATTTGAATTTCCCCACATCTCTTTGAATGCGGCTAAACTCTCTTTTTTATATTGAAAGGAAGAGTGACTGTCGTTCGGACCGAAATCGTGATCGTCCCAAACGGCGTATTGTGGACAGGTGGAAAGTAATTTTTGAATGGAAGGAACTTCTCGTGCTTTTAAGTATCGAGCTTCCATATTGGCTTGCGTTTCGAAATCGCCCTCACGTAAATAAATATTGTCGCCACCCCAAATCATGGCGTTAGGCTTCAACGCAGAAATGACATTGAAAATAGGGTCAGATTGCCCGTAAGGCTTGCCAGGCCTGTCGAATTCAGTGTCGTTCACATAGGTGCAACTGCCAAACACCAGAGAGAAATTCGGAGCGTCTTTTCGCCATTGCCACAACTCCTGTGTTGTGAATTCGTAAATTTTTGTTTTGAAACTTTGACTTTCAAGAAAGTAGGTGTAATGTGTTCCCGGTTGAAGAGAGGATAATACAATTTTTGAAGATAGGTTGTTTTCATTCGAGACAAAAAGAAGTTCTTTTCCGCCTTGTGAAGTTGCAATTTCAGAAGCAATTGTTGAGTATTTAATGGAAACAGTTTCGTTTTCCATAGGCCAATGCACCCAGATTTCAGCGTTACGTTGCCCCACATGTCCAAGCATGACTATTTCTGTTTGCGAAATACCTTGAAAGGTTAAAGCACAAAACGCTAAGAGAATTATTGATTTGATAGACATTGATCTAATTTTTTGTTACTGATGTTCCAACTGTATTTTTCTTCCACATACAGTCGGTTGTTTTTTCCATCTGAAAGTTGCGCGGCTTCATTCAATAAATAATATTGAATAGCTTTTACGAATTCAAAAGCTGTATTGGCTTCAATGAGTTTCGAGAGTTTTTTTTCAGGAAAGGCCTCTGCGGCAAGAGAAGTTGTAACAACAGGAAGCTCACTTGACATGGCTTCTAAAATTTTATTTTGCATGCCTGCGCCAATAAACATGGGTGCTACGAACACACGGGATTCACAGTATGCCTCGCGTATGTCGTTCATCCAACCTGAAACAGTCACATTCTCGCTTGCCAATTTTTGAATGTCAGATGATGGGTTCGCTCCGGCAATGAGCACCGTGATATTGGGGAATTGCGATAATAATTTTGGAAGTATTTCTTCAACAAGAAATATGGCAGCAGCAATGTTTGGAGGGTAATTCATATTTCCAGCAAAAACAAGATCGTGTTTTTTGTTTTGATTGGAATTCTTGAAATGAAAGGTGTCCACACCATTGGGAACAATAGAAATTTTCTTGTTGGAAGGAATAGCAAGTAGATTTCGATCTTGCTCTGTAATGATCGCGTGGTGTTTGAAATAATCGAAAATGCTTCGCTCGTATTTCTTCACGCGTTCATTTTCAATCTTCCAAAATATTTTCGAAATTCCTTTTTCCGTCTTTGCTCTTCGCATGGCCGCCGCACTGAAGGCGTCCATATAGTCAATCGTTTTATCGAATTGAAAAAGATTTTTTACGTATTCTGCTGTTCTAATTAGCTGACAATAGATATGATTGGGGTTAAAGTCTTGAATTATGGCTTCAATCTTTTTTTTGTTTTTCCTATCCAAGAAATATTCAACTTGAAAAGGGAGATTGTGAAAAAGAGCGAAGATTAAACGGAAGGGTATTTTCCATTTTGAAATCGGAACAACATGAAATTCAGAAACCATTTCTCGAAGCACAGATGTGTCAATGGACTGAGAATTTTCATTCAAGCAGATGAGGCAAATTTCGTGAGACTCTGACAAATGTTTTATTTGGTGGAAAATGCGGAGTTTATCTCCCTTTTCCAAAGGATACGGAATGCGCGAAGTGAGCACTACGATTTTCATCTTTTTGGAAGGGATTTGATAAATTGAATAAGGGGTTGAACAATCTTTGAATTGCTGTACGACTGTTCCATGAAAAGTTGTGCGTTTCTTCCTATTCTTTCGCGTTCTGCGGGGTCTTGCAGGGCGCGCAACGCCTCAACCCATTCTTCAGGTGTTTCTGCGCGGTAGTATTCTTTTCTATCTTCCACATCTAATCCGCGAATGCCTTGCTCTGATGAAATAACAGCGATGCCCATAGTGAAGGCCTCAAGAATTTTAATTCGAATTCCAGACCCAGATTGCAAGGGAACAAGCATGATCTGAAAGTTCCTTGCGAAAGCCTGCGCACTTTCAACTTCTCCCCACGAGACAATGCCGCTAATCTTTTTTTCATGAAGACTTTGCGGCATTTTTCTTCCCGCGATGTGAAATTCAAAATTTGGAAATGCTTTTAATACGGTTGGAAGTGTATTCTCTATGAACCCGTTAATAGCTTCCAAATTAGGCAACCAATCCATTGATCCAATGTGATAAACCTTCAGATCATTTCCAGTCATCTCAACGGGTTCTTGAATAGACATGGCCACGGGGAGCAAGTAGGAAGGTTTTTGAGAAAGTGCTCGTGTGAATTGCATATCGTCGTAACTGATGCAGGCCACGCCATCTACACTTCGCCATGCTTCTATTTCTGCTTTGTATAATTTTTTACTGAGGTAAGAAAGGTAAATTCTCTTAATGAATTTTTTCTCTCCAACAGCGAGCTTATCCCAAATTTGATGTTCAACATTGTGTGATCGAAGGATTACAGGCGTGCTAACATTTCTGCGTATTGTGGGTAAATACGGAGTAGTGAAAATACTTTCGAGAATGATGCAGTCGTATTTTTCTTTTTGAAGTAATCGCGTTAGACGAATGTCAACATCGACCGAAAAAAAACGACTCAAATTATAAGGATCTCGAGTCATGAAATTACAATACACATCCACTAAATTCATTTTAGTGTCAACGTAGACTCCCTCAATGTCTGTTTTTTTTAAATATTCTTCAGGCATGGATTCAGGAAGAAAATCATGTTTGTCAGTAAAAAGGGTTAACACTTTAACGCTATGCCCCGCTTGAAGTAATCCAGTGGTAAGCGCATGAAATGCAATGCATCCCCCGTCTGTTAGTGGCAGCGGCGGCTTTTGACAAATCTGAAGAAATTTCATACGTTCTCAGATTTGTTTTTATTTCCTTTTTTCTTGAAGATATTCCATTGCCACTTTCCTTCCATGCGCGCTCTATACGTTATGAAAATCCCCATAGGCAGCGTAACAAAGGTCGCTAACCACATTCCAACGGAGGGGTCAAGAATATTGCTTTTGGTCATTTTCTCTCCTGCTATAGTTAGCATTTCAAAAAGAATGAAAATTCCTAAAGCTAAAATGGTAGGCCAGCCAATTCCTCCTTTGCGAATAATTGCTCCGAGGGGGGCTCCAATAAAAAAGAGAATGATGCATGAGAAGGCCAGGGTGAATTTCCTGTGCCATTCAATCTTGTGTCGGTTTATGAATTTGCTTCGATTCAGCAATTCTTCGTTCATGCCTTCGAGCGTTTTCGCTTGCTTTGCGTTGTTGTCGAGGGCTACGTTTTTTGCACTGGTTACTGCTGGTGCAGTAGCATCTAAACTTTTATTTTGATTGTTGGCTTGAAAATTTTGAATGGCTTTGTCAAGACTGTCTTTTTGAAGTTCAAGACTGTCAATGGCATTGTCAAGTTGAGCAATGGTCATCATTTCAAAAGAGTTTCGAAAAACTTCTTCATCATTTTTTTGAAATATGAGTGAACTAAGATCTAATCGAAGCACCATGCTTTCAAAGTTGCCGGAGACCAGAGGCATGTGCTTTTCTTTCTTATTCGATTGCATTGCACCCTTTTTAGGTCTGCTGTTTTCCTCTTTCTCTTCGTATGTAACACCGTTCTTCAAGGTGAGAATGAGAAATCGTTTGTCTTCCGTCTCGCTCATGTCGCCTTCTCTAGCGCGAATGACCGTTCGGTTTCCTAAATTCTGATTTCTATGGTCGTAAATTAAAACATCTTTTAGTATCCCAGTTTCAATGTTCTTGTCCAGAACTCGAATGCTAATGCCTTCAATGCCATTATAGAAAACACCGCTCTCTAAGTTCAGTGTTGGTCTTTGTTGAACAATACTGAACAACAATGTTCTGAATTTCAAATTGGCAATGGGCCAAACGTTGTTTGCGAAGACGAAAGAGAAAACGGACATCGCGATCATGAATACAACGAGCGGTCTTAAAATTCTGCTCAGAGACATTCCTGCACTTTTCATGGCCGTCAATTCGTAATTTTCAGCGAGTGAACCCATTGTCATTATACTCGACATAAGAATGGCTAAAGGCAGAGCCATATTCACAATTCGCGCACTGGCATATACAAGCAATTGCAGGAGGGTAAACGGATCAATTCCTTTTCCAACCAAGTCATCTAAATACACCCAAATGAATTGCATTTCGAAAATGAACATCGCAATTAAAAAGGTAATGATGAAAGGGCCAATGTAGGCCTTCAGGAGCAGACGCGATATTTTAGGAAACAGAGTCAAGGAAGCAAAAATACTGACTATCTTGCCACCTCAAATCTGCAAAATGAAAAAACTATACTTTTTATCAGCACTATTGATGTCGCTGCAAGTTATGGCTCAAGAGCCAGCTGGATTCAGAGAGTCTAATTCATCATACAATTCTCGACTAGAACGTCTGCAAGTTGCGAACTTGACCAACGAGGAATTGTGGGCAATGGCCGATGAGTCGGATAAGAACGGGACACTTCCTATTTATGGAAAGATTATAGAGTATCCAATGAATGCCCTTACCGATGGTGAGTGGACTTATTTTCCGAATGGAGATAAAATGTGGCAGTTGCGCGTATATAGCCCTGGTGCATTGAGTATGGACGTGTTCTTCAAGCAATTGTATTTGCCAGAAGGTGCCCAGTTATTTGCCTATACTGCCGACAGAGAATTGTTTGTAGGGCCATACGATAGCGAGGAAAATTCTCCGTCTGGATATTATCGCACACCTGAAGTATTTGGTGACGATGTAGTTTTAGAATACTACCAACCCTTTGAAGTAATGGAACAGCCTGTTTTAAATATTCGTGGATTTGGCCACTACTTTAGATATGTTCATGATGACCGCTTCGAGCGCGCATCTGATCCATGTGAAATTGATATTAAATGTCCGGAAGGAGACGAGTGGGCAGATGATATGCGAGCTATTGTGAAATTAAGTATTCCTGCTGGAGGCGGGGTAGGCTTGTGTTCTGGTACATTGGTAAATAACACCTCTTACGATTGCAGGAAATTCGTTCTAACAGCAATGCACTGCACAGAGTCTTCGTCGAATGCTGATTTTGGAAATATTGTAGTCCGATTCAACTATCAGAAGAGCGCGTGCGGAACTGGAATTAGCGCATCTGCTCAGCAGAAGACAGGGACAACGCGTTTGGCCGATTCGAATGATGGTGGAGGTTCATCAGGAAGCGATTTCTGTTTATTGGAAATGACTCAAGCTATTCCAACAACATGGCCAGTTTATTATGCTGGATGGAACGCGAACACTTCTGCGCCAACGGCATCAGCATCTGGTTGGAAAGCAATCTGTATTCACCATCCTGCTGGAGATGTGAAAAAGATTTCTACTGCAGGAACTGTTAATTCAGGAACATGGCAGACTGCAAATCATCACTGGAAAGTGAATTGGATTCAAACGGTTACAAATTGGGGAGTAACAGAAGGAGGATCTTCGGGATCACCGTTGTTTAACAAGGACCACCAAATTATTGGAACACTTACAGGCGGAGGTTCATTCTGTGACGCGCAAACGGCGCCGGATTATTATGGTAAAATGGACAAGCACTTTACGAGCAATCCGAATCCGGCGAATGAGGATTTGGTAGATTGGTTAGACGCTGCTGGAACAGGTCTTTTGGCGATAGACGGATCTTATCCGGGAACTGCTGCGGTTCAACCTTGCTTTGGAGTAGTTGGAGTGGAGGAGAGTGTTTCTTTCCTGGAGCTAACTTTATTTCCAACACGCGTTGAAGAGAGCTTTACATTGACTTGCTCAAGATTCGATTTGTTAAAAGAAGTTCGAGTGTATACACAAGATGGAAGATTGGTTGAAACCATGAATTTAAACGCTGCTTCAACCATTATTTCCGCAAGCAATTTTGCAAGCGGAATGTATTTCATTCAAGTGGTGAAAAAAGACGGTTCTTCCTTCAATAAGAAATTTGTGAAATTGTAATGTTATTCGAATCCTTTCCAAAAACGTGGAGCTCATTGCTTCGTGAGGAAGCACGAAAGGACTATCTATTTTCATTAGAGAAAAAGGTCGAGGAAGCCTATGCTTCCTCGATTTGTTTTCCACCTAAACAAAAAATATTTGAAGCTTTCGCATTGTGCAAGCCAAAAGATGTCCGGGTTGTTATTCTTGGACAAGATCCATATCATGGCACAGGAGAGGCGCACGGTTTGGCTTTCAGCGTTCGTCAAGGAATAAAGGCGCCTCCTTCACTTCGAAATATTTTCAAAGAGTTGGAAAGTGAATTTGGAATTGACTTAACTCGGACTACCGATTTAACTTCTTGGGCGGAGCAAGGCGTTTTGTTAATGAACAGTTTTTTAACGGTGGAAAAAGACAAGGCAGGAAGTCATTCGAAATGGGGCTGGGAAGAATTTACGAATGCGGCCATTGATTTCATTTCGAAAGAAAACGCGCATGTTGTTTTTGTTCTATGGGGAGATTATGCGCGGAAGAAAAGTGTTTTAATTGACATGTCAAAACATGCAATTATTGAAAGCGTTCATCCTTCGCCGCTGTCCTCTTATCGTGGATTTTTTGGGTCGAAGCCGTTTTCGAAAGTGAATGAGCAGTTGAGAATATGGGGAATTGAATCTATTACTTGGTAGAGTTATTATTTTAAGAATTTTGCACAATTAGAAAGTAAAGAGGCATGCCTAAGGTAATATTTATTGGAAATGTTATGGCAAGCGCCATAGGGAGCAGCAAACCTTGATTTGATTGTGGAACGGAAATTTTCATGGCCGCAGGCACAGCAATGTAGGAAGCACTGGCTGCGAGAACTGCAAAAATGAATCGGTTTGAAGCGTCTGTAATTATCCCGTTACTGAGGAACGCCACCAAGCACCCATTGATTAACGGAACAATCAAGGCGAAAGCAAACGGAAACCATCCGAAGGAAAAGAATGATTTAAGTTTTTTGCCGCTTGATATCCCGAGGTCCAGAAGGAAAATTGCCAGAAAGCCTTTGAATAGATCGTTCGTGAAAGGTTTAATTCCTTCCGCTTGTTTAGCGCTTGCGAGATATCCAATAATTAAACTTCCGAGTATAAGCAACACACTTCCGTTGGTGAAGGAGTGTCTTATTGCAGTTCTTTTCTGAATGCGTTCTGTGTTATTCGTGTTGAATATTGAAATGAGCACAAGTCCCATAATAATAGCGGGAGATTCCATTAAAGCCATCACGGCTACCATGTGTCCTGAAAAGCTCATTTGTTGGGCTTCAAGAAAGGAAGCTGCAGTTACAAAGGTGACAGCGCTAACAGATCCGTATGCGGCTGCTACAGCGCCAGCGTCGAATACATTGAGTTTAGTTTTAAGAATGAAAAAAGTATAGACTGGAATAAGAAGGGAAATGAGTATTCCGAAAATCATGGAAGTTCCTACTTCGCGCGTAAACGGTTCGTGCGAAAGTTCTTGTCCTCCTTTAAATCCGATTGCGAATAAGAGATAAAGAGAAATGAACTTTGCTGAATTTTCTGGAATAACGAGATCACTTTTGACCTGAACGGCAATTATACCTAGAACGAAGAAAAGTAAGGCGGGGTTTGTTAAATTTTCAAGGAGTAGGTTCAGATTCATGGGATCTATTTCACTCGTTTATTTGATTTGCTAATCAGTCGTTAATAACTGAAAGTTTAATTTCCGAGTGGATTTGAATTTTCTTGTTTGAAAATTCCGGTGTTTGAAGGAAAGCGAGGGTGCGCTTGAGCTCTCTTTTTAATTCAGGAAGTCTTTCTATAGCGATTTCATCCTCTTTACTGAACCGCTCGAGTGAGCTGAAGTTTTTCATTTGGTGAAATTGAATCTTAGTGGTGAAAATATTAGTCAGAATCTCCTTGGCTTGTTCTGAAGTGAATTCCCCTTTGATTAGTTCTACAGTTTCGTCTTGTTTCATTTTATTTTTCTTTTGGGTGCAAAAGTGCGGCAGTTTCATTTCGAGTTTTTATTTATGTTTGTTATGAAATACATAATGAATATTTATGAACTACACGTTGAATCAACTTCAGATTTTTAATAAAATAGTGCAGTTAAGAAGCATCACGAAAGCTTCAGTAGAACTGAACTTAACGCAACCCGCGGTTTCAATTCAGTTGAAAAATTTCCAAGATCAGTTCGAGAGTCCTTTGGTAGAGATTATTGGGAAGAAAGTCTATGTTACTGATTTTGGTCGTGAGGTAGCCGAAAAAATAGAGCTTATCTTAAATCAAGTTCAAGAGGTTTCAAATTTGAATAAAGAGAAAAGTAAACAGCTAACTGGAAAGCTAAGAATAGCTGTTGTTTCAACAGGTAAGTATGTAATGCCTTATTTTCTTGCAGATTTTCTAAATAGAAATTCGGAAGTAACCTTGCTTATGGATGTTAACAATAGAGCAGGAGTAATTCAAAGTATTGAACGAAATGAAGTCGACCTCGCTTTGGTTTCTGTTTTGCCGGACAAAAGAAATTTTGAGAGTTTAGAGTTGTTGCCAAACAATTTATATTTAGTCGGAAAAAATCCGATCAATAGAAAAAAAAGCAGTGAAGAATTAAAGGACTACTCAGAATGGCCTTTTATTTATCGCGAGAAGGGCTCCGCGACGCGTCAGACAATGGAACGGTTCATTGAAAAAAAGAGAATTCAACCTGTAAAGAAGTTGGAACTGACCTCGAACGAAGCGGTTAAGCAAGCGGTCCTTGCTGGACTAGGGTATTCAATCATGCCAGAGATTGGCATTCGAAATGAGTTGACAAACGGTCTACTGCACATAGTGCCCATAAAGGGACTTCCTATTACCACGTCATGGCAATTAATTTGGCTGAAGGGAAAGCGACATACGCCAGTCTCAAATTCGTTTTTGGAGCATTTAGTGAATGAAAAAGATTCAATAATAGAAAAACACTTCAAAAAAAAGTAAGGTGATTTTTCCAATGAATGATGAAATCCTTAAGAATGGTTAAGAAGTATGTTTATACAACTTATTCATAAAAATCAAATGCGGAAAGCTTACGCAGGAAATGAAAATAAAGAAAATTCCCCATGCATTATAAGATGGACTTATTTCACTTTGAATCATAGGCCAGAGTGCGAAGAAGAGAGCAAGAATTAGCCAAGCTCCAATATGAAAAGGCAGTGAGTGAATCCAGATTTTCTTGTTCTCAAGTTGTAAGTGGTTTTTTAGATGTCTCCAACTTGTTATGCTGTGCTGACCAATGAAGTATGTTCCGAAAGCGAGTAGGAGAGGCAATTGACTTGAAAGGACAAGCCAGAAAATTGTGAAAATCATTGGGAGATTTCTTTTCCAAAGGGCAAATAATATCCAAGGAGCAATAGCAAGCGGTGTAATTGAAAATGGAAATTCAATGCCTGCGATATAGTTTAATATTTCTGAAGTTTCGTTTTGGTGCGTTCCTAAAATGTAGGCTAGAAGTGTTCCTCCCCAAGGCAAGGTGAGAAAGTCAGAGATTGACCAATGCCGAATATCTGCTTGTCCAAAATGCCAAGCTGAATAAACTAAAAAGGCTATGAGTGCATAGATTGGCGCTACAAGCCAAATGATTCCCATGCATGCAATAAGCAAAAGGTATTGACCAACGAATCGTGGAGCTTTTTTATAATCCCATGTTGTCGATTCTATCAAATGATCAATAGCGCCGTGTGGCAGTCCAACGAACACCATTCCAATGACAAGTGTTGTATACCCGATTATATTCCGAATTTCAGCATAATCTGAAAGAAATAACAAAGTCAAAACAAAACAAACGATAACAAATGGTCTGAATGCCTTGCTCTTTATAAAGTGAAGAGCCAATGCTCGTAGAAAAATCCCGATGGGGAGCCGGCTGAATATTTTAGCGTCTTCTAAAATTGTTGTTTTCTCGTCGAGGAATTTTAGAATGAGTTTCGTTTCAATATTAGAGAATAATTGAGAAAATATCTTTTTGCCATAGCTTGGCCAGAGGTTTAGAATAATGAGAAGTAGCGCGTCATAAAATGCGAACCTTCCTTTAGTCGCTTCCTTGTGCCTTAGGTTTGTTGAGATTGTTTTTTGTCCAGCTTGAATCCGCTCAGCAATTTCATTAGCCTGACTAAACGTGCTTTTGAAGGCATAGCCTGTACTTGGTTTGAGGCAATAATTTCTCGCCCCGAGATTGATAATGTTTTTGCTTTCAACGCTATCGAGAGACGCATTACTCATAGGAATGCACCCTTGCTCAGTTCCGGTCTTCATATGCGAACCAAAATGCTTTGCGATGTAGTCTTCGAGAATGGATTCCGCTTCAGTCGTTGTAATGATTTCTTTACCGAAGCGCGTTACTTCAATAAGTGCTGTATTAGCCGAGAATGGCAATACATAGACGAATTGAGTGAAGTTGTTTTGTTCAATGTTGAAGTCCATCATACGGAAGGATTCAACTTCTAATATTTCAGTTGGAAATTCTACGACCCATCCGAGAAAGCTTTGAAATAGTGTAGTTTGATTCCATTCAGTTTGTTGTAAAACAGGAGTTCGAGAATCAAAGATATACTCTCCGTAAATTCTTTCGTTACCAATTGTTGCAAAGTTTCCAAGGTTATCAGTTCCGGTCTCGGTAACTGTTTCAATCAAGACTTGAGCAGAATATTTTTCAATAATCGCATTGGCCTTTTCAATAACAATTGAATTGGGTATGTGATTGTAAGATGTTGGGTTTAGGAATTCTTCCTTCCCATTGTTCAACTGAATTTTGGACCAGTTGTGCTCTATGAAGGGCTTAAGTTTTTTTTTGAGTTCGCCGTTATCTTCGGTCCAAAAGCAAAAGTTTTTATTGTTTGTTGAATCTTGATTAGGATCAACAATGAGTAGGTTTTTCGAGTTTAAAAGATTTCGCCCTTCAAGCTCAATTAACACGAGTGCAGCAGACGCGCCTTTTCCAGCAAAGATGTAATCGTATTTTTTTTCTGCGATCATTTTGTTGTTGTTTTAATCTGCTTGGAGAAACAAAAATTAAGAAAAAAAAAGGGCGTAAGTTTTAAATTCTTACGCCCTTCTAAATTCTATTATTTTTAGAATAGATTTATTTAGTCTTCTTTACGCGACAACGCATAAATTACTAAACCAAATCCAATTTTGTTGATTGCATCAGCAATGTTGTAAACGATGTCCATAGCGTGCAATGCAGCCTTTGGATCTTCAACTAATTTGATTCCGAACAATCCGCCTGGAGTTCCTAAGATATATCCCAATGGGTAAATAGCCCATCCAACTAATACGAACCAAGCAAGGATACGCGTTGCTTTTGCAACTTGTGGACCCGCAGTTTCAGCCAATTTAGCAACTTCACCAAACCATACTAAGTATGCAATGTAGAAGTAAGCTGCTCCTGAAAGAACCCCCCATAGAACACTACCGTCTCTGTCTAAAACTTCTCCTACGTATCCGGTCACTAACATTACCAATGAAGCGAAGATTAACTTCCACAACAAAGAAATTTTAGCACCTGCTTTTTTAGTGATCAAGTAAAACTCAACGCACATCAATGGGACAGTCAAAATCCAGTCAACATAACGGAAGAATGTTGGTGACTCACCCGTCTCCAAGTTGTAACCTCTCATGTAGTAGTAGTGCACTGCTGCAATGAAAGTGATAAGACCAGAAACTAGAACAGACGTTCTCCACTTTGGAGAAGTGTTGTTCAATTCAAAAAAGAAAAATACTGATGCGGCCATCATAGCCATCGTTCCGATGAAGAACGTAAAAGCAACATAATTGTCACTTGCAATTGTACCCATGTGTTCCATAAAAAAAAAACGGTTTTAGTAAGGTTTTCCTACTCTTTTGGATTTTCGGTTTCTCCGCGTTTTTTGATGTGGTTTCTGCCTCCACAATCATTAAAACCGATTTATTGTTATTTTGTTTAGTCTTGTTTAACAAAAACATAAAAAAGTTAAACAAAGCTTAATTTTACTCAAGAACATTAACACAGATTCTTTTGTTCTGATGTAAATTATTTGATTGAAACAGTTTGTAACAAATTTTAAAGAAGTCATGGTCCAATTGGAACGAATTGATCCCGTTCGATATGGTAAGACTAGAAATTTCATCAATGGCGATGTAACTTATTTGTCGCCATACATATCGCGCGGACTCATTAGTACCAAGTATGTGGCTCTGTATTTTTTGAATAAGGGATACTCTCCGAATGATATGGAAAGCTTTCTACAAGAGTTGGCTTGGAGAGACTATTGGCAGCAAATCTGGGTAGTTAGGGGGGACGAGATAAATAAAGATTTGAGACAGCCTCAACCTCGCGCCGAAATAAATGGAGTGCCCTTGAATATCATAAACGGAAAAACCGGAATTGAAGCTGTTGATAATGCCATTAAAGAATTTTATTCAACGGGTTATTTGCACAACCATGTTAGAATGTACATCGCTTCTTTGGCAACGAATCTGGGAAGATGCGCTTGGATTGAACCCGCACAATGGATGTACTATTATTTGTTGGACGGCGATTGGGCGAGCAATGCACTCAGCTGGCAATGGATATGTGGCGCCAAGAGCAACAAGTTGTATTTCGCTAATCAAGAGAACATAAATAAGTATTGCAACACATCTCAAGAAGGAACTTTTTTAGATGTTGAATATGATCGTCTTCCTGAAACTCAAATGCCCAAGGAGCTTGATGAATTGCAGCGTTTTGAGCTTCAGACTGAACTGCCTTCATTGAGGCACATAGAGATTAATTCAGCGGATCCATTCTTTATTTATAATTATTACAATGTAGATCCCCTGTGGCGAGCAGAGGAAAAGGGCAATCGTATTTTACTTTTAGAGCCTTCTGTTTTTGAAAAATATCCTGTGTCGAAGAAGTGCATTGATTTTTGTATTGCTTTAGCGAAAGAGAATATTCCACATATCCAGATATACGTTGGTGAATTCAGGGAGCTTCAACCATTGAGCAATTCAATTTTTTATTTCAAGGAGCATCCGCTCAATAATTACGTTGGACAGGAAGACTCAAGAGATTGGATGTCAGATGTGAAAGGTGAGTTTGGTTCGTTCTTTTCTTATTGGAAAAAAGTGAAAAAACAATTGGTATGAAGAAAAGTAATCTGCCTTCTAAAATTTGTGTGGTGTGCAACCTTCCGTTTAATTGGCGGAAGAAATGGGAGAAGAATTGGGAAGAAGTGAAGTACTGCAGCGAACGATGTAGAAGATCGAAAGGCGCGATTTAATTCTTGCTTTTGTTTTTCAACTCGAAATTATAAATTGTTTTTCCGAGTTCTTGCAGAAATGGAAATCCAACCGTTTCATATTGGTATCCGCCATTTCCAACAACTTCAGAAGAGTTTGCATAGATGACTGCCGAAAGAAAGAATTCAACGTTGTTTTTTGAATCTTGAAAATAACTGATGTCAGATAGAAATCCGTATGATTGTCCAACGATATTGCAAACCTTTAAATTTGGATTGCGAATAACGTTTTTTTGTGCCCCGTAATAGAGGTAATTGGTCATGAACTCGTTGTATGCGGGATTTGTGACAATTGGAATTATTTCACTTTCCTGCGGAGATGATGATAAACATTTTAAAAGGAAATTTCTGTCTTCCGCTGAAAGCGAGAAGTCCAATTTGCTTGTTTCTGGATAGACCAAAGAAATAAGCAGGTCATGCATATCTTGAAGTGGGAAGCAATTGCTTTTTGAAAAGTCTTTGGGAGTATTGATTGTTTTTCCTTTTGCGTAGTGCGCTTTTCCAATTTTCATAGTTGAAAAAGGAGGCGTTATTTTTTTTGAAAAGAATGCTGGTGGCTGAGTATAGATCAGGTCATTCGAATCGTTGTAAAACTTGAAAGAATTTGTATGTCTGTTTTCAGTGCTGTCGCAAGAAGAAAATCTGGATATTATTCGGGCTTTGTTGAAGCCTATTTCGGAAAGTCGTTGCTCACAATAGCCAGGACTTACAAATTCGTAAAGTCGATTGTAGGATTCGTTGTCGCTTACGATTAGCGCCTTTGAAATATAGTTTTTTATAGAAGGTACACTGTCGTTACTCAGTGCATCAATAGTCAAAGATTTTTGACAGGTGAAATTACTGTCAATTGATAATTTGCTTTGCAGAGTAACACCGTGTGATTTTAAACTGTTAATTTTTTCGATGGCGAAAATGCTCAATGGCAGCTTCACAAGACTTGCCGGGTAGAAGTAGCTCTGTTCATTTGCATTGAAGGAATAATGCGTTAACACAATTTCACCTTTTGAGTCTTTGCTAATTCTTGAATAAATAATTTGCGTTCGAAATTTATCTTTTTTTTCTATTACGGGTTGAAGAGTGCCATTGCTCCCAAGAATACTATCCAGTAGAGTAGGTTGTGTTTTTCCGTTGGAAATCTGAGCCCATGCGGTTTGCGTGCCAAAGAATAACAACAGGTTGAATAGGACGAGTGTTATTCTTTGCACCATTTCAATAAATTAATGCTTTATAAAAACCATTTGGTTTTGTCTGTTTTGACCTCCCCAGTGATAGCCTAAAGAAAACGTCAATGAACCTTTATATTTTTCAGATTTATAAGCACTTAATAAGTCGTTCTGAAATAAATTTTCACTGAAATCCTTTACTGGCAGCACATATGTGCCAAAGAGTTCTCCTGTCCAAGTTTCTGAATTGAAATACTTGAATGGAATTCCTGTGTCGTCTTGAACAAGAAACTTCGACTTATTCAAAATGAATTCTCTGATTTTTTGAAAGCTGGTGTAGTGAAGTAAATAAGAAGCAGACTTAATAAAGCTATTACAATTCGAAGGAATTTTATTTGTAAGGAATGTTAAATTGGAAGGCTTTAGGTTGAAGCCGTAGTCAGAAATATCGCAAGATAAATACGTGACTTTTTTTATTTTTTTCGAGGTCTTATGTCGAATTGAAATTTCAACAGCGGAAGGTTTTTTTACGGAAGAATCGGCATCAACAGCAACTCCATTTTCATCAATTTGTTTGTATGTCAAAGAAAGTACCTCATGATTGGTTCTTGCAACCGCCCAAAGAATAACTGGAAGCATACCGTTAACCTGTGTGTCTACTTTCGTATCTGCAGACATGTTCTTCGTAATGAAGTAACTTTTGCTATAAATGTCGCGAAGGACATAATCAATATCATTCAAATACCCTGTAACGTAGTCAGTATTTTTATTGAGCAAGTTGGGAACAGATCCGACAGCCTCACGGGCAACGAGTAAATATTCATCGGCATTGGGATACAGCCAATTTAAATGAATGAAGTCTCCACCAGAAAAGGGGTAGAATGCAAATGAAGAATCGGCAATGTTATTTCGTTCAAGATTCAATTTATTCCATTCCATCAAAGGCATTAGTCTATTTCCTTCAATGCGTTTTGTTTTGCTATTCACATTTTTAGCGTAGGGTTTAATCTTATTTGCATCCCACTTTTTGTTGTAAGAAAGCAACGTGTCAGTTCCTCCAATTAATTGGGTAATGTTGTTATAAAAAGTATCTACCGGAATTTCAATTGCGGCATCCTTTTTTTCTGGTACAAGAGGTGGAGCTGATTGAACGACATCTTTCGTTTCAATCGTAATCAAGCTAAAAGCTACAATTCCGCAGATAGCGATACAGATGACAACAATTAAAAAACGTTTAAAGTTTTTCATTGAAATAATTGAATTTTAATTTAAGCTGTTTATTTGAGAGAGATGCTGCTCAACTTGATGCTCATTGAAATTTTCCCACCGCGGAGCATCTTCTGTTTTCTCGTACATAAAAGCTTTTAAGTATTCGCTGCTGTCGTTGTGCAAGTCATGCTGGTGCTGAAGGATCCGGAAAAAGAATTCATCTAATCGATCAACTTCCGCCAATGCATTTTGAAGAGAAGCAGGTAGTTTGAATACACGTAGGATTTCGTTCTTCTCTTCTTCGGTCATTTCTGTTTTAAATCCTTGCGTAAGCGCTTTGAAAACGAGGTTATTCCAAATCTCGTTGTTTGAAGCCCATTCAATTTCTTCTTCGTGTTGTGCATGCTCTGAAATCAGAACAATCGCATGCAATACTTCAGGAAGATATTCGGTAGGAAATTCATCGAAGCTTCTGAATTCGTAGCCGCTTTGATAGAGTTTTTCACGGTTGAAGTCTAAGCCAACATCAGACAGAAGCTCATAGCACAATTCCGATTCAATTCGATCTCTCCACCAAATGTTTTCTTCTTTTTGGAAGTTCAATAATTTTCGAAAATCATCTACCGGATAAGTAAGAACCTTTCCCTTCGGCATAGACTTGTGATAGGTTCCGACACCCGTGTATCGAGACATTGCGTTACGCATAGAGCCACCTGCAAACTTTTCTTCGGTTCCGAATTTTTCACTGATGACCGACATGATATCAGGGCTTCCAAGTGTTGCAATGAATAAAGGTTCAAACCACTGCAACAGATAAATGGCTTTGTGGTGAGCGCGATCAAAAGCATCGTAATCAATGATTCGACTGTCCTCTGCAAGTGTAGGAAGTGTTATGTGAAAGTGAAAGGTTCCGTTATTAAAAAGCACAAGCTTTTTCTGGTTCGACATAAACATGTTTATGCCAATATTGTAGTTCGGATAGGTTAACGTTCCCGGAAGTATTTTACTTTCGTTGAGTTTATCCAGAAAGATTTTTTTCGATGCCTTCAGCTCATTGAAAGATTCTTGAATGGTCCTGTTTTCGTAATACTTCGTTACAAATTCAATGGTATCTCCGTCGAAAATGATTGATCCCATGGGATTGTTCTTTTGCGTGAGCATACTTTGAATTTGGTAGGGTTGCTTTTCTAAAAACAACTCTAGAATAGACTTTCCCGCATAGTCTGGATTGTCGAGAAGAGGAGGAGCCGATTGAATGGTCTTGTGTTGAAAATGAATGTCCAGTTTTTCTAAAGAGTGACTATTCATCATCTGACTCACTAAATAGTTTTTATTCGAGTCGAATGCTGTGGCTAATAGGTTTTCTAAACTTCCTTCTTTGTAGCATTTTAGGTAATCAATACTGTAACGCTCACGGCCCATTTTTTCTTGAATGAATTGCCCGGAAACAACCAAGGATTCTTCGAATTGAAAGTAAGTTTCATTTTCTAACCCAATGCCCCAGTAGTATTTTCTTATCGGGTTGTTTTTCATTCTTATTTAATCGTTTTGATAGTTTTTATGTCAGTTTTTTTTTATGTTGAAAGGAATAGTTTTGAGACGCTCGATTACACGTGGTAATACATTACGAATGAAGAGTAACGTGGATGGTTCCACCAATCGCGTCTTTTCTTCGCGAAGTAATTGTAATTTATTTTTCCGGCTTGTGATTGAAGCGGATAAAGAACCTCGCCGTTTTCGCGAAATGCTTTTTTCTTTTCTGTTTCAGGAACGATGGGCACGATATGTCCGGAAAGACCTGCAGTTTTTCTTTTCGCACAAATAATTCCCACGCCACCTTCTTCAGTAACTCTTTTTTGAATTTCCGTTAGCGAAGTCATTTGCTTCCAACCGAAACTTTCTCCCCATTGAGAGAACCAGTCGTGAATAGCACTCGAATAAATAGGACGAACTGTTTTATTGAAAACAGGTGTAACGTCTATTCCCTCTTGCAGTTGTTTTATTGCGGCATCTGTCCACCACACTGTCGGAAGATAAACTTTCGCGAAGTAGCAATAGTCGAACGAGTATACGTTGCAATAGGTGTCTTCCGGTGTTCTCTGATAGCGGGCACTTTGTTTTACGTCCAATTTTTTAATCAGCTTGTGAAGACTTCTTTTTTTGGATAAAACACTTCTTAAATTTCTATATGGAATGGTTTCATCTATCATTGGATGAAATTTACACACCACAGAATCTAAGTTAGAGAGTGCGTTGGGCAGGAGCACCGCCGGTTTTATGGCCTTCACCTTCGAGACAACTTCAACTTGAGAAACTGCATTGTCAGTTTCATTAACTTCTTTCATCAGGTTAGTTTTTACGAAAATAGGTATAAATGTGCGAAGCACTGATGCCTGCGGCGAATGTCTGCGACGAATGTTTTCAACGAATGCTTCGCGAGTTTGATAATTATGGTAAGAGAGGTTAAGAAAAGGTAATAGAGGTTAAGATCAATCGGGTCGAAATATCTTTCGACCTTAGGTAAGAGAAGTTAAGAGAAGTTAAGATTAGAAGGAGCCGGCTAGCAAAGCAAGAAGAGCTTCGGGAATGAGTCCGTCGACAGTAAGAATACAATCGAAATAGCTCGTTGAATTTCCGCGATAGACTTTCGATTTATCAATAGTTGTAAGACAATCGAAATAGCTTGTAGAATTTCCTTTGTAAACTTTATCTTCTTTGTAGGTATAAACACAATCGAAGTAACTGGTAGAATTTCCTCTATATATTTTCGTTTGCGCGTGAGGTACTAGAGAACAAAATTGGAAAACGATGAATGCAAGAATTCGATACAACTTTCTGTTTTTATTCGTTTGATTATTTACAACCTTTTCCAGAGCAATCGATCAACTTTCCCGAGTTGTCATAGGTGAGGTTTTGGAATAGGAAATATTTCTCTTTTTCAATTTTGTAAATGGTCTCGTAGATAATCTGTTTGTTTTCACCCCAAGTAGTTCGAGATGATAATCTGCCATCTTCGAAATAATCGCAGTGTTGATAAGGTGTCTGGGTACTTTGAATCAACCCTGTTTTTGGATTAAAAGTTATTATAGAAACAGGATTGCCGAATTCGTATTCAAAAACTGACAAAATATGATGATTATCATCAACGTCAAACGCGCACCCGCTGTAACCATAATAAAAACCAATTGAGTCATTAATGTTCACGCATTCGCTGCCTAGTTGAAAACGGTTCAGAAAAACTTGGCTCTCAGCCAAAAAACTGAATGCGCAAAAGAAAAGAATGGTGACGAATTTCATTTTATTATGTTTTGAGCGAATATAGTCATAAATTAATTTACTCCTCCATCAACCGCTTCGCAGCGGCGATAATATTCTTCGACTTCAATCCGTATTTCTCCATTAACTGATCAGGCGTTCCGCTTTCACCGAAGCTGTCGTTCACTCCAATGAATTCCATTAGTGAAGGAGCTTCTTTCGCTAAGACTTGCGCCACCAAGCTTCCTAAACCACCATTGATCATGTGTTCTTCACAAGTGATAACCTTTCCGGTTTTCATTGCGCTGCGAACAATGGCTTCTTTATCAAGAGGCTTAATGGTGTGAATGTTAATTAGGTCAACTGAAATTCCTTCCGCTTCCAATTCACGCGCTGCTTCAACGGCTTCCCAAACGAGGTGTCCGGTTGCAATGATTGTCACGTCGTTTCCTTCGTGAATGTGCCACGCCTTTCCAATTTCAAAATTCTGATCAACAGCAGTGAAGTTTGTTACTTTCGGTCTTCCGAAACGCAAGTAAACGGGACCGTGATGATCTGCGATTGCTAGAGTGGCAGCTTTGGTTTGATTGTAATCGCAAGGATTAATAACAGTCATGCCCGGAAGCATACTCATCATCCCAATATCTTCTAGAATCTGATGTGTTGCGCCGTCTTCACCCAAGGTAAGTCCAGCGTGCGATGCACAAATCTTAACGTTCTTATCGCTATAAGCAATGCTCTGTCTAATCTGATCGTAAACTCTTCCGGTAGAAAAGTTCGCGAATGTTCCTGTGAAAGGAATGTATCCGCCAATGGTCATTCCAGCCGCAACACCCATCATGTTTGCTTCCGCAATACCAACTTGAAAAAAACGCTCAGGAAAATCTTTTTTGAAAGCATCCATTTTCAAAGAGCCAATTAAGTCGGCACACAATGCCACAACCTTAGGATTTTTCTGACCTAATTCATGAAGTCCAGCACCAAAGCCAGAGCGTGTATCGTTCGCGGGTGATAAATCGAATTCTAACATGTTTCTTAAATTAATAGTCGCCTAAAGTTTCTTCTAACTGTCCCAATGCATTTGCTAATTGCTCATCGTTCGGAGCAACGCCATGCCACTTGTGTGTGCCTTCCATGAAGTCAACACCTTTACCCATGCTAGTCGTCATGAGAATCATAATTGGATAACCGTTTCCGGTTAGACTCTTCGCTTCTTCGATGGTAGCGTTTAATTGATCAAGGTCGTGTCCGTTTGTTTCCAACACTTTCCAACCGAATGCTTCGAATTTTGCACGTAAACTTCCCAAAGACATTACAGCCTCTGTCGGACCATCGATTTGTTGTCCGTTTACGTCTACAGTACTAATGATATTGTCAATTTTGTGATGCGCGCAATACATAGCGGCTTCCCAAATTTGACCTTCTTGTAATTCACCATCTCCGTGAAGGGTGAATACAAGTTTCGGATCTTTGTTTAATTTTTTAGCTTGCGCCGCTCCTGCCGCTGCGCTCATACCTTGACCCAGTGAACCGCTTGCAATACGCACGCCAGGAAGACTGTCGTGCGTGGTAGGGTGACCTTGAAGGCGTGTGTTTATTTTTCTGAACGTTGCCAATTCAGCAACATCGAAGTAACCTGAACGCGCCAACACGGAATAGAAAACAGGGGAGATATGCCCGTTACTCAAGAAGAAGAGGTCTTCTCCTTCACCGTTCATGTTCCAGCTTGTTGGGTTAATTGTCATTTGACGGAAATAAAGACTCACCAGAAAATCGGTGCAGCCTAAACTTCCTCCCGGGTGTCCGCTGTTCACAGCGTGGACCATTCGCACGATGTCACGTCTCACCTGAGAGGCTATTCGCGAAAGTTCTTGATTAGAAACCATTGAAGAATTTTTTTGCGAAAGTAGTTTTTAATTAAGGTTGAAAAGGTATGTGTTTGTTGATTGTGGAAAAGTGAACACTTGCCTTTATCTTTGCAGCCTAATTCAAAAATCATGGCGTTAAAGTGCGGTATTGTAGGTCTTCCAAATGTGGGGAAATCGACGTTGTTCAATTGTTTGTCAAACGCGAAAGCTCAAGCAGCTAATTTCCCGTTTTGTACCATTGAGCCAAACGTAGGAACGATTACCGTTCCAGATGAGCGCATGACAGACATTGCAGAGCTTATAACTCCAGAGCGCATAGTGCCGACAACCATTGAAATTGTTGACATTGCAGGTTTGGTGAAAGGAGCTTCGAAAGGAGAAGGACTTGGAAATAAATTCTTAGCGAACATTCGCGAAACAGATGCTATTATTCACGTTTTGCGTTGTTTCGATGACCCGAATGTGGTGCACGTAGATGGATCTGTAAACCCGCTTCGCGACAAAGAAATTATAGACATTGAATTGCAGTTGAAAGATTTGGAAGCGGTTGATGCGCGTATTGCCAAGGTTCAACGTGCCGCAAAGGCTGGAGATTCAACAGCGAAGAAACAATTTGATTACTTGGAGCGCTTGAAAGCCGCGCTGGAACAAGGAAAGAGCGCACGAACAGAGCTACCTGAGAATGAGGAACAAATTGTTCTTCTTCGCGAATTACAATTGTTAACGGCAAAACCTGTTTTGTATTTGTGCAACGTTGACGAAGGTTCTGTGGTGAACGGAAACGCATACGTAGAGCAAGTGAGAGAAGGAGTGAAGGACGAGAACGCAGAGGTATTGGTTATCGGTGCTGCTATTGAGGCAGACATCGCTTCTTTAGACACATACGAAGAACGTCAAATGTTCCTTCAAGATATTGGACTTGAAGAGCCAGGTGTTTCGAAGCTTATTAAAGCTGCTTATCGTCTTTTGAATTTGAAAACCTACTTCACAGCAGGAGTGAAGGAAGTTCGTGCGTGGACTATTTACGAAGGCTATACAGCACCTCAAGCAGCAGGTGTTATTCACACCGATTTCGAAAAAGGATTTATTCGCGCGGAAGTCATTAAGTTGGCAGATTTCTTAAGCTTTAAATCTGAGGCAGCTGTTAAAGAAGCCGGTAAAATGTCGGTGGAAGGGAAGGAATATGTGGTGCAAGACGGAGATATCATGCACTTCCGTTTCAATGTATAAGATTCGAATCTTTGGCTTTGTAATTTTTGCTTTCCTGTTTGAAGCATGTTCTTCTGTTTCTTCCATTCAACAGGAAATAAAGTCCACCATGAATTCTCAGCAGAAAGCCTGGAATGCGGGAGATCTTGTTGGTTTCATGAACGGATATTGGGAAAGTGACTCGCTTCGTTTTTTAGGAAAGGACGGCGTTACTTTAGGTTGGAAATCTTCGCTAGAACGCTACCAGCGCTCATATCCTTCCAGAGAGAAAATGGGAACACTTCGTTTCGATGATTTACGAATTGAAGTTCTGAACGGCAAGGACGCCTATGTAGACGGCCGTTGGAATTTATTTCGAAGCTCAGATACATTAAGCGGACATTTTACGTTGCTTTGGAAACGAATCAATGGAAGATGGGTTATTGTAAGTGACCATTCCAGCTAAAATAAATTATGCAACTTTCACTAACTGTTTTATTGTGCCTTGTTACAGGAATAGTCTCTTGGCAAGCGCTTTCGAATTCGGAACTCTTTTCGAAATTGTCTCTTTCTCCCTATCGGGTGAAGCACAACAAAGAGATTTATCGCATTTGGTCGCACACACTTGTCCACGCAGATATGGGACATCTGTTCTTCAATTTATTTGCACTCTTCAGCTTTGGTAGAGCGGTTGAACATTACATGCCAACAGCATTATTTGCTTTGTTGTATTTGGGAGCAGCTGCATTTGCAACTTTGCCTGCATTGAAGAAACACGGCGATAATATTTATTACACAAGTGTTGGCGCCTCGGGAGCGGTAAGCGCAGTTATGATGCTTTACATGTTCATGTTTCCAACTTCAGAACTTTTGTTTTTCTTCATTTTGCCATTACCCGGTTGGGCGGCAATTATTCTTTTTTTCGGATTGGAATATTACATGAATAAAAAAATGAATACAGCCATTGCGCACGATGCACATTTGGCAGGAGCTGCATTCGGTATAGCCTTTTTACTCATTTGGAAACCGCAAGAGTTTCTCGATTTCTTTGTTGTTGTGTTTCATTCAATAGCAGGCTAGTGTATGATTCCAGGAGCGAATTTCAAAATGAAGAGTGGTATTAGCTGGTGGATATTCGGGCCGCTATTGGGACTGTTTATGGTTGCCGGATTTCTGACTGTTCGAGGTTCCATAGTCATGTTAGCGTTGTACATTCCTTTAACAGCGTTCATTCTAGCGATAATTTTCAATACACATTACACCATAACTTCAGAGGGAAAGTTGAAAGTGTTTTGCGGTATTTTTCCTTTTCCAACCATTGACATTTCCGACATCACACATTACAAGTACACGAACAATCCCATAAGCTCTCCAGCCGCGTCTTTGAAGCGTTTGGCCTTGTATCATAATGGAAGGATTTTAGTGATTATTAGTCCGGAAAACAGAGATCTCTTTGTTGAAGTATTGAAGCAACACAATACTTCTTTGCAACAGAAGTAATATTTGTTCGGAAATCCGTTCTACAAGGGTTATTTTTGTGCTATTGGAAACACCCGAGGAAATAGTTGTACAACCTAAGAAAAAGCGGAAGAGAAGATTTCTCTGGCTTTTAGCTATTCCCGCTTTTTTGGTGGCCTTTGTTCTCTCGCTTCAAATTCATGCAGTGCAAACTTGGGGTGGACACAGGTTGGCCGGATACCTTTCTTCCGAGTGGAATCGGAAAGTAGAAATCGATCGGGTTCGAATTGATTTATGGGCTCGCTTGGTTTTAGACGGTTTATACATTGAAGATCACAAAGGAGATACCTTGCTTTATACCAAGGAATTGCACATGGCGATCTATTCATTTTCTTCAGATGATTCGAAGTTCGAATCTCAAAGTATCTCGCTCTTAGAACCCAATATTGAATTAAAAAAATATGCCGGAGAAACAGATTGGAACTACCAGTTTTTGTCGGATTATTTTTCTAGCGATGAACCAAAAGACACCACGAGCAGCTTCAGCATCTGGGTTGGAAAGTTGAACATTGATAATGGAAGATTCACCTATTTCGATTACACATTGCCTTTGGCAGAGGAGGGTTCGTTTTATGAAGAGCAGCTGATGGTCTCTAACTTTTCAACGGAAGTTGAAAATTTTGAAATGAAAGGTGATGTGATTCAAGCCACCATTGAATCGTTGAAGTTGAAGGAAAGATCCGGGTTGAATGTTGAAGATCTTCATGCGCATTTCCGAATGCAAGGAAATGCAATTCAAGTAACTGAATTGGATGCCGATCTAGGTGAAACGCATTTGGTGGGTGACTTGGGGATTTATGCGCCCAATGACGATGCCTGGAGCGACTTCAACAACAAAGTGAATTGGGACATTCACTTGAAACCTACTGATTTGGTGTTAAATGATCTTTCGGTGTTCAGTAGCGATTTGAAGGGGTTCAACAACGTTTTGAAATTGAAAGGAGATATTTCAGGACCGTTGAACGATCTGAGTTTATGGAATATGAATCTCGAATTTGGAAGGCAATCACACTTCAGAGGCAATATTCATTTGATGAATGCAATGAATATTGACAGCCTAAAGTACGAAATGGCAGCAGAGTCAATTTCGAGTGATTACACAGATATTACAGCACTAAAGAGTTATCCGTTTTCAGACGGAAAATTTATGGAACTTCCAGCGAACATTTCAACACTGGGTAAGATAAGGTTTGAAGGAAACGCTCGCGGTGATTTGTCGGAAGTTGAACTTTATGGAAAGACGACAACGGATATTGGTTCGCTCACAACGGAAATTCAGATGAGTGACTTCGATTCATTGGTTAGTTACTCGGGACAACTGAAATTGGAAAAATTCAATTTAGGCGCATATTATTCAGATCCAGAGTTAGGTGTTGTCTCTACAAATATGCATATCCAAGGGACTGGCCTTGAGGTGAGCAATATGAATTTAAACTTCAATGGAGACATTGGGGAACTTGGAATAGGAAATTACGTTTATACCAAAATGACTTCGAGCGGAAATTTCCGAAATAATTTCTTCAGTGGTCAATTTGAAATAGCCGATGCCAATGCTCAAGCCACGTTTGACGGAGAGATAGATTTTTCGCAAAAGCAGCCGATTCTAAACTTCGATTTGAATGTGAATCGATTTGATTTAACCGCTGTAGGTTTAATTGAAGATGATACACCAGCTGTTATTGCAGGAGAATTCAATGCACATTTGAAGGGGCTAACATTAAGTGAAATTGAAGGTGAATTTGTTGGGGCGAACATTGTTTATCTCATCGATGAAAAAATTAGAAAGCTGGATTATTTCACCTTAGATACAGAGCAGGAGGGAACCCGAAGTATAACTGTGAACTCTGATGTGGTTTTTGCGAAATTGGAAGGTAATTTTAATTACGATCAATTGTGGCCAAGCTTGCAAGATATTATAGCTGATGCGATGCCAAACATGAAATATTCGGCGCGTCCGCACAAACAGCAGGATTTCAATTTGACGGTGAGAATAAATGATTTCGAATTCATTTCCGCGGCTTTCATTCCAGAGTTGAAAGTTGCAAAAGGCACATCTTTGAATTTGTATGTAGATGAGAAAAACAACGAGTTATCGGGCACATTCGGATCTCCGTTTGTTCAATATGAAGATTATAAAGCAGAGGAATTAGTTGTCGATATTTCTCGTGAATTGCGTTCAATATTTCTCACGGTTCAGGTGAATGAAGTGTTGTCTGCGGATTCAAAATACATAAGTAATCTTTCTTGGGACGTGCAATCGCTAGGGGATACCGTATACAGCGCATTAATGTGGGGTAATCCTGGTGAATTTGTTACAGGCGACTTAAATGGTGTTTTTTTCCTAAATAGTTTCGATGATTTTGAATACATCATTGGCAGAAGCGAATTGGTTATTAATAATGAACCGTGGTACTGGACTCCCAATGCCTCAATAACATTATGTCACAAAGATTTGGGTGTGAACGGATTTCAAATGCACAATCAGGACGAATTTTTGGGCGTTAATGGAATGGTTACCGAACATCCTTCTTCTCCCCTCCGTTTAGAGCTTGGGAATATCAATCTGTCTATGTTGAATGGTTTGTTGGGAGAAGATTTAACACTTCAAGGAGAAGCAAACGGAGTAGTGGAGTTGAGCAATGTTTACGATAAAACAATTGTTTCGTCTGAACTTAGTTTATTTGACTTGGGGTTGAACGATTATAAAATTGGAACCCTTTGTGTCAATAGCACATGGGACAGTAAGAAAGAGCGTTTGAGAGCAGATGGTGAAATTGAAAGGGACAGTGTGCAACCACTTCGTTTTGCAGGGAACTATACGCCAAAGAATGAAGAAAGTCCTCTTGATTTCTTACTTACCATGAATGGCTTTGATTTGAGCATATTGAATGCGTTTATAGGTGAAGATGTTTTGGGGATAAGTGGCTATGCATCTTCTATGGTAAGCTTAACAGGAAAATTAGATGATCCTCAACTGGAAGGTGATTTGTTACTTCGTAAAGCAAAGATTTTCGTGCCCTTCCTTCAGTCGGGATATTCATTTAGCGACAAGATTCATATAGATCCGGAAATGTTTGCATTCGACAACGTGCAAATTTTTGATGACGAAGGCAATCCGGGAAGACTTACAGGACAAGTTCTTCACAAGAACTTTTCTGAATGGCAATATGATGTAATGGTTGAGATGGATACGCCTATGCTAACCATGAATACCAAGGAAGGTGATAACAGTGATTTTTATGGAAAGGCGTATACAACAGGGTTCTTGGATATTTCTGGATACGGTGATCAGACTTTTTTCGACATGACATTGAAGAGTGAAAAAGGCACAACTTTTATCTTGCCTATGAGTTCTTCAGGAGAATTGCAATTCGACTCTTACATTCAATTTATCAATCCACTCGACACGACTACAAAGAAAGAGCTGAAAGCCGACTTGAGTGGAATTACCATGAATATGCAACTTGATGTAACGGAAGACGCCGAGTTTCAAGTTATTTTCGATGAGGCCGTTGGTGATGTTATGAAAGGAAGAGGGAAGGGGCATTTGTCAATGATCATTAATAACTTAAGCACGTTCAACATGTATGGTATGTTGGAACTTACACAGGGAAGTTATTTATTCACGTTGAAGAATTTATTGAATAAACCTTTCGAAGTAAAACCAGGTGGTACCATCGCTTGGTATGGAGACCCCATGGCAGCGGAACTAGATATGCAAGCTATTTATAAAAGCTCAGCAAGTTTGAACGATATAATTCCAGACCCCACTCAAACTTCAGGCAAGAGAGTTCCGGTCAATTTGATTATGGGTCTTCAAGGGAAAATGATGAACCCTACCATTGGCTTCGATTTGGAATTACCACAGTCAGATCAACTAACGAAATCACGTCTGGCAAGTGTCATAAGCACCGAGCAAGAGCGTAACAGACAAGCATTTGCTTTGTTGGTAATGGGAAGATTTATTAGTCCTCCAAACATCACTCAGACGGGAGGCTCAGGTGTTGGATTGGCAAGTAATGGCAGCGAATTAATTTCGAGTCAGATTTCGAATTGGCTCAGTCAAATTAGCGATGATTTCGATTTAGGTTTTAATTATCGTCCGGGAGATAAAATAAGTAACGAACAAATTGAATTGGCTCTTAGCACACAATTGTTCAATGACCGCGTGAGTGTTACAGGGAACTTTGGGGTGGCTAGAGGCAGCGCCAACACCAGTCAAACCACAAACTACATTGGAGATGTTCGTGTGGAATACAACATTACGGAAGATGGTAAAATTCGTTTAATGGTATACAATGAAAGTAACGACACTCGAATGACCACAACTACGCAAAGTCCGTATACACAAGGCATCGGTGTTATTTACCAAGAAGAGTTCGACAATTGGAAACAATTGGCTGAAGGGATTCAGGAGTTGTTCAAGCGGGACTCGACCAAATCCCCTGGGGATTAATCCCCTTCGTGGATACATCCGCTTTGCGGACCAATCCACTTTGTGGATATTATAAATATTACTTTACAAATCGTAAAGTTGAAGTCTCATTTTCATCGAAGACTTGAATTAAATAAGTGCCGCAATCTAATTTAGCTGTATCAATTGTAAATTTGGATGAGTAAAACGGGGCATATTTAATTAGTCTTCCATCGGATGAAAAGATTCGGTAGTTTCCTGAATTCAATTTTATGCTGACATTTAAGTCATCTTTGACAGGATTCGGAAACAGGTTGATCTGAGTTTCATAAAGCTCATTATTGTTCGTTGCGCAATGTGTCCAAGGTACAGCAAAATAGTACTCTTCAAGCACTGCGCCTATAGCAAAATAATCATCAAATAATGCTGAGGCTGTAATAGAATGGGCAAATGTTGTGTCGAAATAGCAATCGCAAGTTGATGCTGCATACACCTTATATTTCACACTAATAAAGCTCGGTACAGTAAATAGGTACCAAGCTCCGAACCCCGAGCCATCTCCCAAATACATATAGGCAATAGTATCAGGCTCAATAACGTGAAGTGTACTATCTATGTATGACGCTGAGACATTGAAGGTATCTAGCCCCATACAATTGATGTCGTATCCAGTAATTTCAATAAATTGTTGAGATAAAAATTCTTGCGAAAAGCTGGCGATAGAGAATAGGCTAAGTGATGAAGTAAATAAAAGTTTTTTCATTTATGATAAGCTATTTTTTTGTAAAGTTCTTCCTAAGGCATTGAATAGAGCTCAAACGCGTTGCAATATTCAATAACTTGAAATCTAAACTAGTCCAATAAAATAACCTTTATATAACTGATTTCAACAATAATTACTCTTCTATCAGCGATTTAAAATCAATAAATTTCCTTAGCGGAATTGTTACTTCGCTTTAAATTTCGCAATAGCAGCGCGCGTGAAGTCGCTCAATACAAGTCGACCTGAGATTCCTGCGCGCTCGAACAAAAGTGTATCCCAGTGCTCGGTGTTTTTCCAAAAGATTTTCTTCAATTCAGACATGGCTTCCGGATTGCTGTTTTTGAGCTTTTCAGCTAGCGTTTGAATAGCAGCATCCATAGCTTCAACAGTATCGAATACTTCAGCATACAATCCTTTCTCGCGCGCCCATTGTGCGCTTTGCCATTCGCTGGCGTTGATTGCCAATTGAGACATTGCAGACAATCCTACTTTTCGCTCAACAGCTGGTCCAACAACGAACGGCCCAATTCCAACCACCAATTCGCTTAGCTTAACGGAAGCGGCTGATGTTGCGAAACAATAATCTACAGAAGCGGCAATTCCAACTCCACCACCGACTGCTTTATTTTGAATACGTCCGATTACGAGTTGTGGTATTTTGCGAAGCGCATTAATCACCATGGCAAATCCCGAGAAGAAAACATTTCCTTCTTCGGTAGATTGAATGGCAACTAACTCATCGAAACTTGCTCCAGCACAAAATGCTTTTTCCCCTTCACTCTTCAACACAACCACACGAACATCTTTGCGCGTTCCTACTTCTTCAATGGCAGCAGCGAGTTCACGAAGCAATGCTCCAGGAAGCGAATTGCTTTGTGGGTGAAAGAAAGTTATGGTTGCAATTCCGTTTGCATTTTCGACAGATACTTTTCCGTTTTCCATGTTGAAATTTATTGAAACTCTATTGAATGAAAAGGGCTGCCGAAGCAGCCCGTAATATTATCCTCTTTTTGCAATGGGAACATAATCGCGAAGATCATGTCCAGTGTAAATTTGACGTGGACGACCAATTGGCTCTCCTTGTTCAATCATTTCTTTCCATTGTGCAATCCAACCTGGTAGACGTCCCAATGCGAACATTACCGTGAACATTTCAGTTGGAATTCCAATTGCGCGGTAGATGATTCCAGAGTAGAAGTCTACGTTTGGATACAACTTACGCTCTACGAAGTATTCGTCTTTCAATGCCACTTCTTCCAATTGCTTTGCAATGTCAAGAATTGGATCGTGAATGCCTAATTTGTTCAACACATCGTCACACGCTTTCTTAATGATACGTGCACGTGGATCGAAGTTTTTGTATACGCGGTGACCGAATCCCATAAGGCGGAAAGGGTCATTTTTATCTTTTGCTTTCGCTACCCATTTCGAAACATCTCCGCCGTCGTTCTTAATCTTCTCAAGCATTTCAATTACCGCTTGGTTAGCACCACCGTGAAGAGGTCCCCAAAGAGCAGCAATACCAGCAGAGATAGATGAGTACAAGTTACTTTGTGAAGAACCAACCATACGCACGGTAGAGGTAGAGCAGTTTTGCTCGTGGTCTGCGTGAAGGATTAACAACTTGTTCAAGGCATCTTCAATAACCGGATCAATTTCGTATTCGTAGGTCGGCAATGCGAACATCATGTGCAAGAAGTTTTGCGTGTATGAGTAGGCGTTGCGTGGATATACAATCGGGTGTCCAATACTTACTTTGAAAGCTTGCGCAGCCAAAGTTGGCATCTTAGCCATAAGACGATGAATGGTTAAATCAATGTCTCTGAAGTTATTTGGATTTTGAGATTCAGGGTAGAACGTAGACATACTCGCGATCATGGAAGACAATACTCCCATTGGATGCGCGTGTGTTGGATACGCTTCGTAGAAACGCTTCATGTCTTCGTGCACCAACGTGTGGTGACTGATGCTATCTGTGAAGTAGCGAAGTTCTTTTTCAGTCGGAAGATCTCCGTACACCAATAAATAAGAAACTTCCAAGAAAGTACCGTATTCTGCAATTTGCTCAATGGGGTAACCGCGGTACCATAATTTTCCTTCCTCTCCATCTAAAAACGTGATAGCGCTTTTTGCAGCCCCGGTATTTTTGAAACCGCTGTCTAAAGTTACGTAACCAGTAAGGTCACGAAGCTTAGTAATGTCAATAGCTTTTTCGTTCGCAGAGCCTGTGAATACGGGTACTTCGTATTCCTTTCCGTCTAGTATAATTTTTGCTGTCTCTCCCATTGCAATTGCAGTTTTAAGTGTGCGCAAGATAATCTAGGAATTTTCAAACACAAAGGAAATCTGAAGGATTTATTGGAACTTCGTAATTGGAAAACCGGAGGTTTTATTCCTACTGCGTAATGGGAAATCCTTCGGATTTATTCCTACGGAGTAATTGGAACTACGTTATGCGTACGTTGTAATTGGAAAACCGGAGGTTTTATAACTACTACGTAATGGGAAATCCTACGGATTTATTCCTACTACGTAATGGGAAATCCTATGGATTTATTCCTACTTCGTAATTCCTACTTCGTAATTGGAACTTCGTTATGCGTACGTTGTAATTGGAAAACCTTTGGTTTTATGGGGGTTTGGGAGGTTCTTATCGGGAAATGACGAATAAATAGCACATAGGACTTTCTTGAGAAGGGGGTGAATTTTGAATTCTAAATTATTACAAAATGAAAATTCAAGATTTATCGAAAGAGCTGTCTTATGACGTCTTTGATCTCTGTAACGAATTGAAAAATGTTCGAAGAGAATTTGAAGTGAGCAATCAACTGAAAAGATGCAGTACCAGTGTGGCTGCAAACATTCAAGAATCTCAAAGTGCCGAATCGAAGAAGGACTTCATTCATAAACTTCGCATTGCAAGGAAAGAATGCAAGGAAACCATTTATTGGCTCGAATTGGTTCGCGATAAAATAGAGGTTTCACTTTCCATTCAACCCTTCATTTCGAAATACCAACAACTCAGTTATCTCATTTGGAGAATTACGGTTAATTCGAAATAACTCTTCCACAAGGGAAGATTGGAACTTCGTAATTGGAACTTCGTTATTCCTACTCTGTAATTCCTATTTCATAATTCCTACTTCGTAATGAAACTTGAATAATTGAATATTAGATTTTCCAATTGAATATTTCCATACTTTTAATTCATTGAATTAGCAATGGTTGTTCCGAGGTGAAATTTAATGACGAAAATTTAGAAATGAATTCAAACGGAAGAAATATCTACCTGAAACTTACCGATACAGTGATAGCTTTGGTAATTCTGGCTGTATTGATAATTGGAGGCATTCTTATCTATAAGGCTTTTACCAAAGACGATAGGTATGTCAAATTATTAGATCACCGAAATGGCATTTTGGTTTTTGAAACCTTAGATGAGAGATTATATAGCATGGACGAATCTGATTCCTTGGTGAATGCTATTAAGCATTATTCAAAATTGGAAAATTCAGAGGAAATGACTTTCTACTTTGTGAATAGCACGATACCGAAAGAGCGTGTGGATTCGATTTTAGACGGGCATTTTCCAGCAAATTTCCAAGTACATCTTATGCTTGAGTTTAAAAGAGAAGGTTCTTCAATGAAGTTGAAATCGTCGAAAATTAATCGTAACACAACACAAACGAAAAATGAATTTTTTCTATTACAAATCACCAATTAATTACCCGGTATTAATTTTTGTTGCAATTGTAGTAGCAATATTGTTAGTTCAGAGTGCAGTTAATAATCATTCGGAAGATTCAAAAAGTGAATCAAACCAAACTAACAAAGGTCCGCTCCATTTCACGGAAGCTAAATTACTTTTTCAAGGGTTTGACGGTCACAGATTAGACTTGAAACTCTTTCAACCGTCAGAAGAAAATCAAGTAGACGTCATTGGAAAAGAAGAATTATTCTCGGACTATAGCTATCTGTTCGATTCCACCGAAGTGGCCAATGTAACTGTTTATGATTACTACGGAACCGTTTTGGGTAATGTTCAAATTGATACGACGGGCGAGGCCATGAGGTTAACTTGTTTGGAAGATGGAAATCGGGTGCACATTGATTTCACCAAGTTGCGTAAAATTAATTTGTAACCTAAGATGATGAGACAACCAATTTATATTCTGTTAGTTTTACTTCTAGTAGTCGCTTGTAAAGAAAAAAGTTCGAATAATGCTGACAACAAGAAGCCTGACATAGCAAGCTCTGCAATTCCGCTCAACAAGACAAATTCTGATGTAGTAGAGAATGCAACGAAAAGAGTTTCATTCAATGATATATCAGAGATAATTGCGGAAAGCTCATTAAGTATTTGGGTGGAAAAGCAAGACAGTATTTTTTCTCTCGCTCTGCATTTTCAGTACAAAGACACTTTAGCGGTTTCATATTCGCCAGAATGCTGGTTAATGTTCCCATATAAGCTTGATGGTGAAAAAATAATAGTTTATTGGGACGACAACGTAGATACCAAATACGACTTCGATATTGTAAAAGCCATGAAGAAAGTCGATAAAAAATATCTCGGTAAAGCATTCATGACTTTAGAATTGGAGAACGACACGACATTAAGATCGACATACCTTTTGAAAGATCTTGTCAGAAAAATAAACGCGCCAAGTAAAGAAAGAACTTTTTTTCCAGCGAAATTCAATTTAGTTCAAGATGGTGAATGGCAATTATGATTCCCTATAGCTGTCGGGAGGCATAAAATCTCCGGTTTTCCAATTACTTCGTAGGAATAAAACCTCCGGTTTTCCAATTACTTCGTAGGAATAAAACCTCCGGTTTTCCAATTACTTCGTAGGAATAAAACCTCCGGTTTTCCAATTACTTCGTAGGAATAAAACCTCCGGTTTTCCAATTACTTCGTAGGAATAAATCAGAAGGATTTCCAATTACATAGTTCCAATAAAATCTCCGATTTTCCCATTACATCGTAGGAATAAAACCTTCGGTTTTCCAATTACTTCGTAGGAATAAAACCTTCGGTTTTCAATTATTTTTTCGGAAGAAACTCAGACACCTTCGCAATCCAAACATCCGGACCACCAGCCATGTAGCCGTTTTGACCAAGAGAAGCGAGGTTAATGCGTCCATCGTCGCTTGGAGTAGGCATTACGAAGTGACAAGTAGGATAGCCTTGTACCTGGAACATTTGTTGCAAATTTCTATTTTGATCTTTAATGGCTTGTGGTTGTTCCTTTTTTCTTGGGTAATCCAATTCAACCAAGATCACATTGTCTTTCGCCCATTTGGTGAAGGTTTCGGTTCTGAAAACTTCTGTTTGCAAACGTATGCACCATCCGCACCAATCGCTTCCTGTAAAGAATAACATAATGGGTTTCTTCGTTTCGTAGGAAAGGGCAATGGCCTTATTTAAATCAGTTTCCCAGGCCTCAACTGGTGCTTGAGTGATTTGCGCATTAGCAGGTTTAGCAATAGTAGAAGGTACGTTTTGACCGCAGGCGTTCAACGTAAACGATAAAATAAATGCGGAAAGAATTACACGGAATGACATAGACTTTGTTGAAGTGTTCATAAAGCGAATATAATAAAGTTCGTTCAAAAGAAAAGGGAACGACAATTATCGTTCCCCTTTTGTATCAGCTAATTATTTGGAATACTAGCGAAGGCCGTGCATCATTTTCAAAAGCGTCTTGCTTAAGAAGAATAACAACACAGATGCCACACCTGCAAGAATAATGAACACAACGAAGAATTCGTACAAGTTTTTAATCTCTTGTCCGAAAATACTTGGCTTCTTCGGATTCAAATCCCAAACTTCGAAGGCCACATTCATTTTTTCTTTGTTGATCTCATCTGGAGTCATTTTCAAAACGTAAGCAGTATTTGCGTCTTCACTGACGCCAATTGAGAATTTGGTTTTCTCTCCTTTCGGAGTGATTTGCTTCAATTTATGATCTTCAATTGTCGGAGTTGCTCCCGTTTGGATCGCCACAGAGGTAACCACATCAGTTTCTTCAGCCGCTGTGAAATAATCTACCAATGGATCTGCCGTCATGTTGTGCATGAACTTGTCCATTCCTGTTTTTTCTGGCGCTTCTTTCTTGTTGTCAGCGGTAGTTGCAACAGTCCACATACCAAGCTTTGCGTTGCTAGCAAAGAACTTTGTGTTAGCGTCAATAACAACGGTAGAATCCAAACCATTGAAATTCGCTTCGAATTTTGGAGCGCCGTATGCCGATTTTTTATGAACGTCTTCAGGATAATATGCGCTAAGGTCTCCGGCAACTTTATTTGCAAGTGCAGTACTCAAGAACCAAACTCCCATAAGCAATGAACTGTAACGAACAGGAGCCAATTTCACGACCATAGATAATCCAATAGGAGATAGGCAAAGCTCTCCCATAGTGTGTATAGCGTACAAACTGAACAACCAAACCATTGAAACTTTAATACCAGGGCCTAGGTCCTTCACAACAAGTGCAATGATTACATATCCAACAGCAACCATAAATAATCCAATTGCTTGCTTCATTGGAGAGGCAGGCTCTTGGTTCTTCTTACCCAAGCGAACCCACAACATTGCAAAGAGCGGAGCCAAAGCAACAATCAAAATAGGATTCACCGATTGGAACGCACTCGCTGGAATATCGAACCATCCGAATAAGTTACGGTCGGTTTGTTCTTCTGCAAAGAAGGTCAACGAAGCCCCAGCTTGCTCGAAAGCAGCCCAGAATGCAATAACGAAGAAAGCGATAATGTAGATAACCCAAATACGACTTCGTTCAATTTTATCTAGGGAAGGGTCTGTGATAATGTATCCCGGAGCGGCAACGGTACACGCGAAAATGAAAGATCCAATAATGTCAAATCCGACAACTCCTTTAAATATAACATATAAGGTAACCAACACACCAAGCCACATGTATGCGCGACCATTTCCAACTTTATCTGACGCTGCTTTTTCTTCAATCGTAGGAACAACCTTTTCAGGCACTCCTCCAATGGGAGAGCCATCTGGAGTAACGATGTACTTGTTTTTCATTGAAATGAAAATGATCAAACTCAAAATCATTCCGATACATGCCGCAAGGAATCCCCATTTGAAGTCAGCCGGATCTCCAGTGTCACCAACAGCACCGCATGCAAGCGGAGCAATGAATGCACCCAGGTTAATACCCATGTAGAAAATCGTGAATGCTGCGTCAATGCGCTTGTCACCTTGCGGATAAAGCTGACCAACCATGGTAGAAATGTTTGGTTTGAAGAAACCGTTTCCGATAATCAATCCCAACAATCCCAATAGCATAATGGCTGTTGATGTTGAAGGAGTGGTGTAGAACATTCCACTTGTGAACATCAAGAATTGTCCAATAGCCATCAAAACACCACCGACAATAATTGACTTTCTATTTCCCCAATAACGGTCAGCTACATAACCACCGATAAGTGGAGTTAAGTATACCAACCCAGTGTAGTCACCGTAAATGGCAGAAGCCAATGCTTTGTCGAATAGTAATGCTTTAGTCAAATAGAGCGTAAACAAAGCGCGCATACCGTAGTAAGAAAAACGCTCCCACATTTCTGTGGTAAAGAGAAGGTACAGTCCTTTAGGATGACCTTGCTGAGTAGATGCTTCAGACATAAATCTTGATTTATTAATATAGGTTAGGTTTCAAAAATAAGTGAAAGGAGGCAATTATGGTTACTTCACTGAGAAAGTTCCTGAAACTTGATAGTTTTCAACACCTCCGCAAACCGAAGACATCACAAGTGTGTAGAAATATGTTCCTTGTGTTAGTTCATCTTTAACTGGACAAAACATTTCAGGAGTTGATGTTTCAAAAATCAACTCTCCCCAACGATTGAAAATTTTCAAATCGAATGTATTCAATAATGAAAACAGTTCGCTTTGAGCAAGGCCGGGCAAGAAAGGAGTCCAGCAGGGATTCAATAAATCACCATCCGTAACGGTTACGATGGTTGGATATTGAACCAAATCAATAGCAAACTGACTCGAAGAACTTTCAGGAATAAATATGATTTGTGAATCAGTGCATCCAGAAGCATTATCTGTTGCAATAACAAAGTATTCACCTGTTGCTG
>JBIIWZ010000018.1:0-39973 GCA_044338665.1 Flavobacteriales bacterium
TGAAGCACCCCTTAATACAAGCCTACGAGAGCGATTTTTTTGATGAAGAGGAAAAGTATTTTGTTCAAGATTGTTTGGGTGCATACATCCGTTCGTTCAAGATAAGAAGCGATACCGACAAGTGGCGTGAGTTCATCGGTGAATTGAATTCGACTGAAAAACAATGGGCTCTTCATGCGTTAATGACTGATGATGAGTTGAAGGTAAATGCGTTGTTTGAGGAAGGAAAGAAAGACATTGAAGTTGACGTGACCTTGTATGAACTGTTAGACTTCACGTATGAGCAAGTTTTGTTTCTTCGTCTGAAGCCTTTAACCGATGCGGTTTTGCTTAAGACGTCTTTAGCTCCCGATGAAGAAGACGCTTTGTTTGAGCAGCACATAGATAAAGCCAGCGGAAAGGAATTGTACAGAAACACTGTTGAGAAATTAAATGTCGACTTTTTTGTTGAGCGATTGGATTTTCCTTTGGAAGTACTTGACCCCCGCATTGTTCGTGTTTCTCCGAATAAAAACAACGAGCTTCACAAGCACGCTCACGAAACCGTATTTGTGTTCTTCAAAGGAAGCGGACAAGTATTGATTGATGACGTTACAGTCCCTGTTCAATCAGGAAGTATTGTTTATGTGCCTCGCTGGGCGATGCACCAAACGCAGAATTTGAGCAACGAGGAGATGGTGTTTTTAGCGGTTGCCGATTTTGGTTTTACTGAAAAAGCATTCATTGGAAACTACCTGAAGACTGCACGAATGAAATAGTGTAACATGAGAAAAGCATTGTTCTTAGACAGAGATGGCGTTCTTAATCATGACCCTGGGGATTATACCTATTCATTGGACGAATTCGTAATTCTTCCTACAGTCATGGAAGCCCTGCAATTAGCCGTTTCCAGAGGATTCGAATTGGTGGTAGTTACGAATCAAGCTGGAATTTCTCGCGGACTTTATACCAAAGAGGAAGTGGATCGCATTCACGATTTTTTCCAATCGGAATGCAAAAAGAACAACGTTGAAATTTTGGAGTTCTTTTACTCCATTCATCATCCAGATGTATGCAACTCCCTTTCACGAAAGCCTGCGGGCCTTTGGGTAGAGCGCGCTTGTGCGAAATACAAATTCGACAAAGACGCCAGTGTTATGATTGGAGATCGCGACCGCGATGTTCTTTGCGCGAATGCAGCAGGTGTTCGCGGAATTCAGATGAAGCAGAACGGTGACTTGTTAGAATACGTAAAAGCGCTTTAATATGTTGATTTGTTCGAACGGAAAATTCATAGAAGAATCTGAACTTCTTCTCGATGTTCGAACCAATCGTGCCTTCCGTTACGGAGATGGATTTTTCGAAACCATTCGTTTCGAACAAAATCGCATTCCACTTTTCAAGTATCATTTGCAACGCATAGAAGCCTCAAACAAGTTCTTTAAGTTCGATCCTTCAATATTTTCATTTACAGAAATTAAAACGCTAATTGGACAAACCTTTCAATTAAATAAAATTGAATCTGGAATTGCACGTGTAACATTCTTTCGATCGGGTGAAGGAAGGTACAATCCTCTTCAAAATGAAATGAATTTTCTGATTGAAGTCACCGAACAATCATTCGGATCATATTTTTCTATGTTGAAGGAAGTCGGACTTTCCGCCCAGACAGTTTTGCATGCCCATTCGTTTTCACACATTAAATCTTTGAGCGCATTGCCCTATGTCTTCGCGGCCTTGGAAGCGAAAGAAAAGGAATGGAACGAATGCCTCCTTCCAAATACAAAAAATGAAATTGCTGAAGGGACATGGAGTTCCTTGGTGTGGGTGGAAGATGACGAGCTGTTTACTCCTCCCCTTTCAAGCGGATGTGTAGACAGCACCATGAAAAACGCATTGATGGAAATGCTTCAAAGCCATGGGAAGGTTTTGAATGAAAAAGTTTGTCAACTTTCCAACCTTCAACAAGCACAAGAAGTGTGGCTGCTGAATGCAACTCGCGGAATACAGGCTGTTTCGCACTTCCAAGATAAAATCTACTCTCACGCCAAGGCGTTGAAAGTTGCTTCTGAACTGGAAGATTTTCTTTCTTTGTGAACCCCTCTCCTTTCGTATTTTAGCACCGCTATGAAATTAAATCTTCGTCAACTTTTTGCTGCAACCGTCTTGTCTGTTGCATTTTTTAACGCCTTTGCTCAACCGCAGGTGAACCCCTGGAACGACAAATTCCGTCAGTTGGGTTCAGATGAAATGGCTACTCCAAATACGTATCGCACGGCGAGCGGGGCTCCCGGAGCAGACTATTGGCAGCAGCAAGTCGATTATAAAATGAAGATTCGTTTAGACGACGATATTCAAAAAATTTACGGTGAAGAAACAATCACGTACCACAACAACTCTCCGGATGTGTTGTATTACTTGTGGATTCAGCTAGATCAGAACATCTATTCAAAGGACAACAACACTGCGAAGATTGAGCAGATGAAGATTAGCGATCAAATGCAAACGAACGATTTGATTGATTTGTATCCGTGGTTCGACGGAGGTTTCAAGTTAGATAAAGTAGCGGATGCTGCAGGAAAAGATTTGCCTTACACTGTGAATCAAACGATGATGCGCATTGACTTACCGAAGCCAATTCAACCCGGTCAATCTTATTCTTTCCAGATTAACTGGAACTACAACATCAACGACCGCATGCGTTTGGGCGGAAGAAGCGGTTACGAGTATTTCGACACCGATAAAAACTACTTGTATACAATTGCACAATACTTTCCTCGCCTGGTTGCTTACATGGACTACAGCGGATGGCAGCACAAACAGTTTTTGGGATCGGGTGAATTCACGCTTGATTTCGGAAATTATGAAGTGGCCTTAACCGTTCCTTCAGACCATATTGTAGCGGCTTCTGGAGTGCTGCAAAATCCGAAAGACGTTCTTACTGCAGATCAACTTTCACGTTACAACAAAGCGAAAACAAGCACAGAGCCTGTGATTATTTGCACGCAAGAAGAAGCCATTGCACGTGAGAAAGGACATGAGAAAGCCATGAAGACATGGGTATTCAAGGCTGAAAATGTGCGTGACTTTGCTTTTGCGACTTCAAGAAAATTCATTTGGGATGCGCAGTCGGTAGACATTAACGGCAAGAAACCAATGGCCATGAGCTTCTACCCGAAAGAAGGCAATCCCCTCTGGGAGCAATACAGCACGCGTGTTGTAGCTCACACCTTGAAATCATACAGCGCGCACACAATAGACTATCCTTATCCGGTTGCCATTAGCGTTCACGCGAAATGGATTGGCATGGAATACCCGATGATTTGTTTCAACGGCGGAAGACCTGAGGCTGACGGAACGTATAGCGAAGGAACAAAAACAGGTATGCTTTCAGTAATCATTCACGAAGTGGGACACAACTTCTTCCCAATGATCATTAACAGCGACGAGCGTCAGTGGACTTGGATGGACGAAGGGTTGAATACCTTTTGTGAATACTTGGCTGAAAAAGAATGGGACCGTGAATTCCCTATTCGTCGCGGTCCGGCAAGAAACATTGTAGACTACATGAAAGGAGATAAAACAAAGATGTCTCCGATTATGACCAACTCTGAAAGCATTTATCAATTTGGAAACAACGCTTACGGAAAACCTGCAACCGGATTAAACATCATGCGCGAAACCATTATGGGCAGAGAGTTGTTCGATTATGCCTTCAAAGAATATTGCAGAAGATGGGCATTTAGACACCCTACCCCAGAAGACTTTTTCCGCACCATGGAAGATGCCAGTGCTGTTGACTTGGATTGGTTCTGGAGAGGATGGTTCTACACCACAGAGCATTGCGACATGAACTTGAAGAGCGTTCGTGAATTCACAATAAACGGACATGACCCGAAAGTTGAAAAGTCTTTGTTGAAAGCGAAAGCCGATGGGCAACCTGCCGACATCTCACTAACCAGAGACAAGCAAGAAGGTATTTTGCCTATTGTAGATCAGAATCCGATTACCCGCGACAAGTACAACGACGACAATCCGTATGAAGTAACCGCTGAAGACGAAAAGAAATACGAAGAGTACAAAAAGAACTTGACACCTGAAGAACAAAAGCTATTGAGCGAAACGAATTACTTCTATGAGCTTACTGTTGAGAATGTTGGTGGATTGCTGATGCCTGTGATCTTTGAATTCACCTTTGAGGACGGAACGAAGCAGATTGAACGCATACCCGCAGAGATCTGGAAAATGTCTGAAGCCACAGCTAGCAAGGTTTTCCGTTTCGGAAAGAAAGTAACCAACATCTCCTTAGACCCATTATTGGAAACAGCAGATGTGGAGTTGAATAACAATTTTTGGCCAACGCGCAATGTGCCTTCGCAATTCGAATTGTTCAAACAAAAGCGGTAGGGGCGAAATATCTTTCGCCCTCTTATCCAAGAAAGATTTTTCGCCAAGACAAGGGCGAAATATTTTTCGCCCTTAAATGAGGTTTAGGCGATTTAAAAGAGATTCTTTGAAGTTGCGACCGATGCTAATTTCTGCGGAAGGCATTTTTATCATTTGTCTTGCCATGTCAATGTCTTCAATGCAGTTGAGGTTTATGACAGAGCTTCTATTTACTTGAAGAAAATCTTTTTGAGGAAGTTTGGCTTGAAGTTCTTTCAATGAAATTTTACAATTCACCGTTCGTTGAGCAACTGAAATGCTGCTATACTTTCCGTCTACTTCAATGTATTCGATATCTGCAATGGCGATCTTCTTCAATTTGTTGCCAATGCGAGTGTAAAGACAACCTTCAACAGGCATACTCTCAGTAATGAAACCTATTGTCTCGTTCGAGTGCTCAACGGCAAGATCAATACTTCGTTCCAATTCAACTCGAACAATAGGCTTCGAAATGAAAGCAAGAGGTGCTAACTTCTTGGCGCGATTAAACGTTTCCGCATTTGTGTTTCCTGTTAAAAAAAGTAATTGACATTTTCTAACTTGAAGAAGTTTCTTCGCTAATTCTATACCGTCGATGCTTCCTTTGATTCCAATATCTGAAATAACAACGTGCGGACGATGCACGGAATATGCAACTAACGCATCTACTGCGTTATCCACAGAAGCCACAATAGTATGTCCTAAATCTGTAATGATTACATCTAACAATGCACGAACTAATTCATCGTCTTCGACGATTAGAATTCGGATTTTAGCCGATTCAGAAATTATTAAATCAATCTTTTCGTTCATAGAATTGAGGCTAATTACAATTCAGCTAAATAACAAACATTAGAACTAACAAACAATACCTTATTGTTAAGTGTTGAAAAGCCACAATTTCAAATTGAAATTTCTGCTTTAATTTTGCAACGTATGAATATTTTCGCTCAAACAGAAACTGAAGAAGAAGTATTGCTCGATGTTGTTACCGATGAACAATATCAGATTGTTGTCTTCAACGATCATGTGAATACATTCGATCATGTCATTCAATCGTTAATGACCATTTGCAAGCATGAATGGATTCAAGCAGAGCAGTGTGCTTTGCTTATTCACACAACAGGCAAAACAGTTGTTAAATCTGGTCAATATAAAGAGATGGAGCGAATGTGCACCGCTCTTCACGACAGAAGCATTACGGCTGAAATCGAAAAGAAATAAGCATGTCGAATACACGCTTGGATCAAATTCTAAAAATGTTAGAGACGCATCCAAGCGATCCTTTCCTGCATTATGCGACTGCGCTAGAATATGAAAAGCTCGAGCAATATGAACGAGCCATTGAAATTTTAGAAAAATTATTGCTTACTCAATCAGAGTATTTGCCCACGTATTACAAAACCGGACAGCTTCACGAATTGGTTGGAAACAGCGAGCGTGCGATTGAACTTTATCTTGAAGGAAAAAAATTAGCTCGTATTCAAAAAGACTTTAAAACAGAAGGTGAACTTTCTGAAGCACTTATGCTTCTTGACGTTTTCGACGAATGAGCATTACCCCTTCCCTACCCAAAATTGCATTTTATTGCAGCTCTATCAGCTGGGGCGGATTGGAGATGAACACACTTCGATATGCAAAGGCGTTTCAATCGGAAGGATTTCAAATTGAACTTTATTTGGTTGAAGGGACAACGCTTTTTCAACATGCAACAGAGCAAGAACTTCCTGTTATTTCCATTGCGCGAAATAAGAAGTACTTCGACTTTAAACATGCTCGTCAAGTGGCGAAGCAATTCGAAAAAAACAGCATCGATGTTGTTCATTTTCGAGACAATCGCGATTTAGATTTTTTAGGTTGGGTGACGTTTTTTTCTTCCCGAAAAATAAAACTGATTTATCACCAAGCTATGCAGTTAGGTGTTTCGAAAAAAGATCTTTTACACACGCTTCGATTCAAACGCATAGATACCTGGGTCTCTACGTTGAATTACATGCACAAGCAAGTGCTCACGCACACACGCTTTCCCGCAGAGATGCTTCATGTTATTCCGCTGGGAACCGCTATAGAGGCGGATTCCATATTATCGAAGGAAGAAGCGCGCGCCGCATTAAATCTTCCCATGGAAAAATTCATTGTTGGTGTAGTAGGAAGGTTGGATGAAAAGAAAGGTCAGCTTGAAGTCATTGAAGCCATTTCTTCGGTAAAGGAAAGCAACAAGAATTTGCATGTTGTTTTCATTGGAGATAAAACCAAAAATGAAGCAGATGAATACGTTCAGAAATTGAACGGAAAAATCGCTAAAGAGCAACTTCACGAAATCGTCTCCTTCCTTCCACATCAATCGAACATGCAAAAATTGTATGGTGCGTTTGATTTGGTCATTGTTCCCAGTTGGGAAGAAACCTTTGGAACGGTGACCATTGAAGCCATGGCGAGTGGGGTTCCTGTTATTGGAAGCAACACCGCAGGAACGGCAGAGATTTTAGAAAATGAGCAATTCCTTTTCCATGCCAATGACCCATCCAGTTTGGGTTCAACATGGTTGGAAGTCATGAATAACGATACGGTGCGCGCAGATTGGGCAATTCAACTTCAACATAAATTTCAAGAAAAATATTCCATCAAGGCGAGCATGTCGGCATGGAAAGAATTAATTCAAAACATTCAATGATTAGTTACAAACCTTCCGATTGGATTCATTTTTTATTCAGCTTTCATAAATCAGACACGTTCCGTCAGCTTGGAATTCTTATGATTGCACTTGGCCTATACGCCTATGGTGTGCGCTATGTTGAAAAGGAATATTTTCACATTGACGTGAACAGCGAAATTTCAAAGCTTACGATTTTACATACGATTTTGGGAACCGTTATGAGTTTGTTGTTGGTCTTTCGAACCAACACAGCCTATGACCGTTGGTGGGAAGGACGTAAATTATGGGGAAGCCTTACAAATAGCAGCAGAAATTTAGCTTCGAAAATGAATGCTATTCTTCATTTTTCAGATCACGAGAATCGCAATTTCTATCGCAAAAGCATTCCTTTATTCGCTTTTACATTGTCTCAACACTTACTCTTGGAAAAAACCCGAACTGAACTCGATCAAGATTTTACAGATGAATTTGAGTTGCCCTTGGATGTTCAGCACAAACCGAATTATTTGGCATCCCTTATTCACCAGAGGACCTATAAACTTCGAAAAGAAGAAAAGATAACAGAAATTGAGCTGCTGTCTATTAATTCCGAATTGTCAAATTTTCTTGAAGTTTCTGGGGCATGCGAGCGTATAAAAAACACGCCTATCCCCTATTCGTACAGCTCTTTCTTACGGAAATTTATTTTGTTTTACATTATTACACTTCCTTGGGTATTCAGCTCCACGCTTGGAAACTATGTCATTCCGTTTTCCATTTTCATTTTTTACGTTTTGGGAAGTTTGGAACTAATTGCTGAAGAAATTGAAGATCCGTTTGGGGGTGATGAAAACGACGTTCCCATTGAAAAAATCTCTCAAAACATCAAGCGCAATGTTTCCGAGATTATCCGTTAATTTTTTTTTGAAGATATACCAATTGCGTTGTATCCTTGCATCGCTGAAAGCATTTCGCTTTTGTATTCCCATCATTACACTTTGAATTTCATTTCCCCTACATGTACGATATTTTAACATTAAACGCCATGAAAGTGGCCGAGCTTAAATCTATTGCTGAAAATATAGGCATTGCCAATGCTGAAAAATTAAAGAAGCAAGATTTGGTTCTAACCATTATGGACCGTCAGACTTTATCTGCTGCGCCAGCTGAGGCCCCTGCTCCGACAGTTGTTGAAGCAAAGGAAACAGATTCTACTATTCAGAATTCGGATTCTACTGATCGTCAGAAAAAAACGCGCGAAAGAAAACCATATAAGGCTGCCGAAAAGGAAGAAGTTCCTGCTAAGGAAGAAGTATCGCATGATATTCCAAACGAACAAGAAGAAGCTCCAGTAGCAGAAGAGCCTGTAGCGAAGGAAATTAAGACTGAGATTCCATTTTTAGTTTTAGCGAAGAAAGACGGACAACCTCGTCCGCAACATCCGAATCAGAAAAACCAAAGACCTGAGCAGAAAGACCGTCCGGAAAGAACAGACCGTCCGGAAAGAAACGACCGTCCAGAAAGAAACGACCGTCCAGAAAGACCTGAGCAAAAAGACCGTCCTGAAAGACCGAATAAACCTGAGAACCAAGAAAGTCAGGCCGAGCGTGATCAGAACATCGTACGTCCAGATCGTCAGCGCAGAGGAATGCCAGACGAACACGGATACAATTTCGATGGATTGGTTATGGCTGAAGGAGTTTTGGAAGTGATGCCTGACGGATTCGGATTTATGCGTTCTTCGGATTTCAATTATTTGAATTCTCCGGATGACGTTTATGTTTCTCAACAGCAAATTAAAACGTACGGATTATTACCTGGAGATACCATTCGCGGGGCTATTCGTCCGCCAAGAGAAGGAGAAAAATATTTCCCGTTGATTCGTATCGATAACATTAACGGACGCGATCCGGCTTGGGTTCGTGATCGTATTCCATTTAAGTTTTTAACGCCTTTGTTCCCTCAAGAGCGATTCCATTTAGCCGACAACAACAACAATGTGAGTATGCGAATCATGGATTTGTTTGCTCCAATTGGAAAAGGCCAACGTGGAATGATTGTTTCGCAGCCTAAGACAGGTAAGACTACTTTGTTGAAAGACGTTGCGAATGCGATTGCCATGAATCATCCTGAGACCTACTTAATTGTATTGCTCATCGATGAGCGTCCGGAAGAGGTGACCGACATGAAGCGCAGTGTGAAAGGAGAAGTAATTGCTTCAACGTTCGACGAACCTGCTGAGCGTCACGTAAAGATTGCCAATATTGTATTGGAAAAAGCCAAGCGTTTGGTTGAATGTGGACACGACGTATGTATTCTCTTGGATTCTATAACACGTTTAGCGCGTGCCTACAATACTGTAGCGCCTTCAAGCGGAAAGGTATTGTCGGGTGGTGTTGAAGCGAATGCCTTGGAGAAGCCAAAGCGTTTCTTCGGAGCTGCGCGTAAGATTGAAAACGGAGGATCACTCTCCATCATTGCAACGGCGTTGGTTGATACTGGAAGTAAAATGGACGAAGTTATTTTTGAAGAATTCAAAGGAACGGGTAATATGGAATTGCAATTGGATCGTAAGATTAGCAACCGACGTATTTTCCCTGCCATTGATATTCTTTCTTCAGGAACACGTCGCGAAGATTTGTTGCAAGACAAAGACACACTTCAGCGCATGTGGATTCTTCGCAGACACCTTGCAGATATGAATCCGGTTGAGGCCATGGAATTCGTGAAAGACCGCATCGAGCGCACGAAAACAAACGAGGAGTTTTTAGTAACCATGAATTCGTAATGAGCACTTGGCGTATCTGGGCTTACGCCCTTTCCTTAGCATCTATTTGGTTGGGATTGCGCTTTGCTTTTGGTCATTACTTCGCATACAATTACGCTGAAGCTCAACCCAAAGGTGTTCTATTGAATCTTGTTTTTCTTCTTTCTTTGATCCTAATCACTCTTTATAAAACTTATAGCAAAGAGCCTCAAGTAAGAAGTTATTTCGACGATTTCAAACTGTCTTTGCGCGCTGGAGTAGCTTATTCAGTGGCCATTGGTTTGGCTATTGGCGTTTATTATTCAACGGCGAGCGACATGACTATTAAGCGTGCTGCCGATTATGCGCAATTGGAAGAGGCCTTGAATACCCCTGAGAAAGTAGCGGCAATAACTTCGGCGAATGAACCGTTGAAAGACCTGACTAAAGAGGAAATACAACAAAGCTATATTGAACGCGTTAACACCATGACTTCTTCGAAAACGGTAGTGGCAGCAGGCATTTCAGCAATGATGTTAAGCTCACTTATCTTTTCTCTTATTGTGCCTTGGATATTTAGAACTGTAATGTTGAAAGAACTATCATGAAAAAATTAGTTTCGGCTTTCCTCTTTTATTTAATCGCTATTTCTGCTTTTGCTCAGCGAGACCGAGCTGCTTTGAATTTAGCGAAATTCGACTACAGAAAATATCACTTTGGGTTTGCCCTAAGCGGAAATCAAAGTTCATTTTTCATTAATTACAAACCTGATTTTTCGTTTCAAGATTCTTTGTTAAGTATAACGAATGTGCCACAAGCTGGATTCAACCTGCATATTCTAGCATCGTACAATCCGTTGCCGAATGTCAACATTCGATTTCTTCCTGGTTTGTCTTTCCAAGACAGATCATTGCAATATCAATTTCTTCGTCCACAAAATAAAATTGACACGCAGACGAAACCCATCTCAAGTGTATGGTTAGAATTCCCGGTATTGGTGAAATTGAGAACCAACAGAACAGGAAATTTCGCGGCTTACGGATTGTTGGGAGGAAAATATGCACGCGACATGCAATCGCAGAAGAATGTAAGTAACAACCAGTCGAGCCAAATTGTAGTTAAGTTGAAAAGCAACGACTACTGCATAGAGGCAGGTGGCGGATTTGATTTCTTCTTACCGTTTTTCAAATTTGCTGTCGAGTTCAAGACGAGTATCGGTCTTCCCGATTTACTGATTCACGAAGACACGAAGTACGCACTTCCAATAGACAAGCTACGTTCGCGCGCCTTTGTAGTATCCATCACCTTTGAAGGGTAATTCTTGAATGTTTTTCTGAAATACTTGCGAAAGAACTGGATTGTTTCCGGAGTTATTATGTACGAATGCATTGCTGTTTTATTAAACGTTTTCAATATTGTTGACATCGGAATTCCCTGCTTATTCACTGCGATCTTTGGCATTCAGTGCTGGGGCTGCGGAATGACACACGCCCTTATTGCCTTAGTGAAATTTCAATTTACAGAGGCCTGGAATGAAAATCCACTTATTATGATTGTCCTACCCCTAGTAACCTTCGCGGTGATTCAAGATTTCTTGAGATTCAAAAGGCAGATCAGTCAATCCACTCCGCGATAAAGATATTCGTGTCACGCGTTCTTCCGTTGTGACGATTACTGCAGAACACCAAGTATTTTCCATTGGGTGAAAACATCGGGAACGAATCGAATTCGGTATCGTAAGTCACTTGCTCCAATCCGCTTCCATCTATATTCACCAAGAATAAATTGAAAGGAAATCCGCGCGTACTGTTGTGATTGCTGCAAAAAAGAACTTTGTCTCCTTTCGGAGTGAAGGTTGGAGACCAATTCGCATTTCCCAAGGTAGTGACTTGATGTGCATCTGAACCATCGGCATTCGCAACGAAAATTTCCAAGTTTGAAGGCTCAACCATGTCTTCCTTCAACAATGATTTATAGGCATCTATTTCCTCTTTGTTCTTCGGACGTGAAGCGCGCCAAACAATTTTCTTTCCATCCGGAGAAAAACATGCTCCGCCGTCGTAGCCCAAGTCGAATGTGATTTGCTTCACATCACTTCCATCTAAATTCATGGTGTACAAATCCAAATCGCCGTTTCGCAATGAAGTGAAAACAATTCGGTCTCCTTTCGGACTAATTGTCGCTTCAGCATCGTAACGCGGAGAATCAGTTAACTGCTTCATTACTTTTCCTTGAAGGTCAGCAGTGTAAATATCATAAGAAGTGTATAACGGCCAAACATATTTTCCGTTGTTTGGAAGTGGCGGCGGACAAGCCTCTCCGCCTTTGTGTGTTGAAGCGTAAAGGAAGGACTTTCCATCGGGCATAAACCACGAACATGTGGTTCTTCCGAGACCTGTTGAAACCAACTGACGCTTCGAGCTATCTGCTTTGGTTTCCACATTCAATAAAAAAATCTGATCGCAACTCATACCCCACTTCGCGTTGTTACTCTGGAAAATCAACTGCTTCCCATCGGGACTCCAATAAGCTTCGGCATTGTCTCCTCCGTATGTAACTTGATGAATATTCTTGAAGTGCTTTTCCTTCTCAAAAGTCATCGGACCGGGCTCTGTTGTGACTGGAAGAGATTCTAAAACCAATTGCTGGGTGCAGCTGCTGAATGCAACCGCCACCATTGCGAGTTTAGCTAATTTCAAATTCATGGCGCAAATTAAAGGCACAATTGCATATCTTCTGCATTCGGCTTATCTTTCGGAACTGATTTTAATTATGAAAAAGACCCTTGCCTCTTTGCTTTTCTTGGCTGCCGCCTTCGGCATAAATGCACAGAAAAAAATTACCAACGAACTCATTTGGAACAGCCGCGAATTCAACGCGGAATACCTTGGCGGATTCAACTCGATGAAAGACGGTGAAACGTTTTCAGACGTGATGGGTTCGGATATAAACGGACAAACCATTATTCAGTGCAGCTTCGCGAATGGTGATACCTTAAAGGCGATTACAACCGCCAAGAAGATTTTCGGGAATGAAATGCGTGCGTTCGATAATTACAGTTTCAATGCAGATGAAAGCATGTTGTTGATTGAAACAGAAAGCGAAGGCATTTACCGTTGGAGCAGCATGGCTAATTATTTGGTTCACGATTTGGCAAGCGGAAAAACCACACCTATTGCAAACTTCAAAAAAGGAAAGCAACGCTTGGCTACTATCTCTCCAGATAAAAAGCGTGTGGCCTTTGTTCGCAACAACAACATTTTCATTTTCAATATTGAAACGAAAGAGGAAAAGCAAATCACCTTCGACGGAGAGAAAAACAAAATCATTAACGGAGCAACCGATTGGGTGTACGAAGAAGAATTCGGATTCGATCGCGGCTTGTATTGGAATGCGGATGGATCGCTTCTGGCCTACTACAAGTTCAACGAGAGTGAGGTTCCTGAATACGGAATGGATATTTATGGAAGTTTATATCCGGAAAGAACCACGTTCAAATATCCAAAGGCCGGAGAAAAAAATTCAGACGTGAGCATTCACATTTATGAATTGACTTCCAACAAAAGTTTCTTGGTTGAAAAGGCTTCTGCAGAGTTCGAATACATTCCACGCATTAAATGGGGCAAGCAAAGCACGCAGTTGTTGGTTCAGAAAATGAATCGCCATCAAAATCATTTGGTCTACGAATTAACTGCTCCCATTCGCGTGGAAGGAAATGATACTTGGCCAACAGCAGTGTTGATGGAAGAGAAATCAGAAACGTACATTGACGTGAACGACAACATTCAGTTTTTATCGGGTGGAAATTGTATTATCTACACCAGCGAGAAAAGTGGTTATGCTCATTTGTATCAAATAGACTTAGCCACGAAAGTGGAAACGGCCTTGACCAGCGGAAATTGGGAGATTCTTGATTTTTACGGAATCGATGAAAAAGCGGGAAACATTTATTTCAGTTCTACTCGCGCTGCTCAAGTCAACTACAACAAGCGCATGAGCAGCTCGCTCGACGCGACTTCGAAGTATGTCTACTGTGTTAATTTGAAGAAGAACACTTGGAAGTGTTTAACCTCTGACGACGGAACTAACGAAGCGGCGTTCAGTAACGGATTGAAGTATTTCCTTCATACCTATAGTAATGCCAACACACCTCCTACTTTCTGCATTCGCGACAACCAAGGAAACACGAAGCGTGTGCTTATTACCAACTCTAATCTTTCGACAACGTTGAATGAATACAATTGCGTGAAGAAAGAATTCTTCTCGTTTAAGAATTCAATCGGTACCGATTTGAATTGCTGGATGATGAAGCCTGCCAATTTCGATCCGAAAAGAAAATATCCTGTGTTGGTTGCTATATACGGCGGACCGGGAAGCAACACTGTTCTTGACTCATACGGCGGAAAGAACTACATGTGGTACCAATTGCTTTGTCAGGAAGGGTACATTGTGGTTAGCTGTGATCCGCGCGGAACACAATTCCGTGGCAAAGATTTCAAACATTCAACCTATATGAATTTAGGGGGAAATGAAACGCAAGACTTTATAGACTTCGCGAAATATTTAGGTCAGCAAACCTACATAGATGCTGCGCGCATTGGTATGCAAGGCTGGAGCTACGGCGGATACATGACTTCGTTGTGCATGACCAAAGGAGCTGACTACTACAAAACCGGTATTGCTGTTGCTCCTGTTACGAACTGGAAATTTTACGACAGCGTTTATACTGAAAGATACTTGCGCACCCCGCAAGAGAATTCAGGTGGATACGAAAACAACTCGCCTATTAACTTCGCGAAGCAATTGAAAGGAAATTATTTGTTGGTTCACGGAAGTGCAGATGACAATGTGCATTTTCAAAACACGATGGACATGGTGTCTGCATTGGTTGCTGCGAATAAGCCATTCGACTTGTTTGTTTATCCGAATAAAGACCACGGCATATACGGAGGAAACACGCGCTTGCACTTGTTCAGCAAGATGACCAACTTCTTGATAGAAAATCTGTAATGAAAAAAGCCCTTGTCCTGTTGTTCGTCATTTGTTCGGGCCTTGCGGCATCTGGACAAGAACAATGGCAAGTGCATGGCGGTGTTCAATTCGGATTTGTGGTTCCACATAACTCGCTAATGGAACCGCTTATCTCGGGGCACAGTGTAGGTGGAAGCGTCCGTGTTGTGAAGCGCATAACCAACAGACTCTATTCAAGGCCTTACGGAAATCCTTATCAGGGTGTCGATTTCACATACATCAACACTGGGAATATTCAACAGTTAGGAGAACAATTCTCGCTGAGTTTCTGGAATCAATTTCCTACCAACCGCAGAATCTTTGGTGAACGTACTTCAAACAAGAAGTATATTAACTTGGGTATTGGTTTGGGCTACACCACGAAGATTTGGAATCTACAATCGAATTACCAAGCCCCTGTGTTGGGCTCACATGTCAATGCGGCATTGAGTATTGGCTTCGACCAGGAAATTTTTCACACCGAAAATCTTCAATACAAATTGGGAATTCGTGTCACCCATTTTTCGAACGGTGCTTTTCAATTACCGAATTTGGGGACGAACACCATGGCGCTTACGCTGGGTGTTCAACCGTTAATCAAACCGAAGGCTCCAAGAAAAGATGAAGAGTATGAAATTCTGTTGCTGCGCTTTTTAAGTAAATACAACTACAGTGTTTCCTACACGCAAGGATGGAAAGAAGTCATGCAGCCTTACGGAAAGAAATACCCCATTCATCTGCTTAGTGCAGCGTGGGACCGCAGAACTTCGAGCGTGAAGCATTCTTTCGGATTAACAGCTGATCTCATGTTCAACAGTTCGTTAATTCCGTTAATGGAAAACAGAGACGGTGCTCGACCGAACAATCGTTCGGTTTTTCAATTGGGTGTTGGACCAACGTTTTGTCAGAATTTCGGAAACACACAATTGCGCATTGTTCAAGGTATTTACATTCGGGATAAATGGGCGGAAACAACACCGGTTTATCAGCGTGTGATTATACGTCATGCACCGAAGGACAAACATTGGTTTATTCAATTCGGATTAAAAACACATTTTGCAAAAGCAGATTATGGTGAAATTGGATTTGGCTACCGTATGTAAGCTGGGCCTGTTGGGCCTTGTGCTAACTTTTTGTTCTTGCAACAAAGAGAACGCTCCCGATTGCTTTAAAACGGCAGGAGAAGTTCAAACCGAAACAAGAGATTTAGGATGCTTCACCAAACTTGAATTGAATAGCAATTTGAAATACGAATTGGTTGACACGAATTTTTGTGGAATTGAAATTACGGGACCAAAGAATCTGCTTCCGAAAATAAATACACAACTTTCGAATGGTGTATTGAAAATTGAAAACGTGAACACGTGTAATTTTCTTCGATCGTTTGAACACGAAATAACGGTGACGTTGTATTTCGATTCAATCACGAACATTCAAAATTTCAGCACAGGAAGTGTTGTTTCATTGAATGAAATGAAAGCCCGTAAACTTGTGATAGAGAACAAGCATGCGAATGGCAAGGTAGAGTTGAACTTGAATTGCGACACCATCTATTGCGGCTCTCCAGCTGGAGCAAATGATACGTATTTAAGGGGTACTGTGCAAGTTGCAGAATTGTATTCAGATGCTTACGGAATTATTCATGCTGAATCATTGCATGCGAATCAAGTTTACATTAATAACGCATCACTTCAACCCATTTATGCAAATGCAACGAGCTATGCTTTTGTGCGAATTGATGATTCTGGAAATGTTATACTTAAACAGACTCCCAGTCTTTATGACTTTGTTCGCAACGGTAGTGGCGAATTAATTTTCGAGTAAACGAACAATCTGTTCGGGGGCTTTGCAAGGACGCCCGGTTGCTTTGTCTACAAACACCAATTCTACTTCTGCTGTATTCAATAAAGTTTCGTCGCGATATGTTTCGAAAGAAAACAAAATTCGTGTGCCCGTGAACTGTGTAATGCGTGTTTGAATTTCAACAAGATCATCGTAATGCGCAGGAGCTTTATATTGTATGTTGAAGGTTCGAACGGGAAGAAGAATTCCTTGGTCTTCGAGATCTTTGTACACGACACCCAACTCTCTGAGAGCCTCTACCCTAGCCACTTCGAAATAAGCCGCGTAATGGCCGTAATACAAGTAACCCATACGGTCGGTTTCTGAATATCTTACCGTAAATTTGGAATGAAAGAGTCGCTCTTTAATTTTCATAACAACAAAGAAATTGTTTAATCATCTTGCAATTATTTTCATTCTTACAATCTTTGAACAATCTTTCAAACAAAGTGCTTTATTTGAATACGCCAAAAATTTTCATAAGTCAATAGGCAAATGAGTTTTTTTTTCACTTTTTTTACATTTCTTTTGTAGTCCGAGAAACGCGAATCATATTTGTTGTTTACCGGCACCTAAACAGACGATTAACCCTTTTTATATTCAGCAGTATTATGAATAATGATTTCAATCAAGTTTGGCAAAATTGTATAAATATCATAAAAGACAATGTAAGTCCGCAAGGATTCAAAACTTGGTTCGAACCGATTAAACCCGTTAAACTTGAAAATAAAGTTTTAACGATTCAAGTTCCTTCACAGTTTTTCTACGAGTGGTTGGAAGAGCACTATGTGACTCTTTTGAAAAAGATCATTCGCAAAGAATTAGGAACTGAAGGAAGATTGGAATATTCCATTATTATGGAAAACAATCAGGCTTCGAACGCTCCATACACCATTAAAGTTCCAACAAGCAATCGCAAAGCGGTTAAAAACGCACCTGTTGCAATGCCTTTGGATCTTGGCGATGTTCCAATTAAGAATCCGTTTATCATTCCTGGTCTTCGCAAATTGAATATCGATTCGAATTTGAATCCGAATTATTCATTTGAAAATTTCGTTGAAGGCGATTGTAACCGTTTGGCTCGCAGTGCGGGTTATGCAGTTGCAAACAAGCCAGGCGGAACTGCTTTCAACCCATTGTTGGTATACGGAAGCACAGGATACGGTAAGTCTCACTTGGCTCACGCAATTGGATTAGAGATTAAGAACAAGTATCCTGAGAAAACAGTGTTGTATGTAAACAGTGAAACGTTTACGCACCAATTCATAGATGCTGTTAAGAACGGAACCATTAACGACTTTTCGCACTTCTATCAGATGATGGATGTATTAATCATAGACGACGTTCATTTCTTCGCTGGAAAAGAGAAGACGCAAGACGTATTCTTCCACATCTTCAACCACCTTCACCAAACAGGTAAGCAAATCATTTTAACAAGTGACAAGCCACCGGTTGAGTTGCAAGGCATGGAGCAACGCTTGTTGTCTCGCTTCAAGTGGGGATTGAGTGCAGATTTGCAATGTCCATCTTTGGAAACGCGTATTGCCATTCTTCGCAAGAAGATGTATGCAGACGGAATTGATCTTCCAGACGAAGTTGTTGAGTACTTGGCTTACAGCATCACTACGAACATTCGTGAGCTTGAAGGCGCATTGATTTCCTTGATTGCTCAATCTTCATTGAACAAGAAAGCGATTACGCTTGATCTTGCGAAGCAGATGATTGATAAGTTCGTGAAGAACACGGCGCGTGAGGTTAGCATTGATTACATTCAGAAAGTTGTTTGCGATTACTTCGACTTACCTATTGAGTTGTTGAAGAGCAAGACGCGTAAGCGCGAGATTGTTCAGGCGCGTCAGATTGCGATGTATTTTGCGAAGAAGATGACCAAGAGCAGTTTGGCAAGTATTGGTGCTCATTGCGGTGGAAAAGACCACGCGACTGTACTTCACGCTTGTCGCACAGTTAACAACTTACAAGAAACCGACAAACACTTCAGAAAATATCTTGAAGATTTAGAGAAAAAATTAAGCATTGCTTAAATCGCTTTTCCTCTGGAACTTTCACCAAGTGAATCTTTCAACCGGAATAATTACCTAAACAACAGTGAAGCCGCTTTCGAGCGGCTTTTTTGTTTCTAATGAATAAAATTCAAAAAGCATACATTCATGGAATTTTGACTAATTTTATGGCATGTTGAATTTGGACGTATATAAAGAGAAGCTGAATGAATTATGCATGCGCTATCATGTTGATCGCATGTATCTATTTGGAAGTGCGCTTACGCCCAATTACGACCATCAAAGTGACATTGATTTTTTAGTTCGTTTTCAGCCTATTGAATTATCTCTATACTTCGAAAATTATTTCAATCTTAAAGAGCAGTTGAAATCTCTTTATGGAAAAGACATTGATTTGTTGGAAGAGCAAACGTTGAAAAATCCAATTCTTATTCAATCAATTAATCGGTCAAAACAGTTGGTTTATGGATGAGCGAATTTTGAAGTGGTTATTCGATATCAAATTTGCTATTGACGAAATTGATAGTTATTTCGAAAATGAGGAACGTAATTTCTTTGAATACCGAAGGAATACGATGCTTAAAAGAGCAGTAGAGCGGGAGTTAGAAATTATTGGAGAAGCGGTAAATAGAATTGTAAGTCGAGATACAATTTTCTTAGAAAAAATTCAAATGCAAAAGCAATTATTGGATTGCGAAACCAAGTCATTCATTCATACGATAACATCTCAGACGAGAATATTTGGTCAATTCTCACAAATCATCTTCCTAAGTTGAAGATTGAAATTGACAATCTTATTGGGAAAAGTTAGGCGATTAGAACCTTTTCCCCCAGCTTCATTGAGGACGTATGAAGAATGTACTTCGTACGAATGCCTTTGGCGAATGCTTCGCGAGGGCAAATGGCTTTGCGAGGGCGATTTCATCGCGAAGGTCCTTTGGACGAGGGTCTGCGACTTTCTAACAACAAAGTTCCAATTATGAAATAGGAATTACGCAGTAGGAATAAATCCGCAGGATTTCCAATAACGCAGTTAAAGGTTCCAATTACGCAGTAGGAATAAAATCTTCGATTTTCCAACAACGTAGTTCCTACACCAGCAGTCCAGCACTCACAATCCCCAACAACACCATCACGAACTTCTTCCAGTTAAAAGAATGGCCTTCTTCGCTTTCGAAAAGAATAATGGTGGAGACGTGAAGTAAGATTCCGATTAAGATGCCAATCATGGCGGTGTACCACCAACCTTCCACATCCCAGCCTTGTGAGTCGACGAACAAATGAAACGCTGCGCCGAGCGGTGCTATGCATGCGAATAAGACAAGTAAGAACCACGCTTTCGCTTTTTTCACTCCGGCATGCAAAAACAACGAGGCCAAGACAAAGGCTTCGGTAATCTTGTGCATGGAAATTCCTAACAACAACGGATTGTTGTGATCGTGATGCTCGTGTCCGTGAGCGGCTGCCTTAACATCTTCCGCATGAACATGCGCGTCTGCTCCGAACGGCATGCCTTCAATGAACGCATGAATCCACAAAGAGGCCATGACCAAAAACAAAAACGATCCTGAAATGTGATCGTGCGTGTGCGCATGTCCGTGCTCTACACCGTGAGAGAAAAAGTCTAAAATGACTTGAAGTAAAAAACCAGCTATGACAAACCAACCCGCATATTCCCAGTCTGAATGATACAATTCAGGAAACAAATGCAACACGGTTAATCCCAACAAATAAGCCGCACTAAACGAAAGCAAAAGCTTCAACCATTGGTTGTTTTTCATCTTCCACAACAACGCCAACGAACCGCCTAACATAGATGCGCTAAAAAGCGAAAGCACCGATACCCAAAAAGAACCTTCCATTACTTCGAACAAATAATAATACAACGATCCGAGTTCGCTAAGTCAAATGACCCCAACTCATAATCTCCGTATGTGTTTATATTTTTAAATCCTATTACCTCAAACATTTCAACCAACTGCTCCTTTGAATACAACGCTACCGATTCTTGAAAATCCATACGGGCAGAATCCTTCTGAATGCGAATGTGTTTTATAACACGATTGTTGGTTATCTCTTTCGTTATGTGAAACTCGGCGCCGTCTTTCACTACTTTGCGGTCTTCACCGCCGGCAGCACGAACTTTTTCAGCATTGAAAAAATCGAATACAAAAACACCGTTGTCTTTCAAATGCTCGTAAATACGCTGTAGCATTTCAATGTGCTCTTCTGTAGTTTCAAAATATCCAAAGCTTGTAAAGAGATTCACCACGCAATCGAATCGCTCGTGCATCTCGAAATTGCGCGCATCGGCATAATGGAAATGAGCATTCGGTAAATTTCTCGCCTTCGCCTCTTCTAAACTCTTCTCGCTAATGTCTATTCCAACTACATTGAAATTCTTATCGTTAAAAACTTCGCTATGTCTTCCGTTGCCACAACAAACATCTAAAACACTTGCACGCTCTAGCAGATTCAATTTTTCAATTAGCCTCAAAATAAAAGCTCTGGCTTCCTCTCCTGATCTGTGTGCATATAATTCGCGGTAAAAGGGAGAATCGAACCACGATGCAAACCACTCCTTGGTGTTGTACATAACTAATTTTCGAAAACAAATATACTCCCTTAATTTTGCTTCAAAGAATTTTCTATCTTGCACACATGAATTCAATCGTTCGCGAAGCTTCTCCCAAATCTCCACACGTGCATTTCAATGCTGTTGGAGGTATTTTAGAATTGAAAGGAAGATCTATTCCAGAAAATGCATTAGACTTCTATAAACCGCTTATTGAGTGGATGGGCGATTGGGTTAAATCGAATCCTGCGAAAACAGAATTCCATGTTCATTTAGAATACTTCAACACGAGTAGTTCGAAATGCTTGCTCGATCTTTTCCGCAAACTAGAACCACTTGGAGATAACGCAACGGTGCTTTGGCATTACGAAGCAGACGACGAGGACATGTTGGAAGCCGGAGAAGATTACGAAGCCATCTTATCTGTTCCTTTCCGAATGGTGAAGGTGTAAAGCTTCGCTATTTTATTCAATCCGTCGAACAACAACAAGAACGTTAGCGCAATCGTCATTAGCCAAATGACTATCGTGTTCGCGGCCGACGTATTCACATATTTTCCACTCTCCTTTCCTCCTATCCATTTCTTCGGTGCGCAGAAATGCGATTTAAAAAACGACGTTCCTGGATTCGGTAAAAAGTAAATCGGATTTGCTTTTCTCACTATGCCATTTTCTGTTACCACAATATTCTTCACGTCGTTTTTCGCAGTAACGCTTTCTTCCAACGATTCATTCGAATAATTGTCCATGTCTGCCTGATAAGCTTTCTGCTTCTCATCGGTATCTCTTAACGAAAACAACCAATTTTCTTTTGCTTCGTTCAAGTTGTTGTAACGATCAATGAGGTTCGATTCATAATTCCCCAAGACTCCCAATAAGGTATCTCGAGAAGCCAGTCCGTTCGCAGCAATCTGTTCAGTGGCCCATTTCATTTCCGAAGAGATCTCTGCGCGTTTCGCGAATTCGTTCTTCATCAATTCAACATTTGTAGTTGAATTCGGCATGTCCCAATTGTTCAGCTGGTTGCGCATTTCAGCCACCCAAAAATCTTTTTCCCACGTGAGTGTTTTCAATTGCACGTCGGTTTCAAACACACGTGAATTAAAAGCGTTGTTGCAATACTGCTCTACCGCTAACGCCTCATACGCCCAACGACTAGCCATGGCATTTCCAACCCAAGAAACTTCGCCTTCGGTAACCATTGACTTGTGCAAGCGATCGAATCGTACAATAACGCCACTGAACAACAACTGCGGAATAATGAGAATGGGAATAAGAATGTAGATCACCTTCGCACTGTTGAACGTAGCGCTAATGTTCAGCCCTAGCACATTCGCAAAGCACGCGGTGCTGAACAAGATGATCCAGAACGGCCAGAACATTCCTTGAATTTCCAGTATTGAATTTCCAACTAAAACATAAGAGGCTGTTTGAATGGCCGAGATTAAAAACATGAGTCCAACCTTTGAGAATAAGTAACTGCTCTTATTCAAATTCAAATACTTTTCGCGCTTCAGAATTTTCTTGTCTTTAATAATCTCTTCCGCACTCACCGTTAATCCCATGAACAACGCAACCACCACGGTGATGAATAAATACTGTGGAAGGTTTACATTTTCGCGGAAAACGTACTCGTCTTTCGACGAATATTTAATGAACCAACTGAGCAAGAACGCCAACAACGGCGCTTCCAGCAGGTTCACAATAAGGTATTGTTTATTCGTAATTTTCCCTAGCACATCGCGCCAGAAGAAAACCCGGAATTGCTTCAGTGCATTTGGCAGATTGCTTCCCAACAACTTCTTCTCTGACTCGGTGTTCGTCGCTTCTTCCTTTATACGCGTGTCTTGTTCAGGCGCGCACATGATGTTGTAGAAGTTGTTCCACTCTTGCGGAGTAATGCGTCGCTGCTGCGTTTCGTTTCCGTAATCGTCGAGCACCTTCGCTTCAATAATGTTGAAGAGCTGTTCCGGATTTACATTTCCACAATGCGAACAGCGACTCTCGTCTATATTCACCTGATTCACCAATTTCTTGAAATAGAAAATGCTGTCGATCGGATTTCCATAATAAATTGGCATTCCGCCTTGATCCAATAAAAGCAATTGATCGAATAAGTTGAAGATGTCGCTGCTTGGTTGGTGAATTACCACGAAGATGAGCTTTCCACGAAGGGTCAACTCTTTCAGCAAGTCCATGATATTCTCTGAATCGCGACTGGAAAGTCCGCTTGTAGGTTCATCTACAAAAAGCACTTCGGGCTCGCGCATAAGTTCCAATGCAATGTTCAAGCGCTTACGCTGTCCGCCGCTAATGGTCTTGTCTAGAACGTTTCCAACTCGAAGATCTTTGCAATCTGAAAGTCCAACGTCTTGAAGCGTTCGCAGCACCAACTTTTGCAATTCAAGTTTCGACTTGCCTTTGAAAAGCAGTTGTGCATTGAAGTACAGGTTCTGAAATACGGTGAGTTCTTCAATTAAAATATCGTCTTGCGAAACATAACCCATGAGGTGTTTCAACGATTCTTTCTTGTTGAAAATACTCTTTCCGTTTATTTGAACATCGCCGTATTTCGGACGGGTATTGCCATTCAGGATATTTAATAGCGTTGATTTTCCCGAACCACTTCCACCCATAATACCAATGAGGTTTCCGGAAGAAGCTCTGAAGCGCAGGGTTTCCAATGCTTTTTTTCCATTTGGAAATTGATGCGAGATGGCATTGCAGAGGAAATCTATACCATCGAGGTGTTCAGACGCTAAGAAAGCATGCAGCACATCGCTGTAAAAAACAGGCTTGCTCTTAGCTCCACGAATGGAAGATCCGGAAGAGAACGCATAAACAGAACTTGGAGTAATTGAACTGCCATTCAACTTCAATTCGTCGGTACCGATGTAGCGAAAGAAAAACAGATTCTCTTCCGGAATACGGAAAAAGATTAAATCGCCTGCAGGCAAATGACTGTGTTCTTGTCCATCGCCGTTACGCATGCAGAAGAAATAATCGGAAGATTCAATTTCTTTCGAATGCACAAAATGAATAATGGCCATGCGCATTTTTTCATCGATGTGAAAAGCATCGGCCACGGTGGTTAGAAACTCTAAATCTTGCTGTGAGTGTTCATGTGAGGTAAAAACGAATTCAACCAGACGAACGAAAACCATGAAGCGCTCGTGGTGATTCAGCGACGTATGAATCACTTCACAAAGTCGAAGTACCTTCACGCTAGTCATAGCTGTATGCTTCTCTGCATTCGCGCGTGGCTTGTGGTAAAGCGCCACATAGCCTTTGTAGTCATCTAAGAAAACCTGAATCTGTTGCTGACTTAACCTATTCCCTAAAAACAGCGAAACGACTTCATATCCATTCGTTTTCTTATCGCCAGAGATTATGGCGAACAGTTTCAGAAGTGCTTGTAGAATGGAAGAGTTCATGGTGTGTATTCAGTATGCAAGAAACACATTTCATTTGAACTTCAGTCAGGCTGTGAATTGAAGTTTTCAACTTGACAAAACTCAAAAACAACGATAGACGGTTAATGTCTTCGACGAGGGCGAAAGTATTCGCGAGGGCAACAATGTTGCGAGGGTCTTCGACGAGGGCAACCACGTTGCGAGGGTCTTCGACGAGGGCGAATAAATTCGCGAATTATCTAAGGAAAAGTGAGAATAGATTTAATGAAATAATCGTGCGGAGCACCTTCGTTGAAAACCCTCGTTGCTAGCAACCCTCGCGAAGAAATTCGCCCTCGTAACGCTAGTTACAGTTTCCGTTGTAATCATAACACCCCTTCCAATCCCCATTGTTATTTCCTGAAATATCAGGACCAAAGGTGAAAGGGCCGCCGATCATGCGAGGAGCGTCTTGGTTTACGCGGAAGTTGCCGTTGGCGTAATCGCAGAAATAAGGGTTTTGGTTGTTCACCATGCTTTCCCAAACGTTGCCATCGTCGGAGACGTCAACGTCGGTGTCTACGAGGCAGTATTTGAATTGCACTTGTTGAAGTTCGGGATCTTTCAGGTCTACCACGAATTCACTGAAGTCGCCTAGGGTGGCATTGTTTCCCCACATAATGCAATTGCGGAAGAGACAATTGGTGAGGGTTCTGGTTTGTATGTTCTGATTAATGTCTTCGTAATAGTTCGTTAGATAGAATGCTGGCGAAGTGCGGTTGCCGTTGTTCCAATAGTTTGCAAAAGTGCAATTGTCGAACTGATAAGTTCCGCCAACGCTCAGGTTTGCGCAGCTTTCAGCGCAGTTGGTGACAAGCAAATTATTTCCATAAATGGAAGAACCTTGTGCGAACAAGCCTACTCCCGACATGTTATCGATCTTCGTGTTGGTGACAGAGAGCGCGTATCCGGTTGCGCTGGTGTTTCCAAGCGTATCGACCTGAATACCCATTCCTCCGTTTTTGAGGATGGCGTAGTTGATGGAACTTGAGTTGCACTGATACAACCAAATTCCTCCGCGGGTAATGGAATAGATCCCCGGCCCTACTCCAGTTTCAATTTGCACATCGTATTGAATGCCCCATTGTCCGGGCAGAGTGGCGTAGTCGGCTTCTAATCGATCGCCTTCGAAGACCACTTCGTTGTTCAAGCTTCCTTGAATGTTCAAAGAGCCTTTGTAGACGAAGAGTCCAGATTTCGCATGGACGTATACGTGTGTTCCTTCGTTAATGGTAAGGTTGCAACCTTCGTCAACAGCGACAATTCCGTAGATGACATGCGGTTTGTCGTTGTTCCATATGGCACCGCAAGGCAATGTGTCAATATTATTCTGTCCAAGTCCTCCATGAAAATAAGCATCTTGTCCCCATGCCGCCAACTGGACCACTTGGTCGTTCCCATTGGTGTTGAATAGGATTTGATCTTCAATGACGTACGGTGTGTTCGAGTTGGTTGGATCTACGGTGACTTCAACAAAAATGAAAAGACTGTCCCCGGCTTCCAGAAATACATTTTCAAAGTGCGTTCCGTTATCTCCGTTTACATTTATACGAAACTGCGAGTTCGCTCCTCCCGCCAAATCTATGGTTCCAATCTGAATGGCTTGAGCGTTGTTGTTATACACCTTTACAATTTTCGTCACACTACCAATGGTTGTGAAGACTGTATCGAAAAGTAACGTATCGGTCGAGAACTCAATCTTCGCAGAAGAGTCGGTCGTAATCTCGTCGCGTCTGCATGAAGAGACGAAAACGATTACTGCTGTGATTAGAAAAAAGAAGAGGCTTTTTTTCATGAGGCAAAGATGCTGAATTCAACGATTAGAAACAACAGTTATTGCCTTTGAAAGAGATCTGATGGGAAGAAAAGTTTAGAGAGGGTAAGAGAGGGGAAGAATTATTCTTACTTCGTAATTGGAAAACCTTCGGTTTTATTGCTACTCCGTAATTGGAAAATCGAAGATTTTATTCCATTTCTACATCTAAATAAACAGATAAATCTGGTGAATTACTTTTCAGTAGAGTCTTTTTCATTTTCTCTAAAGATAAGTGAACGTTTTTATTGCGATTGTTAATCCAAATATCATGTGTAACGTTTTTTATTGAAGACAAATCTGGTTCATTTTCGAAATAACCATAGATGTTTAAAAATTCAACTGAACTTAATGATGAGATCATACCAGGAATACCATTAGAATCACACTGCAGCGTTATCGTTCTTAATTTCTTATCCTTTAAAAAATTTGAATCGTCCACATTCAAATAGCTTAATCCTATATCCTTTAAATCGCGACTTATTATACTGCCTTTTAATTCCGCGTAACGTGTGGCCCATAAATCCAAACTAACTAAACCTTGAATTTCAATATTCTCATTTATAATTAAAGAATCGGTTAATATATACAAATGTTTAACTTTGGTCCTCCCTATTGACTTAAGAATGATTGGAAGCAATTTACTTTCAGTAGGATAAATATTCAAACAAAAAATAGAGTCGACGTTTTCAAGGTATTTCAAATCGTATAAACTTTCCAAATTGCAAAAAGCATAATAGTTAGGCGTTGGTTGATTGATAGGAGGTTCTGGTTGATTGCAACCGAAAAGAATTATGGAAAGGAATATTACACAACATTTTTGCATTCGGTTTCGACTAATCAAAATATGAAGTAATAAAATCACCTGTTTCATTTAATTAAAAGTACACGAATATTGTAACTATTCATTACTAAAATTTATCAATTTTCTCCTTTCCAAAAACCAGAGAACTTCGTTTCTTCGAGCTCGCTATGCGAGCGGCATCCGAAATGCCCCCAGTGATAGGTGGGGGAGAAATTTTAAGTTCGCAAATTGCGATTTTAAATACCAGCAGGTATAAATGGCCGCTTCAAATTCTAACTCACAACTTTTGTTCGCCCAATTGGTTTAGTCTTCGAAGCTTGTTTTTTACTTCTCAATAATTTTTGAGCTTTAATAAATTCACTAATTGCGACCTCTTCGTCTTTTGTTAACGGTCCTTGTCCACCAATAAAATCTACATCAAGTCCTTTTTGCTTCTTGTTATTCACTTATTAAAGATACAAAATGTAATAACATTTGTGTCGAAGCAATTCAAATTTTTTTCAAAAAATATCTCAGCTATTTGTGGCTTCTGTTTTGGGGTTTTCAAAAGCACTGGGGTAAGTTTTTCTTCTAAAAATCAAAACCAACTACCTATCTTTGACGTTACTAACGTTCTGCGTTAGCCCTATTATCCAAAATGAAAAAACTAAAGAACATACATCCCGGAGAAATCTTACTGAAAGAGTTTTTAGAACCACTCGAAATCAGCTGCTATCGTTTGGCGAAAGATTTGTCTATTCCACAAACAAGGGTTTCATCAATTGTGAATGGCACTCGACGAATTACTGCCGATACTGCTCTGCGTTTATCTCTTTACTTCGGGAACTCCCCGAAATTCTGGCTATCTCTACAAGATGACTATGACATTGAAGAAGAATTGCGATTGAAGAAGAAAGATTTTGAGTTGATTAAAAAATATGAAATTCAAAAAACAAGCAGAACTGCGAATCAATCAGCACGTATTCTTTTTCCAGAAAAATTAGAAAAAGCAAACGAATTACTTCGAAGAGTCGGAGTGCCGGAACAAGCTTAAATACTCATGCTTTTCGATCACCTAAGTACGATCATAACTGTATAACCCCTTTCTCAACTAGACTGTTATAAATTTCCTTAATCTGCTCATCATCAAATTCAGCTTCAGTAGCAGTGCCATCTCCGTCTGCATCCCATAAATATATGTTCTCAACAAATAAGATTGTCTCTTCGAGGATATCAAGTTTATTCGCATCAATGACATCACTTTCTCGGCAATCTAAAAACTTCTGATTGGTGTAAATAGCCTCTATCAAATCGGTTAATTCACAATCTAAAATCTTAGTGTCAAGATTTCCAAATCTTTCATCTTTTGAACCATCACTGTAGATTGCAGTTCTGTCGTAATATATTTCCCATTTTTTTGTCATATGAATTGCTTTTTGTAATTCGGATTAAAGAACTTCCTGCATATTATTTAGTAGTTACATTTAAAAAAAAAAAGCAAACACAAGAGTTGATACAACACCTGCGTTTGCTTCACCTCTAGGAGGTTAGATTAATTATACTTCCCTGTAATTTGAGAAATATCAAAACTACCGTCTATATTTTTAATTTCAATTTTCCCATGAAGAATTTCGAAAAAGAAATTCCGAATCTTATCCATAGTTAAAGTTGCTTGCTGCCCCTTTGAATCTATGCCCAAATCATATGTTTTAAGCAATTGAGTACCTAGACTTGATGCCGTCAATAAAAAGTGGTTTTGAAATTTATCCATATCCAATAAATCTGCTGCTAACACTTTACCAACCACTGTGTAGCTGCGAAGTGTTTTTTGAGTTTCTTCATTTGTCAATGTTGTTTTCACCTCATCAGCTTCAATGTTCATCTCTATTCTTCCCGAATTTGATGCTTGTGGTAAACCTTTATACAATGAACCAAGATCAGCTAAACTTAGATTATAAAATTTCGTTCCTGGTACTACTAATATTTTCTCAATTGAAAATGCGCTTGGTAATAACAAGCTTACCATTTGAGATGCTTTAATTGAAGGCGTATTAAATGTGCCTACTATTGAGTTTGTTAAATCAATTGTTTGAGTTGCAAAAACACCTCCAATTACCACACAGTTCTCAAGCACAACCTCATCGGCATAGATACTACCCGCAACAAAAGCGTTATAAAGTGTAACACTCTTTGCGTTAATGTCGCTATGGAACATAAGATTGCAATTCTGTGCTCTAGAAACGACTGAATTTGCCGATCCTACACTCTTTTTGAAAGTTACATTTCCCTTTGCTTCACTGTTTACATAAAGTTCTAGCTGTGTAAAAACTGCTCCGTGTATTTCCGAATCACCCTGTTGAATCTCTAATTTATGAGCATATACTGGTCCTTCTATAACCGTGCTGCCTTGTATTGTAATCGTCCTGCTCAACTCAGAAATTTTTTCTGGAAGAATAGAACCTTTAACCAAATTATCCTTTAATTGAATATTGGCTTCGTTGAATCGAATTTCTTTTAACTCTTTCATGGTAATTTTCTTTTAATATTTTTAAATACTTAATGTTTGTATTGAGCCAAGCTTGGCAATCTTTTGAATCATGTCTCTTACTCTTAACGAATGCTGATCATTGGTAGAAATGGATTTATTAATTTCAGCATTAAAGTAATTTTTAAGATTTTCAGTGTGTTCTTTTGGTATTTCACCCCAAGAATTTCCTGAATCACTAAATTGCTCGATTAGTTCATTTTTCCTTAAGCCTTCGCTCAGCTCTGAAACGAAATCAGGAGCATGAAAATCCTTTGAAATTTGATTTTTATCTGCTCTCGTTTCAATAAAACATACCGGAGCATATTGAGAAGAAGCAATACTTTCATTCATCATACTTTGTTGAACTGTTTTGTTCAATTTTTTCTGCTGCCACAAAAATATTTTTGCCTGGTTCAAGGTATCTAATGCTCGTTTTTTTGCAATTGAAACACTGACTTTGGATTGTAACTCTCCGCCCTCTTTACCGAAAATAGCAACCGTATTTACCAAATCATTTTGGGAAGATCGAATACTCTGATTGTCCAACTCCTTCTTGAATACGAAAGCCGGCTTATCCAATTCATAAATACGATTTGACAATTCACTATTTAGTTCGTCAAATGTTTTAATATATCTGCTAGAAATTCGTGTAAAATCACCTTCCATCTGTCGCTTTTTATCAGCAACTGCTTTAGATAATTCACGAAGATGCATCAATTGAGAATCTATTCCCTGAGTTAATTCTGAAATTTGTTGACTAATCTCTGAACGTATATATCCAAAAAAGCCATCAACAATTGTCTTCGCAACCTTCTTTGAATTTTTATCAATAGAAGCGATTTGCGCAGCCTCTGTAGCAACAACCGCTCCTGTAAGGATATTTACATTTGTATTGCAATTATCAACACTTTTATCGAAGACAAGCGTGTCAACTTCAATCTTAATGTTAACATCCTCATAGGTAGTTCCATTGTATTGAGCAGTGCCAGAACCACCTTTTTCAGACGCCGGGTAAGAGTATCTTACAGATCCTGAATAAGGCACTGCAATTCGTTCTTTATATTTTCTAGTGTAACTCATATCCTTAATATTTAAATGGATTGATAAATATTAGATTGAAACAATTTCATGGACATGTCCTTAACTCGTTGCGACTTTACAGAGGATGAGATTAATTTACTAAACTCACTTTTCACATCTGCGTTCGGATTTGACTTAGGCTGCCATTCGATTTGATTCAATTCAGCAAATGCCGTGTTTTTGATAGCTGACTTTGAAATATTGTCCAGCTCTAATTCGGGAACAGAAATTTCAAATCCAGCATCAGTTTTATCCCTGTTGCATTCACATAAAACGATTGGAATATACACAGTTGCTGTCTCCGTATATCTGCCATCATTTATTAATATTTGATCTGTAAGCTTTTTCTGTGCCTGCATTTCAAAAAGAAAACTGCGCATTGACTTTATTACATTCAGACCACGAAACTTAACATTCGACGCAACTATTCTTTGACTCGCCGCTAAAGACTCGAGCTGACCAATTGGAATAGTTGCTGTCAAATATTTCGTTCTATTGGATACTTTATCAACCTCCTTAATTGCAAAATCAATTGTAGGCTTATCCAATTCAAAAACCCTCTGCTTCAAATTAGAATTAAGTCCGTTAAAAAGTTTGATGTACCTACCGGAAATCATATTGTAATCCTTTTGCATGCGACCTTTGATGCTCATTAAAGCATTTTTTTGTTGCACTAACTGCATCAGATGCGCGTCGACTTCACTTTGAAGTTTTGCCATCTTTTGTGAAATCTGCGAACGAATTAGAGAATAAAATCCTTTGTTTACATTATTGCAGACATGATTTGCCGCCTTTTCTTCTGCAATTATTACTGCTGCTTGCATAGCTACAACGGCCCCAGTAGTAACATTCACATGACGTGAAACGCTACTAATTTCTTCGGCCATTGGCTTGGTATCTACTGTATAATTAAATGTTGCCATAATTTTTTCAGTTTGAATAATTATTTCTTTTTGTTCTCATTACCTTCTTCCTCATCATCCTCATCATCCTCATCATCCTCATCTTCTTCTTCCTCATCATCCTCATCTTCTTCTTCCTCATCATCCTCATCTTCTTCTTCCTCATCCTCTTCACCTTCTTCTTCCTCATCCTCTTCACCTTCTTCCTCATCCTCTTCACCTTCTTCCTCATCCTCTTCACCTTCTTCCTCATCCTCTTCACCTTCTTCCTCATCCTCTTCACCTTCTTCCTCATCCTCTTCACCTTCTTCCTCATCCTCTTCTAATTCTTTCCCACCCTCTTCTGCATCTTCCTCTTCAACTATTTCAGAATCGATTTCCTCTAAGTCTGAATTAGCTGCATCTTCATCATTACTTTCGGAAACTGCAGCTGCTACGACTGATTCTTCAGATTCTTTCTCCATTTCAGTATTGCTCTCTTCAGAAACAATTTCAGATTCGGAAATCGATACTGCAGATTCATCTGTAGCCTCTGCATCTTGCTCATTTACATTTAAATCTTCCTGAAGCTCTTGTAAAGTATTTTTAGCAATTGCTGGTAGATTCAAAGCAATGTGTGTGAAAATTATTTCTTCAACGCTCGGGGTTGGCGGTAAATCTGACGTTTTAGCAAACAAAGCATTCACTGTAATCAATGGCTTTCTTCTTGAATCAAAATCATGAACTTCAGAAGCAGCAACAGCGCTATCTTTCGAGGCTCCATCGCGTAACAAAGCATCGTAGTAATCAATATGCTCAAATGTTTCTGCTTTAACATCAATATCCTCCTTCAATAATTCCATGTAATTTTCGAAGTCAAGTTGAACATTTTGAAATTCTTTGGATTGAAGTTCAAAAGCTGCGAATACTTCAGCAGAATTCTCAGTGGTTGCTACAACTGTTGAATCTAGAGACCCACCAGATTCAGCCATGCTATCCTCTGTTTTCTTCAGAGAAGCAAGGGTATTGTATGCCGCAACGTAATCTCTTAAACTTGCTCTCATTAGATTTACCAAGTCTGCGCTCTCTGCGCGATTTCTACCATAAAAATCCTCGGTATCTTGATGCCACTTGTTGAGATAGCTTATTTTTTGATCTTTAATATGATTATAGATTTTTAAACGCTCTATTCTCGTCTCGTTCATTAAATTTTGAACTATTGGGGCAACAATTTCCTCATGAATTTGATGAACACCAAATGGGAAATTCGTGGTACTGCCATCTTCAGCAGTCCACATGCCAGAAACCAAATTAAATCGGACCTTCGAACTTTCCTTTAATTGGAATGGAACATAATCTGAAACAGCTTCACTGTAATTAAAACTTTCATTCTTAATACGCTCAATTTCTGAGGCCTCTAAAAGGGGAGAATAGTGATTGTATGGTGATTTAAGAATCTTATAAAGCACTTTATTCGATTCAAAAATAATTTTGTCTGCTGATGCAATTTTTAAAGCAGAAATAGCTTGAACGGAATTAGCCATGGTCATCATAAGACCTTTCAATACATCCTCGAATTGAGCAGTATGTCTCGACAATGAATCTTTCAATTTGTTCAATTCCTGAAATTTCGATATTTGCTCGTTGTATTTTTGAGTATCGAATGACTTGAACACAGGGGCATTTTCTGGCAATTCATTCGTTGCAAATTCTTTTAGGAAATTAAGATAAGAGCTCTCGTTTGCAACAAGCGGAAGACGAACTGAAGTAACATCTAAATCATCCATGCAAAACGAAATTGTCCTTAAAGAACGCTCTAGCTTCCCAAAATAATCATGTTGATTAAGTTGTTGCATTGATTTAGAATAATGCTCTGTTTCAATCTCTTCAATTTCATTAGAACTTTCTACCACTGGAGCAACTTCTGAAAGTTTTTCCAATTCAGCAATTGTATCAATAAGCAAGTCGTTTTGTCTTGACAATTGCAACTTCACTTCCGATTCAGGCACTGCACCTGTGTGATCAACAATAAAGCTTTTGTTTTCATACTTAATTTGGTCTGCAATTGGAACATAAGCTACACCCAATTTACTCACCTTGTAATCTCTGAATATTTCCTTGTGCATTTTTTGGAACTCAGTAATCCTTGAATTCAATTCCTCAATTTGCAATTTTGTTTTTTTAAGTTTTCCTTGAAACCAAAGCTTAATTCTATTCCAAAAACTAGATAGAATATTCTCTATCATCTTTTTTTCTTCTTCGAGTTTCGCAATTTCCTTTTCTATGCGCTCCTCTTCTGATACAATCTTTTCAGCCATTGACTGATAGTAATTGAATAATATCTTAGCCTGGTCTTGGAAGATATTACTTGACTCCGGGAAAATTTTACCTTTCATGATGTTTGTTCTTATTTATATATGTTCTTTTTAATTTGAATACACATTTTTGCGCTCCTGATAAGTTCTTTCGCAATTTTTAATACTACTAATAACCGCCTCCATATTGATTGGATCTTCAAGAAAGCAATTACTTAGACTTTTTATTTGCTCGAGAAATCTATCTTCCAATGCATACGCATCGCTGCTATTGCTTGGTGATAGATATCTTAAATTTTCTTGTAATTCTTTAATCCGATTAATTATTTCAACTGGAACTGTATGAGCATTGTCCAATTGTATTTGCAACCCTTTGGTAGCTTTTTTCATCTCATCTATTCTATCTCTATTTTGCTTTTCTTCAATATATATTTCCTTCACTTTTTCACCTGAAGAAAAAGACATGAGTAATCCCAATAGCAAAAGGAAGAATAGTACACTCTGAATTATAAGTTGATTTGTAAAATCTAAAGGCTTGACTTGATTACAATAAACCATTGAGCCAATAGCAAGAATCATATAAAACGAAGAAAAAAACCATTTCAAACCAATTGATCCGATTTGTTTCTGAGTTTTATCTTTTAAATTAATCCAAGGAAATAATAAATCTACAAACACAAGAAAATAAATAATCGTAGACACCACTATGTTAAGTGTCAAAATATCGCTCGGAACCTTTTTGCCAAATTGCAAAAAACAGATGATCATTAGAATCTCTCCTATGATCGCGATTAATAAAGAAAATATTGTTTTTTTATTCATGTCTCAATTCTTTATTTTATCTTTTTTGACCACATTTAGGACAGAATTTCACATTTGGATTTAGCGAGTTCTGACATCTTGAACATTTATTTTCCCCCTGTTGTTGGCCACAATTGCCACAAAAAGAGGAATTCAACGCCAAGGGATTATTGCAATTCATGCACAACGCAGCTTCACTTTGGAAACCAGTTCCACAGCTAACACACCTCTTAGCGTTCTTATCGTTGTCTGTTCCACATTTCGGACATGCGTCATAGGAGTCTCCGCAATGCGGACAAAAACTATGGGTGCAAGGGAACTGCTTTGAACAGTTTGAACAAAAAACCTCTTTAACCTGATTTGCCGATTGCAAATTATTCACCGGTTGATTTTGACCAGCGGGTTGAAAATTATTTGGTTGTGGGTTTTGATTAGCGCCTCCAAAAGATGGTTGATTGTATTGTGGCTGAATTACTCCTCCTGCTCCAACAACATTTCCCATCATGCTGGTTGCCATTACCGCACCTAAAATTCCTGAATTATTATTCGAAAAACCATCAATCGCATTGTTTGCGACACCAAAAGCTTGTTCTTGTTGCCAAGTATAACCTCCGATAGATTGTGCACTTTGGCGCGATATCGCATCTAACACTCTTTTCCCAGATTCTGTGGAACTGTCAACTTCTATGCTCGTAACGTAGAACTTTGTTAATTCAAGTCCTAAATTTTCCCAAAATGGTAGCATTACTGTTTTTAAGTGTTCAGAAATACTGTCCAAATGAGCTGAAATCTGCTTTAAACCAATTCGATTATTAATCATGAATTGCAAAACAGTAGATTTCGTTTTGGTAGAAAATTCACCAAAAAACTGATCTGTTAAATCGTTCTGATCGAATGAATTCTTTGTTCCAACAATCTTAATTAAAAATTTTTCTGCATCTGTAATTTTCAAACCATACCTTCCACTAGCAACCAAAGGAATACCTGTATTGTAATCCGCATCGTGAATGTCCATGCGATCGATAGACCAATCTATATTATAAGGCTGTAGTTTATTAATGAACCAAACTTCTGCAGTAAAAGGATTTTTACCGCCAAAAGGCAAACCGTATAAACTTCTAAGAATCGGAAGGTTTTCTGTATTCAGCGTGTGTTTTCCAGGTCCAAACTTTCCCGCTATTTGACCTTTTGAAAACAAAATAGCTTCTTGAGATTCCTGAACAATTAACTGAGTGTAAGTACTAAGATTTGTTTCAGGATACCTATACGCATAAACGGTTTCACTCTCCTGAGGAGCCCAACGGACTAGATCTATTATTGCCATAAAATTTTATTTAGGTACAAGGTAAACGCAAACAAACACAAAAGAAACGTCATTAAAAAACATTTCTCAATGAGTTACAATCTTTCACATTTGAAGCAACCAAATGTAATAAAATAATTTACATAAGGCACATTAAGCTATCAATAATTCTCGGTTCTTATTGACAACAAAGCTTTTCTTAAGAAATAGAACTTAAAATTATTTTTGACTAACTCGAATTAGCAGTTCAAACAACGCAGTTCAAACATCGAAGTTCCAATTACGCAGTTCCAACTTCCGTTCCCGCCGCACTGACCTTCACGGTAAACTGCTTCCCTCTGAATAGCACCTTAAACGTAAAACTTTTCCATTGCGAAGGCAATGTTCCGTTAAACACCAATTCTCCGTTCTTCACACGCATTCCGCCAAATCCCATGGTGATCGCCATCCAAGTGCCGGCCATGGAAGTAATGTGAAGTCCTTCGTGTGCTTCGTGATTGTAATCATCGATGTCTAAACGCGAAGTGCGCAAATACATCTCATACGCTTTTTCGCTGTAGCCCAGTTTGGCAGCGAGTATCGAATGGACGCATGGAGACAAACTGCTTTCGTGAACAGTTTTGGGTTCGTAGAAATCGAAGTTCGCTTTCAATTGTGAATCTGAAAAGTCGTCTTCAAAAAAGAAAAATCCTTGAAGAACATCGGCTTGCTTAATGAAGATGCTGCGTAAGATGCGATCCCAACTCCAATGCTGATTAATAGGACGCTCCGCTGGATTTAAATCGTGAATGTTCAACTGTTCCTTGTCCATGAATCCGTCTTGTTGCAAAAACACTTCTGTTCCTTCCAACTTTCCGAAATACATCTTCTCTGCTTTCAACGCCCAATCAGCCGCTTCTTCCACAAAATTCAAATGCATTTTGACGCATTTACTCTTGAACAACTCTGCATTTTCCGCATGAACCTTCTCTCCCACTTCCTTCGCATATTTCATGCACCACGCCGCGAAATAATTCGTGTACCAGTTGTTGTTAATGTTGTTCTCGTATTCATTCGGACCCGTAACACCAAGCATGACATACGCTTGCTTCGCTTCCGACCAATTCACACGCTGCGCCCAAAAACGCGCAATACCCACCAACACATCAATGCCGTATTCACCCAAATGCGCTTCATCGCCCGTGTACTTCACGTAGTTGTAAATCGCATAAGCAATGGCTCCATTTCTATGAATTTCCTCGAACGTAATCTCCCACTCGTTGTGACATTCCTCTCCGTTCATGGTCACCATCGGATACAACGCAGCGCCGTTCTTGAAGCCAAGCTTCGCAGCATTCTCAATGGCTTTATCCAACTGATTGTATCGGTATACCAGCAACTGCTTCGCCACATGCGAATCGCGCGTGCTCTGATAAAAAGGCATGCAATACGCCTCGGTGTCCCAATAGGTGCTTCCGCCGTACTTCTCGCCGGTGAAGCCTTTCGGACCAATGTTCAAGCGTGAATCTTGACCCGTGTATGTTTGATTCAAATGGAAAATATTGAAGCGAATACCTTGCTGCGCCTCATCGTCTCCTTCAATAACAATATCTCCCAACTCCCACACTTTCGCCCACGCTTCAACATGCGCTGCGCGCAATTCATCGTATCCTTCAGCCGCTGCAGCTTGTGCGGTCTGAACAGCTGCTGACGAAAGATTTTCATTCGCTTCATTCAACGAGCTAACAATGCCCACATACTTTTCTATGGTAACGGTGCTGTTCGCTTCAACACTAAATACCGCTGCATTTTCAATGCGCGTGTTGGTGTGTGTTGAAGAACAATCCGCATTCATATTGAAACGAACTTCTTGCGCCCAAGCCACTTGAAATCCGGTCTTCAGTGTTTCTGAAACTGCTACTCCTCCATTCGCTGAAACAGCTGTTTGAAGAGGCTTCCAGAATAATTCGTCGTAGTTACTGTCGTGATTGCGAACCTCGGTTTCAATGTAGGCACCGAAACGAATTTCAGTATCGCCACTCAACGGAGTAATGCTATAACGAATCGCAGCCACGTCATCGTTGGCTAAACTGCAAAAACGTTCTGCGTTCAATTGAACCTTCGTTCCCTTCGGAGAAGTAGCCATACAAGAACGCTTCAAAATGCCTTCTTTCATGTTCAACTCTCTGCGGAAATTCTCGGTTGTCCAAGTATTTAAATCGAACTCTTCTCCGTTAATCATCACATCAATCCCCACCCAAAACGCCGAATTCAACACCTTCGCGAAATATTCCGGATATCCGTTCTTCCACCAACCCACACGCGTCTTGTCTGGATAATAAACCCCCGCCACATAACTTCCCTGAAGGGTCATCCCTGAAAACTTTTCTTCATGGTTCGCACGCTGTCCGAACTTCCCATTTCCTAAACTGAAAATACTTTCCGAACTGCGCTGCAATTCAACATGGAAGCCTTCTTCAACAATTGACCACGGGTCGGCAGATAGGTACTTTATCATTTTTTTTCGTTCGGTTTGAAGTCACAAAGAAAAGAAAGTGTACTTAATACACCAACTCTATTTTTTCACATTCAGAATTTAAGCGCCCACTCGGTTGCCTCTCGAATAACTTTTTTGGCATCGAGTCCATTCGTATCGTGCGCACCGCCCAATACATGCAGCGGAATTCCAGCTTCAACAAAAGTTAAAACGTCTGTTTGCGCCGAGCGTTGACCCAAGCACAAGACAATTGCATTTGGTTGAAGTACGTAGTCGATTCCATTCGAATTGAACAACAACTCTCCGCCTAAAATTTTCAATCCAATAGATGTGTTGAACACCCCCACTCCCAATTGCTGAAGCTCGGTTCGGTGAGACCACACGGTAGTCTTTCCTAATTTATTTCCCAACTTCTTGCTGCTTCGCTGAAGAATAGAAACCTTGCGAAGAGGTGTTCGCTCTTGTTTTTCTTGAAGCGCACCGCAATGTTCCAACTGCATATCTATTCCCCAATGCGCACTGTATACTTCTTTGGTTTCTGCGGTCTGCGTAAGCAACGAAGCCACATCCATGGCAATTCCACCGGCTCCTAAAATAACCACTTCATTGCCCAATGACGCGTTCTTCTGAATGGCTTCCACATAATTCAACACAGGAAGCGAGCCGTCGTTTTCTTCCCAAGCATACTCGCTAGGAACCACGCCAGTGGACCAAACCAGCTCTTCGAAATTTCCATCCTGAAAATTTTTCAGTTCGAAGGAAGTGTTCAAATGAATCTTCACTCCGTGATGTTTCAGTTGCTCTGTATAATAGCGAATGGTCTCAAAGAACTCTTCCTTGCCTGGCACTTGCGCTGCCAAGCGAAGTTGTCCGCCCAACGATTCTTGCTGCTCGAACACTTCCACTTCATTGCCACGTTGTGCCAAAATCAAGGCGGCTGTGAGTCCGGCAACACCTGCTCCTACCACTGCAATTTTCTTTTTGTATGTTGAAGGAAGAAGCTGCAAGGTCAGTTCTCTCGCTGCAAACGGATTCACCAAACACGAAGCAATTTCGCCAGAAAAGATTTGATCAAGGCAAGCCTGATTGCAGCCTACGCATGTGTTAATGAGGTTCGACTGATTGTTCTTGGCCTTCAACACAAAATGCGGATCGGCCAAAAGCGGACGCGCCATGCTAACAGCATCGGCCTTTCCAGAAGAAATAATTTCTTCCGCCAATTCGGGCGTGTTAATTCTATTCGTTGCTGAAACCGGAATGGAAACGTGTTGCTTCAAAAATTCCGCAGCCCAAACAAAAGAACCTCTTG
>JBIIWZ010000019.1:0-39582 GCA_044338665.1 Flavobacteriales bacterium
TTCCTTAAAGTAAAGTTGCATCTGACTTAACAAATGGGTTAACTTTGTCTCCCGTTATGCAAAAAAAGCAAGCGGTATCCTCAAAACGTTCCAAATATATCTTCGTAACCGGCGGAGTAACCAGTTCTCTGGGTAAAGGAATCATCTCAGCATCTTTAGCGAAACTTCTTCAAGCAAGAGGCTATTCTGTAACCATTCAGAAGCTAGATCCCTACATTAACATTGATCCAGGAACCCTGAATCCGTATGAACACGGCGAGTGTTACGTAACCGAAGACGGTGCAGAGACCGACCTTGATTTGGGCCACTACGAGCGCTTCTTGGACATTCCAACTTCACAAGCGAACAACATTACAACCGGCAGAATTTACCAAAGCGTTATCGACAAAGAACGTCGTGGCGAATACTTGGGAAAGACCGTTCAAATTATTCCACACATCACCGACGAGATTAAGCGTTGCATTCAACTTTTAGGGAACGCACACGATTACGATGTGGTCATTACTGAAATTGGTGGAACCGTTGGCGACATTGAATCGCTTCCATACGTAGAATCGGTTCGTCAATTGATGTGGGAATACGAAGACGATTGCATTAACATTCACTTGACGCTTGTTCCATACTTGGCGGCAGCCGGTGAATTGAAAACCAAGCCTACGCAACACAGCGTGAAGATGCTTTTGGAAAATGGCGTTCAACCAGACATTCTGGTTTGTAGAACAGAGCACGAACTCTCTCCTATCCTTCGAAATAAAATTGCAAAATTCTGTAACGTATCGTTGGATGCCGTTATTCAGAGCATAGATGCCGATACGATTTACGACGTTCCGTTTATGATGTTGGAAGAAAAATTAGATTTGGTTGTCTTGCGCAAGCTTGGCTTAAAGTCCAAGAAGAAACCCAATCTTAACAAATGGAGCGACTTTTTAACCAAACTTAAGCATCCGAAGAAGCGTGTTCGCATTGGTTTAGTTGGAAAATACGTTGAATTGAAAGATGCTTACAAGAGTATTGCAGAAGCTTTCATTCACGCAGGAACAACACTTGAATGTGCCGTTGACATTGAGTGGATTCATTCTGAAGGGTTAAATAATAAAAACGTTAAAGCGAAACTTACGGGACTAGACGGAGTGCTTGTTGCACCCGGATTTGGTTCTAGAGGTATCGATGGGAAAATTGAAGCCATTAAATTCGTTCGCGAAAACAACATTCCGTTTTTCGGAATTTGTTTGGGCATGCAAATCGCTACGATTGAATTCGCTCGCAATGTGCTTGGTTTGAAAGATGCCCACAGCACAGAGATGAAGGCCTATACGAAGCACCCTGTTATCTGCCTTATGGAAGAGCAGAAGAGCATTGTGAACAAAGGCGGAACCATGCGTTTAGGCTCTTACCCTTGCACCCTTAAGAAAGGATCTAAAGCACAAAAGGCTTACGGAAAAATAAATATCGAAGAACGCCACCGCCATCGTTTTGAATTCAACAACGATTACATGGAGAAATTCGAAAAGGCCGGTTTCAAATGTGTTGGGACAAATCCGAAAAGTGGATTGGTTGAAATTATTGAATTAGAGAATCACCCTTACTTCGTAGCCGCTCAGTTTCATCCAGAATACAAAAGCACAGTAATGACTCCTCACCCACTCTTCATCTCGTTTGTGAAGGCGTGTGTGACGACGAAGGCTTAATGAATAAACGTGAGCTGTAAGGTCTCTGTTTTCTTTCCATCTGGATTCGAGCAATAGACGTAATACATTCCTGTAGCAGGACGTTGTCCGTCGGTGGTTTTTCCATTCCAGAAAACACGTCCACCTTCGCTTTCGCCTTGAAACACAACGTTTCCGGCAGCATCTGTAATTCGAACACTGCTGCTATACGCTAAACCGTCTACCGAAATATTTCCATCAAATTCAGGCAAAACTGGATTAGGAAAAACTCGAACGTTTTTCATTTCCTGATCGAAAATCGTAGCGGTAGAAAAATAAGAAACCATTCCCTCTTCGGTTGCTATGAATACCTCGCCGTTTTCTTGAGTAATTGCAATATCTGAAATTGAATTGGTTGGAAGTGGACTGTTTTCTTGCGTAAAATGCTCAATTTGTTGCAACCCATCGGGGCTGAATAGATACACACCGCTGTTTCGTGTTCCAATCCATTTCCGATTTCCTCCGTCAATTTCAATACAAGTAATCGTTTCAGTATCGAGAAGCTTTTGAACGTTTCCGTCTTGTGTAATTAGTATAGGTTCTCCGTCTAATGGATCTTCAGAGAACAACGAAGATTGCGAGTAGAATACAGAAAGCCCTTGCAATGTTCCTACCCACACTTCCCCATCTAAATCTTCTATCATGCAATACACATCTTTATTGGCTAATCCGCCCGCGCCTTCGGCTTCCGATAAAAATGTAATGTCATCATCGGAAGCATTGGAAACTGTTTCATTCGGATCACGCACCACGATTCCCCTTCCTGCAACAATGGCCCAAATGTACCCTTCACGCGTTGGCATAATGTCTTTCAGCCAATCATCATTTGTTACATAAGGTGCGCAGGAATAAGCTATGAAATTTCCTTCGCGGTCAACCGCTTGAATAGGTTTCGTTGAATAACTGTTGGTTAACCACAGGACTCCATTCGGATCGAAAGCTACTCCGCCAACCCCAGTCCATCCGGGAGCCCAGGTAAAACCGGAACCTTGCAACGGATTGTTACCCGTTTCAACATTGTAGTAGGTTAGTGTTCCATCTGTTGCCCGTTGAATAAGTCCTTCTTCCCAAGAACCATAAAAAACTCGGTTGTTATTTAAGGGATCAATCGCCACGTCGGCCATGTCTGAAACTCCCGGTGTTGAATTTGCTCCTGTTCCCGGTAAATATGTTGTCCACTTGTCACCAACTCTGCCCGAGTAATTTCCATTCCGCCACAAATTTCCTCCGTAAGGAAATATTCCTCCGTGCGCTACCCAAAGATTATTGCCATAGGCATTCATTTTTCTAACTTCAGCAGAAGCCGGACCATCTGGAAGTATTGTCAAATCTTGACCATTGCCCTTCCTTCCAACAAGTCCTCTCCCTTTATCAGCAACCCACAACGTGTTTTGCATGTCGCGAATGACAAAGTTTGGTGCAATTGCACTACCCTCTAAATCTGAAATATTATAGGCCAAATAAAGAAGTTCATCGTAGCAAATGGCCGCCCACTCGCCTGCTAAACACAAGTAATCCTCCGAGTTCCAAATGCGTCCAAAACGCATAGTTCCAAATTCAGAGAATACACTCCATGTTCCGGTACTCAAATCTTTCCTGTAAATTTTATCGTTCGCTTGATCAACGGTATGCACAAACAAATTCCCAGCGAATTCTGTAGCATCTGCATAGGCACCAGCAGTTGGCCAATCAGTCACTTCAGTCCAGTTTTGAAAATTAGCAAGGAATGGATTCGTTACGCTGGCTTTTAAAACTTTACTATCCGAGATAGCATAGATCTCGTTATTCAACACCAAGACGTCATTCACTTTTTGCTGTTCTCCATTTGGACCCAAGAAATAGGTCGAGCGAACTTCGCGCTCGGTTAAATCTATGACCACTACACCAAATCCCGTACTTAAATAAAGTAATCCGTTGTATGAAAGAATATCATAGATCTGTTTATCGCCAACAATATTGCTCAACTTAATATCGGGCATATTGAATTGAGAATCTTCCAACAACACATCGAGATTCCCGTTGGAATAGCCAACAATCACAGCGTCCGTATAGGCATCGTATTCCACTGCTGAAATTCCAACATCGCTCAAGCGGTTAACCTTCGACCAACGTTCTACTTCGAATGTTGCGGGGTTGTAACTAACAATGGCGTAGGGCGTTGCGGAATAAACCATGTTAATCTCATCGTAGCACACATCAATTACATTCCCATAAGGAAGGTGATCTCTCCATGTACCCGTATTGAATTGAGCAAATGCGTCTTGCGTAGCAAGGAGCGCAAGTATTAAAAACAATTGAACGACTCTATTTTTTTTCACGAATGCTCGAACGAATTTCTGGTTGTAGTATTGCCCTCTTTCTATAAAAGAGCATGCTTGCCAAAAATACGCAGAGAATGACCGAAACTCTTGAAATGAATACCGAAAAATAAGACTGCCTCTTTTATTCAAAAAAGAAATAGAACTTGTAGTCAACCTTAAAACGAAACGCCATGGCCAATGTAGCATCAGACGCACTCTTCGTATTGATCAAGAGTTTGAGCAAATCAGAGAAACGCTATTTCCGTCTACAGCCCATGGCAGAAGATGGGCAGCACCGCATTCTTTTCGACGCCATGGAAAAACTTTCCTGTTATGACGAAGAAAAACTATTCAAGCTTTTGAAGGGCTCTCCTATAACCGACGCCATATCCATAGCCAAGAATAGACTCTACCACACGTTATTGAAGTCACTGGCCGCCTATCACCACAAGGCAACGGCCCGCGCTGAAGTGATGCGCCTTCTTCAAAGCATTGAAGTGTTGTTCATGCGCAACCTCTTCGAACAGGCAGACAAGCTCGTGCATTCGGCTCAAAAAATTGCGCGCAAGAATGAACTCTCTGCCCTTCAAATTGAATTGAACGAATGGAAAGAGCGCATACTTGAATGCATAAACACCCCCGCACCAGAGCGTTACGAAATGCTGAACGCTAACTATTCAGAAATGAAATCGGTTCTTTCTTCCATTCAAAATGAAAAAGAAATTGCCTTCATGAAATGGTCGTGGTTTGCGGGTTATTACACAAATGGTCAGCCCAGAAAAAACGAAGAACATGCGAACAACGAGCAACTTCTTTCTGAAATAGAGGCACTCACTCCAATTTCACGGGAAGCTCAAATAAAATCGCTGCAACTGAAAGGAGCCATTCTATTGAGTTTAAGCAAACCCTCTGCAAGTTTGCAAAGCCTTGCTTCGCTTCTTCAGTTATTGGAACATTGCGAACTCAACGGCAACGAGAACAAGAGTATTCAACGAAATGCCTTGGCCAATGCCGCAGTTATTTCAGCGCAACTTAAAAACTCGAAAGATGCAAAGACTTATCTCGATCAACTTGAATCTTGTTTTGAAGAAAGCGAAAACAACTCATTGGTTCATAGCACTGCTCTGACCATTTTCTTGCTCGAGAAAAACAATGAAGGCGCCTACGCCTATGTTCTTCAACACAAAGAAAACATTTCTTCACCAGCAATTGATTTCGATATTCGTTCAGCGCATGTTTGGTTCCAATGCGCCGTGGTGTGCTTCATTCAGCAAGAATTCAAAGAGTCTGAACGCTTCATTCAACGCTTTCTGCAAAGCGCACCAGCCAACGAATTGCTGCACTTACAATGCATTGCCCAAGTCTTCAATTTAATTATTCAAATTGAATTGAATAACGAAAGGTATATTCCTTATGCCCTCCGAAATGTTCAACGCTTTTTAATCACGCGCAACAAAGCCTTCGAAGGCGAAAAGAAAATATTTCAATTCATTAATGAAACACTCAAGAAGCGCAAAAGCATTGAAAACAAAGAAATTTGGGGCTGGTTGGAAAATGAATTGCTTGCCATAAAGAAGACCGATCCGCTATTCTTTACCTACTTCGATTTTCACAAATGGGCGAAAGCACGTGCAAGTAAAACGAGCTTCGCATCTGTTGTGTTCGAATAAATACAACTACATTTGTTTTCATGAACAGCATTACCTCTTTCTTTCAAAATTTGGTCGAAACAGGCGGTCCATACGGATACGTTTATGCAGCTCTTATTGCTACCACCTTTACTTGGTTTGTCACAGCCTTAGGCGCATCGCTTGTATTTGTAGTGAAGGATTTAAACCGTCGCGCACTCGATGGGATGCTGGGATTTACCGGTGGTGTAATGATTGCCGCAAGCTTTTGGTCGCTGCTAGCTCCGGCCATTGAAATGAGTCCGGGAGAAGGATTCACCAAAGCTTTTCCCGCAGCCATTGGATTTGCCATGGGAGCGCTTTTTTTATTCGGCTTAGATAAATTCCTTCCACACCTTCACTTGAATTTTCCACAAGAAAAAACAGAAGGCGTTCAAACTAAATTGAATAAAACCATGCTGTTGGTTTTGGCTATTACCCTTCACAACATTCCGGAAGGATTGGCTGTTGGAGTGTTGTTCGGCGGTGTAGCAGCGGGACTTCCAGAAGCGAGCATTGGCGGGGCAGTAGCTTTAGCCATTGGCATTGGATTGCAAAACTTCCCTGAAGGAATTGCGGTGTCCTTTCCATTAAGAAGAATGGGACTTACGCGTAAAAAGAGTTTTTGGTACGGACAACTTTCTGCCATTGTTGAACCCATTGCCGGAGTCATTGGAGCGTTAGCCGTTATTCAAATGCATGCGGTGTTGCCTTATGCATTGGCGTTCGCCGCAGGCGCCATGATCTATGTCGTAGTAGAAGAAGTAATTCCGGAAACGCAACAAGACAAATACACCGATGTGGCCACGCTGGGGCTCATTGGCGGATTCATTGTCATGATGCTTCTGGATGTCGGGCTTACTTAACCTAGCTGTGCATCTGATTCCAAATTTCTTGATAATCTAAGCCATCGAAATTCCCGGAAGACATCAACAACAAATTGGCGTTTTCCCAATTCATTTCCAACAAAATATTCAGTAGTTCTTTTGAATCGTTTATGACCTTTACGTTCTTCGAAGCGAAGGCTTGCGCTACCTCTTCCGTTGAAATGGGCGGAAGTTTTTTATGCTCGAGTGTATGTGTGTTGAAATACACAAACGCTTCGTCTGCCGCTGCCATAGCGCCTTCGTACTGACTCAGGAAATTTTTATTCAAGCTGGAAAACGTATGCAATTCCATGCAGGCAATTAATTTTCTATTTGGAAATTGTTCCTTCAATGCATTCGTTGTTGCTTTCAATTTGGAAGGTGAATGTGCGAAGTCTTTGTAGCACGCCGAGTGCGCATTTCTTCCAACCAACTCCAATCGTTTAGCAGCGCCGGTGAACGATGAAATAGCGCGAAGGAATTCACCGGCGTTTACGCCTAAACTTTCGCAAACCAAAAAGGCCGCGTTCAAATTTTGAAGGTTGTGATTTCCAAATATTTCAATGGCTGTTTCTGTTCCGTTGTGACGAATAAACGTAATGCCGTTGCGTACTTCGTGCTCGAAGGTTCCGTATGGCTTAAGTGAAATATCTTCTCTTGCACTTTCGCAAACCTTCTTCACCTCTTCATCTAACTCGCAATAGATGAGCGTTCCATTCGGAACAATCTTTTCCACAAAAATTTCAAATTGCTTCACGTAGTTTTCGAACGTTGGAAACACATTGATGTGATCCCACGCAATGCCGCTCATAACCGCAATGGTTGGATGGTACAAGTGAAACTTCGGACGTAAATCGGTTGGTGAAGACAAGTACTCGTCTCCTTCAATAATGGCAATCTCTGCCTCTTCGGTGAACTTCACCATACAATCGAAACCTGCGAGCTGCGCGCCCACCATGTAGTCGACGTTTTTTCCCAAGGCATTCAAGACGTGAAGTATCATGCTCGTGATGCTGGTCTTTCCGTGACTTCCACCAATAACCACGCGAATCTTGTCTTTCGACTGTTCGTAGATATACTCTGGGTACGAATAAATTTTCAATCCCAATTCCTGCGCACGAATGAGCTCTGGATTGTCGATTCGCGCATGCATTCCAACAATCACAGCTTCAATTCTTCCGTGAATTCTTTCGGCCTTCCAACCCATCTCTTCAGGAAGCAATCCCAAATTATTCAATCGCGTTTTACTCGGCTCAAAAATTTCATCGTCGCTTCCTGTAACCAGATAACCTTTTCTATGAAGCGCAATGGCCATGTTGTGCATGGCGCTTCCGCCTATGGCAATGAGATGAACGTGTTTAGAATTTTCCATTGATACGAAGATGACTTGATTCTTGCCATGAGAATTATCTGAATTCAAAATTTATTCAGATTGAAATGTTGAGTGTATCTTCACAAGAAAAAACATGACCATTTCCAAGGCAGGCATGGATCCTGGAAGTCTCGTATATATTGGCGACACAAAGACTGAAAAGGTTCAAATTGATTTTATTCAATACAATTCTGAACTTGTTCAAGAATCGCTGTCCATTCAAGCAGTAGAAATCTCGTCAATGCTCCGACCAGAAGGGGTCAATTGGATCTGTGTTTCTGGCGTGCACGAACCAGAAATTATTCAAGAAATCGGCAGTCAATTCAACATTCATCCCCTGCTGCTCGAAGACATCATGAACACCACTGGTAGGCCGAAATTCGAATTGGAAAACAACTGCGCTTTCATTTGTGGTAAGATGATGGAGCCGAATGAAAAAAGGGGAACAAAGTCTGAGCAATTCAGTATTATCGTGAGTGGTAACACCCTATTGTTTTTTCAGCAAGAAGCTGGGGATACACTAGATCAGCTGCGCGAACGTATTCGCAGTGGTCGTGGGAAGATACGTTTGAAAGGTGCGGAATATTTGAGTTATTTAATTCTAGATAATATCGTAGACAACTTCATTCATTACAGCCACCTTCTGACCAACGAAATAGAAGTTCTTGAGTTATCTGTCTTGAATAACCCTAAACCAGTTGTATTGAGCCATATCGTGCGCATGAAAAAACGCATTATGAATTTCAAGCGAAGCATTGATCCCCTGAAGGAAGCGATTAATAGTATGCAGAAAGATGTTTCAGATGAAAATAAAAAATACTATCGCGATCTCTTCGACCACATTGTGCTTGAGTCAGAAAACATTGCAATGTATCGCGAAACGCTTATAAACCTTCTTTCACTTTACCACAGTCAATTGGGACAGAAAACCAACGATACCATGCGCACGCTTACTGTTATTAGCAGCATATTCGTTCCCTTAACATTCATTGCCGGTGTATATGGAATGAACTTCAAGAACATGCCTGAATTGGAATGGCACAACGGCTATTTCTATGCCTTGGGACTTATGGGTGTTGTGGGTATTGGAATGTTTATTTTCTCTATTCGAAAGAAATGGTTATAAAATGGCTTTGCGTAAGCATTTACACACTAAAATTGCAAAAAATATTAAGCGCGGTATCGACTAATGAACACGAAGTACAAAGATTTGATTGACCAGACATTTGAATGGCCTCAGGAAGAGTTTCAAATGGAAAATGATGAATTGGTTTTTCATGGAATTCCAATGATGGATTTGGTGAAGAAATTTGGTTCACCTTTGAAGTTCACTTACCTCCCGAAGATTACCGAGAACATCAATCGCGCGAAAGAATGGTTCGATAAAGGAAAGCAAGAAGTCGGTTACGAAGGTGAATACCACTATTGCTATTGCACGAAGAGTTCTCACTTCAGATACGTGTTGGAAGAAGTGTTGAAGAACAAAGTTCATTTGGAAACGTCTTCGGCTTACGACATTGATTTGATTAAGCGTTTATATACGTTGAAGAAAATCACGAAAGAACAAACAATAGTGTGTAACGGATTCAAGAAGGAAGAATACGTGCAGCGCATTTTAGATTTGAAGGAAAATGGATTCGAGAATATTATTCCAGTTATAGACAATGCCTATGAATTGAATGTGTTTAAAGAAAGAGCTACATCGCCTTTAAACATAGGAATTCGTATTGCAAGTGAAGAAGAACCGAAGTTCGAGTTCTACACTTCGCGATTGGGAATTGGTTACAAAAACATCACAAAGTTTTATAAGAAAGTCATTCATGACGATCCGAATTTGAAATTGAAAATGCTTCACTTCTTCATCAATAGCGGTATTAAAGACACCGCCTATTACTGGAACGAATTGGTGAAGTGCTTGAAGGTGTATTGCGAGTTACGCGAGATTTGTCCAACACTCGACAGCTTGAACATCGGAGGCGGATTCCCCATCAAAACTTCCATTGCATTCAGCTTCGACTATCAGTACATGGTGACTGAAATCTTAAGACAGATCAAAGCTGCTTGCGAAGATGCTGGAGTTCCTGTTCCAAATATCTTCACTGAATTCGGATCATTCACCGTTGGAGAAAGTGGCGGAGCGATTTACAAAATTCTTTATCAAAAAGAACAAAACGATCGCGAGAAGTGGAACATGATAGATTCTTCTTTCATGACCACATTGCCCGATACCTGGGCGATTAATAAAAAATTCATCATGCTTCCACTCAACAATTGGGACGAAGTATATGAGCGCGTATTCTTGGGTGGATTGACGTGCGATTCAGACGACTATTACAATTCTGAGCAGCACACGAATGCGATTTATTTACCGAGATTTTATCCAGATCAAGACCAGTACATTGGATTTTTCAATACAGGTGCTTACCAAGATACACTTGGCGGTTTTGGCGGAATTCATCACTGCCTAGTGCCTCAGCCGAGACATATACTTATTGATCGCGATGCGAAAGGGAAAATCAAATACAAAGAATTTGCTCCCGAGCAAAAACCAAAAGACATCTTAGAAATTTTAGGATATTACAATGATTAAAAGAAACTCAAGTATTCATCTAGTTGTTGTTCTGATATTAATAATATCGGCGTTTACCTATAAGAATGGCATTCTCGATTTCGTGAAGCAATTTTCTTATGTGGCCTACATGGCAGAGTCTGTCTTCCGAATTGTTATTACGGTTTTAATAACTGATATCATTCATCAGATCGTGGTGCTTTTCTATCGCTCAGAATTGGTTGGAAAACGGGATAATTTTCTTTACGGTATAGGACACATTAAAACTGTTCTTTACGCGCTTTATGCAGGGCTTTTGCTGTTGGCTGTTTTGAACATTTCTCTTGAAAAAGCGTTGACCACCCTGTCGCTGCTTGCAGCCGCAATTGTCTTAATTGCGAAAGATTACATCTCGAATTTCATCAATGGAATGTACATGACCTTCGCACGTGTGGTGAATATTGGCGATGACGTTTCGATTGGTCTGCACAAAGGGAAAATTCAAGACATTACGCTTTCAAGTGTTCACATCATTAACGAAGACGATGATTTGATTTACATTCCGAACAGTGTTGTTTTCAGTTCAGATATTGTAAACTATACACGGAGAGAAATTAAGAAAACCAGTCTCGATTTCGAAATTGATATTCTCGCAATTAATGACGTTGTGGCGCTCGAAAGCGAGATTGTTGAAGGCATGAACGAATTCCAATCGAACATCAAACCGGGGTCATACAATTTAAAAGTGTTTGCCGTAACCAGCGAACTTGTGAAATTCAAATTTCAATACCTCGTCAACGAAGGAACCGATAAAGAATTGGAGCGAATCATAAAGCGTCGCACCATTCGTCACATTGTGAAATTAGTAAATGAACGCACGGAGAAGGCCATCTCATAATTCGCTTTTTTCTTTCAACATTTCAGGCCTAAAAAAAATCATAAACTTTTTTATTGAAAATTCGAATTGATGTTCGAATTTCGCAAACACTATGGGAAAATATTCTACAATGCGTGAGTTCATGGAGAGCAATTATTTGCACTTCAACTCTGCGGCTTTGGTTGACGCAGCCAAAGGTTACGAAGCACACTTAACAGAAGGTGGCAAAATGATGATTACGCTTGCAGGAGCTATGTCTACCGCAGAGTTAGGAATTTCTTTGGCCGAAATGATTCGCGCGGGAAAAGTGGATATCATCTCGTGCACAGGTGCGAACTTGGAAGAAGACCTGATGAATTTGGTTGCTCACGATCATTACGAGCGCGTTCCGAATTATAGAGATTTAACTCCGCAAGAAGAGTGGGGATTGCTAGAGCGCGGATTGAATCGTGTGACTGATACTTGCATCCCAGAAGAAGAAGCTTTCAGAAGATTGCAAAAACACATTCATGCACTATGGGCAGATGCGCAAGCAAAAGGCGAGCGTTACTTTCCGCATGAGTTCATGTACAAAATGATATTGAGCGGTGTATTGGAACAATACTACCAAATTGATCCGAAGAACTCTTGGATGATTGCTGCTGCAGAGCGCAACCTTCCAATCATTTGTCCAGGATGGGAAGATAGCACCATGGGAAATATTTTCGCGAGCTATTGCATCAAAGGCGAAATTCAACCGACCACTATGAAGAGCGGTATTGAATACATGATGTGGTTGGCAGATTGGTACACAAAAAATTCAGGTGGAAAAGGCGTTGGATTCTTCCAGATTGGTGGAGGTATTGCGGGTGACTTCCCTATTTGCGTGGTTCCAATGCTATACCAAGACATGGAAATGCACGACATTCCATTCTGGGGTTACTTCTGTCAGATTTCAGACAGCACAACCAGCTACGGTTCCTACAGCGGAGCAGTTCCAAACGAAAAAATTACTTGGGGTAAACTAGACATTAACACTCCTAAGTTTATTATTGAAAGTGACGCAACTATTGTTGCTCCTCTTATTTTTGCTTGGCTATTAAATCACTAAGAGTTTTTATAGAATTATGAAACGCGTTATTAAAGATTACAACAACATCACTGATGAACACGCAGCTTTAATTCAAGCTGCTTATCCGAATGGTTTTGAAAATGAACATCTGGTATCTTTCACTACACCAAAAGGTGCTTTTATTAAAGCGCTTGAGATTCGGACCGAAGACACCATCTACCTTTTCAAGATTGACAAGAATATGAAAGTTCAAGAAGAAGAAGGGCACGATGACGGTTTGAATTTAAACGATCTTGACGGCTTCAAATCTGATGACGACTCTTCAGATGATGAAGACGATGATGACAATGACACTTCAGACGATGCAGAAGATTCAAATGAATCTGATGAAGAAGAAGACTGATATTTAAAAGCCCGAAAGGGCTTTTATTTTTCAACCCAAGCAACCTTTTGCCCCAACAGTTTATCTCATGTATCATGAAATACATTTTCGCTCTTCTTTTTTCCATCTCTTCATTGCTCGGTTCTGCTCAATGCATTGATCCGACACTTGTTAATTTAAACGTGATGTGTCCTGCTATTTGGGCACCCGTATGCGGATGTGACGGTAACACCTATAGCAACACTTGCGAAGCAACGAATTATGGAGGGGTGACTTCATGGACCGACGGGGAATGCACAGGACTGACTTGCCTTCCAATTCCAACTGGAGTTGATTTCGGAATGTGCGACATGGCTTTGGGGATAGCCATGACCGATAGTGGTTGTGTTTCTCTTAGTGGTTGCGGATATGTTGGTTCAGATGGAATCGATTACTCGCTCGGATTCTTCACTTCATCTTATGCATGCAATGCATCCTGCGTTCAAGACACAACAGTATTTATAGAGTGCATAGACTCTTCTCTTATTGATTTGAATGCAATTTGCCCGACCGTTTTTTTACCTGTATGCGGTTGCAACAACGTCACTTACGCCAATGCCTGTGAAGCTATTAATTACGGAGGAGTTCTAACATATACAGATGGCGCTTGCATTGAACAGGCACCACTTTGCAGCAATGTCAGTGGACTAGACTTCGGCCTTTGTCAGATGTTTCTTGGCTTCGCCTCGAATGGCACTTCTTGCTCAGGTTACAGCGGATGTGGATACATTGCAGGTAACATTGATTACTCCGCTTCATTTTACACAACGCTCGAAGAATGCCTAAGCAATTGTGCGTCTACTACAAACTGCGTCGACTCTACCCTAATTAACAATGCAATTGATTGTATTGCGATTTACGATCCGGTTTGTGGTTGCGATGGAATCACTTATGGAAATTCTTGTGTTGCGATCTATTACCACGGAATAATGAACTACACCTCGGGTGAATGCGGAGTTGGTGTGAATGAATTGATGGAACAAATTGAAATCTTCCCGAATCCAACAAACGGAATTCTACAAATCAATGCAGATTTAGGCGGAAGAAAAGAACTGACTGTTTTAAATATTTCCGGACAAACCGTTTTGAAAGATTCGTTCCTTAACAAAAATAAAACACTTGATTTATCAAGCCTTCCAGCAGGAATGTACTTGATTAAACTAACAAGCAAGGACGGAAACGTAACGCAAAGAATTATAAAAGAGTAATCTTGTTTCTTCCCATTTGAATTTTTCCTTTCCGCTCCATTTGCTTGAGCAAGCGAGAAATAACTTCGCGCGAAGAATTCAATTGATTTGCTAATTCTTGGTGGGTTGTTTTCAATTCACTTCCCTCCTTCTCTGACTTCTGCTTCAGCAATTGCGACAAGCGATCGTCGAGATTGTGAAAGGCAATGCTATCGATGGTATTCAACAACTCTTCAAATCTATGCTGGTAGGTTTTCAGAATAAACGATTTGAAGGAAGGATACTTCGTGGTCCATTCGTCTATGATTTGAATGGGCAAAAGTAAAAGTTCTGAATCCTCTTCCGCTACAGCACGAACATTGCTCACTGCATTCCCACTGCAACAAATGAGCGACATGGCACAGGTTTCGCCTGGACGAATATAGTAGATGAGCAATTCGTGCCCCTCGGCGTCTTCCCGAAGAACACGCAGTTGTCCTTTCAACAACAAGGGCATATATAAAATGGGATCTCCAATGTCCAACATCCAATCGTCTGCCCTGATCTTTTTCAACTTACCTATTTCCAAAATTGCTTCTACAGTTTCACGTTCATAGATATCGGGAAACACTTGTTGGAACTCGGCTACAGAAATATTCGACATACGATTGGGGTAATGATTTTCCTCACAAATATAGAATTATTGTGGAAACTGATTTTTGTACACGCGAATCGGATTAAATTCGTTGCAAGAATTAGAAATTATGAGCACATCGAACTGGCCCCTCTGGGAAATATTCATTCGCAGCAAAAGCGGATTGTCGCATAAACACGTTGGAAGTTTGCATGCTACCGATGCTAAAATGGCTATTGAAAACGCACGCGATGTCTATACCCGCCGCATGGAAGGCGTGAGCATCTGGGTGGTTCCAAGCACTGCAATCACTGCTTCTGCTCCGGCAGACAAGGACGCACTATTCGATCCGGCAAACGACAAGGTTTATCGTCATCCAACATTCTACGACATTCCTGACGAAATCGGACACATGTAATCATGAAGAAAGAAGAAGCACTCGCTCTGCACTTAGCAGACAACAACCTTATACTTGGTCAACGCCTTGCTGAATGGTGCGGACACGGACCTGTGTTGGAAGAAGACATTGCGTTAAGCAACATGGCGCTAGACTACATTGGACAAGCCACCCTCCTATTCAAGCATGTGGCTGAAACTAGCGGCGACGCGAAGACGGAAGACGATTGGGCATTTCTTCGCGATGCTTGGGATTACAAAAATTTCTTGGCGTTGGAACTTCCAAACGGAGACTACGCCTTTACCATTGCCCGTCAGTATTTGTATTCGGAATGGTACAACTTATATCTTATTGAACTTTCAAAATCGAGCAACACCTTCCTTCAAGAATTTGCATTGAAGTCTGTGAAAGAAGTGCGCTACCATTTGCAGCACGGTCGCGACTGGGTTTTGCGCATGGGAGATGGAACTGAAGAGAGTCATGCCCGCATTCAAAAAGCCATTAACGATATTTGGAATTACACCGGTGAATGGTTTATTCCAAATACAAACGACTCCGATCTTTCTGCAACTGGAATTTGTCCGAACGTGGAAAGCCTTCATCAAACTTGGATGGAAAATGTGCAAGCGACTTTGAATGAAGCAACGCTGCAAATGCCTGTTTCAGGATGGATGCACAAAGGCGGTCGCGAAGGAAAACACACGGAACATTTGGGACATTTGTTAAGTGAATTGCAATTCGTTCAGCGCGCGTATCCGAATTCAAAGTGGTAAAATGAATTACACGATTCAAGAAATTTGGGAATTCCTGAAAGAAGTTGAAGACCCTGAAATTCCCGTCTTGAATGTGGTTGAAATGGGCATTGTGCGCGATGTTCAGCTTGAAGACAACAAAGTTATTGTGTTTATTACGCCAACCTATTCGGGTTGTCCTGCCATGCATGCCATAGAGCAAGACGTTCGTGAAATGTTGGTGGAAATGCACATTGAAAATTTCGATGTGAAGACGATTCTTTCTCCGGCGTGGACCACAGATTGGATGACTGAAGAGGCTCGTGTTAAGTTGGAAGAATATGGCATTGCGCCTCCTCAAAAGGGCAGCGCAGATAAAAACCTTCTCATGGGTAAACTCCGCGATGTGCGCTGCCCGCGTTGCAAATCTTCGCACACGGCCATGGTTTCACAATTCGGAAGCACCGCATGCAAATCGCTTTACAAATGCGAAGATTGCAAAGAGCCGTTCGATTATTTTAAGTGCATTTGATTCGCGTAGCGCAAGGTTCTGAAGAAAGGTTCACGAAGTGAAAGGTGCTGTGCAAGGTCCGCCGCGCGGAAGGTGTTATGCAAGGTCCTTCGGAAGGTCCGCTTCGCGGAAGGTGCTTCGCAAGTAAAGTAAGCCGAACGTTATAGCACCATTCACAATAAGATTCTCCGCTCCCATTTCGTAGCCAAAGAACCACGCCTTACTATTCAAGGCAAGCAAATAAGTCAGCACCGGAGAAAGCAAACAAATCACAACCACATTCCATTTGCTGCCTATCAATACGCGTTGCGTAAGTATGCCGAAAGCAAACAAGCCCAACAACGGTCCGTAGGTGTATCCGGCGAGATCCATGAGCAAATCAACAATCGTCTTTTCATTCAACCAACGGAAATAAAGAACGATGAAAAAGAACAAAACCGTAAAGGCCAAATGCACGCGCTTACGAATCTTCGCCTTCTCTTCTTCCGTCTTTTCCATCTTCGAAAAGCGCAAAAGATCAATACAAAACGACGCTGTCAAAGCCGTAATAGCTCCGTCAGCCGAGGGAAACAGCGCACTCACCAACCCCACAATGAACAACAATCCCATAATTGGAGGCATGTGCTGCATAACCATGTTCGGGAAAATAGCATCACCCACATACGCTGTTTCCAGCTGAAACTGCTGCATGTAAACAAAAAGCAAAGCACCTAAAAACAAGAACATTCCAACTACAACAACCATAACTGCACTGAACGAAATCATGTTGCGCTGCGAGTCTTTTAAATTCGAAACACTGATATTCTTCTGCATCATTTCCTGATCCAATCCGGTCATGGCAATCGTAATGAATGCTCCGCCCAAAAACTGTTTCAAGAAAAATTTCTTGTGCAGAACATCGCCGTTAAACACATAGGCCAAATCCAATCCGCTTGTGGCCTTCGTGCTAGAAATGGCTTGCCACGCTGCATCCCAGCCACCGAGTTGATTCAAAATATAAATCACACAACCAACCAAGGCCGACAACATAAAAAATGTTTGAAGGGTGTCTGTCCAGACAATCGTCTTCACCCCGCCGTTGTAGGTATAAGCCAAAATCATGAGCAACGTAATTCCAGCAGTCACCGCAAATGGAATTCCCAGCGCATCCATGATTAAAAATTGAATGACGTTCACCACCAAGAACAGGCGCAGCGAGGCGCCTACTGTTCGCGAAAGAATAAAAAACAAGGCTCCTAATTCATAGGAAGGAGAACCAAAGCGTTGTTCCAAATACGAGTAGATGGAGGTTAAATTCAATTTGTAATAGAGCGGTAACAGCACAAAAGCCACGACAAAATATCCAGCGAAAAATCCGAGTGCCATCATGAAGTACTGCATACCCACAATACTCACCGTTCCTGGCACTGAAACAAATGTCACACCTGAAAGCGACGTGCCTATCATTCCGAAAGCAACCAACACCCATGAAGCACTTTTATTCGCTTTGAAGAAAGAGGCGTTGTCGGCTTTTTTCGAAGTCACAACAGCCACTGCAAAAAGGGCAATGAAGTACACAATAAGAACACAAGCAATTACAAGAGGAGACATGCGCGTTTTTCTTTGCAATTAATCGATTTTTTTGAAAAGTCTTTTTGTTTATTGAAAAGGTTTCGAACAACTGCATGTAATTTCGCTGCTATGAGTTCAAGTTCGAAATGGATAGAAGCTGCCGTTGATCAAATGTCTTCGTTGCCAGGTATTGGTCGCAAGACAGCGCTTCGTCTGGTCCTCGATCTTCTTCGCAGGTCGAACGATGAAGTGGAGCGCTTCTCTTCTTCCTTTCAACTCATGAAACAGCATGTTCAATTTTGTTCGAATTGCCACAACCTTTCAGACGACAAACTTTGTGGCATTTGCGCCAATGACCGAAGAGACAAGCAAACGGTTTGTGTGGTTGCCGACATTCGCGATGTGATGGCGGTGGAAGGCACTTCGCAGTTTCACGGATTGTATCATGTGTTAGGCGGACTTATCTCTCCCATGGACGGCATTGGCCCTTCCGACCTAACGGTTCAAAGCCTAGTGGAACGCTGCGAGCGTGATCAAGTCTCTGAAATCATCTTCGCGTTCAACGCCACCATGGAAGGAGAAACAACGGCATTTTATATTTCGAAAAAATTAGCTGCACTTCCAATAACCATCACCTCCATTGCGCGAGGCATTGCCGTCGGCGCAGAGCTCGAATACACCGATGAGATTACACTTGGACGCAGTTTGCAGCAACGCGTTCCTTACGGAAAAGCAAACTCTTGATATTGTATCTTAGCCAAATGCGTTTAACCGTCATCATTGTCAACTACAACGTCAAGTATTTCCTTGAGCAATGCCTGGCATCTGTTCACGCTGCTATGCGTGGAATTGAAGTTGAAGTAATTGTTGTGGACAACAACAGCGTAGATGGTTCGAACGAAATGGTGGAAGAGAAATTCCCTTGGGTGAATCTCATTGCAAACAAAGACAACACGGGTTTTTCGAAAGCCAACAACCAAGGCATGCGCATTGCCAAAGGCGAATATATTTTGTTGTTGAATCCAGATACCGTTGTAAAAGAAGATACGTTTTCGAAAGTGCTTCACTTCATGGATGCACATCCAGAAGCAGGCGGATTGGGCGTTCCCATGTTGGATGGAAAAGGAATTCTACTTCCAGAATCGAAACGCGGACTGCCCACTCCGGAAACCAGCTTCTACAAAATTTTTGGAATTTCAAAGTTGTTTCCTAGAAGCAAAAAATTCAATCGCTATTATTTAGGACACCTCAGTTACGATAAAACGTGTGAGATTGAAATCTTGGCGGGCGCATTCATGTTTATGCGCAAGACTGCTTTAGACCAAGTGGGTTTGCTTGACGAAGCGTTCTTCATGTATGGAGAAGACATTGACCTCAGTTGGCGCATTATTCAAGGCGGATGGAAAAATTACTATTTTCCTGAAACCAGCATTATTCACTACAAAGGAGAAAGCACGAAGAAAGGCAGCTTGAATTATGTCTACGTGTTTTACAATGCCATGATCATCTTTGCACGCAAGCACTTTTCGGCATCTCATGCGAAATGGTTTTCGTTCTTCATTCAGATGGCCGTGTGGATGCGCGCTTCGGTTTCCATCGTGTCGCGTGTTGTTACTGCAAGCCTTCTGCCCCTCGCAGATGCTGCAGTTCTCAGCATGGGCATCTACACCTTCGCCGATCACTATTCGCAATGGCAATCGAAAAATTTCGACGGTTCACTCATGCTCATCACGGCAAGCGTAATCACAGCATTTACTTTAATTGGAAATTGGTTGAATGGCGCTTATGACAAACCCGTCTTTCCCCAGCGCACGCTGAAGCCAGTTCTTTTGGTTTCAATAATTACGCTGCTTATTTATTCGCTTCTTCCTGAAACCATTCGCTTTTCGCGAATCGTAATTCTTTTGAGCGCATTGTTTGCTATTGTTTCGCTTCCCCTTATACACGCGTTGTTCAGCAAAATCATTTCTGGAAAATGGAATTGGCAAGGCAATCCGAAGAAGCGAATTTTGCTCATCGGTTCGGAAGAAGAAGGAACTCGCGTTCAAACTTTTTTACATCAGATAGACTATCCCATTGCATCTTTCGAGCAAATGAATTCCGAAAAATCACGCAATCTTTCGCTTTTCGAATATGTTCGCATTCACAAAATTCAGGAAATTATTTTCTGTGCGAAAGACTTAAGCAGCAGTGAAATTATTTCGGAAATGGGTACGCTTTCTTCCCTTCAACTTGAATTTAAAATTGCCCCGCCCGAGAGTTTATTCATCATTGGAAGTCAGCATATACAAAGCGCTACAGAAGGCTTCTTTGTTACAGTGAACTCCATTTCCAACACGTTGAACAAACGTCAAAAACGAGCTTTCGATTTCATTAGTTCTTTCTTCACGCTTGTTCTTTTCCCATCTGTTATTTTCACTTCAAAACCAGTATCAGCTTTCAGCAATGCAATGAACGTTTTTGTTGGAAAAAAATCGTGGGTGGGTTACGGAAAAGTAAGTGCTGAATTTGCAAGTCAACTTCCGAAAATAAAATCTGGGGTTTTAACTCCGAATAAAAACGCAGTTGTTCTAAATGAAGATGGCGTCCAACAAATGAACGCCATCTACGCAAAAGATTATTCTTGGTGGAAGGATTTGAAATCCTTCACTTCACAGTTCAAGCAAATAGGGAATTAAAGTTTAATCTCCCATTTGCGAATGGTCTCACCGCTGTTCTTCATTTCAATCTTCACTTCCTCTGAGAATTTCTTCTCATCTTTCTCCGCTGTCACCTTGTAGCTTTTTCCACCTTGAACATTCACACGGCAATATCCCGCTTTATCTGTTTCTCCATTTTGAATTTCACCGGAATCCAAATCTTCCACTTTAATCTTAACACCTTTATTTGGTTTTCCGTTAGCATCCACGACAATAGCAATTAATTGAGCATATACACTTTTTTCATAACCCTCGCTCATTAATGCGTAACGTGAAATATCCAATTTATAAATATCTCTATCGCCATATGAATCTTTATACTCTGCAGCGATATACATGTTTTTGTTGTCAGCAGTAAGGGAAAAAGTAGACTCTTCGTTTACGGTATTAATCGGATACCCCAAATTCACTGGCTTCGACCAAACGCCATTTACGAGTTCCGTTTTAAAGATGTCGTAACTGCCCATGCCTAGATGTCCTTCAGATGCGAAGAACAAGGTCTTTCCATTCGGATGAATAAATACAAATTTCTCATCGTAAGGCGTATTAATTACCGGACCCATATTCGTTGGTTTTCCCCAACCAGAACCTGACTTTTCAGAATAGTAAATATCACCACGTCCGAGACCTGTCTGACGTTCACTGATGAAGTACAACCTAGAACCATCGGCTGTTTGAGAAACGCTACTTTCAAAATACGTCGAGTTAATGCTCTTCGGCAAGCGCTCGGCTTCGCGCCACTTCTTTTCTCCTTTTTTCGAATAGAAAATATCTCCAGCATTATCTCCATCGTTCTTATAAACATAGATCATAGATCCATCAGGAACAATGCTCAACACCGCATCGTGATAATTTGTATTCACATAACCTGGTAACTGCTCGCAATCGCTCCATTCACCGGTTACAGAATCAATAACACTGAAATAGATATCTTCATAAAACTTATAATCTCCTTTCTCGTCAATGTTCTTTCCCATGCGCTCTGGCGGAGAAGTGGTGTTGTCGCGACGTGACGTGAAAACAATCATCTTTCCATCTGCCGTAATACTCGGAGCGTATTCTTCCAAGCGTGAATTAATGGCACCTCCTAAATTAGTCATGGTAACATCTGCGGGCTTTTCCATTTTACGTTTTGCGAACTCGCATTCACGAATGTACTTAGTTGCCTCTTCCGCTTCATAAGATTTGGGTTTTTCCAATTTCAAATAGGCGTTGTATTTTTCAATGGCCTTGTCCAACTCTCCTGTTCTGTGATAACACTTGGCATAAAATAAGATCAACTCCTTTCTGTCCTCTCCAGCTTTAAGCTTTGTTGCCTTATCGAGCGATTTTATTGCATCGGGGTATTTTTTCAAATTGTAATAACATTCAGCTTCTCCTAATTGAGCTCTGTAGTCGTCCGGATCAAGAGCCAACACTTCACGAAATATCGTAAGAGCTCCGCGCATATCTCCCTGTACATACTTATGCTCCGCACTTAGCATTTTACCCGTATTGACATTAAGCCCAGTACCTGTAGAATCTTTTTGCGACCACACTGTCACCGCAGTGAATAGCACCAACATTAATCCAAGAATTTTCTTCATATAAATTTGCATTTTACTCTTTCGAAAATAAACAATCACTCACTAAGATTTAATTCTAAATGAAACGGGTTGTGAACACCTTTCTTACCTTCGTTGTGAAAAACATTTACCATGTCAACAACTGAATCTGCAAGTCGTCACAATCAATTAGAACAGAAATCCATTTCCGAATTATTGGTTGGTATGAATGAAGAAGACCGCTCTGTCCCTAATGCAGTAGCCCTTGCGCTTCCTCAAATTGAAAAATTAGTTGCGGAAATTGTTTCTAAAATGAAAGTGGGCGGACGATTGTTTTACATGGGAGCCGGCACCAGCGGAAGGCTCGGTATTGTTGACGCTTCTGAATGTCCGCCCACTTTCGGAGTAGACTTCGGACGTGTAATAGGAATTATTGCCGGAGGCGACGGCGCCATTCGCAAAGCGGTTGAATTTGCTGAAGACGATGAAGAACAAGGCTGGAAAGACCTTCAGACTTTCAACATAACTCAAAACGATGTGGTGGTTGGAATTGCAGCGTCGGGAAGAACGCCTTACGTTATTGGTGCGTTGAAGAAATGCAACGAAGAAGGTATTTCAACGGGATGCGTGGTTTGCAACGCTGATTCTGCTGTTGCCGCAGTTTCGAAATTCCCTGTTGCAGTGGTTGTGGGACCTGAGTTTGTAACGGGAAGTACGCGATTGAAAAGCGGAACCGCACAGAAGCTCGTGTTGAACATGCTTACCACCTGCACCTTCATTCTACTCGGACATGTGAAAGGAAACAAGATGGTTGACATGCAGCTTTCCAACTACAAATTGGTTGATCGCGGAACGCGCATGGTGATGGAAGAAACAGGGTTGAATGAAGAAGACGCCAAAGCACTTTTGTTGAAAGAGGGAAGCGTTAGATTAGCGGTTGATTCGTTGAAAAAATAACATGCACACGTTAGAGCCTTATTATAACTGGAGAGGATTGTATTGCGCTGAGGAAGATGAGCTTTCTCCGTTTTACAATCAGGAGTATTCTGAATTCGAATTCAGCAACAAGATTTACGATTTTTATATCCATCCGCAATGGGACAACATTGGCAGTCAGACGCTGTTTGTGAAATTGCTCTTCGCCCACTACGGTGAAGGTTATGCCATTGTGGAATTGATTGGTGAGTGGAACGATTTGTTGTACAACGACATTATGTTTTTGAAGCGCGAGTTTGCCGATCATTTGATTAATGAAGGGATAACGAAATTCATTTTCATTGGTGAAAATGTGTTGAACTTCCATACCAGCGACGATTGCTATTACGAAGAGTGGTTTGAAGACGTGAACGATGAAGACGGATGGATAGCCTTGGTGAATTTCCGCGATCACGTGTTGGAGGATTTCTCGAAAGCGTATATCGATCAGTATTTTGTTTCAGGCGGAAATTTGAATGAAGTGAATTGGCGCACGCAGCATCCGCACCAGTTCTATGAAAAAATAAATGCGAGCGTTGTCAAACGAATTGGATAATGGAAAACTTCGACTATGTGAAAATGAATAAGGACTCTTGGAACAAACGAGTGCCTGTTCACGTGCAATCTGAATTTTATTTTGTGGAAGAATTTCTGAATGGAAAATCTTCGTTGAATGAAATTGAATTGAATTTGCTTGGCGACATTCGAGGAAAATCTATTTTGCATTTGCAATGTCATTTCGGACAAGACTCGCTCTCGCTTGCCCGCATGGGCGCTAAGGTTACAGGAGTCGATCTTTCAGATGCGGGTATTGATCAAGCGAAAATGTTGAATGAAAAGCTTCAGCTTAACGCTGAATTTATTTGTTGCGACGTGTATGATTTGAAAAATCATTTAGACAAAAAATTCGACCTTGTTTTCACCAGTTACGGAACAATAGGATGGTTACCCGATTTGGATCGTTGGGCAGAAATTGTTTCTCATTTCTTGAAGCCTTCGGGCAAATTTATTTTCGTTGAATTTCATCCGGTCATGTGGATGTTCGACAATGAATTTCAAACAGTGGGATACAATTACTTCAATGCTGGACCGGATATTGAAACCAGCACCGGCACTTACGCCGACCCCACTTCCGATATTGAAATCACGTGTGCCTTTTGGAATCATTCCACCAGTGAAGTCCTTACCTCGCTTCTTGGACAAGGCCTTCAGCTGACTCAATTTCAAGAATTCGATTATTCTCCGTATGCCTGTTTCAAGCACGCCGAAGAATTCGAACCTGGAAAATTCCGTGTAAAGCACTTCGAGAATAAGGTTCCGTTGGTGTTTGCGCTGGAGGCGGTTGCACGCTCTTAGGACCTGACTGATTTACTTTTTATTTCCTTCCGAAAGCAACTTATCTAAATAGGCACGCTCTTCTTCAAAAGTCATATTCATAATTTCGAGACTTAATTTATCCCGAATTTGACGCATAACTTTAATTGCGTCAAATGTTTTGATGACATCTTTATTCTTCGTTTCCATAATTGAAAATTTCTTTAGGAGTTCTTATTTCAATCATTTGGTGACCATTTTGGAAATTAATTCCATTATAGCCTCTGATACGATCTAAATTAACAATATGTTTAAAATTCCAACTAACCAAAACATCCGCATGGCAAAGTGTTGCAATTGCAATATGTTGACAATCTGCTCTACTCGTTTTTCCAACAACTTTCGCTTCAATATACTTATCGGCCAATTCTGAAGCGTCTTTTGACAATCTAATTTTTTCAATGAACTCTTTTGGTAAACTAGCCAATAGCTGTCTTACAAAGTCTGGCGCGCCTAATAATTCAGCCTCAAGGACATCAGAAACTATTATTGTTACTTCTCCATTTCTTACTCTATCAAAGAATGGAATAGTATCTGTCGAAAATTCCTCATCGAAATTTCCGCCAAATACCGATGTATCTATATAAACGCGCTTTATCATTGACACTAAATTACGACTTTTATGAGAAGATACAATACAGAATGAGAAACACAAAGAGAATGAGAATGAATTTTCTCTTCTTCCCCTCTTTTACCTCTTCTTAACTTCTCTTACCTTTTTGCGGGAAACATTTCGGAAATAAAATGCCTTTGGTGTTTGCTTTGGAAGTGGTGAAGAGGTAATCGCCTTCTAATTAAAAGAATTACAAGGCGAACTAAACGAGCGTAATTTCAACATTTGTAGTGCAGCTTAGGTTGTGCATTTCGATGAAGCTTGATTAACGATTTGCTTGTAAGCGCTTACACCCTGTTATTAAACGCTTAATAAATCAGATTTAATTTATTTGAAAAACATAATTTTTATTATACGCCCTTACATATAGTTGATTATTTTTTGGAATTATGTATTCTGGGTCAGACGATAGATTTATTTCTTGAACTCTTCTTCCATTTTTTTTATCTATGATAAAGAGAAAATCTGGCTCATCAGTAAATCCATAACCACAAATAATTGAGTTTCCAATTAAAGAAAAATTTGAATTACAAGTCAAAGGATCAGTTGTCCATAAAATTTTATAATTTTTTAAATCTATGGCAGAGATATATGCATTTTGTCCAAAACTTGACTTAGCGTATGTACTATGACCATGCGAAATGTATAAAACATTATTTTCAAGTATCGCCCAATTAACAGCTTGGTATACGTAATCTTCATCTCCTTTAACGGTTTGTGGTGAAATAGAAAAATTAGAGAAGTCTAAACAATGCTTAATACTGCGCTTATCCTTATCGGTAATGATTACTACACTTTTTTCACCAAAATTTTTTCCATAAAAATAAATATCTCCACCTATATAACTGAATCCATTTGTTATCCTTAATCCATTTATTTTATTCGGCACATCTTCCGGAACATTTCCTTTTTCTTTTTTAAACTCATTATAAACTTTGTAAGTCGGAAGCGTTAAATTATTTCGATTAAACCAGGCATCATCATCAGTAATTTCATTAGGGGAACTCGAAACTTTTGATAAAGCAACCATATTTTCTGATTCTTCAATTAATTGAATTCCATTAAAATTCGGAGTTTCAATTAATGTTGGGGTAGGCACAATAGTTGAATCCCCCACTAATAAGTAGGTAGAATTTTGTTCAGGTAGTTCGTAATTTGGTGTTTTTTCTTCTTCACTTGGCCCACTTGATGCAACAAAAATGATGATTAGTAAAATAATTCCCGCAACAAGACCAATTATTAATCCTGTTTTACTCTTTTTTTGTTGGGCTAAATCACCTGATGTATTATTTGAAGTGTTTACTTTATGCTGAGTTTCTTGTTTTGTATTTTCTACTCGTGTATTCTCATTTGTTGCTTGATTACTTGCGGTCGTATCGTCTTTAAACGGATGCTGATCCAAAGTAGCATCTTCATTTACTTTATTTGAAATTACTGTCTTATCATCAGTTATGGTAGCAGATGAAAGATCTGATGAAGGATTGTTCATTTCGCTTAACCAGGCATTACAATTTTGAAAGCGTTCTTCCCTATTTTTAGCACAAGCTTTTTTAATGATACCGCTGTATTTGCTATTACTGCTTATTTCGGGCAGTGGCTCATAAACTATTTTATTAAAAATATCGAATTGAGAATCGGTATCTGGATTGTAGGGTGGGTTGCCATTTATTGCAAAAAACAAAGTAACACCTAGAGAATAAATATCGCTACGATGGTCGATGGACTTGTCTGCTTTTACTTGTTCCGGACTCATGTAAATAGGTGTGCCTAATTGAGTGCCTGTTTGAGTCATTTCATTGCCTTGTCCAAACAATTTAGCAATTCCAAAATCTAGGATTTTCACACTACCATCGGGAAGTATGAAAATATTGGACGGCTTTATATCTCGATGCACAATCCCTTTGTCATGAGCATATTGAAAGGCTGATAAAGTTTGAGAAAAGACTCTTTCTATTTCTTTTTCAGAAAGGGGACCGTTTGTTTTAATTTTTTGATTTAAATCCGAACCGGCAAGAAAATCCATAACAATGGATAATTGCTGTGGCTGCTCATCGAAATCGAGTACTCTGTTAATGTTCGGGTGGTCTAATGAAGCCATGAGCTTGGCTTCATTTCTGAATCGCTCTTTGATTTGAGCATTAGCTGATAGAATCGGATTTAGCACTTTAATAGCCACTTTTGTTCCGAGCATTTCATGTTCAGCTTCATAAACCGAGGCCATTCCGCCTTCTCCGATTAATCTGATGATTTTGTATTTTCCTATAGTTGTATTGATCATATCTGTTTCTTTAAATGTTTTCTAACGGTTGCGTGTAGGCGCATACCCGAAGGTTGCGCTTACACGTTGTTATGGGTTGATTTATTTAAAATTGAATATGCCTCAAAATGCAGATTGATTAAAGTTTGACATAGTTTGATTGATCTAATCAAATAGATGAAAACAAAATTCTTTCTAGGCCACTTCTTTTCCGTATTTCATATTGTTATCTTCAATATATTTCATTATAATAGAAATTTCACCCATTGCAGATTCAACCAAATCTAAATCTTGTTTGAATAGTTCCATACTTTTTTTAACAGGAATATTCATATTTAAGTCAAAAGACGTTCCCTCTAATTCAGTTTTGAGGAACAGATATAGATTATTTTGGTCACAGAGGATAAATTGAAATAAAGATTCTGTTTGTATTTTTAGTTTCTCGGGTGCAGTAAACTGCTCAATGAGGCTATTATCATAAGACACTCCAACTTTTGTTGCTATTGATTTGAAAACGATGTCGTTAAAAAGTTTAATTAGAAAATTTTGTTTATGAACAGTTCTACTCTCTTTTTCTTTTCCAATAAAAATACGTTCAGTTTCAAAAACTGTTGGCTTCCATGGTTCTCTGAAAATATTTTCAACAAGTATAACTATTCCGTCGAATAGTTCCTCTTTAAAAGCTGATTCATAACTTACATCACCTTCTTTATCGACCTTTTTTATTTCTCCATCAAATTCAATTACTGCTTCGAAAAATTCTGCTTTGGTATTATTTAAGTTCCACGACATGTGATCCGTTGCAGTATTAATAATTGAAAATCGCTTGTCTTCATTTCCTGGTTTTAATTCGTAGTCCTTGATTGAATCTTTAACCCATTGTTTTATTTTTTCACTCCTAGCTGCGAGTTGGGTAAATAAAGTTTTGTCTAAATTTAGTTTTGCAGCCTGTCCATGAAACTGAATATTTTTGGCATTAATCGATGAAGCAAGCTTAGTGAAAATCGTTTTTTTGAAATGAAAACTTAATTTATACTGCAGAAAAAAGTATGGAGTCATAACAACGCAATAAATAATTATTGAATAAACTAACCAAGCAATCAGTCCAGGGTCATCTGAATGGAATCTATTTATAAATAAAATTGCAGGTGTTGTAAATGGAAGAATTTTTAATATTAGAAAAGTAGTCCAGTAAACCAAGGAAAAAATAATTTCTATTACTAAAAACCATGAAAAATTAAGAATAAAAAGTGGTTTTAACCAAAGTCTAAAAAACTCAATTCCAGCGGCGCCAACCTTGAAATAGAAACCTAATTTTAAAAAACAATAAGATATTAGCCAATAAATCCAAATGTCATTATAAGAATGACCCATGACAAAACCTCTGACATAACTTTAATTTAATTTATTTCGCCTACACTTTAATGGATTTTCGGCTTTCTCCGTTCTATAGAGGTGTAAACTTACCCATAACGGCTTGCCGCTAAAAGAAGTGGCGTCCCGATAACTACCGGGAAAACCGCCAATTTCTTTTAGGTGCTGTTAAGGGATGGTTTAATCTACAATTTATTCACTTCTTTTCGCTAAATATTTATATTCAACCGTAAAGCTTAAACTTAGTGCATCCAAATTCCCATTTTTATCGACCTTGAAGGTTGTTTGGCCATAACGACCATCATTGAATCTCCAGTCAAAATATCCTTCAGAACCTCTAAGTTCTCCTAATCCAATCCAATAGGTATTACCCGGTGAAATACCCTGCACAACTATTTTGTTACCATCAAAAGTCATAATATTCATGCTTTGGTCAGGTGTATTTCCAATTGTTCCGTTAGAATTTTCATATAAATCCCAAGTCCCGTTTAATGTCATTACGTTAACAGGTCTGGATGTTTGGGTGAAGGCTAATTGACTGCTGATGCAGATAATAATTAAAAAAAAGATTTTTTTCATTTTGTTATTTTTTAAATTTTGCTCTTACTCTTAAGGATTTTCAGATTACTCCTTTGTTTTATAGTTTTTTTTCTTGTCTCAACTTTTCTGTCTGTCAATTTAGTTGGTCAGCCTACCTTCAACAGTTATGGATTTTTTAATCTACTCCCGGATAACTTTCTACCATTTTAACTTTAATGTCCGGATAACTTGTAACGATTTGAACCTTAAAATCCGGGTAGCTTTCGGTTGTTTGCCATAAACCACATTTATCGGGATAAGATGATACGAACTTAACTTTAATATCTGGGTAGCTATCAACGTATTGTATCTTAATATCAGGATATGAAGTTACGAATTGGACTTTACCCCAAAGCTTTATCCCTTTGTAATAACAAGATCCTGATATTAAAGCCTGAATAGCTTCAGCCTTTTCAGTTTCTGTTAGATCTGAAAACTTTAAATTAGACTCAATAATTAGATCAGTTGAACAGTCGCAATCTTGAGCTGTTGAATAACTACAAGTGAGCAACATTGTTACTAAAATCAATAAATTTTTCATTTTATTATCTTTTAAATTTTGTTCTTACTCTTATGGCTTTTCGGATTTCGCCCCGTTTTTTAAAGTGAGTTCTGGTCTCCACTTATTATTTTTTTAAATATACTCATTTATTAATAATTGTCTAATTCTTTATAACTTACCGATTACAGTTTGCACCTATTGCTCATAACTAACTTCTGCGCCATACAAGCCTTCTCAACACGTGTCATTATTGCTCGATAGACGATGGTCTGTTGTGGTTTAATAAAGGTAGTTAAAAGGGAAAATGAGAAATTAATTGTACAAAACAATTCTTCTATACCCCGGATAGAAGTGGAAAGCCTTTGAGCGCAGCGAAAAGCTTGGAACGAATAGCCGGAAATAGGTTCAAAAAAGAATGAGAAACAGAATGAGAATGGGAATTTCTTCAAAGACATTCGCGAAGCATTCACCGCAGGCATTCGTCTTAAAGACATTCTTCACCGCTCATACCTTCTCTTACCTAGGGTCGAAAGATCTTTCGATCCGATTATCTTAACTTCTCTTAACTTACCTAATGCTGTTTTTCTTTCCGTCATTCGGTTAATGTTATCCAAATGTCGTGTTCACTTTCAATTAAATCTAATTCAATTTTTTCAGCTTCTTGTTCTATTTCCTTTCCACTCTTGTATGCTGAAATTGGTTTGTCGTAAATATTTGATTCCTTATAAATCTGTCCGTAGAAATAGCGATAAAAAAACAAGTCGTCAAAGGTTTTAATTTTAGCAGGAAGTCCAGATTGCTGAATTTTTTCTTGAGCTAAATACTTTCTTATATAAGGAAAATAAACCCAATACAAGTCAACGGTGTCTTGTTTAAGCTTGCTGAATCCAACCGGACATATTCCCATAATTCGCGTTTCAGAAACAAGTCTTTCGCTATCAAAAAAATAGGCCTCTTTTATTTTGAAGCCAATAATTTCAATTGAGGATGTGTCTAAATCTGTTACCAAAAGTTCTTCCTGAAATTCGTCATCAGTAACTTTGTAAGGAGTTATGTTTTTATTAAATATATTCTTGTTAAGTATGGAAAACAATTTGTCTTTCTCAAAAAGCAGTCTGTTTTCATTAGGTGCTACAAATCGCCATTTCCGGTGTAAATAAAGAACGGCTCGCTCTCTTAAATAAAAATACTCTATGAAGCCGTCTTTATTGTATTTCAGAGAGTATTGCGGAACATTTAGAAGTTTAATTACTTTGTCTTTTGCAACTTTAGGAATAATTCTTTTGAAAGTAAACGCGTCTGTATAGTCACGCTGCATTCGAATCCTGCCTGTAGAATCCCAAACAGTCCATTTACCAATTCGATAATTGTTTGCAAATTTACCCTCTGATTTCTTCTGGCCATTGTTGTAATAAGAAACATAATTGCCGTCTAATCGCCCATCAGTTGTTTCGTAAGAGCATTTAAAATCACTCGACTCATAAGAGCGCTTCATCTTATCCCTTGCAACGAATGAAAGGAATATGAATGGAAATATTATTAATAAAGTTTGTTTCATTTATTTTTCAGACCCCAATGTTCTATTAGTGATTGTGCAATACTCTTCCCATTTTGACCTATTTCAGGTGAATCTGAAACCGTTTCTTCTACATATCTAAAACCAATTTGCCTATACCCTTCATTTGCAAAGAAACTAAATAAATAAAATAAAATATTTTGTTGCTGATACAAATATGAATTTCCAATTACCAGCTTACGATTCAACCAAACTGAGTCTTTGCTTTTGTAAAAATACAACCAGTCGTAAATAAATTGACTGGATGAAGTATCGCTTGCATAGCGGGAAAAAGATTCGTCAAATGAATTGACTAGCCAATCAGAATAATTTTTATTAAAATCGTTTTTGATCTTATTTTCAGATAAATAGGAATACGCTGCTAACCACTCCGAGCAGTTTGGTAAACGGTAAATAACTTGAATGCCGTCTTTGTTTTCTTTCTGCGTTTTCCATTTGCAAAAATTCATTGCGTTGTCCCATGAGATACCAAGAACTGGAAAGTTGTCATATTCGACACTGGTTATATATTCTTTATATACCTCAGCTGAACCAATAGTGCTGTCGGGTAGTTGAGTTAAATAAAAGGTTGCAGATGAGTCCTTTTTTACAGATTTTAAATAGTCTTTATACTCCCTGTAGGTAACCTGTTCGCTGATTTGAAATGCTTTAATGGTTTGGGTAGAAGTTCTTGAATTGTCAGCAAGTAATTTATAAAGATTGATAGTCTGTGTCGGAATAGAATATAATTGAGCTGATTTGTGGGCAGGCGCAAAACTCGCCAATAAAATTGGCAGAGTTAAAACTGTAAATATGTATGTTAGTCTTCTCAAGTTATGTTGTCTTTTATAATGCGATAGGCGAAGATTGTTGCTGTTAGCTAAAGGTAATGATTTTATTTACAACTCGTCAAATGACGATCGAATTTGTTGAATCTTGCGGATCTCTGTTCCTGATTCCATGAATTGCTCGTCGAACTCAGTGAAGGCAAAGAAACTTGCTCCTTATTAGCTCCAGTTGTTTTATTGCATATGAAAAATTCATGAAGACACTAATTACAGTTTCATTGCGAACTAACTATTTCAATGAGGCAAATACTTGTGTACAGTATCGTAATTGCGTAGAACGCGAGGTTGTTTATGTATTTTGTAATTAATTTATTCTTCCTAATTGGAGAGTTCGACAATCTACTTATTATTATTACTAATATAATTATCAAAAATATAACGACAAAAGTTATGTTATGTAATCTATCAATTAGCGTTAATTCAATTAATGAAGGCTGTATACTCTCAGTAATGTATTTATTACCTACAGCACCAAAAATACCCGTCATGCAAAGACTAAGTCGGGCTTCCGTATCTTCTGGATTTATCCAAAATGAACAAATGGCAATTGAATAAGAAATTACTGCACCTAAAATAAGCTTTAAGAAAATAAGCCAAGGATTTTTTCTGCTTAAATCTACTATTATTTCATATCGAGCGTACGAAGAACCTTTAGTATCGGTAGATCCAAAGCTAGTAACATAATTAGAGATAGCTGATTGCACTTTATGACTATCCAAAAGCCAGCCATTCAAATTTAAACCCACGTTTGAATCGAAACCCGAATTAAAATCATCTGTCTTAAATACCAGATCCTGACTAATATAATAATTTGACTCGATAGGAAATACAAGTCTTTGTTTATCGAAGGGAAAATTTCTAAGTGAAAAATTCTGTCTACTTTGGATTTGGGCCTTAGTAAGGAATCTAACCTGATTTAACTCCAGCACAGTTCCCGTGCCTGAAAGGATGGTAGAGTTGCAATTGTTAAATTCTAATTGTTGGTCAAAGGAATATTTTTTTTGAGGGTTATACCTGCACCATAGATATATGTCAGCTTCAACACAATTATTTGGTATATCGATGTTGTGTATTGAGCTAATGTAGGAGCCTATTACTACTGTATCCGGGTTTGTACTTTGACACTTGCTCTGAACTTTTGTGAAAAGAACGAGTAAAAATAGAATGAATTTTAAAGACGATATTTTCATAAATAATACTTCAAATTATACCTAACTATTTTATACGATCTAAAAAACTATTCAATTCATGTAATTATCTCGTGTTAGGTTAAGGCCGGTTGCGTTTAGATAAAGATAATTAAAAGCCATGTCGATAAATTAATTGTTCAAAACAATTCTTCCGTACCCCGGATAGAAGTGGTGTCTATGACGAATGCCTAAGGCGAATGTTACGTTGTAACGAATGCCTTCGGCGATATAATTAATGCGTCTGATATAGATACAAATCAGAATGAGAAACACAATGAGAATGAGAATGAATTTTCTTACCTGGGGTCGAAAGATAGTTCGACCCAATGAAACCTATTCAACAATAATTTTTCTAACCTCGACTGTACCGTCATTCAAGTAAACTCGAACGGAATACAAACCCTTTGCGTAAGCATTTACATCGATAATTACGGCACCCACTTCGAGACCAGATGTGCTGTAAACGAGACTTCCAACTGGATTAAACAACTCAACCTTACAGATGGAACTTCGTGTTGTTTGCACCGCTACTCGATCGCTCGAAGGATTGGGGTATACGTTCACTCCATAAGCATCTTCACTTTCCTCTTCCACTCCAACCAACTGATCGCAATCGGTAGTTTGAAGGTATTGATCATAATACTGTTGCACTTCGTCTGAGTACTGTTTCATTTTGTAGACCGCATTTATAGAGGGGCTGCCAGCAGATAAGGTGTCTGAACCAACAACTCGCGCTACAGAAATACACAGCGGAACGTTGGGCTGAAGATCACCTACAAAAGCAGACACTATCACGCGTCGATCGCCACCGGGATTTTGAACATTTACTTCGTTCCAAACGCCAGGGACCCCTACTTCACCGCTATACATGAAAGAGGATTGTTGCTGAGTAAATGGATTCAAAATTGAAGAGCCATCAATTCGCCTTCCTTTCAAAACATTATACAATTGCTCATTGGTATTTGGTTGACCGTAAACAGGACTTAAACTCGCGTTAAAATAAACACTTGATGTAATAGCGCTGTTTAAAAACCGATAACCACATGCCGGCACCTCATTGGCATAACCATAAGACATGGACGACTGCTCATCAAAATCATCTGCATTGTATCCAAAAACTAGATTCCGAGTGCTATCACATCCAATAAAGTCATCGAATCCTGAGCCTAAATCGAAATCAGTGTGCATTCCGAAATAGAATTCATTCAAGGGAGTATCGTCGCGCAGCACTATTCGGTAATCGGTAAAAACTGTTTGACTCAAAGCCTGGCTCGGAGCATTGTGAAAGAGATACGTCAGTACCGACATTTCTATATTAGAAACAGTACTTGCATAATTAGAGTTATGAAACGCAGGTGAAACTTCTCTTCCATCTGAAACAATATAAAATGTTGCCTCATCTCCTTTGATTTCAGGAGCATCTCCAAACTGAGGTTCGTAGATATTGTTTCCATTCACATCGTGAAACGGCGCTATTATTTGAGGTTCACCATTGATTACAGATCCATTACCCGGCCATTCCAAAATATCTATCGGAGCTGAATAATTCGCCTCATACCAATGGTGATTGTGGTAATCAATATCCGTTTGTTTGACCTTCCATACGCGATTGTATTTCTGTGCAAAATCGTTCGAGTAAATATTGGATATTGGACCCGAGTATGCCCCGTTCAAACCTGTTTCAAACAAACCACCAACTCCAGAAACTAAATCATTCTTAATCCCATATAAAAGCGGAGCCGCAGTAAAAACGACCTTTTTATCTTTATATCCTAAACCAATTGGCCGAAAATCAAAAGTAAAATAAGAGGATTGATACAAATAGGAAGAAAAAGAAGGGTACGACGTTTCTGAAACAAACTGATTTGAGATATTCTGCTGCTTCCATCCATTTTCTAACGTACAAATCCCACCTTTCATTCCATCTACAGCGCTAATACTTCTGCAAATTGCAAACTCCTTTCCTTCGAAGTTTATGACATTAAGAATGTATTTGTTCAATTCGTTTTTTTGAATCAATTCATAAGAATTACTCTGAGCATAGAATTGAAGTTGAGGTCGAATATCGTTTGTGAAATTGGCTAAATAGCCCCTTTGTGTGAGAAAAACACTTCCTAAACTTGTGGTGCGGAACGGACTAAAATCGACTCCCAAATCATCGAACACCCATTCTGCATTTTCATTCCTTCGAAACAAAAATTCATTGCATTTACCCGAAACAAATAATTGTCCGTTCACAACACTAAAACGCATCAATGAGTCACATGCTATTTCTTCGGTGTGCACTTCACCCAGAGAATCTAAATACTTGATACCTGAATAATTCCTTTCAATGAAAAACAATTTCTCATCGTACACCTGAGCATCTACTACTGAATCCACAGCGATTTCATTAAAAACTCCGTTTTCAAAAAAGCATACCTGACGAGAAACATTTGCGAACAAAAAAACCTTGTTATTAAAAACAGTTCCGAAACTAAATCTTGAATAGCTAGGGTAGCTGTATTCACTCCAAACCCCGTTCTCTAGAATTGCAAGATTCGCATAAGAAATATTTGCAATCGAATCATTCTTTGTCCCCACAGCACATAGTTTCTCCGAGCTACTAAACAAATCATATATTCTTCCATATTTAGTGTCCCAATCTAATGAAACATCCGATAGCACATCACCCTTAAGGACTTTCAATGCTGAATGATTAAGTGTGTCGCCATAATTGACTGAAACAAAAAGAGAATCGTGAAATACTTCTCCATCATAGCAAGAGAAATTATCTAAAGCATCGTTCAAGATGTGTTGCTGATTGTTCGCAACGAATGGAATAAGACGCTGGGCGCAAGCCGCTTGAAAAATTAATACGAGCAAACTCAAGAGTAAAAGTCTTTTCATGTCAAGGATTTTAAACAAAGAACATCAATATATACTTGTCCTTTTTTTCAAGATTCTTGATTTATTTCCTTTCAACGAGAATGAATTAGAATGAGAAACAGAATGAGAATGAGAATGAATTTCCTAAACTCTGCAACATCGTCGCAGACATTCGTTCAAAGAACATTCGCCCGCAGGGCATTCGTCTGAAAGACATTCTTCACCGCTCTTACCTTCTCTTACCATTTCTTCTGCCTCACCATAGCTCCGATTAGTAACCTAAAGGTTCTCTGCTCGTATGCCGGACTCTTAACACTCTGATTTCTTTCTTATCGTTTTCGATTTGATAGGTAACTCTGTAACTAAAAACTACAAATGCACGAAAGTCTGCATTAATTGGGTCTTTTAGTTTGTCGACCTCCGATGTAAGTGGATTTTTTTGAACGAGAACTAGTCTTTCAAGAATTGCTTTTTTTACAATTTTCGGTGCCTGAGCACTTTGTTCTTCTAGGTATTCAAGAATGTTTTTGAGGTGATCGAGGGCTTTGACATCCCAAATCAGCCTGTACGAAGATGATTTTACCATTTAGACAATTCCTTAACAGCGTCTTTATGAGAAACAAAATTTCCATTTTCAACACGTGTTACCGCCTCATCTAATTCCTTGTTGTATAGTTTACGAGTAATTCGTTTGGTGTCGCTGTCAACATCCAAGAAACTTTTAATCATTTCTAACACTAGAGCTTGCTGTCTGGCTGATAAAAGTGGCAGATAATTATCTACTTGTTTCTTTATTGCTGTAGTTGTCATAGTGATAAATTGAATTAATCAAATTTAGGAATAAACACTTAAATCTCAATCTTCAGTTTAGGGAGATTTATCAAACTTAAAAAAACCGTCGAAAGATATTTCGACCCGACTAATCTTCCCTTCTCTTACCTTTCTTAACTTCTCTTAACTCTGAATCAACGTCGTAGACATTCGTTCAAAGAACATTCGCCCGAAGGGCATTCGTCATAGACATTCTAGAGGGGTTTCACCCCTCTAAGCATTTCGCGTTTCCCCGGCGGCCCCGCCAACCGTTCCACCACAAACCCCGCTGCTTGAAGATTGCGACGTACTTCGCCTTTCGCGCAGTAGGTGACTAAGATGCCGCCTTCATTCAGCAAGTCGAAACATTGTTGCATGCGCTCGGGCGTCCATAAGCCAGGCTCAACGCGCGGACCAAAGGCGTCGTAATAAATGACATCGAATTTTTCCGCTGATTGAAATTCTTCCAACCCCACTTCCATTCGAACAAAAGAAAAATCTTCTCGAAGTGAAATCAACTCACCAGCGCAAGAAGAATGAAATTTCATTTCGAATTGATCTGTTCGACTTGCTGCTAATTCATTCAATATTTCCTTCGACAACGGATAAGGCTCAAGCGCACAGTAGTTGATTTTTTTTGTTGCATGTTGAAGGGTTAACACGGCGTTCAATCCCGTTCCCAAGCCCACTTCCAAAACGCGAATCGATTCTTTATCACACGCCTTCAATCCGTTTTCAATGAAGACATGCATAGATTCTTGCACCGCGCCGTGGGTGCTATGATAAGTCTCTTCCACTTCCGGAATAAACAACGTGAACGAACCGTCTGCGGTTTTCACGAGTTCGCGCGTGCGCGATTTGTTCACCGCGGTATTGTTCAAACTATTTTCTTGGTATACGTCCACGGGATTTTTATCTCTTTACTTTTGATTAACAAATAATTGCTATGGCAAAGAAAACGAAAGCATCCCCTACAAAAAAACCGAAGAGCATCTTGAACGCAAAAAGTCACGAGTTCTTAGAGAAATACATTAACAACATTGCGCCTACCGGATTCGAAACGCCTGGACAGCAAATGTGGTTAGATTACATTCGTCCGTATATCGACACACACATCGTAGATACCTACGGAACCGTTGTCGGAGTTATTAATCCAGATGCTCCGTACAAAGTTGTTGTGGAAGCACACGCCGATGAAATCGCGTGGTTCGTACACTACATTACTCCAGATGGATTTATTTATTTGCGTCGCAACGGCGGAAGCGATCACATGATTGCGCCTTCCATGCGTGTGAATATTCAAACCCCAAAAGGATTGGTAAAAGGCGTATTCGGATGGCCGGCGATTCACGTTCGTCAAGAGAAAGAGGAAGCTCCTTCCATGAAAAATATTTTCTTAGATGTAGGCGCTAGAACAAAAGAGGAAGTGGAAGGACTGGGCATTCACGTGGGATGCGTGGCCACCTTCGAAGATGAGTTCATGGTGCTGAACGATCGCTATTACTTAGGTCGCGCGTTAGACAACCGCATTGGTGGATTCATGATTGCCGAAGTCGCACGTATGTTGAAAGAGAACAAAGTCAAACTTCCATTCGGTGTCTACTTCACCAATTCTGTTCAAGAAGAAATTGGATTGCGTGGCGCTGAAATGATTGCGCATCGCATTAATCCGGATGTTGCCATTGTTACAGACGTATGTCACGACACGCAAACTCCAATGATGAGCAAGATCATGAGCGGAGATATTTCATGCGGTAAAGGGCCTGTATTGAGCTACGGTCCGGCTGTGCAGAACAATTTATTGAAGCATATTATAACTGCTGCTGACAAAAACAAAATCGATATTCAACGTGCCGCTGTTTACAGAGCAACAGGAACAGACACCGATGCCTTCGCTTACAGCAATGCAGGTGTGGCTAGCGCGCTCATTTCACTGCCGTTGCGATATATGCACACGACTGTTGAGATGGTTGCCAAAGACGACGTTGAGGCGGTCATTCATTTGATCTACCATTCGTTGAAAACGATTAAAAACAATCAAGACTGGAGATACATTAAGTAATTCCATTTTGTTGGAAATAAAAAAGAGGAACCAATGGTTCCTCTTTTTGTTTGTCTGTGAAATAAGCTTACGCCTTTTTAGCTGCAAGAGCTGCTTTCACTTTGCCTTCGATTTCTGCCATTAATTCTGGATTGTCGTCTAGCAATTGTTTCACCGCATCACGTCCTTGTCCCAATTTGGTTTCACCGTAAGAGAACCAAGAACCTGCTTTTTTCACAATAGTCAAATCAACACCCATGTCAATTAACTCACCTACTCGGCTAATTCCTTGACCATAAATAATGTCGAACTCTGCCGTTCTGAATGGTGGAGCAACTTTGTTTTTTACCACTTTCACCTTGGTGTGATTTCCAATTACATTCTCTCCGTCTTTCAACTGAGTAGAGCGACGAATATCTAGACGAATAGAAGCGTAGAATTTAAGAGCATTACCTCCTGTTGTCGTTTCAGGGTTACCGAACATGACACCAATCTTTTCACGCAATTGGTTAATAAAGATGCAGCAACATCCGGTCTTGCTGATGGTACCTGTAA
>JBIIWZ010000020.1:0-35112 GCA_044338665.1 Flavobacteriales bacterium
AACACATCTTCACTCGGAAAACTCTGCATGCCGAACTCACTCATGAATCGAGGAACCTTCGTTTCCAACACAGAAAAAGGCTGCTCGTCGTGCCACAATCCCCAATAATGCGAGTCGCCAACGTCTAACGATTCTTTGTTTCCTCTTCCGAATTGCGGAGATGAAGGCCAATAGGGAAGGTTGGAAAAATGTCCGACAATGCCAGGTAAAAGTTGATTGAACAATTGATTGTATTCGACGTCTATCGCAGAAACAGAAGATGCTGAAAGACCCGTCTTCCATCCCCAATTCGACCAAGCTTCTGCGTTCTCGTTGTTGCCGCACCAAAGGGCCGTACACGGATGGTAAGAAATTCTGCGAACGTTTTGCTCCGCTTCTTTTTGAACACTTTCTAAAAATTCCGCATCGCCCGGATACATGCTGCACGCGAACATAAAGTCTTGCCAAATAAGAATTCCCATCTCGTCGCACAACGAATAAAACAAATCGCTTTCGTAAATGCCACCGCCCCAAACGCGAAGCATATTGAAGTGTGCTCCTCTGCATTTTTCAAGCAGCGTTCGATATTCCGATTCGCTGTAAACACCCGGCAACATGCGCAAGGGAATGTAGTTTGCGCCTTTCATGAAGATAGACTTTCCGTTTACCTTGAAGAAAAAACTCTCTCCGAATTCATCGGGTTGATTCACCAACTCTATGGTACGAACTCCTGTTTTAATTACACGCGTATTCGTTTTGCCACTTGTAGTTTGAAGGGTGCATTGCACCAAATACATAAACGGAGTTCCCGCTTCATTCGGCCACCACAACTTCGGCTCATTTAATTCAAATGGAAAAATAAAATCGTGCTCCCCTTTGCGCGAAACGAATTCTTCTTTGAAAATTTGTCCGCCGAAATTAAATGCTACAGCAACTTTTTCTTCTTTGTCGGCGCGATAGTGAATGTGCGCGCGCATCTGTGCTTTGCCTTCGTTCAACGAAAGTGTTTCCACTCCAAACGTTTCGAAAAGCATGTCGGTATGTCCAACCAACTCAATGTTCTTGGTAATGCCGCAAGTCACCAATTTCGGTCCCCAGTCCCAACCGAAGTGATACTGCGGCTTTCGGCACACCGCCCGAATACTGTCTCCTGGAAGAGGCAAGGTGCGTTCGCTTAATTTTTGTTTCGCGTAGGCTTCAGCCGGAGAGAAAACAATGCGCAGCTTATTTCCTTTCGGAAGAAGTATTCCTTTCACATCGAAATCGAATTGAACGAAGGCGTTGTTCGTTTCACCAAGAAAAATATCGTTCAAGAAAATTTTTGCGTAAGTATCGATTCCATTTAAACGCAATTCAATTTTATCTTGAAGAAGAATGTTCGGTTCACAAACGAAATCGTTCAATGTATATTCCCAACTTTTTTCCGATACCCATTGCACAGCGGTTTCGTTCGTTCCAATGAGTGGGTCCGGAATTATTTTGTTAAGCACCAAATCTCGGTGCACATTTCCAGGAACAGCAGCCGACATGTATTCAGTTTTTCCTTCTTCGTTGAAAATCCACTTCACGAAGGGAGAAGTTAAATTCTGCTTAACGCTTAAATTTTGCGCTGCAAGCGAGTTCATGAGCAAAGCGAATACAATAAAAAGTGCAGATCGCATATTCTATCTGTTGTGTTGTGCGTTTTGTAGAGTGGGACGCTTTCCGAAAATTTTCATTTCAATTACGGCGCGTAAATATCCCCAGCCGTATCCTAAATGTAAAATGAAAAAGCTTAACAAGGTCACACGAGGCTCTTTGCTTTTTGCCCGACCTGCGAATATGAGCGCAAGAATGAAATAAGCTAGAATGGGAATTCCTAAATAAACGTCATACTTAGGAAAAAATATATTTGTAAAGACGAAAAGAATAAGGTGACAAACAAAAGCAAACGGAACGAGTTGTCGCGCTGTTGTAATTTGTCCGTGAAGAATGTTCACATACACCTTCCAGTAACCGTATTGATAATATTGCTTCAGCAGTTTACTTAACGTTCCGCGAACGTAGTACTTCGAATGTAAATCTGTATTTAAATAACACTTCATCCCATTCGTTTCCATGCGGAAGTTGAACTCGTCGTCTTGATTACGAATGAGCTCTTCTCTGAAATAACCAATTTTTTCAAAGACTTCTTTTCGATACATGCCAAAGGCAACGGTGTCTACAAATCCGTTTTTGTTTCCTGTTCTGAAATGCGCATTGCCTACGCCAAACGATGACGACATCGCGCATCCAATGGCCTGAGAAGTTGCATCTTGGTATTCGTTGATAATTATTCCGCCAACACAATCTGCTTCCGGGTTTTCGTTAAACGTCTGCATGCATTTTTCAATGTAGTCATTCGGAAGAGCAGCGTGTGCACCAAGAATCATTTTGAAATCTTCTTGGCTGGCTTGCAATCCCATGTTCAATGCAACGGGTGTAACACGACGTTTATTCTTCAACACAACGATTTTATTTTGATGATGAAGAGCGAGTTGCTCAAGCTTTTCAAGCGTGCCGTCTGTGCTTCCGCCGTCTGCCACATACACACGAATAAGTCCAGCATACGTTTGATTCAAACATGAAAGCACACATTCTTCAATGTATAATGCTTCTTGAAAGCAAGGAATGGCAATCCCAACTGAAGGAAGGTTCATAGTGTAATTATTCTATGTAGATGGCAATAAGCCTATTTACGTAATGTTTTGTTTACAGCGTTGTTTTTGTTTTTTCGAGCTTCTCTTGAGCTTGAAAAATTCTTTTGGCTAGAGCCATTCCAAATTTAGTAAATTTGAAGACTATACGGTCGTTTCTTAATAGGAATCATTGTCGAAAATTGTTAGTGGTTAGGAGAGACCCTGTCAATTTGAAACGCTTGATGATCGTGAACTTAGATTATTAATTTTAGAAGAATGAGGTTTAGCAAGAACAGCAATTATATCGTAACTTTTTTTGTTGAATTTCTTGTTCTTTTGCTCGGTTTTTTAGTCTTTAGATTGGCTAGTGAGAAATTGGCTGAAGTCGGGTTTAGCGAGTTTACGCTGGCAAGACGTAATATTTCATTTTTACAACCTTTGTTAATGCTCGGTTTGGGAGTTGCTGTTCCGCGTTACATGAGTATTAATAAAGACCGAGATTCTTATTTGCCAAGTGGGCTAATGATGATGATGGGCATTGGAATTTTATTTCTGATAGGGCTCGTTGCTTTTAGAAATGTTATTTCAATTCTGTTTTTTGGAAGTGCCGAATATAATTTTTTGATTTTTCCTTTAGCATTACTTCTCGTGTCATACGGATTTCATTCTATAATTTACGGGTATTTGCGAGGGAAAGGAGAAATGTATTTAGCGAATGTTTTCCAGCTAATCAATATTGGTATTGTGCCAGTTTTAACCATGTTTTTTGCTCAGGATGTAGCGTTTTACATGTATTTCAACGCACTAACTATTGGCATTGTAAGTGTTGTTTTTGCGGTGCTTATTTTCTTGAAGAATCAAATAAAATTCAATCGCAATCTGTTGAAAGAGGATTCTTTGGAACTCTTGGGTTATGGAATGCCTCGCATTTTTGGAGATTTTGCTCTGTTGGCGCTTTTAACAATTCCTGCCTATGTTGTTTTGTATTTGCAGCACAATCTTTCAGCGGGCGGAGATATTGCTTATGCTATTACTCTTTTTAATTTAGTCGGAGCAGCGTTTGGTCCAATAAGTCTTGTGCTACTTCCTGAGATTTCTAAATTTCTTGTTGAATCTCGAATTGATTTGATTTCTAAGCGATTCTATTTCTTTGTTTTCTCTAGCCTTTTGCTAACTGTCGCTGGATATCTAATTTTCATTCTTTTTCATGAGCCTATATTGAATCTTTTGCTTGGGAAGAACTATCGCCATGAGATATTTGAAATTGCTCGAATAATTCTAATGGGAAGTTTTGGCTATGTAATTTACATTGTTCTTCGAAGTTTTTTAGATGCGATTCATGTAAAGGCCAAGAATTCAGTAAATCTATTGATTTCACTCGGAGTATACGCGGTTATAATTTTGTGCGGCTATTTGAATGGAGTGTCAATGTATTATTATCTATATTGTTTCGTGATTGCCGTGAACCTGCTTGGAGTACTTACTTTTATTCAAACGTATAATTCCATCAAAAAACTAAAATGAGTATACTGATTTCGATATTGATTATTACGCTGGCTATCGTATATCTCCAATACCGAATTTGGAAAGTCGAACGAAATATAGTCTTTCCGATTTTCACCGGTATATTCTACTATTGGTCCTTGGCGGGTTCTTGGCTGTTCACCTTCGATAATTTATCTGGATTAGGGAAATCTGTAGGTTTTCAATATTATGATTTGCTAGAAAAAATGTTTCCTGTGGAATATGATGGTGTTTATTTTCAGGCCATCTGGATGTACGGAATGTTCATCTTGTTTTTTCAATTGTTTATTTGGATTGGGTTAAAGCGCATCGTTCGTTCAGAGCAAAAATTAGTTGAAAGCGAAAGGTTGCAAATAGATTCGAATGCAGTAGCAATTATGGCTTTGTTTTTCTTGTCGATTTCTGTGTTTTTAGTAGAGGATTTAATTGTGTATTCTCTTATTTTAAATGAATCGGTTTATTTGAATATGAGATCGGCGCCCATTAACGGTTACGTTATTCATCAATATGCTTGTTGGTTAATGGTTGTTTGTTTGTTTATTTATTTAGGATTGAGTCTAAGAAAGCAGTCGAATTGGATTGAATTGAAAAAGCCAAGTGTGTTCTTCTGGATTGTTTTTTTTGTTTGCAATGCTTACCTCATTTTTATTGGCTCTAGGCATGAAGTCTTTTTTGGTGGAATTGTCGTACTCGTTTTAATGTCCTATCCGATTAGAAGTATTTGGGAATCGAGAAAGCGATACTTTTTTGTAATGTTGATTTGGTTATTTATACTCATGTTAAATGACCCATTTCGAAGTTTAACCCCTGTTATTGCAAGACAGACAGGTATTACACAATTGTTTAATTCAGCCGAAAATCAAGTTGAGGCTGCTTTGTTTCAACAAGATAGAACTTTCATAGCACATCGATCGCCTCAGCAAACCGAGGAAAATGTATACACAAATGCTTTAAAGGATACTGTAGTATATCACAAGAAAGATTCTATCATTATTAATCGAGCAGAGTTTTTAAAGCAAGTTAACGAGCATCCTGACTATCTCGTAGTTGGAAACCATAAGATTAATTTTGTTGATTCTCATACCTCTCTGCGTTACCAAAACAATTCGTTTTTTACAAAATTGAGTCTTACAATTTCAAATTTGATTTTTAGTAATGAACTTTTCGCAGGTCATTTTTCGATGTATGGAGTTTTGAAAGAGAAAGTTCAGCCGAGTTATGGAATTAGTTTCAAAAACTTGTTCTATTCGTTTATTCCTTCTGCTTTTGTAAAAAATAGACCTGAGGATGCCTACACGTATTATTCTCATCAGATGAAGTTTCGCGGTGGGCAAGGATTTACAATTAATTACATAACAGCTTGGTATTTGAATTTCTCGTACTTAGGTCTGCTGTTAGGTCCATTTTTTATAGCTGTAATTCTTTTGTTGCCATTTTACCTTTCACGGAAATTATCAAGTAACAAAGGAAGGTTATTCTCAGTTATTGCAATTTGTGGAATTACCGGGTTCGCAGCTATGATGGTTCGCTCAGGACCTGAATCCTCTAAAGCTTTGCTTTACGAAGGTGTGTTGATTCCGATTTTTGCGATTGCTGTTGGAATAATGATTACAAAAATATTTAAGGAATTAAAGTCTCGCATATGGAAGGTGGGAAAATGAAAATACTTCATGTTATTCCATATCACCCGTCCCCTTCGGCATTTATTTTTGCCAAGAGGCAGATTGAAGATCTCGATGAATTGGGACATTCAAATGAGATTTTTTATTTTAAAACTAGCTTTTCAGTTTTTGGTTTTTTTCGTCAGCTTAAGTCACTTGAAAGTCAAGTTAAAGAGTTTGCGCCTGATTTAGTGCATGCCCATTACGGAACTATTAATGCATTTTTTGCCTCCCGAATTTCTTCGGTGCCCTTGGTAGTTTCATTTCATGGAAGTGATATTAATTACACGAAAGATATTCATTGGCTAAGAGAGAAATTAGGCAAATTCTTGAGTTTTATAGCAGCGAAGCGAGCGCGTAAAATTATTTGTGTGAGTGAAAAGCTTCAAAACAACCTTCCTATTGGAAAAGAGAAATCAACTGTTCTAGCTTCCGGAATAAACACACGATTGTTTCGCGAAATGGACAGAGAATCTTGTAAGATGAAGTTAGGACTTGCCCAAAATAAGAATTATCTTTTTTTTAATTCGAATAATCCCGTTGTAAAGCGATTAGACATCGCCAATGAAGTTGTAGCGTCAATGATCGATTTGAATGTTGAACTTCTGTCGTTGAATGGAAATGTTGAACCGAATGATATACCGATATACTTAAACGCTTGTGTGGCTTGTTTGCTTTGTTCCGACAGTGAAGGAAGTCCCATGGTCATTAAAGAAGCCATGGCTTGTGGATTGCCTATTGTATCGGTTGATGTAGGAGATGTTCGAGAAAGAATTCAAAATGTGTCCAATTGCTTTATTGTGAAGCAAGATGTGAAGTCCATTTCCGAGAAAATGAGATTGCTTGTCGCGTTGAATAATCCGAAGACAAATGGGTTAGACATTTTAAGAGAACAAAGATTAGATTACTTAAGTGTTGCGAAAATTTTGGAAAATATTTACTTTCAAGCTTTGCAAATTCACTATTAATGGATGCGAATAAAACAGATATGAGAATTGCGAAGGGATATCATTTCGCTTTAGCATTAATTATGTTGCTTATTGCTGTTTTACCCAAATTGGTCGCTATCGGTTTCGCACTAATGTTTGCGATTAGTATAATTGGTTTATTTAAAAAACAGTTTGAGTTTCAAATGAATATTGTCATTGTAGCATTCATGACCTTTTATTTGTTTTTTCTTCTTGGGGTTTGTTTTACAAATGATTTGGCAAATGCCTTGAAGGTGCTCGAGTACAGACTTTCATTTATTATCATTCCTATACTGTTTGTCTTTCGACCCAGATTTAAGATAGATTTGGCATATCCGATTTTGGGATTAGCATTAGGGATAGTCTGCATTTCTATCGTTGGTTTTACCAAGGCGATTGGAGTGTTTCAATTATCTCACAACGCTCTAACATCTTTTACTTCAAGTAATATTTGTGTTGATCATCCGACCTACTACGCAGCATTTACAATGGTTGCATTATCCGGGGTTTGGTTTTTATACAAGAAGCAATTTTCTGGTTTTTCGTTGCCTAGGGTTATTCCATTTTTGCTATTTGCAGTTGTATTGATTTTATTGAGTTATTCCATGTCTGCGATACTCTTTTTATTTGCAGTAGCTGCATTTTTATTGTTCAAGTGGATTTACACGAAATTCAATAAGATTGCCGCAGTTGCTATGATTGCTTTGGCTCCCGTTGGTATTTTCATCGTGATAACGAATACCCCTGCTCTAAAAGACGAATTCAATAATTCCGCTGTGGCTTTGCACGAGTATACTACCAATCCAATGGAGTTCATTCATGGTAAAGGAGAGGTTCCTACAGGTGATAAAGTGCGTTTGATTATGTGGGCCGTAACTGCGAGAGAATGTCTTGCGCACCCGTTGGGAGTAGGCACAGGAAATGTCGATGAAAATTTAAGTCAGGCATTGCTTCAAGTGAATCAGATTGAAATGTCAACCAAAACTCAAAACAACGAAATACGATACAATCCACATAATCAGTTTCTTCAAACAGCCTTGGAATTGGGTTTTCTTGGTTTGACTATTTTTTTATTCATACTTGTAAAGAGCGCGCAATGGGGCATTCGATCGCGAAATGGACTTCTTGTATTAGTGGTATTCTGTTTGAGTTTTAATTGTTTGTTTGAATCTATGCTTCAACGTCAAACTGGTATTGTGTTTTTCACATTTTGGATCGTTCTTTTGACGATGGACTTGGATCAGCCAATTTTTTTAAAGAAACAAGCAAACACAATCGCGTCCTGAGCATTATAATTGTAAATGCTATGAAAGGCATAGATATCTTATTGAAATTATTTTTTTGAATTTGCTAGTTGCAGATACCAGAAAAACGTAATCAAGTACATCATACTGCTCACCAACGAATAGAGTCCAATGGCCCACATAACGCTATTCATGAGGAATCCAAGATACAAGGCGCCGAGTTTTAGAATAACATCAATGATGTTTAATCCAAGCGCTTTGTTCTGCGCGTTTTCTAAAATGGCAGTGAATGAAAACGGAGAAACGGAGAAATTCAAAACGAAGAACGGAGCTAACCAACGCGCCATTTCTCCAGAGGCTCTCCACTCTTCTCCGAAGACAAAGGCGAAGAGGGTAGGAGCAAGTGCAACAATTAATACAGCCCCAATTCCACTGAACAGCATGAGCGCCTTTGCAGTGCTCAGAATTAGCGGGCGATAAGACTCGCCGTTGTTCTTCAGTTCAGAAGCTTTGTTGTAATGCGTAAGAAAGACGGTGTTGCTTATAAGGTTTACAGGTGCTTGAATAATTTTCCAACACATGAAATACAAGCCCGTTGCTGAATCTCCGAAACAGACATTCAACATCCATACAGTTCCGCTCAATTGCAATGTTTCAATAATGCCTTGAGGTGTGTTGAAGAAAATGTATTGCTTGAAATTCTTAAGCGAAATGTCTTTAACCGGTTCTTCGGTAAGTTCATCTTGACGTGTTCCGCTGAAGAGTACCCATAACGAAATCACTTGTCCAACAATGAAGCCGATTACAAGCCCGAGGTAGTCGAAAAGAAAATATCCAAGCGCAATGGAAGTTCCATTAATAAATAAACTATTCACTACACGATAAAGTGCATTTGTACGATAACGGTTTAATCGAGTAGAAAGAAAGCTAAACGTTTGAATTGCGGCAATGGTAAAGATTCCAATGGGAAGGAATGCTTCGAATGCAGAGATGTGCATTCCGAAAAAATACAAGACACTGAATAAAATAGCAATTCCTGAAGCCAGTCTCCAAGCATTGTTAATGGCCAACTTCGCTCGTTCGCGCGCCATCATTTCTGTTTCAGCATTAGGAATACTATACTCAACACGAAGTGTTGCAAGCACTGCAAACGGAATAATCCACGCATAAAACAAAGCGAACCAAGCGAAATCTTCGGTGTTATATATACGTGAAAGAATTGGAGCACTTCCGTAGGTCAAGAGCTGTCCTATTCCAGTAGCTGCCGAAAGTCTCAGCACATTTTTTAAGTGAAGCTTTTCAATGACCTCTTTCATGCATCTATCGTTGGCATTGGCATCCAATGCGATACCGATTGAAAGAACTGATTGGAATTTCCTTCCCCTTTCCAAAAGTGAACGCCGTGTTTTTCAGCTTTCTCTTTATCGTGTAAGTAAAAATCTTTTTGGAAATGAAGAACAATAACCTCGCGCAATTCAGTCTCACCTGATTTTCCCGGAAGGAAAACGGTGTTACCCGGAACGAAGGCCAATACGCGTTGTCCATCTTGAGGCAATTGATTAGTTACTGAAATCCAAGTCGACATTTCTGAATGAATTAGTTACCCGTAAATGTAGGGATTCTCTTTTCCAAGAAAGCAGCAACACCTTCCTTGTGGTCAGCAGTTTGTCCAGCTTTTTTCTGAAGGTCTAATTCTAAATCGAGTTGTTGCTGCAGTGTGTTGTTCCATCCAGCGTAAATGGCTTGCTTAGTGAAAGCAAGCGCTTTCGTTGGCATAGAAGCCAAGCGCGTTGCAAGTTCTGCAACTTTCGTTTGGAATTCTTCTACTGGATAAACATCGTAAATAAGTCCCATGGCTTTCGCTTCAGCGGCTGTAACCTTGTCGGCCAAAAGCATTTGTGCCATCGCACGTTGTGTTCCAATAATGCGCGGAAGGAAATATGTTCCGCCGCTGTCTGGAATCAATCCAATCTTGGTAAACGCTTGCAAGAAGCTGGCGTTTTCGGAAGCAACAACCAAGTCGCAAGCCAACGCAATGTTCGCTCCTGCTCCTGCAGCAACGCCGTTAATGGCGCCAACGATAGGAATGGGTAGTTCGCGCATCATGCGAATAATCGGATTGTATCCGTCTTTCAAAATACTTTCCAACCCAGGTCCGTCAGCAGCAATGGCTTCTCCTAAATCTTGACCAGCACAGAATGCTTTTCCATTTCCAGTTAACACCACACACCGAACGTCTGTTCGGTTTTTTATTTCAGTCAATGCTTCTTGCAATTCAAGAGACATTTCCATAACGAAGCTGTTGAACTTTTCTTGACGATCTAGCGCAACGGTTGCCACGCCTTCGTTATAACTGAGTTGAATGTATTTCATAGTTTAAGATGCTTTGTAAAAGTTCTCGCGGCCTTCTACGAAACGCAAGAAGGCAACAGTAAGAATGAGTCCTGCTGTGGCTTTCACAGCGTATGCTGAAAGATCTAATTGAATGAAAGCCCAAGCTCTTTCCGGATTAATTCGGTATATGTACAATCCGCCCAGAAGCAAGATGATTGCATGTCCAAGAAACCAAATAGCAAGCGAGTTCAACATTTTTTTCTTTCTTGGAATTTCTGCGAAGTATCCAGCTAGCAAAGCCGCAGCCAGGAACCCGAAGTAATAACCACAATTCGTAATGGTGAAGACGTGTTTTATTCCGAATTCGTAATTAGGGAAAATGTGAAGTCCAGCTATTCCAAGAAAAATATAAAATAATGCGGAAATAAATCCAATCTGCCATCCCCACCAAATGGCGTTGAAAAGCACCACTAAACTCAAGACTGAAAAGGGCAATTCCTTTCCGTAAGAAACCACCAAAGGCCCGAGGCCAATGAGCAATCCAAGAGAAATGACCAATCCAATAATGAAGTTCAGCGCGGGGCTTTTTGTAAATGCGAAGTAGTTTTTAAACACGGCTTATTGGGTTATGGAATAAGTGTTGTTGTCCTTGTTCGTATCTATCGTTTGGTTCTTCGCATCAACAGTCACCTTCACAACTTTCATATTCTGATTTTTAAATTTGAGAGAGAAGGTTTTGTCTACCCAATGCCAGTCTTCTTCAAGTTTCCAATTCTGTGGCATTTCACCGCTGAATTTTTCTCCGCGCATGAGTTCCAATGGAATGTAATACACACACTCTTTTCCATTGTCGAAAGTCACAGTTACTTCGCAGGGCATTGGGAATAATCCTTTGCGCTCTAGAACGATTTCAGTTTCTCCTTTGCTAACAAAGACAGTATCTACAGCATAGTCTAATGTTTTCGTTGTTCCAACGAAATATTCATTGAACCAATCGAGCACCAATCCACTTTCTTTTTCAGCAACGCGCAAGATGTCGGCAGGGGTGGGATGTTTGAACGACCATTCGTTGAAATAAGTATGCATGGTTTTATTGAAAAGCTCAGAACCCATGATGTATTCCAATTGACTTAAGTAGGTCTCTCCTTTGCTGTATGCCGCAACTCCGTATGCATAGTTCGTTTCGAAATGATCGGCGTGTGTGGTTAATGGCTCTTCCATTCCTGCTTCAACGAGTCCGAGATATCCGTCAATAGATTCTCTGTGGTAAGGATCAGCTTGCGCTGGGAACAACGCATTCATTACCACAGTTGCTGCAAAGCTTGTAAAGCCCTCGTCCATCCAACAATACTGACTTTCATCGGTTGCCAACAAGCACTGATACCAGGAGTGTGCGCCTTCGTGAACGGTTACGCCCACAAGACTTGGCAGCGAACGTTTGCCTGTTATGAGTGTAGCCATTGGATACTCCATTCCGCCGTCACCTGCTTGAATAACGTTGTAAACAGGGTAAGGGTATTTTCCGAAATCTTTACTAAGCTTATCAAATGCCTTCACGGTGAATTCAGGAAGACGATCCCATGCCTCGTTGTACTTTTCTTCCGGTTGGTGATAGAAATAAATTTTTGGACCGCCGCGCAGTTGGGTTTCAGTGCGGACGTAATCGGGGTCCGCGGCCCAAACAAAGTCGTGAACGTTTTTCGCTTCGTACTTCCAAGTGAGTAAATTCTTTCCAACCTTTTGAACGCGCTTGAAAGACTCTTCTTCATTCAACAAAACACCTCCTGCAGCAACCACGTAGTTAGCGGGCAAGGTAATGTTAACATTGAAGTTTCCCCAAATGCCGTAAAACTCCCGTCCGATATAGGGATTCGGATGCCATCCGTCATTATCGTATTCACTCAATTTAGGATACCACTGACTCATGCTATACTCAATGCCTTCCGCATTGTCTTTTCCGCTTCTGCGAATTTGCAAAGGCACTTGTCCGTTGAATTCCAATTCAATTTTAGCAACAGAATGCGCAGGTATTCCTCTCGAAAGTTGAACTTCCAAAATGGTTTCGTTCTCAATGAATGAAACGAGTTCACCATTCACCAAGAGTTTGCTAACATGCAAATGGCCTTCTTGCTCTTTTGTTAATTTCGAAATGCGATCGCCTACTCTTCGGTCGGGATCCGGCAAAGCCATAGATCGAACATCCATGTCGCTGCCCGGCTGAAATGCGTTATTGTACAAATGGAAAAACAACTGAGAAAGCTCTTCGTTGCTGTTGTTCGTATACTGAATGGTTTCTTTTCCAACGAATGAATCGTTCGTGGTGTTCAAAGAGATGTCAATACTATAATCGGCATTTTGCTGCCAATATTGTCCGAATGCATTTCCACCTAAAATGAAAAATGCAAAAAATAAAAGGTTTCTTTTTTTCATAATTACCAAATTACAGATTCTTCATTCATCCAATGTCCGTGAAGCTTCAACGCTTGTTCCATTAAATCGCGAACACATCCATGTCCCCCATTTTTGTTGGAAATGTAATGCGAAACTTCTTTCACTTCAGGCGCTGCATCGGCCGGACAAACAGCCAATCCGACGATTTTCAACAACGGAAGATCCGGAATGTCATCGCCCATATAACACACCTCATCATCATGAAAACGCCATTTCGATTTTAACTCTAAATACACCTCTCGCTTATTCGAAGACCCCAAGTGAACTTCATGAACGCCTAGTTTTTCGAAGCGATTGCGAACCGCTTCAGATCTTCCTCCGCTTATCACTGCTATTCTAAATCCGTTTTTCACAGCTAGCTGAACAGCGTATCCGTCGCGAACATTCGCTGTGCGCATTTGCTCTCCGTCTGGAAACAACCAAACAATGTTGTCGGTGAAGACTCCATCTACGTCGAAGATAAAGATCTTGGTCTTCGCTAATTTCTCTTTGTAATTCATTGGTATTTGTCAAGAATGTTTTTGGAAAGAAGGGCATAAATTTCCTTCCATTCAACATGATTATTCAATAATTGTTTTTGCGCCTCAAGTGTTCCTTCATCGCCACGCTGCGCTGGGCCGGTTTGAATGGATTCAGGCGATTTCGTTTCTAACAGTTCAACATGCGCCTTCAACATGGTGTAAAATAAATCGGTTGGAAGCTGCGCTTCCTTTAACAACGATTGAGATATATGTTGAAGATGATTGGTGAAGTTGTTTGAAAACACAGCAGATACATGCGCAAGCTGACGTTGCTCGCCGCTTGCTGAAATCCACTTGCCAATGGCAGGTTCAAGAAACGCTTTCACAATGGTCTCCGTCTCGGAATTTGAAAATTCGTGCAACAACGGAATGTTGTTGTACTTCACAGACGTTCCTTTCTTCAAGGTCTGGCAAGGCCAACAAACGGCTCTGTTTTTTTGAGGCAAGGAGAGCATTGATGTGCCTCCTGAAAAGTGAACAGCAATAATTTTCTCAGGAAGTTGTGCGGCCACCTCAGCTATCTGAGAGTCTGGAACGGCCAATAAAACTAAGTGATAGCTGTCGTTAATGTCTGAAAGTTGTGTGCTTGTTTTCCACGGGCTTGAAACAGGCAGTTCGCGGACCACATGCAAATCAATACGCGAATTAATTTCGCGAAGTGCAGCATTTAAATGCCACGCCAAATTTCCATTTCCAACTAGAGCTATGCGCATATCTCTGCGAAGATAAAGCGAAGAAGCGTACCTTTGTTTCATGACATTAACGGTTCAACTCGATACCCCTTCAAGATGGAAGGATTATGCCCTTATAGATTGTGGCGATTTTGAAAAATTAGAGCGCTTCGGCGAATTCATTACCATACGCCCAGAACCACAGGCAATATGGCCGAAACGCTTGTCTGACGAGGATTGGAAGAAGCGCGCGCACGTTCGTTTTGTGCAGAAGGGAAGCAACATTGGCGAGTGGACCAAGATGAAGAAGATGCCAGATCAGTGGAAAATTCAATACGAATTAATCAACGGAAAGAATCTGAATATGCGTTTGGGAATGACTTCCTTTAAACATGTTGGAATATTTCCGGAACAGGCTGCCAATTGGGACTTTTCCATTACAGCTATGGAAAAGATGCAAATTGAAAAGCCGAAAGTCCTAAATCTTTTCGCATACACCGGTGGAGCTACAGTGGCCTGCGCAACGCACGGAGCAGATGTTACACACGTTGACAGCATTAAGCAAGTAGTGACATGGGCGAATGAAAACGCTCAATTGACGGGAACAAAAGATATTCGTTGGATGGTGGAAGACGCCTTGAAGTTTGTTCAGCGTGAAGTGAGAAGAGGAAACAAATACAATGGGATTATCCTTGATCCTCCGGCATTCGGACATGGACCGAAAGGAGAGAAGTGGAAGTTGGAAGAACATATTTCAGAATTGCTCGATGGCGTGTTGCAGTTGTTAGACCCGAAAGAACATTTCTTAGTCTTGAACGCATACAGCCTCGGGCTTTCTCCACTTATTGTTGAAAATCTATTGCGTCCATTTGCTGGAAATAATTTATCTATCGGAGAACTTTATTTGAATGCCGAAAGCGGCGTGCTCCTTCCTTTAGGCGTTTTCGGAAGAATTTTAAAAGTATAATTTCATGCGGAAGTTAATTTCCCTTTTCGCAATTTGTGCGGTCCTTACTTCATGTAAAATTTCGGAAGATACTTCCGCAACCCCTCATTCCATAAACCCTATGACAACATCTAAATTGTTTGATCCCCATTCAGCTTCAACGTCTGATGCACGTGTTTCTCATCTTCATTGGACCGCAAATGTGAATGTGGAAACACATATCATTTCAGCCAATGCGACATTTGATTTTGTTGCTGAAAAAGGAGCGAAGCAAATTTCCTTCGACACGAAAGATTTGAATATTGAATGGGTGAAGGTAAATGGAAGAAAAGCATTTTTTTCAATGGATGAAGTGAAGCCTTTTTTAGGTCAAGCGCTGCATGTTGAAATTAAAGACACCGACAATCAAGTAAGCATTCAATACACCACCTCTCCGAATGCAGAAGCGTTGTTGTGGGTGGAAAAGGAAAACGAATTGCCTTTCCTTTTTTCGCAGTCTCAGGCTATTCTCGCAAGAACGTGGATTCCTTGTCAGGACAGCCCTTCGGTGCGTTTCACCTATTCTGCCGATGTTACAGTGCCGAAAGAATTAATGGCTTTAATGTCTGCTGAAAATCCGCAAGTGAAATCACCAGACGGCAAGTATCACTTCGAAATGAAACAACGCATACCTTCATATCTGTTGGCATTGGCTGTTGGAGATGTGGCTTTCAAATCGTTGAGTGAAAACACCGGAGTATACGCCACTGCCGATATGTTGGAATTGGCTCACAACGAATTTTCAGACATGCCCGGAATGGTAAAAGCAGCAGAAGATTTGTATGGCCCTTATGCCTGGGAGCGATACGATGTATTGGTTCTTCCCGGAGCATTTCCTTTCGGTGGAATGGAAAATCCAAGATTAACGTTTGCTACGCCAACCATTTTAGCTGGAGACAAATCGTTGGTTTCGCTTATTGCACATGAGCTAGCGCACAGCTGGAGCGGGAACTTAGTCACCAATGCCACCTGGAACGACTTCTGGTTGAACGAAGGGTTCACTGTTTATTTCGAACAGCGCATTATGGAATCGCTATTTGGTAAAGCGAAAGCTGAGATGCTGGCCACGCTTGCGCGTCAAGATTTGAATGCTACACTCGCTGAACTTCCCGCAGAAGACACACATTTGAAGTTGGCTTTGGAGAATAGAAATCCAGACGATGGCATGAACGACATTGCCTACAACAAAGGCTATTTCTTCCTTCGAACCATTGAAGAGAAAATTGGAAGAGAGAAATTCGATGCGTTCTTGAAGAACTACTTCCAGTCGCATGCTTTCGGCGTTATGACTACAGAAGGATTCATAGATATTTTAACGACTGAACTTTTAACCAAGGAGCAGGCAGATGCTATTGGAATTGACGAGTGGATTTATTCAGCTGGATTGCCGGCGAATACAGCTGTTGTTCAATCGGCAGAGTTAGAGAAAGTAGATGAACTTCGCTTGAAGTGGGAAGGAGATGAAATAAAGAACAGCGATCTTCCTTGGAACAACTGGAGTTACCAAGAGCGTTATCGTTTTTTATCGAATGTGAATTATAACCTGTCGCTTACTAAAATTCAGTCTTTGGACGAGAGTTTCCATATTTCGAAAATTGGAAATTCAGAGGTGCTCTTCGCATGGCTCATGTTATCCATTCAAGCAAAGAACGAAGCCGTATTCGCAGACCTAGCGACCTTCTTAGAAAAAGTGGGAAGAAGAAAATTCGTCGCTCCGTTGTACGAAGCCATGGAGAACAACGGGTATCATGTCACAGCATTGAGCATTTACGCGCATTGCAGAGGCAACTACCACGCGGTAACTCAAAACACCGTTGACGAGACTTTGCATTATTTCGTGAAGTAGAAACGAAATTTTTAAATTTAATTGGAAGAGAGCGAAGCTCGTTTCAACTTAAATTAACATTCATGAAGATGCGGATTTCAATAACGTTGGTGCTGTTCTTTCTTTCGTTTGTGAGCCATGCGCAACAACGAGGAAAGGTCATTTCTTTCAACACCAAGAAACCCATTAGCGGAGCAGTGGTGAAGTGGAGCAACGGAAAGCAATTCGCTGTTACCGATGAACAGGGCGAATTCGCTATTCCAAGTTCGAACAACGGATACGTCGTTCAATCCATTGGATACTACGATTACACCACTACAAAAATTGGAAGACTCATTGAATTGACCGAGCAGATTTATCAGATGCCTGTCATAAGTATTACAGATGCGCCCGACAGCGTTTTCGGAAGTGTGAAATATTCCGTGGGCGATTTTGTTTGGTGGAATGGTATGCTAACCATGTTGCTCTATGAGCATGAGAAATTGTTTAAGCCTGCAAGCGAAAAACGCGACTTATGGGAAGATGCGTGGATTGCACAGATAGATTCCTTTGGAAAAATTGTGGCTTCCTTCCACATAAACGAACCTGCTGAACGTTTTCATCTCACTCCAACAGGACTTTGTTTCGTTCTTACTGAGAATTCTGTTTTCCAACTTCAATCCGAACCGTTCTTGCACCTAGATAAGTTGAGCTATGAATCGTTTCGACAAGAGTATGAGCCCATTTGCGGATTCCTAAGTTCGAACATTGTCTTTCACACTTTCACCGAAGAATACCCGGAATTCAGTTATTATATGCTGAAGGAAGACAATGAAAATCCTATTGAATTGGAGCATGTGGCCGATTCCTTAACCATGGAGTTGTTCAAGTCTGAGTACAAATACATGAACGGAAGAGCGAAGCGTATTGCTTATCAATATGAATTGGATTACGGCGTTCCGAAGGAGATAGTAGCCGGACAAATGACGCAATTCAAAGAGAGTCTGTATTACCAAGATCCCATTGCGAAGATTATTCAGTTGGAAGATCACTGGTCTATTTTCAATATTTCACAAAAGACTGTGGTGACAGTGAATTCCGAGGGGGCGGTGATTAATAGGTTGAGAATGGAAGGGAGTAGGAATTTGTCTTCGATTTCATCCAAAGAGAAGATTTTATCTGTTCAATTCGATCCTGAAAAGAAGGAAATGATCTGCTTTACCCAACTTCGAACAGGAGAATCTATGTTGAATTTATTGAAGGAAGACGGAACTCTTGAATTGAAAAAGAATCTCTATTGGCAGCACATTCGAAATCCACAAATAAAAAACGGTAGAGTGTATTACCTCTACCGTCCTTTTGAAAGTCGTAATAATTGGTACTTATACTCGGAGTAATTACACCACGTGATTCCAGTTGTGCGTGTCGTTCTCTCTTCCGCGTTTTACGCGATCTAAATACAAAGCAACTTTAGGAGCAAACTCCCAAGTTGAATATTCACTTAAATTGAAATCTTCACCGTCTAGGCAAATGGTTCGAATAGGAGCAATGGTAGCCGCAGTTCCTGCCCCAAAAGCCTCGTTAATCTCTCCGCTGCGAAGTCCTTCAATGAGCTCAGTAACAGCAATTCGCTTTTCAACTACTTCATATCCCCAGTCGCGAGCAACTTGCAAAATAGAATCGCGTGTTATTCCACTTAAAATAGAATCTGAAAGTTGCGGAGTCATAATGGTGTTTCCCTTGCGGAACATTACGTTCATGGTTCCACTTTCTTCCAAATACTCGTGACTTTCAGCGTCGGTCCACAACAATTGGTTATATCCTTCGTCTTGTGCTTTTTTAGTTGGAAGTAAAGCGGCGGCATAGTTTCCAGCGGCTTTCGCAGAACCTGTTCCGCCGTGCGAAGCACGCGAATAGTGGTGTTCAATCTTCACCTTCAATTCAGAAGTGTAATAACTTCCAACCGGACTGGTAAAAACAACGAACATGTAGCTGTCGCTTGGCTTCACACCTACGTATTCGTCAATGGCGAACATGTGCGGGCGAATGTATAATGCTTCTCCGTCTAGGGTAGGAACCCAGTTGCGGTCCAGTGATATAAGTTGTTCAACGCAGTGAACAAAAACATCTTCAGGCAGGGTTGGCATGCACAGACGTTCAGCGCTGTGATTCATGCGCTTGGCGTTTTCTTCTGGACGGAAAATAAAGACTTCATTATCGGTATTACGGAAGGCCTTCATGCCTTCAAAAATGGCTTGGCCATAATGTAACGAGCTAATTGCAGGGGAAAAGTGCAAGGGACCATAAGGTTGAATAAGAGGCGCACCCCATTCTCCGTTGTGGTATTCCATGACTAACATGTGATCCGAAAAAACGTGACCGAATCCGAGATTCTCCCAATCGACTTGGTGAATGCGGCTTTCGGCGACTTTGCGAATCTCAATCGGTTTTTGTGTAGCTATCATTGAGCGGTTTGATTGATTCTCTAAAAATCAGGAAACCAAAAATAACACAATTCTTCAGACTTTAGGCATTCGCAGAAGGCGCGAACAGAAATTTGTTGGGGCTAACCAATTCTTTCTTTACCGCATACATAACAATAGCCGCCGTGTTGTTCACCCCGAGCTTCTGCATGATGTTCTTTCTGTGCGTATTTACGGTGTGGGTGGAAAGGAATAGTTTTTCCGCAATCTCAACATTGGTATAGCCTTCAGCTATGAGAGTAATGACTTCATTTTCTCTGTTGCTTATGGTTGTGGGTTCGCAGTCGTAAGTGGCCACAGCTAAATCCTCAACGTCAATGGCTTCCTTGCGTATGCGATCGACAATATTTCCACAAAAGAAAACGCTGCCAGCGGCTGTTTCGCGAACCGAATCTAGAATCTCATTCACGTCACAGTCCTTTCGTATGTAGCTCGTTACTCCTGCGCGCAAGGCATTCACAATGGTCGCACCGCTTTGGTCTGCCGTAAGCGCAACAATTTTTAATTTAGGTTGAAGACGCAAAGCCTTGGTAACCGTGTCAACAGAAAATCCCGGCGCAGTAAAGTCCATTAAAAGAATATCTGCTTCGAAAGAAACCAGCAAATTATACAAGCTCTCAGAACTTGACGCGTCACCTATGATCTCTATGTTTTCGTAATTGGAAAAGATAGAATGAAGTCCGGTTTGGACAATCTGACTGTTATCGGCAATGATTAATCGAATCATGCCGCGAAGATATGTTAAGTAAAACGATTCTAAATAAGAAATGACTTTTATTTCTTTTGGCTTATGCGATAAGTCGCCTGAAGGCCAAATCTCACATTGCTTTCAGCCATTCCTGCTGGAAGCGAAGAACTTATTTTACGTTGAAGGTTGATCCCATATGCCCATCTGCCGCGATAAATGTCAATGGCGATGTTGGCCCAGGTTTGAGTTCCACCGGTAGATACTTCGACTATGCCGTATGAAAAATCTTGTGCTTGATGTTCATACGCTACACCGCATTGAGGTAAAAGGGTTGTTTCATAATTTTTCAAATTCCATCTGAAAAAGCCAACGGCGGATACGGCGGATGCATTTCCAAATTGATAACGCAATTCGTTTTCAGAATAGAGTCGTTCCTGTGCGTTGAATGCAAGGCCGAGATTTTTTCGTCGCAGAACATAGTACAAATAGAAACTGTATGCATAGGCACCCTTCCCCAATTGAAAATTTGCTGGAAGGCGAAGAAGCGTTTCGTCGCGCTGCATATATTTTCCAGTTGGAAGTGATAAGCCAAAACCTGCGGTTAGGATGTGTTTCACCGCACGAAAAGAACTGTCTGAGGTGTTCACTAAAATGCGTGATGCACCTAATTGAATATCGCCAATGCCTTTGATTTGAGTTGTTCGATCCTTTTCAATACGCGTGTTTATTCCTAGAGGCACGCTGAATGAATAAATCATTTTTTTCGAAGTGAATTTCCGATAGCTTAGTTCTTGTTGAAAGAAATGATCCTCCAAGATATTACTGCTCGGTAATGGACTGCTGTAGGTCATGTCATGATGAATGGCCGCAAAGTAATTCATTCGAAAAGCAAATTGGTTCTGACCGAAAAGTGGAACAACTCCTTGGAAGTTCCCAGATCCGCCTCCGCCACAAACATCGCATGCAAAAGAATTAAGCGAGGCTGCAACAAGCAGCCCCGCTATTGATAATTTGAATTTCATCTTACTGATGTAAATGTTCGAATGAGATAGCATTCACAAGATTCGATACTACTGTCTCGCTTTCTGCAGAACCTATCTGGATAGTATCGATAATCGACGGAGTTATTCCGTTTGCGAAAAGCGACTCTAGGTTCAAACTCATGTGCATAACAGGTGCAGCATCAGGCGAGATCGTTAGAATACTTCCAAAATCGTAAATAGGTGTGTAAACCGGACCACTTCCAGTGAACCCTGAATAGTCAAAGCTAGCATTTGCTAATGATCCAGAGAAAAAACTAAAAACAGTTGAAGTGTCCGAACCTATAGCAAACTGAACCCCTGTGTAATCCCCATTCGGAATGTTCGTTAAATCGAACATGGCTGTCCCGGGAACGGCTAAGTTTATTTCATGTATAGAGGCGTCTTCGTAAAAGCTTCCGTCGGTTTTAATAAATCGGATATGCGAAAGATGATAGTTTCCAGAACTGAAAACAACAGTATTGCCATTCGCGTCGACATACGGAGTACTCACTTGAAAGGCACTTGTACCGAAGGTATGTTCCATCTCAAATTCCAACGCGCCCGCTGTTCCATTGTGTGTATGATCGTCATGGTTGTCATGGTCTTTATGGCAAGATGAAAACGTTAAAAGACTAAGTGCAGCAAATGCCGCATGAAAAAAATGTTTCATAAAATATGTAATTGATTTGATTTTAAATGATTGGAAATATCAACGCAAATGCGCTGTTTAAGTCAAATCAAATCAACAAGGGGGATGCTCAATTTCTGAGAAGGAATGTTGCTCAATCCCCTCGTTAAATAAGGCGAAAGAAGATTTCAATTCATCCAATGGATAAAATACAAGCTCAGGAAATATTGTTAAGTCAAAGGGGCTGAACTGAAGTTGTTGAGCAAAATCAGAAGCTTCCTTTGAAGCGTCTTTTTCTTTCGATGCCGATTTCAATTGTTTCTTCAATGCACATTTTCCATTACAGTCCATATTGGGATTGTTCTTGTTGGCGCAAAGAACTTCTTTATAATAGGAAAAGTTAATCATGTAATTCAACGAATAGCTCGATTTTACAAGCGTTGGAGCGAGTAAAAGAAGAAAAAGCGAGAATGCTAAAAATCGTTGCAAAGTATTCGTCTAAAGTGAGCGCAAGTTAATACCGCTAGCACTAACTTTGTTGCCGCAATGACGAAATTTTTCCTTTTCATTTCTGTATTTACCGTTTTCACTTTGATCATTGATTTTTATTCTTATCAAGGAATAAAGCAATTGACTGAGAAATACCCAGATTTCTGGAGAAAGTTGTGGCGTCGCCTGTTTTGGGTGCCTTCAATAATGGCTCTTATTCTAATCACCATTGTATTCATTGGTTCAGAGAAGGAAGTGAAGGGAAGTAATTTCAAGTTCTTCTATTTTGTAACTGGATTCATTTTTATAGCCCTCGCACCGAAAATTGTTTTCTTGGTGTTTCATCTCATGAACGATTTAGTTCGAATAGGAAAGTGGATCGTTCGCAAATTAAAAGCGCTTTTATACAAGAACGAAGACACCAACTTTGAAGAACAAGAGTCAGATAAAATGACTCGCTTTCAGTTTTTCAATCAAGTAGGATTAGGAGCTGCAGCTGTTACTATGGGCGCCACGTTTTACGGTATTTTTAGAGGTAAGTACGATTTTCGAGTGTGTGAAGAATCTATTTCATTCGCCAACTTACCGAAGTCGTTCAACGGTTTGCGCATTGTTCAAATCAGTGATGCCCACTTAGGAAGTTTTTTAGATAACAGTTTCGAAGAGGTAGATGCTGCGCTGAAACGAATCAACGATTTAAATCCAGATGTGATTTTCTTCACCGGAGATTTGGTGAACAATCTGGCTGATGAAGCAGAACCGTGGGTGAATTATTTCCAACAACTGCACGCACCGCTCGGTAAATTTTCCATTTTAGGAAATCACGATTATGCCGAATACGTTTACGATCCGAATGATCCAGCTAATGCACAGATTTTAGCAGATAACATGAAGCAGCTCGAAACGGTGCATGAGCGCATGGGCTTTCGCTTACTGAAAAATGAAACCGTTGAGTTAGAAAAGCAAGGAGAGCGCATTTCGTTAATAGGAATTGAGAACTGGGGAAAGGGACGTTTTTCAAAGCACGGAAAGCTCGACGTGGCTATGGCGAACATGCCTCAAAACAGCTTTAACATGTTGCTTTCTCACGACCCGAGTCATTGGGAAGCACAAGTACTCGGGCAGCAAAACATTGACGTAACATTTTCCGGACATACGCACGGCGCGCAATTCGGCATTGAAGCCCCAATGCTTCACATCAAAGCGAGTCCTTCACCTTGGTTTGGATACAAACGTTGGGGAGGCCTGTATCAAGAGGGAAATCAATACTTGTACGTAAACAGAGGCTTCGGATTTTTAGGTTTTCCAGGCCGCGTAGGCATGCCCCCAGAAATCACTTTGGTGACAATATTTTCGGCCTAATCGAGTTTCTGAAACAAGATGTTCATAACCTATGATATACATTAGGTTAATTTTGGAAACCTTTTTTATTTATATTTGGTAAGTGTATTAATGGCCTATGTCAAATCAAGAAGTAAAACAACTGCAACACATTCATGCTGACTACCACAAAGTAGTCGGAGATGTCCTTTTAGAGGCAAGTGCTGAGCTGTTGGTGTTTGCCCATTTTGGTGACTTTTCTCCGAATAGAAACGAGCATATTCTTGAAGCCATTTCTTGCACCGACATCAATAAAAAAGACCTTCGTCAAACAACCAAGCGTGTGGTGACTGTTTTGGTTGAAATGTTACAGAACATTTCTATTCATGGCGAAAGGGGTGAGAACGGATTAATGAATGCCTACTGCGTTGTGGCTAAAGGAAATGATTATTTCCGTTTGTGCACCGGGAATATGCTGAGTGTGGCGGCGGCGAAATCACTTATGCGTCGTTTAGAATTACTCACCGAATTCGATAAAGAAGATCTTCGTACCAAGATTCGTCAACGCCTGAAAGACGAAGGACTAAGCGATAAAGGCGGTGCTGGTTTAGGCCTGTTGACTATTGCGAAGAAAGCGGAGAAAGGTTGGTCGTATCGTTTCGATTTAATGGAAAAGGATATGGTTTATTTTCAGTTGAACGTTTCGGTTCCAATGGTAGAAAAGTAATGAGAGTTCTTCTTTTTTTGAGTGCGTTTTTTCTTTTTAATTCCTCCATATTTTCTCAAAGCAAAATTTATAAATTCGATTTAAGTCTCATTGAATCGAGAGGCGCAGCGCTTGCCGACGGATTGAAATCTACCGATTATGAAATTCAATTGCGCGCGGCGCAACAGGCTGCCACATGGGGAAAGGCAGAGCACATTCAGGATCTGATTTTTCTGCTTTTCAATTTAAGAAATTCGATTACGCTTCCAAAGCACTACGAAACGATGGCTGCAGCGGCTTATGCACTTGGACAAATTGAAGGCTCCAATGTGCAGCAAATCGAGGCTTTACAGACAACCATTCTTAATGTTTCAAATCAGAAATTAGTCAAGGAATCTTGGATAGCACTAGGTAAATCGTTGCACGAAACGGCTTCATTGGGAGTTCGTCTTGAAGATGCTTACACAAAGCATCCGGAAATTCCGCACAACCAATATGCTTGCTTGGCTTTGGCAGCTCACAAGAGAATCAATCAAAGCGATTTTGTGAAAGCCATTTTGAATTACGATGAAATTTTAAATTGGGAAGAAGAATCGCGAGTGGCCTTGGCGCAAGTTCTTTCGCGAACGGACTATAATTTTCTATCTGGAAATGCACCGAGTGATACGCTTTACAAATCGAAAGTGAAGTATTGGATTGAAAATGAAAAGTCGAAATACGTTCGCCTTCAATTTGGAAAATTAACCAACCGCTATGAATGGTGGCCACTGCTAAACGATTTGGCTTGCAGCGAAGACGAGCAAATAGCGGAGCCAGCAATTCAAGTTATGCTCGCAAAGGATTCGACTTTCATTTCAAATATTTTTTGGGTAGACTTGAAGAAGAAAGCAAGTGCTTTCAACTACATACGCGTGGGCATTCACTTCAATCAATTCGATTTCGATGAAATTCGAGAAGTCTTGCGTGCCATGCCAAACAATGGCCGGGAGCAAATAGAGTTGGCCGGTGTATGGAATGAAAACGGACATCCCGATGCTCAGAATTTCATCATGCACAAGTATTCAGAAGCAGAAGATCTGTTTCATAGAATACTGTGGGTACGTCAGATGTCGAACTCTTATTTATTCATAGACACGTTAGTCATAAACGACTTTCCAACCGCTCCACCTGCTTTGCAATATGCCATTACGGAATGTGTGCTCGAATACGCGAAGAGCAATCCGAAATACAATGAGATGTTATTTCCGGGTTGGTTCGCAGTGTTGTGGACCTCTCAAGATGCGGGTGTCATCTCACTTTTAGCCACGTGGGCTATTGAGAATGCTGAACGCGTAAAAGGCAATGCTTTCTTAGGGATGAGCATTAAACAGGCCCTTCCGTTATTTCAAAAAACAGAGACTGTAGAAACGTATAACGCACTTTTAGATGCATACAACGCGACACAGATGGAAGAAAAGTTTTTGGTGAGAATGCAACAAGTAACGTGTCCTTTTCCTTCCGAAAAAGAATGGAAAAAGAATCGGTCGTGTAAGGTGAAATTGAAAACAGATGTAGGAACTGTTGTGCTAAAACTGAACGGAATGAACGCACCTGAAAGTGTTGCGAATTTGTTGAAGTTGTGCCAAGTGCATTATTACGACAGCATAGCGTTTCATAGAGTCGTTCCGAATTTTGTAGTTCAAGCGGGCTGCACGCGCGGAGACGGCATGAGCGGAATGCCCTATGTGATTTCTTCGGAATTTATGGGACACAATTTCGCACCACTCCACATTGGAATGGCAAGTGCCGGCAAGCACACCGAAAGTGCACAGTGGTTCATTACATTGGCTTACACGCCGAATCTGAACGGACGCTACACCGAATTCGGAGAAGTGGTGAGAGGAAAAAACGTGTTGCAAAAGATTCAAGTTGGAACACGAATTCGAACTATGCGTGAACAACATTTATTTTGAATTGTAGTTGAGTTATGGAAACTATAATTCCGATAAAATTGAAATTAATATTACCCTTGTTCATCATTGCCCTAGCGTCTTGCGCGCAATCGAACAAAGAAAATCCCAAAGGAGAAATTATGAAAGTTGAAATGAACGATTCGTTGGAAGTCGCTACCCTTGCTGGTGGATGTTTTTGGTGTGTGGAAGCCGTATACGCAAATGTAAATGGCGTAACGAAAGTAGAGTCGGGATATGCGGGTGGATTCATTAAGAACCCATCTTACAAAGAAGTGTGCAACGAGACAACCGGACATGCTGAGGCAATTCAGGTTTACTTCGATCCTCGTATTGTTTCGTTTTCTCAGTTGCTTGAAATCTTTTTCGTGGTTCATGATCCTACAACATTGAACAGGCAAGGTCCCGATGCGGGCACACAATACCGCTCTGCCGTTTTTTATCACAACGAGAAACAAAAAGAGTTGGCCATGAAAGCCATTCAAGCCATTAATGAAACAGGCGAGTGGGGTGCGAATGCAGTTACCGAAGTAACAGAATTCACGAACTTTTATAAAGCCGAAAATTACCATCAAGATTACTACGCCTTAAACGGAGAGCAACCGTATTGTCGGGTTATGATTACTCCGAAGTTGGAGAAATTCAAAAAGCGTTTCGGAGAACTCGCGAAATAGTTTTTTCTATTTTCTTAATTGCCTTAACTTAGACAACCAAATGACTCGCCTCCGAGTCATTTTGAAAAACTAGGTTATGAAGAAACTTTTATATTCAATTTTATTCGCAGCGTCAGCGCTTTCAAGCCAAGCACAATTTAATGTCGATTCAATCTCAGATCAGACTACAGCAGTAGAAGAGTTGTTTTTAGCCAATGGTATTTTTGTGAACAACATCGCATTTATCGGAGACTCAGCTCAATTGGGATGGTTAATCGATGGAGATTCTGTTTCATTGGGAATCAATCAAGGTATAGTACTTTCAACAGGTTTAGCCACATCAGTTAGCACCGGCAATAATGTGGCTGGCGGTAATTGGTCTACACCTAGTAATACAGATTTGTTCGCACTGACGGGTTTTCCAACATACGATTTGGCTCAACTCGATTTCGATTTCGTTGCAACCGGAGACTCCATGACTTTTCAATTTGTTTTCGGATCCGCGGAGTATCCAGAATTTGTAGGAACGAATTTCAACGATATTTTTGGTTTCTTCGTAAACGGACCGGGAATCGTTGGACCATATACCAATAGCGCGGTAAACATTGCATTAGTGCCTGGAACGAATACGATTGTGAGTATCAATACCATCAATGCAGATGTTAATTCAGCTTTGTACAACGACAATTCGACATTTGCTATTCCAAATTTATTTTGCGATGGATATACCGTTCCTATGTTTGCGTCAATTGGAAATTTAGTAGTAGGTGAGAGCTACCACATTTCTTTAGCTATTGCAGATGCATCAGATGCAATGTTAGATTCTTGGGTATTCCTAGGAGGAAACTCATTCCAACAATTCTGTACCGTTAATTTCTTGGAAGAAAGTGAGGAAAGAGGTGCACAACAATGTATGCTTTCGCAAGTAAAGGCCGATTTAGACTACACTGTTTTCTGCGGAACAATTACGTTGGAAAATCAATCTGAAGTGAACATGAACGTGGCTAATGCCTATTACGACATGGGCGATGGCAATACCATTCCCGCAAATGCTACTGATGTTTATTCATACACATCTCCAGGAAACTACACGGTTAAGTTGGTTCAAGAAACCATAGATGGATTCACGGCGAAATACACCTTGGGTACTTTTCCAATTTCTGAAATCATGCCAAGTGAGCCATTCATTTCACAAAACGGTTCAATTGTAAGTATCGACAACTACGACCCAAGTTGGTTGGTATCTTGGTTTGTTTCAGTTGACGGCGGATTTACCTACACTGAATTGGAAGGAATCACTACTCCTTCTTTTGATGTAACCGGAATTGTTTCAGACGGAACGTTTATCTATGCCGGAATTAGCAACGGTTGCTTGAACAGCTCAGTAGCGCAAATGGTTGTTGGAGTGAATGAATTGAATGAAAATTCGTTCAGTGTTTATCCCCAACCAGCAGATCAAGAAATTTTCTTTTCGAATGTGAACGAGCCAAAGACTGTTAAAGCCTTCGATGCAACGGGTAAGGTTGTGTTAATGGAAAACAACGTTTCGAGTGTTCTGAACATTTCAACCTTGTCTCCAGGATTCTATGTTTTACATGTAACGAACAGAAATGGAAAGCAAGAGCGTGTGAGTGTTATGGTGAAGTAAGAAATGCTGAAGGAAGAATTTAAATATTTTTGGAAAGGAGCGCGATGGTTCGCGCTCCTTCCTGTTTTATACCTCGTGTTGCTCTTTATCAATCATCGTTTTCAATTAAGCGATTTCAACGTGTATTACGGCGCTGCCGATGCGCTCTTGAATGGAGAACAAGTTTATGGTAAGGCATTCGGATTGTCAAGCGGATTCTACAAGTATTCTCCCGAAGTGCTTGTGCCGTTTTTGCCTTTTGCTTTGTTGAAATACGACGTGGCTGCGGTCTTGTTTTACTTGATCAATACGGGAATTATTCTGCTGTTGTTGAATGAATTCAAACAGACATTTTTCAAGTCGTATGAATGGGGAAGGGAAGTGTGGTTCTTTTTGATTGTTACAGTTTTGTTTTTCGGAGATCAACTCGAACGCGAATTGTTTTTAGGAAACGTCAATGTGCTGTTGCTTTTGCTCACGCTTTGGTCTGTGCGTTCCATTGAGAACAATCAACGCGCAAAGGCCGGTCTTATTTACGCTGCAGTCCTGTGTTTCAAGATTCACTTCCTAATTCTCCTTCCATATTTCATTTTAAAAAAGGAATGGAAAGTATTGCTCTACACGGCGTTCGGATTACTAGGAACTGCGATTGTTTTATTCGCATGCGTTCCCAATAGATTTATGGTGCTTCATTCACAATGGCTGAAGGCCGTTCAAGCGCACAACGTACAATTGGATCACAGCTCGAATACAATTTACTTCTTCATCCAGAAAGTTCTTTCTTCTATGCACATGTCCGTTATTCCTGTTGCCGCAGTTGTTATAGGTTTGGGAATAGCTGGAGTTGGCTATTTAACGTTTATTTGGAAGAATATTGGGAAGGGTTTTCAATCAAACGAAGCGCTCATTCTTCTGGCATTAATTCCAGTTTTAACACACACCGACACCGAACATTTCTTGTGGGCCATGCCGTTTTTCCTAATGATACTCATCACGGTTTCAACATGGAATAAAAAAGGAAAAATTACTGCTGCCATTGTGCTTATTTGTGCATCCATTCCATTCCTTTTCAACAGTCCAGATATTGTTGGAAAGGGGCTTTCAAAGCAACTCGACGAAGGAGGTATAGGCTTCGCGCTCATACTGTTGTTGTTGTTGTCGTTCCTTTACCGAAGTGTTAAGTTTTTCAAAAATCGGTTCGTTTAAATCGGTTAATAACTCTCGTATTGTTTTTTTAGGTTGAATGAGTGAAGAAGATATATTCGTTAAAACCAAATGAACATGGCTCCTCGCAAACAAAGAAAAATTTACGTGCTTGACACTTCTGTTCTTCTGCACGACCACAACAGTATTAACAGTTTCGAAGACAACTATGTTGCTATTCCCATAACTGTTTTAGAGGAGTTAGATAAGTTCAAAGTTGGAAATGAAAATAAAAATTTTGAAGCGCGCGAAACCATTCGAATCATTGACAGGTTGTCTTCAACACATACACTGAATGCATGGGTTCCTTTAGGAAATGGTCACGGAGGGAAATTCAAAATTATTTTAGATATAGACCTTTCTGCGAACGACGACGCTGAGGCAATTTTCCAGTCGAAGAAGAACGATCACAAGATTTTAAACGCGGCCATTGTTCTTCAAAAACAAGAGAAGCGAAGTAAGGTGGTTTTGGTTACGAAAGACATAAACCTTCGTATCAAAGGGAAGGCTTTAGATATCGTTGCTGAAGATTACAAGACAGGAAAGGTTAAAGAAAGTGTTACGGCATATCGCGGATACAGCGTGTTGGAAAACGTTTCAGCTGAAGCCATTCGAAAGCTTTACACAGCAGGAGAATTAAAAGACACTAAGATCTTAGGCAAAGAAAAGCACAACAATCATTTTTATGTATTGAAGTCTGGCACCTCAAGTGCCCTTGCCTTTCACGGTGGAGTAGAAAAAAATGTGGAGCGTATTGACAAGGTATACGCCATGGGCATTAAGCCGAAGAATGCAGAGCAAGCTTTCGCGCTTCATGCCATCATGAATCCAGAAATAAAGCTCATTACGATTTCAGGTGTTGCAGGAACGGGAAAAACCTTACTCGCATTAGCGGGTTCCTTGGAAATGAGAAATGGATTCGATCAATTGATTTTAGCTCGCCCAATTATTCCACTTTCGAACAGAGATATCGGCTTCCTTCCCGGAGATGCAGAAGAAAAAGTTTCACCCTACATGCAGCCGCTTTTCGATAATTTGAATTTCATTAAAAAACAATATTCGGAAAATGAGAAGAAGAGAAAAGTAATCGATGAGATGCAAGCCGATGGAAGAATTATGATTACGCCGTTAGCATTCATTCGCGGAAGAAGTCTTTCCAATTGTGTGTTTATTATTGATGAAGCACAGAACCTCACTCCGCATGAAGTGAAAACAATTATTACGCGTGCTGGAGAAAACACGAAAGTTATTTTAACAGGGGATGTTCGTCAGATCGACACTCCTTATCTCGATGAGCAATCGAATGGTTTGTCTTATGTAATGGACAGATTGAAAGGACAAGATTTATATTGTCACATAACCCTTGAAAAAGGAGAAAGAAGTGAGTTAGCGAATTTGGCGAACGAAATGCTTTAAACCGTTTCTTCAATATTGGAAAGAACAACAATTTGCTCCTTTCCTTTCTTGGTAACGTTATAACCAAGCCCGCCTTTGTTAACGATATAACCGTCGAGGTACAATTTTGTAACGCGCTCTCCGAGTTGTGTGCTGTGTGTTTGATGAGCAGCATCGCGCTGAATGCGTGTCCAAAAATTAGCCTCTAATTGATTGAGTTTAATGTATTGACTTTTATTGTTCTTGCGAAAAGTCTGAATGATATCTAAGATTACGAAATCGTATTTATCCATGTTGTAAATCTCAAAAAGTTTTGGTTAAGCTTTCCAACGAAAGTACTCTGCATACTTGCGTCTGTGACAAATGATTTGAAAATTTTGCTCACAACATATTAACTAAATTTTATACCTTCGTTAAACAACCTTAATGAAATGAAAAAACTGTTACTCAGCGTTTTGATCGTTGCGCCTTTCTGTTTAAGCGCACAAATTACGATAACCAAAAATGATTTGCCCATGGGCGGAGATATTCTTGCACAAGAGAATGCAACCATTATTGGAGCATTCGATGAAGGCGATACAGGGCCCAATCATGTTTGGAATTTCGACGAGAGTAACCTAACGCTAACAGGAAATATTCAGCAACAAGAATGTGTAGATATTTCAACCACTCCTTTCGCATATCAGATCTTTTTCAATAGCCCTTTCGATTCGGAACACAATTCGGATTTCGCTATAGGATTAGCATCATTGGGTGGCAACATGCAAGGACTTCCCGTTACATTGGAAGATATCTATTCTTACTACCAGAATAGTAACAGTCGTTATGCCATTGTTGGAGTAGGAGCAACGGTGAGTGGTATTCCAATTCCTCAACAAGCAAGTCCAGTAGACATCGTTTACGATTATCCGGTAGCATTCGGAGATCTTCAAACAAGTGTTTCGGAACAGGTGATTCAAATTCCAACCTTGGGGTACAGAAAAACAAATCAGACACGTGTAAATGAAGTGGATGGTTGGGGTACGGTGAATTACTTCGGAACGACGTATGATGCAATTCGTGTTAAAACGACAATTAATGCTGCGGATTCAATATACATTGATATGTTCGGATTCGGCTTTCAATTTGATCGTCCCGAAACGATTGAATACAAGTTTTTGGTTCATGAGTGGATGGTTCCTTTGGTTCAAGTGAATTATTCTGCTGGAGCGAACACAGGAGTGTTGGTTGCGTCTCAACCGATAAGCGTTTTAGAGACAGAGGCTCCACAGTTTGTGGTTTATCCTAATCCAACCACAGATTACCTAATCGTTCAATGGGACAACGCCATTAACGTTCCTTATGCCGTATTTAATATGGAAGGAAAACGTGTGATGGAAGGGAGCTTTTCGAACAACTCCCAAATTGAAGTTAGAGCGCTAGCAAATGGATTGTACTTTTTGAAAACAGCAACAAGTGAGACTTATTTCTTGAAGAAGTAATAGAAGTTTATTGAAATGAAAAAGGGAGCGAATGCTCCCTTTTTTTATTACTTGAAATTTCTTAGTTACAAGTGAATTCCGTGTTGCTCGGATTCGGATCGCAGAAGTTCAAATCAGATGTGTAAATACCGTTCATTAAAGCGTTAATGTTACTTGTTCCATTTCCAGATTCAAGTGGAATGTTCAGCACATAAGCACTAGCGCGTGAAGCGAATAGACCTAATCCGCCGACTACATTGGTGTAGCTCGGACGCTCTTGAATAATTCCGGTTACAGGATTGTTTACGTTGATGTAAGTCTTCAATTCGTCGTTCGCTAATCCCATGCGCAATTCGAAAGCACGTGTCTTATTTCCGTCATAGGTTCCTGCTTCACGACGAATATGCGAATCTGTTGGAATGTTGGTTCCTAAATATGAAAAGAACGGCTCTGCATTAAATGTTAGATTGTAATAACCTGAATTCAAATCAATGTCGTCAGCGTTGAAGGTTCCAATTTTCCAATCAATGAATTTATCCGTAGATGACACCAATACCGTAAGTGCATTGTCGGAGTATACATTCTCTGTGTAGTAAAAGCGAAGGGCTAAATCGTAAATCTCAGCATTGTCAATCGGTGTCCAACGAATGGAAACATTGTCGCGGTAGTCGATTGCTCCAGTAACAGTGTTAATCGCAGCGAAGGAAAGGCCCAGGTTTGTTTGTGGGCTTTGGAAAAAGACACTCGCTGAAGGAATAACATTGGTCCAAGCAAATACATCTGGACGAGAAACGAAATCGGCTACGAGCTTATAGGTTGCATTTGGATTAAGTCCTGTCGGAGAAGCAAAGTAATAAACCGTTTGGCTAGGACCGTAGAACATGCCATTCACATCTTTGTCATGAACAGTAATTGGCTGAAGGTTGTGAGTTGCAATTGGATTCGGATTTCCGGTGGCGTATTCTTCAATGCGCAAGGAAGAAAATTCTTCCCACTTGTATTCAGAGCTGTCGCGAATCATGGCGTATTCGTTCAAATTGCCGTCTCCAAGAAAGGTCTTGTTAATCTTCACGAACTGCGTATCTGCCAATGGATCTAGAAGTCCGAAAACAACAGTCGTACTCGCGTAAGGAGCAGTCAAATCAACATCTGTACTGCAAGAAGAAAAAACAGCTAATGAAATTGCCGCAATGGCCGACAATGTAATAATCTTATTCATGTTTCAAATATAAGTCTTGTTTGAGGACTACAAATTCAATTCTTCGGAATTCTTACGCGTTCAAAGACATTAAGAACTCGAGGGTGTTCACATTATCTGCGTAGTCAGAGAGGGTAGGACACTGGCTATTTCCAAATGGAATAAACTCATTTCCAACAATACATTGAATTTGGGTTTCGTGATTTTTCAGGTGTTGAAGTAAAGCTACTTTGTTTTCGTAACGCTCGTAGAATACTGACGCAACAGGCGATGCAATGTTTTTGTCTTCCTTGAAAATAACAAATCCGTTTTCGAGCAAGTCTTCATTGTTCAACAACCAAACAGCTTTGTTGTAGTCGTAATTGTTCGCGTATTTGTTGTGAGTGGCAATGCTTTGAAAACTGAAAATGCCGTTGAAGATTCTGTCTAAATCGAAATCTTTTGGTAAATATAGTTTCGTCACATTTCTACAGCCTAAACCGAAATAATCGAAAAGATCGTTTCCTAATTTTTCCAATTGCTCATCCGTTTCGTTCCCATCAAGAATGGCAACGCTGTTTCTATTTTGACGAATGATATGCGGATATTTTCCAAAATAATTGTGGAAGTGAACCGCGGTTGAATTGCTGCCGGTGGCAATAACGGCGTCGAATGCTTCCAATTTTCCTTTTGAAAAAGAATAGTTCAATTCGAAATCATTTTCAAATTTCCCTGCAATTTTTAAAAGTGCAGGAATAATTATAGGATCGTCTGAACTCAGTTTTATCAGAAGCTTGTGTCCTGAAATAAGAACAGATAGAATATCGTGAAATGCAACACCAGGAATATTTCCAGCGCAGATAACTGCAATTGTTTTAGGTGAAGTGGCATAGGAATGGTCCTTTGTCCAGGCAGTTAATTTTTCTGCCGTGAGCTCATTCGCCCAAGCCGAAAGGGCTTGACGAACATTTGTAGCGGTGAACCATCCGTTGAAAGTAAATGCCGATTCAATAACATCGTTTACTCCGTTGAACTCCTCTTCGGTTAATCCGCAAGCATATCCAGGCCATTCTTGCTTGTTCGAAAAGAGCTGCAGGGCCTGTCCCAGTTGAACAAATGTTTGAATTCGTTGTTCTAGAGTTGAATTCATCGTAGGTGTATTAAATTTGCATGCGAAATTAAGGTTGAATTCAGATAAATAGCAGAATATGGCAATAATGATTACAGACGAATGCATAAACTGTGGTGCATGCGAACCAGAGTGTCCGAACCACGCCATCTACGAGGGTGGAGCAGAGTGGAAGTATAGCGAGGGAACAGGACTTCGTGGAATCATGTCGCCATTGAACGGCGGTGGTGAATTAGATGCAGACGGACTTCAAGACCCGAAGAGCATGGATGTTTATTACATCGTTTCAGACAAATGTACCGAGTGCGTTGGATTCCACGATGAGCCACAGTGCGCTGCGGTTTGTCCAGTTGACTGCTGCGTAGACGATCCTGAATTTAGAGA
>JBIIWZ010000024.1:0-27444 GCA_044338665.1 Flavobacteriales bacterium
TTTTCTTGCATATTGCTTGTAAAATTAGTTATATTTGCACTCCCAAAGGGGAAAACTTTTATAGTGCGGGGTGGAGCAGTTGGTAGCTCGTTGGGCTCATAACCCAAAGGCCACAGGTTCGAGTCCTGTCCCCGCTACCAAATCAAAAGGTCGTCTGAATAAGACGGCCTTTTTTTATTCGAATAAGAAAAATGTTTAGTCAGTATTTTTAAACTTTAAACTGACAATCAACTATTTTTAATCATGAAATTCATTCATCCAGAACAATTTATTAGTGACTACTCACAATCACGGTATAAAGGTTTTGAAACCAATGATTGTGTAGTGAAGGCGGTTTCTATTTTATTTGGAATACCTTATGACGAAGCTCATGGATTTTCAAGAGGCTTTTTTGATCGACCTGAAAAAGACGGTGTAAGTAATTTTACTAAATCCATGCGTCGTTTAATGAAAAATCCGAACTTCAGTTTTAATGGCGACGTAAGTGAAATAGGAATAGAGGATTATTCTTCAGTTAAAGATATTTATTCAGAGTACCAAGATGGGTTTTATTTGGTAGTAACTGTTGACCATGTCTCTGTTCTATGCGATGGGACATGGCTTGATTACAAAGGAATTATAAAGCAAAAAGAAGAAGTCTATGCGGTCTATGAATTTTCGGAATTTGATCACTTCGATTCAATTCGAAAAAAGATTTCAGAGAATAACAATCCAAGTTTCGACTATTGGCTAATAGCTATTGTGTTAGTTGCAGCCTTGCTCTATTTCAATGAAAGGGAGGTAAAACAAGAGCTTCGGAAATTCAAGAAATGGGCGAAAAGAGAAATACATATCGACTTTTGAAATGCGCTATATTTGCGCCTTAATTGGTCCTGTAGTATAATGGATATTACATGGGTTTCCGAAGCCCAGAATTCGCGTTCGATCCGCGACGGGATCACTAATTTTGGTAAATAAAAAGATCAAAACATGTTAAAGAATCAATTTATTCTCGTTTTTGCTTTATTCACAGCGCTTGCTTTTAGTGCATGTTCATCTGCACCGGAAACTCCGGAGGAGTTTGGTCAGGCCGTATTTGATGCTATAAAATCGCACAACGAAAAAGACTTTCGAGCCCTTTATCTTACCGAAGACGAGTTCAGTGATATTATAGAACGCAGCGATTTGTCTGAAGACGGCAAAAATCAAGAGCGTGGAAGAGCCATTGGTTTGGACAAATCCATGGAAAAATTAGCAATTGAATCTTTCGAAGGATTGGAGCGACTTTCAAACAACTATAGTATCGATTGGTCAAAGGCTAATTTCAAGAAAGTCGATGTTATACGCGCTGTGCATATCGGTATTCAAGGGGCCCATTACATAGATGTCTATTTTGATTATAACGGTTTCGAATATGCGTTGCACATTTACGATTGTTTGGAAACCGAAAACGGTTGGAAAACTTTTAAGGAGGTTTCTTTGTCAGCTGTAGCGAAAAACTAAAATGTCTTTTCTACTTCTTCCTCTGCTCTTTTTTATTATTTCACTGATCTACTCTTCTGCTGGATTTGGTGGAGGAAGCATGTACCTGGCCATTCTCTCAGGTGCCGTTTTCACCTTAACACTTCCGCAAGGAGAAATAAAAACATTGGCCTTGCTTTGCAACGCTGCTGTTGCGACCTATAGCAGCGTTCAATTTATAAAAAATAAATTTATTGATTGGAAGTCGAACCTCATGTTGCTTGCTTTCAGTATTCCTTTTGTTCTTTGGGCTACACAAATAAAGTTGGAAGAGAAAGCATTTCTACTTTTCTTGTCTATTGGACTCCTGCTTTCCGCATTGTTTATGTTGTTGCCAGTGGTTGTTAAGTTGAACCAACCCCTTTCATTCAACAAGAAATTGCTTTGGCCATTTTCTGCTGTAATCGGATTTATATCTGGATTAACAGGTATTGGCGGAGGAGTATATCTCTCGCCTTTTCTCTACTTTTCTAAATGGGGAGAAGAACGTAAAATAGCAGCAACCACTTCCCTATTTATAGCTGTAAATTCATGGGTAGCCTTGGTTCCTATGCTTTTCCAATCGGAAAATTTACTTCTTGAAAATTCAACCTACTATTTAATTGGTGCTGTATTAACAGGCGCATTCCTTGGAAATTTGAGCGCGCTTAAATTTCTTCCGAAGAATGGCATTCGATTAATTACGATTGGAATCTTGCTTTATGCAGGCATTCGTTTGTTACTTCGCAGTCTATGATTAAGGAAGTTCATTTGTTCGGATTATTGAAAGAGCAATATGGCGACACGGTTCGTATTGAAGTTCCCTCATTTCCAATTACCGTTGAAGAAGTCGTGAAGGCTTTTCGAAAGAATTATTCCGAGGTCAATGACATTCCTTTTCTTATTGCCGTGAATCACTTCATGTCAAGTGATAAAGACGAAGTAAACGAGAACGATCACATGGCTTTATTACCTCCAGTTAGCGGCGGATGAAGACACATTTCCAACTCATCAATCAATCAAACGGCTTTCCCGATTTAGAACAATTTCGTTCTTCAACATCAGGAGCTGAAGTTGTTTTCAATGGAATTGTCCGCACACCGAATAAAGGATTAGACGTTCTCTATTTAGAATTCGAAGCCTATGAAGCCTTGTTTCACAATGAAATGAAACGCATTGCGGAATCTTTAGAATCCCAATTTCAAATCAACGCTCTTGTTCTTCATCACCGTGTTGGGCGGGTGCTTCCGGGTGAATTGGCTGTTGTTGCAGTTGTCTATTCTCAGAACCGAAAAGACGCTTTTTATGCTTGTGAAGCCCTTATGAATGAATTGAAGGCGACTGTCCCCATTTGGAAAAAGGAGTTCAATTCCGATGGTTCTTTTTGGGTGAGTCAAACTCCGTAGTTCAATACTGTTGGGCCAGTTGAACAGCGCTAAGTGCGTTCAATCTGCCGTATCCGTGTTCACTGTCTGGAAGAATGGGGAATTGCGCTGTGTACCGCAATATCCAAAGGACTTGGGATTTGGTAAGTGTTGGTTTCACCGACCAGACGATTGCCGCAATGGCCGCGGCTGAAGCGGTTGCGGCGCTTGAACCTCCAATGTACTGCGGCCAGTCGTTGTATTGATTAATCCCAACGGCCTTGCGATTTACGTCCCAGCTTCGCTCCATGACTATTGTGAAATCCACTTCAGTGCCGTCGTGACAAACCTGACAGGTTTGATCTTGATCGTTCACTCCTGTCACAGCTTGACATTCATAAAATGCCGCAGGATAAATGACCCCAAGGCTTGAAGTCATAAAAGTAGATGTGCCCGCTGCAGCAAACAATAATTTTCCCGTGCTGTTTGCGTAAGCTACAGCATCTAATAAAACACTGCTATAAAAGGGTGTTCCCATTGACATGCTGATAATCTTTACCGCAGACTTATTCGCTAAATAGACATATGCATTTTTAACAGCCAGTCGCTCTGAAGAAGTGTTTAAGTAAACGTCGTCAGCCGCGCGAACGGTGAATAGACTTGCCTTGTGCGCACCTCCAATGGCATTGCCATAATTCGACCAAGGCGCTGCAATAAGTCCAGCCATTGCGTTACCGTGATTGCACGGGGTATAGGCGCTATAACCAGTAGTGTAGGTGGTTTCATGCGCCCGTCCCACATTGGAGTATCCGGAATTGAATTGTTGAAAGAGCAAATATTGATTTGAAGAAACTCCAGCGTCTATAACTCCTACTCCAATTCCAAGACCTTGACGAATGGCCCAAGCTTGCGGCACGTTGTGGTAATTCCAATGCCATGAAATTTTAGCACCGGTTCCAGTTACGGTATAATCACTCGATTGAACAGCGGCATTGTTTGGTGTGCAGCCACTTTCATTTCTCGCCTCTTGCAAATCAATGATATCATTCAACGGTTCGATGTATCGTATGTATGAAGACCCCATAAGTTTCGCTACCAAAGCAGGGCTTTTTGAATTGAATGAAATAATGGGCAGGTGAAGATCTACTTCTAACACGAATTCTTCCCTTCGCACTTCCCTGCCCATCTCAACCGTTAAAGTGTCCTCCAAACTCTTCAAGATTTCCTCTCTTAGATTCTTCCATTCGTTGCGTTTGGACAAATCTTGAATTGGTAAACTGTCACTTTCACCACGAAGTTTTAATCCTACAGCGAACTCTCCATCAGACAATTCAATGGCGGCAAACAATTCATCTTGTGAAAAGTCTGACCACTGCCATAGTTTACCGTCGTCGAGCCATTGCCTAATCGTATGCTCAACATGCAGCTGAGTGTTCGAATTGTTAGACTCGAGTTTAGGAATTGATTGGCTTTGAGTCAAAGTCGAAATCGATTCAGTTTGTTCCTTTCCGCACGAGAAAAGAATCAAGAAAAGGGGAAGATGTTTGAATTTCATGTGCAAATCTTACATCGGGACATGAAAAAGTCCTATATGCAATCTATTCGTCAAAACGACGTAATTCATTGAAAAACATGCTGTTATTTGACATATCTTTATCTCGCAAGGAATAAACTTTAGATAAATCGAAAAAAGTAGTTGTTCGAACAAATATTTAATGTACATTTGCAAACCAATTTTTACTAGAAATGGCGAATCACAAATCAGCAATTAAAAGAATCCGTAGCAACGACGCAAAGCGTCTTCGCAACAAATATTACCATAAGACAACTCGTAACGCTGTGCGCAAATTGCGTGCATTGAAGAGCAAAGCGGAAGCTATTGCTTTGTTACCTGCAGTTTCGTCTATGTTGGACAAATTAGCAAAGAACAATGTGATTCATTCGAACAAGGCCTCTAACTTAAAGAGCAGCCTTACCGTTTATGTGAATGGATTGAAATAAGAATTTGTTTTCATTGGTTTGTTTTTTTTTAAGCCGTCTTTGGACGGCTTTTTTATTTGGCATAAACACGCATAAGTGTTTCTTGACTTCTTTCTATTCTCTCGCTTCTTTTGCCATAAAAAAAGTATGAGTATAAAAGTTGATTTGTTAGAGAACGATTTACCTCGAGAAAAGCTTTTGAGTCACTCTGCAAGTAGTATTACTGATACGGAACTGTTGTCTATTCTAATTGGTTCGGGAAACGCCAAGGAGTCTGCTATTCAAATTGCCGATAATCTTCTTCATAAATCGGGAAACTGCCTTCATGAACTTAGCCGATATTCCTTTTCAGAGCTTTCCTCAATACAAGGGCTTGGACCAGCGAAGTGTTCAACGTTGTTAGCCGCCTTTGAATTGGGACGTAGAAAGCGCGCTGCAGAGCGAAAGAAAGGGGTTTCCGTAGGAAGTTCAGCCCACGCATTCGAAATCTTTCACCAGCATCTTTCCGATTTGAATCACGAAGAAATGTGGGTGCTATTTCTTTCGAGAAACAATCAGGTGATTAAACTTGAAAAAGTTTCAGAAGGTGGATTCAGCGGAACAGTGGTAGATCCGAAGCGGATCTTTCATCTAGCCCTTCAACATAAAGCTTCACAACTCATATTGGCGCACAATCATCCAAGCGGAAACTTAACGCCCAGTGCAGAAGATATTCGCGTAACTGAAAAGCTCATTCAAGCAGGACGAGTACTTGAATTACAAGTTTTGGATCATTTGATTGTAACTGAGAGCAGTTATTATAGCTTTGCAGACGAAGGGAAAATGATGCTATGAAGAAAATTGTTACAGTAGTGGGTGCTCGTCCGCAAATAATTAAGTCTGCGGCCCTCACTCGTGCTATGGAAAACGATGCATTTCTTCAAGAGATAAAAATTCATACTCAACAGCATTCTTCAGAAAGCATGTCGGGACAACTGTTTTCAGATTTGAAAATTAAATTGCCCGATGTCTTACTGGAAGCACCTTCAGGAAATAGCATTGAGCAAATAGCGCACATGTCTATGTCGCTTCAAAAAGCGTTTCAAGTACACAAACCTGATATGGTGTTGTTGTATGGCGACACGAATAGCACCCTGGCTGGAGCACTTGCAGCTGCGCATATGCAGATTCCAATTGCACATGTTGAAGCGGGCTTACGTTCCTTCAACCGACAAATGCCAGAAGAGATCAATCGCGTAACTACTGACCATTTAAGTACCTTGCTCTTCACGCCTACTGCTGGTGCAACGGAACAATTACAAAAAGAAGGATTTCAAAATTCATCTGAAAAAAATGCCACTGCTGCTAACCCAGCTGTTGTTGAATGCGGAGATGTGATGTTGGATAATGCTCTTTACTATTCTAACGGTATTGCTAAAGAGCGCGAAAAATATATCTTCTTAACGCTGCACAGACCTTCGAACGTAGATAATCCGGAATTCTTACTTCCGTTTTTACAAGAACTACTTCAAATTTCCATTGATTTAGGAATGGAATTGCATTTTGCGATTCATCCAAGAACGGCTATTTCATTGGAGAATTCAGATTTGAAAGATGAATGGGAACGATTGAAATTGAATCAGAACTTCATTTTATTTCCTCCATTTAATTATTCTGAAACTCTTGAGAAATTGACGAAAGCTTCGTTGGTTTGGACCGACTCTGGTGGATTGTGTAAGGAAGCATTCTACATGGGAACACCTTGCTTAATTCTTCGAAGCGAAACGGAATGGGTTGAATTGGTTGACAACGGTTTTGCAAAAGTGGTCCACAACGATTTGGATAAAATCAAAACTGAAAGTCAATCCTTCTTGAAGAACGGAATGCCTGAATCCATTGATCTATATGGAAATGGACATTCCGCTGAAATTATTTTATCCAGTATAAAATCTTTCTTCGCTTGATTGCTATTTATGCTGAAATAGAATCTTCGCGATTGAATTATGCCTTGAAGGCATTGTTTCAACCTGTTTCTGTTCCTTTTTTTATATTGAAGAACAAAAGTGAATTCGATGAATTCAAAGGAGCGAAGTTGATTTATTCGGAAGAAACTTGGGACAATCATTTACATATTTCCAGTTCTACCTTTTTCCTTAATGATTTAATAATTAAATCAGAACAATTTGATTTTCCATTTGAGATTCCAGAAAATGGTGCTTTTCATTTCAATTTTGATGTCTTCGCTGCGAGTTTCATTTTACTGAGTCGCTATGAGGAAGAAGTTGTTTCATTGCGAGATACCTTTGGTCGCTTTGAGGGCAAGAACAGCCTTTTAAGCAAACGCAATTGGCTCGAGCGTCCGTTGGTCGATGAGTGGCGTTTGGCATTAATCAGAGCTATTCAAGAGCGTTTTCCCTTCTTCGACTACTCGCCTACTTCACACCAAGTTCAATTGACGGTAGATGTAGACAGCGCATATGCTTATTTGCACAAGGGACTTTATAGAACGATCGGTGGTTATGGGAAAGATCTTGTTAGGTTTCAATTTGGAAATTTATTTCGAAGAACGCTTGTGTTGCTTCGCTTGCGCAAAGACGATTACAACACGTATGATTACATTGAATCACTTCAAAAGGAATGTGGATTTGATTTGACCTATTTCTTTCTATTAGCCAACTTCGGTGCCTACGACAAGAATGTCCCATACACGAGCAATGGTCTTCAACATTTAATTAAATCTCTTTCAAAAAAATATCGTGTGGGCATTCATCCGGGTGTGGCTTCGCACGATTCCCTTTCCACATTGAAAGAAGAAATTAGAAGACTTCAATTCATTACTGAAAAGAAAGTAGTGCATGCCCGCATGCACTACTTGAAAATGAACGGTCCTGAAACCTATCGCAATCTTCTTCAATGCGAAATAGAGAATGATTACACAATGGGATTTGCAGATGTGGTTGGATTCAAGACTGGAACTGCGCTTTCACACTTCTGGTATGATTTCAAACAAGAAGAAGAAACGATATTGAAGCTTCATCCGTTTGTAGCCATGGACGCGACGTTGAATAGATACATGAAACTATCCGCAGAAGAAGCTGTTGTTAGATTGAAAGAGTTGAAACACACATGTGAGAGACTTCAAGTACCCTTTTGTTTGCTGTGGCACAACGAAAGTTTTTCAGAATGCAACGAATGGAAAGGTTGGAAGGAAGTGGTGGCTGAAGTTATGCGTTGAGTTTCTTCAACTCGAAAATACCGTCTTCCAAGACACCGTATGTATAATGGTGAAGCCAATCTCCGATGTTTATGTATTCTGAATTTTCGCCGACTTTTATTTGCATAGGCAAATGGCGATGACCAAAAATGAAATAATCGAAGTGTTCTTTTTGAAGTTGTTCTTTCGCGAAGATGGCTAGCCATTCATTCTCTTCACCCAAAAATGTTTTATCACTTTCGCCAGTAGAACTTCTGCTGTATCCTGAACTCTGTTGTGCAAGCCAGATTCCGAAGTTCGGATGAAGTCTTGCGAAGAGCCATTGGCAGAAGTTCGAAGCGAAGAATTTCTTCAAGATTTTATAACCGTTGTCTCCTGGACCCAGTCCATCTCCGTGACCAATGAAATACTTCTTGCCGTTCCACTCGCGCACAATGGGAGCGCGATGAAGAGTAATGCCGCATTCTTGAGGAAGGTAATCGAAGATCCACATGTCGTGATTTCCAATGAACCAATGAACCGGAATTCCGCCGTCAGTTATTTCGGAAATCTTTCCGAGCAAACGCGTGAATCCGCGTGGGACAGCGCGCTTGTATTCAAACCAAAAATCGAAGACATCTCCAACTAAGAATATTTCGCTCGCGTCTACCCTAGCCTCTTCAAGCCATTGTACGACTTTCTTTTCGCGCACCAAACTCTCTTCGAAGTTTGGCGCACCGAGGTGAAAGTCTGAAGCGAAATATACTTTGTTCTTCATTTTACTTTCCTGCAATGCTACGAATAAGTGAAAATGGCTCCAATCCGACAAGGTTAATGTTCATCATAACACCGTTAAAGTATCCCGGCAATTGTGCGTCTTGAACTTTGCTGTTTCCGTATATCGGAAGTGTTACACTCCATACATTCGGAATAATATCTATCACAGCAGATGTGTTCCAATAAACTCCTTCCGCATTGTAGTTTGGACAAGCGGGGCTCCATGCATCTAGGATTGTTCCTTGCAACGAGATGTTGAATTTCTCGATTGGAAGTTGAATTCCCACAGTAGTTGAAAGGAGTCTTTTTGTTGCTCCGACATTGCGAAGATTCACCCCAAGATTTCCCATTCCATTTGCCACTTGTTCTGCGGCAAATCCTGAATTTGAACCTCTGCCAAAATAGAGATTGTCGAATGCGTAGTCATACGTTCCAGAAATTCCTGATAATCCGAAAGCACCGTTTCCTAATTCATACAGCGCATTGTTGTTGGCTTGATATCCAGCAAACGCTTTCACATACACATGACGATCTTTCGTTAATGAATACTTGAAGCGGTATTCTCCGCCCGCGCTTAACAATGTTCCGATTTGAGAAGAAGCCTCACGCACATAAGCTGCTTGCTGAAGCACACGTCCGTTTACATTCAATGTTTGACGTGGACCAATCTTCTGAGACCAGTTCGCATCGAGTTGAATGAATTCTCGGCTTTCATCTTTTACGAGACTTTCCTCATTAAGATTATTCATTGTCGTATTTCTCATCCATTGGAATTGATAAGCCAAAGCCACATTGATAACAGTTCCCTTATTGAAATTCGAAGGCTTGTTACGGAAGGTATAGGCTGCATAGGGCTTAAACAACATATAATTCTCGTAGTAATTAATTACTTCCGTTGAATAATCATCCATTCCAAAACGTTGAACTTTCGTTCCTGCAGTGAAATTCAATTTGTGGTAAGCCACGCTTGCGAATCCGTTTACCGTCTTTCTTTCGAAGCTATAAAGAGGAGAAACATTCCATTCGAAATTCTTACGAAGAATTTGTTTGTTGTGAAGGTTCACTCCTATCATGCTTCCATCGTGCACGTTGTATGCATACATGGGTAAGTAGAACAACTCTGTTTGCTTCGGATTGTCGATGCTTGAAAAGAATTTCATTTTAATCGGCTCTACTTTCTTGAATAGTCCTGAACTTTTCATGGTGTTGTTTTCGCGATTCACTTCAGGAATTACTCCTTCTGGATCGATGGTGTAAGCGATGGATTTTGGAGCGGTAATCCAGATAGACTTTCCAGGAGCAATAGCCTCTTTTGTCCAGATTGGAGTCTTACTTCCTTCCGTTCCAATAGATACACCGCCTGATGCATAGCCGGTATTCTTAACCTTCACCAAAGCCGTTCCAGGCTCTGAAGAGTTTTGCTTAATTTTTTTAATACTGAAATCGATCTTCTCTGTTGTCTTGATTAATTCATTGAAGAACCAATCGAGTTTCTGACCTGTTGTTTCTTCGAACACCGCTTGAATGTCTTCCGGTTGTGGGTGTTTGAATTTCCATTTTTCGAAATAATTGTGCATACACTGATCGAACAACGTCTCGCCCAAATAGCCTTTCAAATAATAAAACAACAATGCTGTCTTCTTGTATACGATTCCGCCGTAGTTGATTTCGGTGAAATTGTCGGAATGACATTGCAAGGGTTGATCGAGGTTTTGCGAAGCAGAGATTAAATAAGACAACTCACTCAATGAACGTTGTGAGAAATCTGATATTCCCAAAGTCTTGTCTAATCCACCAATTCCAATGGCGGCGCCTAGCGACGCATCTGGATATTTCGTATCCATGTAACGATCTTCGTTGAACGAGTTCAATCCTTCATCCATCCATGCGTTGTCGCGCTCGTTACTTCCTAAAATCCCATAGAACCAATTGTGACCTACTTCGTGCATAATAACGGTCTCCAACATGCGATCGTTTCCAGATGAGCCAATAACGGTAACGTTTGGATATTCCATTCCGCCACCCGCGCTGATTGTGCCGTCTACTGCGGTGACTTGATTGTATGGATAATCGCCATTCCACAAAGAATAATAATATATCGCGTCATGCAAATATTCTGAAGATTTGCTCCACAACGCAGCACTCTCGGGAGTGAACAAAGCCCAAGTCGTTACTTGATTTTTGTTCGCAGGCGTTTCAACATTTCCTTTTAAAACAATCCAACGCTTATCTGCGAACCATCCAAAGTCGTGCACGCGAGATTGAATGTAGCGAACCGTCTTCCATTCTTTAGATGATTCTGGGAATTCATTTAGATCGCCTGTCTTCAACGTGTATTCTGCAATCTTTTGAGACGCATTTGCCGCTTCTTCATTCATGAACATCACTTCCGAAGGAGTCTGACAGTCGCCCGTTGCGCCAATGATGTAGTTCTTCGGAAGGGTAATGCTCACATCGTATGAACCGAATTCACTGTAGAATTCACCTTGCGTTAAGTAAGGCATTTGGTGCCATCCGTTGCGATCGTATACTGCTGGCTTCGGATACCATTGTGTAATTTGAAAGCTTTGTCCAATGTGTCCCAAACGCGAAATACTTCCACTTGGAATCTTCACACGGAAGGGCGTTGTAATGGTAATGCTTTGTCCAGGTTGAAGTGGTGAAGCCAATTTCAATTTACAGATATCGATATTCTCTCCATCATATTCCCACGAAGTTTTCACTCCGTTTATTTTGAAATCCAATGAGTCGATGTATCCTTTGTTTTCAGCCAATGTCGTAAACAAAACGAAATTGCGGGTACGAGCTAATTGTTTAGCCAATGCCGTTTTTCTGTTCTTGTAGGCATTTGGCCAAATGTGCATGTAAATTTCATTCAATGCATTCGGACTGTTGTTGGTGTAAACCAATTCTTCGTCACCGTATAGCATGTTGCGCTCATCGTCGAGTTTCACTTCGATCTTGAATTTTACATCTTGTTGGAAGTATGGCTTTGATTGCGCGAAAGAGACAACGCTCATTCCTAACGCGACAAGTGCTAATGCTATTTTTTTCATGTTGAATTTATTACTACGACGATTAGAGATCATTTTAGTTACGGTTATAGTCCTAATTTTTTAAGTTCACTTTCCAAACCTTCACCGCGAAGCGATTCGCCCATGGCTACTATCTTTCCTTCCTTATCTATTAAAACAGGAAAAGGAATACTCTCAATTTCATAAATCGGAACAACAGCCGATTTCCATCCACCTAAATCTGAAACATGATTGCTCCAGACCAATCCGTCTTTTTTAATGGCTGCTTCCCAAGCTGATTTATTCTCGTCTAACGAAACAGAGAACACATCGAATCCTTTTGAAGAATATTTCTTGTAGATGGCAACCACATTTGGATTTTCCCTTCTACACGGTCCGCACCACGATGCCCAAAAGTCCAAAAGCACAACCTTTCCACGAAGACTACTCAATGCTTTCGTTTCTCCGGTTAGGGTTGGAAGGGTAATTTCCGGAGCCATTTTTCCAACTGCAATATTGGAATTTGAAGCGGAACTTGAACTGCTCCCGTTCTTGATTTGTCCAACCAGTTTTTCTAAAGTCTTGTAGGCAGGTAGCTTTCCGCATGTTGGTTTAGTATCTGTTAACACACGCTGATACCAGATGTAATCGAAACGCGGATCGAGGTTCTGAACAATGGAGATTGCCAATAAACTGGCGGAGTGCTTTTCCAACCAACCTTTGATAAAAGCGTTAGCTTCTTTCTGTGTTGAAGCGAATTGCGCTTCCCACTTGGCTATCCACTGTGTGCTGTCTAACGAAGGGTCTGTTGAAGGACGATCAATTTGTGCTTGCGCCTCCGCAAGTTTTTCCATCATGGGTTCCCACTTCTTCACCAAATCCATATACTCCACCGTCTGCGGAGAGCCTTCAACAATTGCATTATCCAAATTGGCGAACTCACCTTTAATCTCGACATGCTCGGAACTGTCTGTGATAAGTTGAAGGAAATTTCCTTCCTTGAAATAGATTCGGTAAAAGTCTAAGGGAAGGTTGTTGTGCGATTTCAAACTGAAACTTCCATCTGACCCCACAACGGTGCTATCTATGGGAAGAACCTTGGTGTCGGAAAGCGATTCCAAATAAATCGTTTTTCCTTCTGCACCAGTAATGACTCCAGAAATGGAATTTGAATTTCCACAAGAAGCGAAAACGACTGCTGCGCTTAAGAAATAAAGTAATTTTCTCATTGATCCAATAATTGTTGAATAAGTCCAGATGCTGTTTTAGGGTTGGCTTTTCCCCCACTCTTTTTCATGAGTTCTCCCATGAATAATCCTAACATGCCTTTGTTTCCTGCTTTGTAGGCAGCAACCTTGTCTGGCCATGCAGCCAAAATCTCTTGTGCAATTTGCTTAATACTATCGTCATCGGCATCTTGAATCAGATTCAATTCAGCGGCAATGTCTTCCGCCATTTTAGATGAATGATTTGCCAATGCTGGAAGAATTTTTTCAGCTGCGGTTGAACTTGATACCTTTCCTGAATCGACAAGGTTAATGATGCTTGCAAGTTGTTCAGGAGTGAATGGACTCTGTTCTATTTCTAAAGCTTGCTCTTTCAAATATCCTTTTACCGGACCCATTAACCAGTTGCAAGCCGCTTTGTAATTATTCGTTTTGGAAATGATACGCTCGTAATAAAGCGCAGTTTCCTTTTCGCTTGTTAAGACATTCGCATCGTATTCTGAAAGATTGAATTCTTTCAAATACTTATGCAGTAACTCTTTTGGAAGCGGAGGCATACAGGAATGAATGCGTTGAATGTGATCTTCTGTAATTACCACTGGCGGAAGATCGGGCTCTGGGAAATAACGATAGTCTTGCGCATCTTCTTTGCTACGAAGCAATGAAGTGGTTCCATCTGCCGCGTTGAAGCTGCGCGTTTCTTGATTGATAGTTCCGCCTGCTTCAATGATATCGATCTGACGCGTCATTTCGTGTTCAATGGCACGTTGCACGTTTCGAATCGAATTCATGTTCTTCACTTCACAACGCGTTCCGAATTCTGGCGCGCCTTTCTTTCGAACAGAAATATTTGCATCGCAACGAAGCGAGCCTTCTTCCATGTTTCCGTCACAAATATCTAAATAGCGAACAAGTTTTCTAACTTCAGTCAGATACAAATACGCTTCGCGAGACGTGCGCATATCTGGTTCTGAAACGACTTCAATCAACGGAACACCTGCGCGATTCAAATCGATTAATGTATCGAATGGATCTTGGTCGTGCATGCTTTTTCCAGCATCTTCTTCCAAGTGCGCGCGGGTAATACCGATGCGCTTTTCAGAACCATCGTCTTCTCGAATAACAATTTCTCCACCTGTGCAGATGGGAGTTTTGTCTTGTGTAATTTGATATCCCTTTGGTAAATCGGCGTAGAAATAATTCTTTCGCGCGAAAAATACGGGAGTGTTGATTTGCATGTCTGAAGCAAGCGCCAACTTAATGGCGAAGTCAACGGACTGCGTGTTTACTTTAGGCAAAGTGCCTGGATGTCCTAATGTAATTGGTGAAACCAAGGTATTCGGCAAGGCGCCGAACAAGTTCGCGTCGGAGGCATAGGCCTTCGAAGCGGTCTTCAGTTGCATGTGGACTTCCAGTCCAACTACCAATTCGTATTGATCATATACAGATTGTTCCATTTATTTCTTTACTTCATTTACAGCTTTCAGTAATGCTGTTTCACCTGCGATAAATTTTATTTTCATTCGAAGAAAATACAAAGGAAGATCTTCAAACTCCTTGATGTTCTTGCATTTCACCACATCTTTTTCAGTGGTTAGCAGAACCGTATTTTCCTGTCCAAAGTTAATCCATTCTTGTCTAATGCGCGACACATCTTGAGCGGTGTATTCATGATGATCGCGCAATGCCATTTCTATGGTAGCCACGCTCCTATTTCTTCCTTCCACAAAGAAAGGAATTGGATTAGCCAGTCCTGCAAAACAGACGCTTCGCATATTGACATTCCATGGACTCAATTGACTGAATGCGGGTTCTGGCGTATCATATTCAATGGTGGTGAAAGCCAAAACCTGATTTTCGTTCAATTTCAATTCAAGCTTAATTCGATTTTGATTCTCTTCCGAAAGATCTTCTGGGCATTTCGTTACGACAATTGCATTGGCTGAATGTGCTCTTTTTTTCAAGTCGCGCAAACCACCCACAGGAAACAAATGGTCGTTCACAAACAAGTCGTTGTAGGTCGTTAGCAAAATTGAAAAATCGGAATTCAATTTTCTATGTTGAAAGGCGTCGTCTAAAACAACTTGATGAATTTGCGGGAAGGATTGTTTCAATTTATAAATTCCGGAAAGTCTATTTTCAGAAACAGCTCCAATTAAGGATTGAAAGTGATTCCGAACCACTGCGGGCTCATCGCCAATTTCGGAAACATTGGAATCTGAAGTAATTAATTGAAAACCTTTGGTTTTACGTCCATATCCGCGAGAGACGAATCCAGTTTTTGAAGCATCTAATTTTTCAATTAGCCAAATAGCGAAAGGTGTTTTACCGGTTCCTCCTATTTTCAAATTCCCAATGACAATAGATGGCACCACTGCTTTTTTCGAACTTAAAATTCCAACAGAAAATAAAAAATGACGGAAGTGCAGAATGCTTCCTAGTAGAAAAGAAAAAGGCCAAAGAGTTGCTCTGAATAAACGCATCGGTGTAACTTGGCTGCAAGTTAGATTAAAAATGCGTATTGAAGAAGTCATTTCCTATTTAGAACAATGGGCTCCGCCTATTTTGCAAGAGTCTTACGACAATTCCGGATTGTTGGTTGGAAATAAGCACAACGAAATCACGAATGTATTGGTGAGTCTCGATTGTACGGAAGAAGTTGTTGAGGAAGCTATTGCGAAGAATTGCAACCTTATTGTTTCTCACCACCCGATTGTTTTCAAAGGCTTGAAACGCTTTACTGGCGAAGATTATGTTCAGCGTACTGTAATTAAAGCTATTCAAAACAACATTGCTTTGTATGCGATTCACACGAATCTCGACAATACCATTGAAGGAGTTAATGGAGAAATTGCGAAACGGCTTGGGTTGAAGAATGTTCGTCCGCTTGTTCCGCTAAACGGACATCTGCTTCAATTGACTGTTTTCATTCCGAATGATCATTTTGAAAAAGTTCGAACGGCATTGTTCGATGCTGGGGCCGGATCGTTGGGCAATTACAGTGAATGTGGTTTTTCTGTAGTTGGAAATGGAAGTTTCAAACCTGAAGAGGGGGCACAACCGTTTGAGGGAGAGCAAGGAATTCGAAACGAACAGGAAGAAATTCGATTTGAAGTCATCTTACCCAGTTGGAAAAAAGCCGATGTTCAGCGAGCACTTTTCGAATCACATCCGTATGAAGAAATTGCACACAATTGGCAAGTTCTTCAGAATTCAATTCATCAATTTGGAAGCGGTGCAATTGGAGAATTAGAAGTTCCAATTGATTTAATGGATTGTTTAAGTATTTTGAAAAATGAATTTAATAATCAGAGTATTAAGTACACACAACCAAACAAATTATCTATTAAGAAAATAGCGGTTTGTGGTGGAAGTGGTCAATTTCTATTGGGAGCGGCGAAAGCTCAAGGGGCTGATGCATTTATCACATCTGATGTGAAATACCATGAGTTCTTCGACGCAGAGAATAGGCTCTCATTTATTGATATTGGACATTTTGAAAGTGAGCAGTTTACAATTGAGTTGATTCATGCAAAAATCACTGAAAAATTTCGTACATTCGCGGTCCACAAAACGGGTGTACTAACGAACCCTGTATTCTATTACTGACATTATGGCAAAAAAAGCAATAAAACCAACAGCGAAGGCACCAGCTCAGCCGAAGGTTGCTGCTAAGAAAGCAGCTAAAACAGTTGTGTCGAAGGGAAAGGAGAAAGCGGTAAAGAAACCTGTTGCGAAAAAAGTAGAAAAGAAAGCTGTAAAACCAGCTGCTAAACCTGTTGCGAAGAAAGTTATAAAACCTATCGCAAAAAAAGTAGTAAAGCCTGTAGCTAAAAAGGTTGTTAAACCGGTTGCTAAAAAAGTAGTTAAGCCTATTGCAAAGAAGGTTGTTAAGCCTATTGCAAAGAAGGTTGTTAAGCCTATTGCAAAGAAGGTTGTTAAACCGGTTGCAAAAAAGGTCGTAAAGCCAGTTGCGAAAGCAGTGAAGAAGGAAGTGAAAAGTTCAAAAAAAGTTGTGAAAGTAGTGATAAAGAAGAAAGCGCAAGAAGTGAAGAAGGCAGTTAAACCAGTAATTAAGAAAGCTGCTCCTGCGAAAAAAATCGAAGTGAAAAAAGCGGTTGTTCCTGCGAAGAAACAAACACCAGCTTCGAAATCTAAAGTAGTAACCAAGAAAGCTGCCTCTGTAAAAAAGGTAGAGCCCAAAAAGGCTTTAGCCCCTACGAAGAAGGCAGCACCTGTTGCCAAGCCTACTCCAACGAAGAAAGCTGCGCCCGTTGCAAAACCAGTTCCATCTAAGAAGTCTGCACCGGTTGCAAAGCTGACCGCATCTAAGAAGGCTGCACCTGTAGCACCTGCAAAACCTGTAAAGAAAGGTAAAGCGGCGAAAGCTGAAGACGTTGCTGAAGTTCCAGTAGTTCTAGCTCCGGAAGATGAAGCCATCCTTGCTGAGGCGTTAACCATTGCCAAACCAAAGCGAGAGGCAAAAGTTCGCAAAGAAGTTATTGCTGAAGGTCCTATTGATGGAAAACCAAGAACATTCAAAATTGGTATAGCGCCAGCACTCGTTGAAAAACGTGTAGCGAACCCTATCCACGTGGCTTCGGAAATGGATCCTAAACAGGCCATTTTCGTTCCGATTGCTAAACCCGAAAAACACGAGAAAAACCAAACAAACGATACAGAAACTATGATTTCAATTAATCAAATGAACAAGTCGAACAGCGAAGATGCTAAAAAAGGTATCTCTGTTGAATCTAAATTGAGACATTTATTTGCCCTTCAACTCATTGACTCTCGCATTGATAAAATTCGCTCGACACGCGGAGAATTACCATACGAGGTAGAAGATTTGAAAGACGAAGTATCAGGATTGGAGGCTCGCTTGGCTCGTTTAAATGGTGAATTTAAAGGTGCAGAAGAAAGTATTGTGTCTTGCAAGTCTTCCATTAAGGAGGCCGAGGCTTTAATAGTAAAGTATAAGGAGCAATTGAACAAAGTGAAAAACAATCGCGAGTTCGATTCATTGAATAAGGAAATTGAATTCCAAGAATTAGAAATTGAATTACAATCGAAGCACATTCGCACTGCCGATTCATTGAAATTGACAAAGCAAGCTGAAATTGATAACGCTTCAACAAAATTAGCTGAGCGCACTAACGATTTAAATCTAAAGGAAACTGAGTTAACTGAACTGATGAGTGAAACTCAGAAAGAAGAAGACTTCCTTTCTAAGCGTAGCGATGAGGCGAAGAAGCACATTGACCTTCATTTGTTAGAACGTTACGTTCGTATGCGTAAGTCTGCTCAAAACGGATTAGCAGTTGTTCCAATTGAACGCGATGCTTCAGCAGGTTCATTCATTCAAATTCCAGCTCAGGTGCAAATGGACGTTCGTTTGCGCAAGCGTATCATTACAGATGAGCATAGCGGAAGAATTTTAGTCGATGAGGAGATGGCTTATGAAGAAGAATTGAAATTCAAGGAAGTTCTTCAGAAGGAAATGGCGAAATAACTTTCGGGGCGAATGATTATTCGCCCTAATTAAAGGGATGATTAAATCATCCCTTTTTTAATGACCAATTCTAGGAAGCGGTCTTCCATGTTTTTAACGGATGGGAATTCAGAGATGATTTTCCCGTCATTGAAAAAAGTTGTTTTTTCAAATGGAGATAGTTTGTTATATGCTCGAAGATTTTTCAGGAAGTGAATATCAGCCTCGTGGTCGCGTTCACGTTGAGTGTAGAAACGAATAGTTGATTTCAATGCGTATTCAACCAAGTCTGAATTTTTTAGACACAAATGAATAAGAATGTTCAAGACACGTACGTGTCCGTAAATATCCTGACGTAATTCTTTATCTGAATTGTTAATGATTTCGTTCACATGCTTCAAAGCGCGCTGATGAAATCCACAGGAGAATTCATACAGAGCCAATCTGTAATGCATCATCATTTCGAATTCTTTGCTGAGAACGTTTTTCGTTTCTTCAATAGAAGCAAACAATTCGTCTGATTGAATTTTCTGATCGAACATTAGCGCCATTTCCACCTGAATTTGCTTCAAAATACGGAAACGAAAAGCGACTAAATCTGGATCCTGGAACTGATCATTGTCTTCTAGAGACTCTAACTTCTTGTAAATGTCTGTTGCTCCTGCCCTATCGTTAAGCAAGACACGACATGTTAACAATTGTCCCAGAGATCTTAGATACCTTTTTGCTTTGTCTTCGCGAAGCCATTCATTTTCTTCGAAAAGAGTTACTAATTCAGTAAAATATTCAGCTGCCTTTTCTATGTTGTTTTCGGCTATGGCGCAAAATCCAAGGGAATATAGGCGAATGCAATTGGAACGAATGGATATGGCTAACGAGCCATCTCCCAATAAATTCGAACTTAAAATTTCAGTTAGCATCTCTTCATGAACCTTTGAAGGAGTGAATCCTCCGGACCGAAAGATTGCGTTTACCTTACCGTAGATTACCTGATATTGAGCCAGGTTCTGCAATTGCAGTAAAACCTTAGCTTCTTCTTCGGCTATCTCGTCAATGGACTGACTAAATTCTCCATTTTCATAGTCTTCCTCCAAAAGATTCTTTTGCCAAGAAATAATTTCAAACAAATAATAAAAGAATTCGTAGGACGTAGCTAATTTCTTCGCTCGCTTCAGTTCTTTCTTACACTCTTCGAAAAGTCCTTTTTTGTGAAGAATGTCAACATTTTTCAAGGCCTGCTTCAAAAGACTTCTCACACTGCTTTCACCGTGGAAAGAGCGCAATGATTTCAGAATTAACTTGAACAAATGATTTTTCTCTGATGGAAGATGTTTCAAGAATAATTCTCCTTTGAATGATTCTTTCACAAACTCTTCATCGTAATGATCCATCTTTTCAAGCAAATCAAAGATTCGAACATAGTTCTTCTCGCCCGCTTGCAACGAGCTTTGTAGCTTGAAAAAACGTTTTTCACTCTTGGTCAGAGAATGAACCAGATCGAACAGATCGTGGGTTGGTTTCATACTTGCAGTTTGGTTGGTTGGCTAACAAAGTGGTTTCAATTCTCTGTCGCTATGACTTAGACACCATCAATTTGAAAAAGGTTGTTTCATGAAATTGGAATATATTGCAGACATGAATTTGCTTAATTTGAATAGAATAATTTTAATTGCTCTTTGGTCTATTTTATCTTATAATTCCTATGGGCAAACACCCTCTCATTTGAATTGTAATCATAGACATTCAGCAAAAGATCTTTCCAATAGCAACAGTAGATGCGATACAGTTGATATTATAGACACATACATTTACCTCGACTTCACGAATTTTTCAAGTAATAACCTTCGCGGATATGCAGATATCGTGGTTTCTCCTTTGATGGTGAATATTCCGCAATTGCATTTAGATCTTGAAGGATTGACCACCGATTCTGTTTTTGTCAATTCTGTTTCAGCATCATTCATTCATACTGGCCCTGATTTATTTATTGATCTTCCAAATCTTCCCTCTCTTGTGAACTTTACCGTTCGCGTGTATTATCATGGAAGTCCTATTCAAGATAACAGTTGGGGAGGATTTTACTATAGCGGTGGCTATGCCTACAACATGGGCGTGGGCATGGATGCGCTTCCGCACAATTATGGGCGAGTGTGGTTTCCATGTTTCGATAATTTCAAAGAGCGCTGCACCTATACGATTCAGACTTTAACCGATGGTGGAAGGACATCTTATTGCGGAGGCCTGCGTTCATCGGTTATTAATCTAGGAGGAGATTCTTTGTTGACGACCTGGAATTTGTTGCAGCCGGTTCCCTCCTATCTCGCAAGCGTTGCGGTTGCGACCTATACGCATGTGGAAGATGAGTTCACTTCGTTAGGCGGATACACCCGCCCTATCTGGCTTGCAGCGAAGGCAGCGGATACGTTGGACATGAAGAATAGTTTTGTGCATTTGCACGATGCGCTTAGTGCGTTCGAAACGAAATATGGAAATTATGCCTTCGATAAAGTAGGGTTCACAGCTGTTCCCTTTACCGGTGGAGCCATGGAACACGCTACGAATATTGCCTATCCACTCTTCGCCATTGACGGAACACTTAATTACGAAACGCTTTATGCGCATGAACTCAGTCACCATTGGTGGGGCGATTTAATCACTTGTGAAACCGCTGCAGACATGTGGATTAACGAAGGTTGGGCTTCATACAGCGAGCGCATTTTTACAGAATGGTTGTATGGAAGCGATGCCTACAACACTTCCATTCGAGATAATCACAGAGATGTCTTGTTGAATGCCCCGCGCAACGACGGCGGATATTTCCCTTTGAACGCAATACCTGAAAACGTTACCTACGGACAAACCGTTTACAACAAAGGAGCTGATGTGGCGCATTCGCTTCGCGGATATATGGGCGATGAGAATTTCTTTCAAGCCATTCACGACTTAATGACGCAGTACCAATTCAACACCTTGAATTCTGTTCAGATGCGCGATTTCTTTCAAGCCTATACAACAGAAGATCTTTCTGAATTCTTTAACGGATGGGTGTTTCAGCCGGGGTATCCAGATTTTAGGTTGAAGGGATTCAGCTATACCACACAATTTGTCGGATACGAATTGAATGTTAATGTAGACCAATACCTTCATCACAATTCCACCTATTTAAACAATGTTCCGTTGGAAGTCACCGTCATGGATTTTCAAGGAAATACAGATACTGTTCTCTTGCATTTTTCGGGGGAATCTAGCAATGCAACCGCGACAGTTTTGTTCGAACCTGCACATGTCATGTTGAACAGAGCGGACAAATTGCATTACGCAACGCTTGCCGATGAAGCATGGAATTCAACAACGGGTTCGCACGATTTGACTTTTGCAAATTTTGAGTACGACGTTAATGATTTAGGAAACATGGATAGCATTTTCGTTCGTGCTGAAATGCACTTGACTTCGGCGGATAGAATTGCTGCTATTCCATTTACAGATTACATTATTTCTCCGGACCGCTTTTGGCATGTGAACACTTATGCCAATGAAACCACTTCAACCAAAATGACTTTGCGATTCAACGGATCGGCTACTGCCACAAGCGCCTTGGACACTGCGTTGTTTCAGTTGGTTCAACAATATGGAATGGACGAAAGCAATCTTGTCTTGTTGCATAGATGGAATGCCTTCGAGCCATGGGCAGAAATTCCAAATTCAACATTAATTACTTCGGGAAGTACAACGAATTGGAATGGAAGATTTGAAGTTTTGAATCCGCTTCCAGGCGACTATGCCTTCGCCTTTCATTCAGGAATAATTTCCGTGGAAGAAAATACGCACCCTTCCCTTCCATTTATAATTACCGCCAATGCTATTTCACATCCGAATTTCAGTGGGAAATATTCCCTTACCAATGCAAGCGGACAGTTGTTGTTGAAGGGAAAAGTTACAGACGGAGTGCAGATTGACATTTCGAATTATGCGGAAGGCATTTACTTTTTAGAACTGAACAGTGTTACGTACAAAGTGTTTTTGAAATAATATGGAAACACCGGCTTCTTTTTCAACACGAAGAGAATGGCTCTTTATATTCTTAGCGGGGCTCTTCATTACGAATGCCATTACCGCTGAATTAATTTCGAGTAAGCTCATTCAGATACCCATTCAAATTGGAAATTGGAAGCACAACTTCATCACCATTGTGGGTGTTTTGCCTTGGCCCATTGTGTTTTTACTAACCGATACGTTGAATGAATTTTATGGTGAAAAGGCGGTGCGACGGTTGTCTTGGATAACCACTATGCTGATTGGATACTGTTTTATTATTGTGCTCTTCGCTCTTCAAATTCCCGCTGTTCCAGGCATTGGAGTAAGCGATGAACAATTTGGTGCGGTGTTCGGACAAGCTCCTTGGATTATGATTGGAAGTATTGTGGCTTTCTTAATTTCTCAATTGTTGGATGTTACAATCTTCCATTGGATTAAAAGCAAAACAGGGAATAAACACATTTGGCTGCGTAGTACAGGAAGCACCGTTGTTTCTCAAATGATAGACACCCTTGTTGTTTTGTACATCGGATTTGTCCTTCCGGGAAAAATTGATTGGAACACATTCGCCGAAGTGGCTCCGACCAATTATTTATTGAAGATGGGAATAGCAATAGCGCTAACACCGCTCATTTACGCGGTGCATGCGGGCATTCGAAAGTTTATCTAAGTAATCCTTTTCCGAACTCAATTTTCATTCCTGTTGAAATAATAATACCGGTAGATTTAAAGTCAAACGCGGAAGCTGGATTATTGAATAAGTTCGTCCAACCTTGTTGTTTTGCCGCTGATAAATAAAACTTGTAACGCTTGGCTTTGGTCACACCTACTCCAACTTCAATTTGTGTAGATAATTCGAATTGAGCTGCGTTGCTGGTTGCGTCTTGCCATGTGTAATCAATGATTTGTCCGCTTGCATCCAATACTGGAGTTTCTGCAATTGCCTTCAATAAATAACCGGGTACAAAGGCTACATTTCCGAAGACATAAGCGCGATTACCTAGCTGAACACCTAGTTTCAAGGGTACAGAGAAATAATTGAATTTATTTCGAATATCTGCTATACCCAATTGCGTTCCAACAGAATCGGTAAGCATAATGGAATTACTATATCCTCTTTGCACAAGATTGAATTCTCCTCCCACCGTTAGAAAACGGAAATGCACACGATCAAAGGTTAGGCTCACGCTTCCACCAGCAATGTCTTTGGTAGTATATCCCGAAAGATTCGTGTTTACGTTTGCGATATTCAAACCTGCTTTAATTCCGAATTGTCTGTAGGGGGTTTGAGCAGATGCGCTGATGGCGAAAATTCCTATGAAAATTAGAGCTGTTGCTATGTTACGGAATGTGATCATCGTGCAAAGGTAAGACTTAGGGGCGAAATATTTTTCGCCCGTATTATGGGCGCATTTTTCGCCCGCAATATAAAAGCATTTTTCGCCCATGTTATGCGCGTGCGCTGGCAATGAAATAATAATCGGTGGTGTTGTTGAAGCTGTTTTCAAAATCATGTCCAGACAGGGGTTTGTTGTTTGAGATGAAATCTTGTAACGTGAAAACATTCAAACCTATTTCATTGGAGAGAAAAGAATGTAGTTCCAACGGATTGGTATCGTAGAAGTCGCTTGCTCCTTTTCCGCATTCGAAGAGAATGGTTGGCTTGTGGGCTGCAAGCAAATTCTTTGCTCCTTTCAATACACTGAACTCGGCACCTTCAACATCTATTTTCACAAAGTGAATGGGTGTTGAAGGTGGAATTACATCGTCGAGCAATTTCTTCTCGACAGTGATCTCTTCAATTTCTGGATTGTCGATGTCGTAACGGCGACGCTTGATTCCGCTGTATGCAGGCGCGTTTTTGACCCATTGAAAGGTTGTTTCTCCGGATGAATTTGATAACGCGTATGGAAAAATATCTGCTCTGTTCTTGTATTTAGAACTGAGCTGATTGAAAAGCGAAGGAATGGGTTCAAAGGCGAAGTGTTTTCCTTGGGGAGCTAACTTCAACATGAAGTTCAGCATTTCACCTTTATGACAACCGATGTCTATGCAATTATGATTGGAAAGAATTCCCTCTTTCATAATTCGACGCGTGAGTCTGTCGTACTTCAAATTTTTCGTTAAATCGAAATGAAGAAATATCAAGAGTTCTCTTACTGCGTCTTTAATCTGGCTCACACTAATTTTTTTCTAAAAATAAGGAACAATTCAAATGAAAATGGAAGAATGTCTTCGACGAGGGCGAAATGCTTCGCGAGGATCCGTTGGACGAGGGCGAATTGCTTTGCGAGGGTCCGTTGGACGAGGGCAACTACGTTGCGAGGGCGAATTGATTCGCGAGGGTCTGTTGGACGAGGGCACATAGCTGTGCGAGGGTCTGTTGGACGAGGGCAACTTCGTTGCGAGGGTCTTCGACGAAAAATAATTTTAGAGTAAGTTCGAACATACTTGACAACGGCATTTCAATGTTGTATATTAGATCTCGTCAATGTCGCTCTGGCATTGGTGTACAGCCAATAAAATATTCATTCAGCACGAAACTGTTTCCGCGAGGGAATGGTTTTTTGTGCTTTAAAAGCGGATTATGAAAATGAATTATTCTAGAAAAGAGTATTACGGAATGTTGAATTCAAGTAACATATTGTTGCGAAACAACACAGTGGCAGAAGTGAAGGCTTCGAAGTACAATTACATTCAGAAGAAGGAAGCGGGACAGTCGCTCTTTGATTTTGTTATTATGCTCCGTGATTACTTCGCGCAGTTGGAACAATATCAAATGTGTGAGTTGCTGAATAATTATTTGGAAACCTTAAAGGCGAGTTACTCGAGTTATTGCGGATGCTCCTTCCCTATATACACGAAGGTTTACAAAGTTCGTTTACCTAAGTGCACGGGGTGTGGGAAGAAGGTGTTGGGAGCACGGTTCTATGAATGAAAGATTCCAAACCTCATTCTCATTCTCTTTGTGTTTCTCATTCTAATATCAAGTTTATTTTTAGAAATAGAATCAGAAAGAGAAATTGCTGCGCTAAGGTCCGTTGGACGAGGGCAACTACGTTGCGAGGGTCTTCGACGATTTCAGAAACAGAATCAGAAAGAGAAACGGAATGAGTGTGCTAGTGAAAGTCCAATCGATTGGACTTTTTAAAAAGTATGTTTGAGCATACTCTGCAGACCGCATTCTCATTCTCATTCTCTTTGTGTTTGTCATTTAAATCTCGATTTAACAATAAGAAACAGAATGGGTGTAATGGAAAAAGTCCGATCGATAGGACTTTTGAAAAGTATGATGCATGGCACTCTGTTTATGAGTACGTTCGCACGTACTTTATGGAAAGTATGTTGCACCATGCTCTCTGAGATGAGTCTGTTCGAACAGATGTCTAGGCAACGAATGCCCATTGGGCGAATCTCTTCGAGGAATGCCGGAGGCGAATGTCAGAGACGATTTTAGATAGTTTATTTGAAATACTTGAGTATTCGTTTCCGATTCTCTTGAGATTGATTGTTCTTATGATACAGCTCTATAAAAACGATTCGATTCTCTTCTTCAAAATGAGCGTAGATCAATCGGAAGCCAGAATTTACTCCTCTTCCTTTTAAGGATTTACATGCCATCTTCTTAATCTTAATGATACATGTGGACAATCCAAGATTGGGAATGACAAAACTAAAAGGAGCATCTGCGAAAGGTTCTTCTTCAAGAATTTTTTCTATAATTAACAAATCAGTTGGAAGACTGGGATACTTCTTCACCAATGACTTCAGATCTTTCTGAAATTCATTCAGGTATTCAATCTTCATTATCTAATTCGTTGTAATCTCGAACGGAATATTCAGGTGTGCGATAGAACGCTAATTCATATGATATGACCTCGTTATTCGAAGTAACTTTCAATGGTTTGTCTGCAAGAGCATGAGACTTTAATTTTTCTGCAGTCCAGTAGTCGAATTGAATAACAACATTATGAATGGTATCCATCTCTGCGCCATTCAATTCACGCAGGTCAACAGCTATAAGAGGAATGAGCTTCATTAATTTTTTTCCATCTGCGGAAATTTTAACGCGCTGAATAATTTGTTCTTCAATAAACAATTGAATGTATTGATCGAGTTTCAATGCGGTTGGACCCGTTTCCGCTTTCGAGTATTGCAAACCGCTTAAATGATCTTCGAATTTTTCATAATAATTGAAGTCGCAGAAATACAACATGCTGTGCAGTGAACGCTCCGTGACATTCGGATTACCAGAGGTAAGTTTCAAAAGAAAAAGAAGTGTATGCTTAAATTTTTCCAATTGAAAATGAGGAATCGGATTCCTGAGTAAACTCTCTTTTGATTTGTATGCAATGAACTCTTCTTTCAGAATAAGTGATTCCTTTTGATCTATAAATAAATCATTCATTTGACATCCCAAAGCTTCGATGATTAGAGGAATTTCTAATATGTCTATTCCTCTATTACCCATTTCAATCTGAGCAATTGCAGGTCTTGATACGTTAATAGCTTGCGCTAAATCGTTTTGCGACATTGCTTTCGCTTTCCGCAACTTGGCAATACGACTTCCTATCAATTTTGCACTGTATTTCGTTTTCATACAAAGTTCTATTTATGCAAAAATAATCAATGTTAGTTAATCAAACAAAGCAATGTTTGTTTTTAAAACAACAGAGCTACCCACCCATACCCCGGATAGCAGTGGAAAGCCTTTGAGCGAAGCGAGAAGCACTGATGTTGCAAAGCAACGAATGCCTTTGGCGAATGCTTCGCGAATGTCTTCGACGATAGATTAACAACGTAGTTCCAATTCCGCAGTAGGAATTATGAAATAGGAAAAACGTAGTTCCAACAACGTAGTTCAAAAGTACCCCGGATAGCAGTGGAAAGCCTTTGAGCGAAGCGA
>JBIIWZ010000004.1:0-82196 GCA_044338665.1 Flavobacteriales bacterium
CTTCGACGATAGATTAACAACGTAGTTCCAATTCCGCAGTAGGAATTATGAAATAGGAAAAACGTAGTTCCAACAACGTAGTTCAAAAGTACCCCGGATAGCAGTGGAAAGCCTTTGAGCGAAGCGAGAAGCACTGATGTTGCAAAGCAACGAATGCCTTTGGCGAATGCTTCGCGAATGTCTTCGACGATAGATTAACAACGTAGTTCCAATTCCGCAGTAGGAATTATGAAATAGGAAAAACGTAGTTCCAACAACGTAGTTCAAAAGTACCCCGGATAGCAGTGGAAAGCCTTTGAGCGAAGCGAAAAGCTTGGAACGAATAGCCGGAAAAAGGTCCTAAATGCCCGTTGGACGAATCTCTTCGAGGAATGCCGGAGGCGAATGCTTCGCGAGGGCACATGACTGTGCGAGGGTCCGTTGGACGAGGGCAACTTCGTTGCGAGGGTCTTCGACTGAAGTAAGAAAAGTTATTTGAAGATTCGCGGATCAAAAGCAAGACGCTCCTTTGAGTTGATTTCAATTTTGTGAGCGTCGGGATGATGAGGATTGATAAGCAAATTGAATTCTTGCGGGACGATGCTGCTTGGGACTTTCAAGACAGGGGCTTTCAATTTTTGGACAAATGAGTCGCCCAAGTTTTGCGTAAAAACTGAAGGCGGATGAGCGTTCCAATTCTTGGGAAGATCGGCAATAGATAACGTCTGTATCTTCAATGCATCTGGAATTTCAATTTCAACCAAATACCGATCGGTTGGAATTTCCATTACTCCATTCAAATGCGCAGTAATCTCGAGTAAAGCAAGCGCCCTGCTCTCTGAAGTATAGACCATGCGCGTGTGCTCGCTGTTCCATCGAAAACTTGAAGACATGGATGCGCCAATGCCTTTCAAGGTGTCTTTCAAATACTTCTTGCGATCGATTCTATACACCAGCATTAGGCGAAGTTTCCGTATTCAATTCTGTTCAAACACTTGCGCACCTCCGCAACACCGGAAAGGGTATCGAAGAGCGACTGCGGTGTAATGCCGTTCAACGATTGATTCGGCATTTCCAACCAACGATTGAATTTCTCTTCTTCGTTGTTGAAGACCTCTTGGCCAAATGATAGTAGTTCAGAAATGGCTACAACCAATTCGGACTCTTTACTGTTTAGAACAGCTTCTTGTCTTTTATTTAAATTGTAGGTTGTCTGCGCTATGCCCAAGACACCCAATAAAAATTTAATGGGTCTTTGCATGCGCTCACTAAGCTCGTCTATGGTTGAATAAGGCAAACCTTTTCGAATGATTTCTATTCTTCCCAAGCTGTTGCCATAAGCCATGGCGCTTTCTTGAAGAACCGATTTTTTGGAATTGGAAGATTTCATGAGTAGCAATTATGTTGCTAATATACAACAAAAATGTTGCAAAGGCGAAATACTTCGCGAGGGTCCGATGGACGAGGGCAACTTCGTTGCGAGGGTCTACGACGAAGTCCCTCGTTTCGAAGAAACCCTCGCAAATTTATTTGCCTTCGCGAAGAAAAAAGATATTAAAGCTCACGCTGCAGGAACTTACCTGTAATACTTTTCTTCGCCTTAGCGACTTGCTCGGGAGTGCCAGTAACGATTACATTTCCGCCGCCTTCTCCGCCTTCAGGGCCCATGTCTATGATGTAGTCGGCGCTTTTGATGACGTCCATGTTGTGCTCGATAACCAAGACGGTGTTGCCGCGTTCAACCAGTCTATTCAAGACATTCAATAACATTTGTACGTCTTGAAAGTGCAGTCCCGTTGTGGGTTCATCTAAAATGTAAATGGTCTTACCGGTATCGCGCTTAGCGAGTTCTGTAGAGAGTTTTACGCGCTGTGCTTCTCCTCCGCTCAAGGTGGTGCTGTGCTGTCCGAGAGTGATGTATCCCAATCCCACGTCGTTCAGGGTTTTTAGCGTGTTGTGAATGTTTCTGTGATTTTCGAAAAATCCAACGGCTTGCTCAACGGTCATGTTCAACACATCGGAAATGGTTTTTCCGTTGTAGAAAATCTCTAACGTCTCGCGGTTGTAACGCTTGCCGTTGCAGGCTTCGCAATGTACATACACATCGGGAAGGAAATTCATTTCAATCAAGCGAACTCCTCCACCCTTGCACGTTTCACACCTTCCACCCGAAATATTAAAACTGAATCTACCAGGCTGATAACCGCGAATACGCGCCTCTGGGACCGATGCATACAGATTTCGAATATCGGTGAAGATTCCAGTATAGGTGCTCGGATTGCTACGCGGGGTGCGACCAATAGGACTTTGATCTATCTCAATAACCTTATCTAAATGCTCGAGTCCTTCAATCTTTTTGTACGTCAATGGTCTGCGCTGTCCATTGTAGAAATGCGCATTCAAAATGGGATATAGCGTGTGGCTGATTAACGAAGACTTCCCACTTCCACTCACTCCTGTTACACACGTGAAGGTTCCCAATGGAATTTCAATGGTCTCGCCTTTCAGGTTATGTCCGCTTGCTCCTTTCAACACCAACTTCTTTCCGTTGCCTTTGCTGCGTTCTTTCGGGACAGGGATGTTAGATTTTCCACTTAAATAATTCGCAGTTACACTTCCAATTTTAATAAAATCTTTTGGCTTTCCTGCAGCAACTACGTTACCTCCATGACGTCCAGCTCCTGGACCAATGTCAATGATGTAGTCGCTTTCCAACATCATGTCTTTGTCGTGTTCCACCACAATGACGCTGTTTCCGCCGTCGCGCAAGTCTTTCAACGATTGAATGAGTTTCTCGTTGTCGCGCTGATGCAGACCAATACTCGGCTCATCTAAGATGTAAAGCACTCCAACGAGTTGCGATCCAATCTGTGTTGCCAATCGAATGCGCTGCGCTTCTCCTCCACTCAATGTTTTCGCGCTTCGATTTAAATTCAAATATCCCAAACCTACGTTCAGTAAAAACTTCAAGCGTGTTCGAATTTCCTTCAAGGGTTCGCGTGCAATGATTTCTTGTTTCTTGTCGAAACTCGTATCGATGCCTTCGAACCAAGCGCTGAGCTTTTCAATGTTCATGGCGCTCAATTCGGAAATGGTTTTTCCTGCTACTTTGAAATAAGAAGCGGTGTCTTTCAAACGTGCACCTTTACAAGTAGGACAAGCCTTTTTGTTCATGAAGGTCTCGGCCCACTTGCGAACTGCAGGGCTTCCGTCTTCTTCCGCATGTCGTTCAATAAATGCAATGAGTCCGTCGTAGCGCGTGTTCATGGTTTGTCCGTTCGACATTTCCACTTCCACCTTATCATCCGTTCCATAAAGAATAACCTGAATGGCGTCTTCGTCCACTTCCTTCAAAGGCGTATTCACAGTAGCTCCATACATTTTCAAAATAGCAGCTACTTGTTGGTTAATCCAAGAGTTCTTGTTTTCGCCCAAAGGAGTAATTCCGCCTTGCTTTACGCTCTTCGAATTATCTGGAATTATTTTCTCAATGTCAATTTCTGCAACCTCACCCAAACCGCTACAATAGCTGCATGCGCCGTATGGACTGTTGAAGGAAAAGAGATTAGGTTCGGGTTCAGGAAAGGAGATTCCAGAAGTTGGACACATGAGATTTTTGGAAAAGTGATGAACCGTTTCGGTATTCAATTCCATAACCATCACATCGCCTTTGCCCATTTTCAGGGCGGTTTGAACGGTTGCCTTCAAACGAGGGTTGTTCGGTTCAACCGAAAAACGATCGACCACTAATTCAATGTCGTGCACTTTGTAGCGGTCGAGCTTCATGTCTTTCGTCATTTCCTTCAACGTACCGTCGATTCGTGCGCGCACATATCCCTGCTTCATGAGTGAATCGAAGAGCTCGCGGTAATGTCCTTTTCGAGCTTTCACCAACGGAGAAAGAATGGCTATTTTTTTCGCCTTGAAATCCTTCGCTATTTTTTCAATGAGTTGCTCTTCCGTGAATCGCACCATTTTCTTTCCGGTAGCCGGACTGTAAGCATCTGAAGCACGTGCGTAAAGCAAACGCATGAAGTCATACACTTCAGTAATGGTGCCGACTGTAGAGCGTGGATTGCGGCTAACTGTTTTTTGTTCGATGGAAATAACCGGAGAGAGTCCGTTTACTTTATCTACATCTGGACGCTCCATTTCACCCAAGAACTGACGGGCGTAAGCGTTGAAGGTTTCCATGTATCTGCGCTGACCTTCGGCGTAAAGCGTATCGAAGGCTAACGAAGATTTTCCACTTCCAGAAAGACCGGTTATAACAACAAGCTGATTTCTTGGAATGGTTAAGTCTATATTTTTAAGATTGTTTTCTCGTGCGCCGAGAATTTCAATTTTTTCTTCATCCATAGTTAGTCACGCGCGGGAAGAACTTTACCGCTGCATTTACCAAAACCCACTTTCACCCCATCTTGTTCAGCGTAACCGGTAATTGTAACAGTGTCTCCATCTGCAATGAATGAGCGCGTTGTACCATCGGGCATTTCAACGGGCTTGGTACCTTTCCATGCAATTTCCAACATGCTTCCAAAAGAACCTTCTGTAGGACCGCTAATGGTTCCGCTGGCCATCATGTCGCCACAACGAATGTTGCATCCGCCAACGGTATGGTGAGCCAATTGTTGGTTCATGTTCCAATACATGTGTTTGAAATTGCTGTTTGAAACCAATTGCTTCTCGCCGGCTTCGGTTTGAATTTCAACTTGAAGATTGATGTTGATGTTCTTAATTCCGTTGTATTGTAAATATGGAAGAACCTCTGGTTCCTGCAATGGGCCTAGGGTTCTGAAAGGTTCTAAGGCATCCAATGTCACTATCCACGGTGAAACCGTTGAAGCGAAATTTTTCGCTAAGAATGGGCCAAGTGGCACATACTCCCAACGTTGAATGTCGCGTGCGCTCCAGTCGTTGAAGAGCATTAATCCGAAAATATAATCGTCCGCCTCTTGCGTTGAAATGCGCTCTCCCATTGGTTTACCATCGAATGTAACGAATGCCATTTCCAATTCGAAATCGAGTTGTTTCGTTGGTCCGTAGGTTGGAAATGATTCGTCGGAAGCGTTGACTTGTCCGCATGGACGCGTCACTGCTGTGCCGTCTACTACAATGCTTGAAGCTCTTCCGTGATAACCGACAGGCAAGTGTTTCCAGTTTGGAAGCAATGCTTTCTCTGGATCGCGGAACATGGTTCCAACGTTACGAGCGTGATCCATGCTGCTGTAAAAATCTGTGTAATCTCCAATTTCAATGGGAAGGTGCATTTGCACTTCGCTCATTTTAATGAGGCATGAACGAATTTCATCTTTTACAACAGCGTCTTGATTGTTGTTGAGCAAATCGGCTAATCTCATGCGCAATGCAGAGCAAGCCTTCTTACCGTGCTTCATCATTTTATTCAATGAATGTGTGCGGTATTCTTCAGCGCCGAAAGGCAAAGCAGAAATGTGGTTCTGTTGGAAAACGCGATAAATATCTAGTACATAGTTTCCAATGGCCACTCCAACGCGATGATCTCCTCTTCCTGTAGAGAATATTCCGAAAGGAAGGTTTTGTATCGGAAACTCAGTATTTTCAGCACCTTCAACCCACGTCTTTTCACTAAATGAAATAATATTCTTCATACGCTTTATTTTCATTTCAAATGTAGTTCGCTTTTCGGTTCTTTCTAACTTGCGGACGCATGAAAAAATCAACGAAATATATTCTTGTCGGAACAGCTTTTTTCTTGCTCGTTTTGCACTTTTCGTTGAGCGCGTTGTACGCCTTTCGCAGACATTATGATATTCCGTTGGTTGAATCGGTTGCGATTAGATACGGATTCCCTTTTTTTCATCAAGGATACAGCTTGTTCGTGCCAATGTCTGAATTCGATGATTTCCTTGAAGTTCGTTACCGCGAAGGCGGCAGTTGGACTGCGTTTCAAGAAATTGAAAATCGATATGAATACGATGTAGACAGCAAACTTCGTCAGTTCGAGGAGTTTTCAACCGCAAATTTGAATAATCAAATCGTCAATAATTTATATTGGAAGGACGGAATTCGTCAGCTTGAGCGTATTGAACAATCCACCGATTACGGAAGATCCGTATATTTCTGTCAACGCCTTGAACGCGCCAAGCGCAAGCTTACCCATTCACACACCTACATCGATTCCATGCAGGTTCGTTTGGTGTATCATTTTCATCCGTTGAACGGCGAACAGAAGAACGATGTGTTTGAATTCAGTAAACTTTTGGTTGAAATAGACAAATGAAAGCGCACATAGATAAATATGTTGAAGGGTTATTTGTACCTTATTCGTCTTCTTGGAACGAGCGCACTTTCGTGAGTTTAGTTTATGGGTGGTTTGTGTTCTTCGCCTTTTGGAATTGGCATTCGATATGGTTAATCTATGGGGAAGACAGCGTTTGTATCCGATACGGTGCGGGGGATTCTCGGTTGAACAATTTGGTTTACGCGTTGATGTATAATTTGAGTTGGTTCAAGCCGGTTTTTATTTTTCATTTGGTGGTTTCCTTTTTCTCGATTTTTCATTTCCGTTGGGTGTTTTTGTTTCGAGGACTGGCTTGGCTTTCCGCCTTGTGGATATACTATGCGGGAATTAACGCCATGAATGCGGGCTATGTCTATATGATGCTTTTGATGTTTTTCTGCATCCCCTATTCATCGAAATCTACTAAACCCTTTTGGTCATTTTTATCGCGATTGAGTTTGCTTGGGGCGGGCATTCAAGTTGGACTCATTTATTTCTACACGGCTTTGTACAAACTCACCAGTTGGCAGTGGTTGTCTGGGGAAGCGATCTATCAAACTTTTGTGAGCGATTGGTTCAGCAATGAAACCATCCGCGGTATTGCGCATGTTATGCCCTATTTCATTTCGGTTATCGTTGCTTACATCATTATGCTTTTCCAACTCACCTTTCCAATTATCATTAACTGGAAAAAGACTCGGAAATACGCGGTGATTGTTGGTATTTCCATTCATCTGTACATTGGCATTTTCATGCACATGTGGGATTTTGCGTTGGCGATGATGGTGCCGTATGTGTTGTTTTTCAGAAAAAAATAAAATAAAAGGATAAATCGATATAGACTATTCTTTTCGTTATTTTACTTCTCCTCAATAGCTTTCAAGCGCTTGAATTCCTCTTCTATTTTTTTATTCATAGAATCCGCGTAATCAAAATCGAATGAAATAAATTTCATTACTGGATCAAAGTAAGCTCTTAAAGTGGGTTCTCTCAAAATTTCAAGATTAAATCCGTCTACATATTTATAAAGCGAAAAATCAAATTCAATTTGATATCCTCCTTCCATTTCCTCTTTAGGAATATCCCGAGTATCTATTCGTATAATTTTAGAAAGATATTTTTCTTGTGAAAATTCCAAATCATAAGAATAACCTAATGCCAAACTAAAATCAAACTTCCCAGAGGTACCTGTGTTTATAACATTCTCTTTTTTACCATCCTTAAAAATTGTAATACTCACTCCTTCAATTTTCTTGTTTGAATTTATATCAACTATAGGATCTTTACTCTTAATTCGAATGGTTTCGTTTTGGGCGAAAAGAGAATTCGAGAGAGAAAGTATGGAAGAAAACAGAAGAATTAATAAAGAATTTCGCATAATATTTTTTATTTAAAAAGTAATAATTCCTTGTAAATATAAATCAATTCAAATTCGGATCCTCGGGAAATTTAGAGAGGATCTTTCCTTTAGGACCCATGCGGTCCATGACTTCCTTCCAGACGTTGTTTTCTTTTGAGTTCATGATTAATTTGGAAGGGACGTTCACCACGAACCAAGACTTCGAAGTGATTTCTTCTTGAAGCTGTCCGATAGACCAGCCGCTGTATCCAACGAAAAAGCGAATGGAATTTTCTGGAAGGGTTCCTTCTTCAATCCGTTCGCGAATGCGCGTGAAATCTCCGCCGTACCAAACACCGTCTAGAATAGGTGTGCTGCCTTCAATTTCTTCACCCAGCGAATGAATGTAGAAGAGACTGTCGTTCTTTACCGGTCCACCCAAGCTTACACGTCCGGGCATCTCAGGGAAATTCGCAATGATCTTGCTAATCGGAAGGTCTATGTAATTGTTCAACACAAATCCGAATGAACCTTCTTCATTGTTCTCGCACATGAGAATAACGGTCCGATGAAAAAACGGATCGCTGATATATGGCTCAGACAACAAGACTTGTCCACGCTTCGGCACTGTGCTATCGCTCGGTTGAAAATTCACAGGGCTAAAATAGGAATTCCTTACTTTCGCCACATGCGTTTTCAAATTTTAGTTTTTCTTTTTATTCCTCTGATTGTAAACACTGCTCAGAATCGACTCCCCACTTTGCAATTCGATTTTCATTATTAGAAAATTCAAAGTGTATGTCAAAGCGTGCGTTATCTTTGCCGCATGGATGAATCGAGACTTTCTGCCCTTCGCGCCGAGTTGAACAAAATTCACAAATGGCCAAGCAAGTACATGTTTAAGTTTATTGTACCATCATTCGAAGAACGCGTTACGGCAGTGAAATTAATCTTTGGTGAAAGTGCGCATTTCGAGATGAAGTGGAGTGCAAACGGAAAATACACTTCGATTACTGTCCATGCCATGATGATGAACGTTGACGAGATTTTCGAGAAGTATGATGAGGCTGCTAAAATTGAAGGAATAATAAGTTTATAATATGAAGACATTTGAATTGTTAAGAAACGTATTGTTGGTGTCTTTGCTCGCCATGCTCACGTATGTGTTATACAAGCGCATGTTGCATGTGATGCGCAAGCAGCACGTTCAGGAGAAATTTCCGGCTCTTCCGAATCAATTGCATTGGACAGAATCTGGAGAAGGACAAATTGCGTTGAAGTTGAACATGAAGATGCACCTAGACATTCAGATCTTCAATACAGAAAATGCATCTGTTCTAACGTTGGCCAATGATGAATTCCCGAAAGGAGATCATATTTTCACCTTTGAAAAGAGTCAGCTTTCTGCTGGAAAATACTATTACAAAATTGTTTCTCCGCACGAACAAGCTTCGCAATACTTCAACATATAATGTCTTTACGCATTGTTTTTCTTGGTACTCCGGAATTTGCGACCACTTCGCTGAGCGCCTTGGTGAACAGCAAACACGAAGTCGTTGGCGTAGTTACTGCTCCAGATAAACCCGCTGGACGCGGACAGCAGTTGAATGAAAGCGATGTGAAGAAGTTTGCGGTTCAACATAGATTGAATTTGTTTCAACCTGAAAAATTACGCGACGAACATTTCATTCAAGATTTGAAAAACCTCAATGCCGATTTATTTGTGGTTGTCGCTTTCCGTATGCTTCCTGAAGTGGTTTGGAACATGCCTCGATTGGGCACATTGAATTTGCACGGTTCCCTCCTTCCGCAATACCGCGGAGCTGCACCTATTCAATGGGCGGTTATGAATGGTGAAACTGAAACCGGTTGCACCACCTTCCGATTGAAGCATGAAATAGACACTGGAGAAGTTTTGGGTCAGCATAAAATGTTAGTTGGTCCGAACGAAACCGCTGGAGAATTGTACGAGCGCATGATGCACGAAGGAGCTGAGTTGTTGGTTCGAAGCATTGATCTTTTGGAAGAAGAAAAGGTTCAACCAATAGCACAAGAAGAACTTATTACCAGCGAATTAAAGCACGCACCTAAACTTTTAAAAGAAGACGGAAGAGTCCGTTTGACGGACACTCCAGCCGTGGTTCACAACCGCGTTCGCGGCGTGACGCCCTTCCCTGGAGCATTCACAACATTTCAAGGTAAGACCTTAAAGATTCACAAAGGCCTTCCGGAAGAAACCGAACATTCATTCGAGTTGGGTTCTTTTCATTCCGACAATAAATCGTTTTTGAAGTTGGCGGTGAATGGGGGGTATTACAATCTTTTGGAAGTTCAATTAGAGGGGAAAAGACGGATGGCGGTGGATGAGTTTTTGCGCGGAACCTTTATTAGTTAAGAGAGGGGAAGAGAGGGGAAGAAATAAATCACATTCTCATTCTGTTTCGCATTCTTAATAAACTCTGAATTAGGTAAGAGAGGTTAAGAAAAGGGAAAATGCTTCGCAATATTTCAAGATTATTTAGTGGCTAATACAATCGTAATGGTACCGCTCTGAGGCATGCTTGTAGACGAGGCTGTGAATGTGCATTTCCTAGCAGCTTCCAGAGCAAGACTGTGGTTAAAAGCAACATCAGTTGTGATGTTGGATTTCATAATGCTAGCTTTTGTAACGTATCCGTTTTTGTCCACCGTAATGCTAACAACCACTTGACCATTCGATGTTGGTTTTTTACTGATTCTGGGACCAGTTAAGCTGCCTCTTCCTTTAAGCGCCCAACCGGTTCCATTTCCAAATCCGCCACCTTCAAAATTACCTGAACCAGGTCCGTTTCCACCACCATCTCCACCGCCAGTTCCGCCGCTCAGGCCACCTGTGCGAGCATCGCTTCCTCCGTCACCGCTTAGTGAGTTAAGCATATTATCTAATGCGGAAGGCTGCGTTTGGGTTTGAGCTGTAGTTTGAGTTTGATCCGTTGAAGTTTTGTTCTGCGGGAGAGTTACAATATCATTCGAAGTGCCAAGTGAGTCATCACAACCATTACTGCCCTTGCCGTATACTTGAGGACAACTGTCATCACAATCGAGCACACCATCTTGGTCTGTGTCAGGGCAGCCATGAGTTTCAATGTTCCCCCTAGAGTATATACATTTGTCTAAATCGTTAGAGACTCCATCTAAATCACGATCTAATCGAACATCATGACTCTTAGCAAAGTAAAAAACAGTGACGAGAAATGACACCCAAACACAAACTAAAAACCTCTTCAATTTCTTACTTTGGGGTGCAAATAGTTTCCAATCATGTTCAATTTTCTCGAGGATGTTGTCATTTAATGCTTTTAAATTAAAAACTAGTTCCGCAGTCAAATATAATGTTGCCAAAATAAGGAATACAACACTCAATGGGCGAAAAGGAAGACCATCAAACTCTTCGGTAATACAATAAACCACAAAACAAAGCCACAAAAAAATATTCGTGCCAATTTTAAAAAGAGTAACCTTAAACTTTCGACCTAATTGAATTAATCGATTCAATAAAATAAATTGATATAAGAGGCTCATTATCAAACCAAAAAGAAGAAAATACGAATTTGAAATTCGACTGTCAGCATATGCATAAATATAGTCCGCATCTTCGGCATGAAATGGAGAAATGTTGATAGTATCGTTCGTAGCGTCAAAACTCTCAGCAAGTCCTATAGATGAAATAATCGTCAAAGCCAAAGTAAAATAAGAAAGCAAACTCAATTTGCCTTTGATAAGAGATTTGAAGTACGACTTTACGGGTGATGGAACTATGTGTTTTAGCTCTTCCTTTTCGGGAATTTCATCTATAATTGTTCTGTCTTCATTTCTTTCAGATTTTCGATCTTCATTTCTTTCAGCTTTTCTATCCTCCTTTAAAAGCGAGGCACTCCAATCTCTGCAATTTTGGAATCTGTCTGCTTTGTTTTTTTGACATGCTTTGAGTATTCCTTCTACAAATTCGTTTTTTATTTTGAAGTCTGGAAGAGGTTCAAATACAATCTTATTGAAAATATCAAATTGTGAATCTGTTTCGGAATTATAAGGAGCTCTGCCATTAACGGCGTAATACATGGTTACTCCTAATGAATATATGTCGCTTCGATGATCTATGGATTTATCTGCTTTAACTTGCTCCGGGCTCATGTATATAGGTGTACCCATTTGAGTACCCGTTTGAGTCATATCATTGCCTTGTCCAAACAACTTGGCGATACCAAAGTCAAGAATTCTAACTCGTCCATCTGGTAGAATAAAAATATTGGACGGTTTGATATCTCTATGCACTATACCCTTGTCATGCGCATATTGAAAAGCATCTAACGTTTGAGAAAAAATATCAATCGTATCCTTCGCATTTAAAGCTCCCGTTCGTTTTATTTTCTGATTTAAATCTTCACCGCTCAAATACTCCATTATAATGGACAATTGGTTGGGTTGATCATTAAAATCAATAACTTTTATAATATTCGGATGGTCCAAACTCGCCATAAGCTTGGCTTCATTTCTAAACCGCTCTTTAATCTGAGCATTGGCCGACAAGATTGGATTCAGGACTTTAATAGCTACTGTTGTTCCGAACATGTTATGCTCGGCTTCGTAAACGGCAGCCATGCCTCCTTCACCAATGAGTCTGACTATTTTATAGTTACCAATGGTTGTATTGATCATAAAGCAAATCTAGTCTTTGAGCTTCTGTGATTGTGTTTAGTCAATATGAGGTGGTGTTACGAAATTAATCAACTCATAAAGAGTCGAAAAGTCAAACATTCATTTATTTAATTACGGAGATTGGAAATTTGTCCAACCCGTTTCCTAAAGCCACCGGATGTTGGGTCCCGCCAGATACTTTGGCCACATTTATTTTCGTGTAAATAAATAGTTCGGCCATATTAATGCGCTTATTCGAATCGAGATCTGCCTTGCCTAGCATACCGTTAACTAAATAATAAGTAAAAAAACCATGTTGGTATTTGGAAGACTCTCTTGAGGATTCATCTGCTCTTGAAGACATTAAAACTGCCACACGATTATTTGACATTTCATGCATTTGCGCAGCACCATTTGCCGGAGATTGAATACTTCCTGTTAAACAAGCGTCGGCAATACAAGCACGGTATTTACCTTTTGATTTTTGGAATATTTGCTTAACATCTGAATGTAAAATTCGACCTTTATCTGCAGCGCACAGTACACCTGTACCCCCATGACCCGAGAAATAAAATAAGATCAAATCGTTGTCACCTGCTTTTGCAAAAACGCGATTTAATTCAGAGAGCACAAAAGAACTTGTTGCTTTACTATCTGTAATCAATGTAACCTCACCACTAGAGGTTTCATTTGGCATTACTTTTTTAAGTGCCTTGTAAAACAAAATGGCGTCATCATCGGAATAGTTCAAATCCATGTCTGTCCCTTGGTAATCTGCAACTCCAACAATAACCGCATAGACAGAGACTTGTCCTTTCGTGTTATATTCTATGGTTGATAGTCCTTTCGAGGGGTTGTCTATCGATAGACTGTCTGCAGTTTGAGTAAATTGAAATCCAAAATCGGGTTTATCATCTATCCAATTACCTTCCCAAACTTTACCTGTGTTTAATGTAATTGAACCCACCCCGTTTCTTTTATTACCCTCGAACTGACCATTGTAAACATCGCCATTGAGGTAATACAATGTTCCAAAGACTTTTTTATCCTCAATGTAATCACCTTCAAAATACATTGCAGGAGAATTCGCGGTTTGAGAGTATACATAAGTGGCTGAACCTTGTCGCATATTATTGACAAAACTGCCTAGATACATATCTCCGTTTTTGTATCTATAAACTCCTTTATCCTTATGTCCATTTTCAAAAGAGCCTGAGAAGAATGTTGAATCCTTATACATCTTTTCTCCCACGCCATTTTCGCAATCACCATGAAGACACTGCCCAAAAACAAATAAAGACAATAGTGAAAATGTCAGAACCATAAAGGATTTCATACGCGTTGGAAAAATTATTTTTTATTAAAAACTTTGATTAAACTATCTAAACTCGATTTAATTATATCTGAATTCACTTCACCAACTGTTTCTGTGGTTTGCTTAAAATAATCGAACTTGAAATACAAGATGCAAAATGCCATTCCTATAGATAAAATTAAAAGAACCACCCATTTTATAGAGGAAGCTTTTTTCTTATTGGACACGATTTTTTTTTCCGAAAAATCTCCTTCAGCAGATTCTTCTATCTTGAAAATAATGGCTGAGAAATTATCTCTGGAGTGAATGGAACATTTTTCTTCAAGCTGATTAATCAGTTCATCCGGATTATTCGATGATGAGAATAAACTCTGTAATTCAATATCATTCCATGATTCAAGAATTCCATCAGAACAATGAAAAATAAGGTCTCCAGCTCTCAAATCAGTAATCTCGTCAGTATCCATTTCCGCTGGCTTACCGCTCTGAACCGCACGAAGAATCATATTCCTTTTTGGGTGATTAATAGCCTCTTCCTCGGTGACTAAACCTGACTTTATTGCTTCATTTATCCAACTGTGGTCTCTTGTCTGATATACTATTTGACCGTTTCGGAAATGATAAATTCGGCTATCACCTACCCAACCAATAAGCAATTTTTGGTCAATGAATTTTGACACAGTCAAGGTTGTTGCTAAACCGATTGATTCAGGATTCTCGCGAACATGATCATTTAATTTGCTCTCCGAAATAAGCAAAATTTCCTTAAAATCGGATGATGATTTTACTGAACTTGAATTTTGAATAAAGGTATTTACTGCTACGTCTGATGCAATTTCCCCCTTTTCACTTCCTCCAACTCCATCACATAAAACGAAAATACCTTCATCAATATCAAATGAGAGATTGTCTTCATTGTTATCTCTTTTTCCCTTCTCATGAAGGAACGAAGCTCCTTGTACTTTTACCATAATCAAACAAAATCAGACCCAGAATAATCTTCATTATTCGAGTAATAATCATCGGAAGAAAAATCACTTTCATTCAATAAATCTTGGTATGCTTCATCTGGAGATGAACTGTCATCTACTTCATTGATGGCTTCCGTACTTATTTCACTAGACCCCATGTTGTCGGCTGACTCCCAATCTATATTTTCTGTTTCTGTCGTTGATTCCATTTCTGAACTTAAATCAACATCAGAAATAACTTCAGAGTCAACAGAATCCATTCCATCAACAAATTCATTGGACTGAATGTCTTCACTATCCATACCTGCTAAATTTTCGTCCATCATCATTTCAGGAGCTATATCATGTCCGATGTCATTTGCTCCCATTGATTCTGCAATTTCTTGCGTTGTTGCATGTTCTTCAACAAGCAATTCTCCCTCTGAAGTATACTCGTATGTATTTACGTTATCCACTAATCCATCTCCTTCAACATCAACAAACTCCATAACTTCAACAGTGCCCTCAGGGGTTTCAAATATCATCTGTTCAACTACTTCATGATTCTGATGCTGTGGCTCACCTGTTATTACATTCGTAATATTCACAACTACCTCAGGTTCATGATGAGAATCCTCGGGGATTTCTGGGGTCTGAGCGACTGGCTCTGGGATAGGTTCTGGAACAGGTTCTGTAACTACACTAGCCGTAGTTTGACTTTGACCATCTGCACCATCAACAACAGGAGCTGGGCTGTTATTGTCCGCATTACCGTCTGGCGTTATGAAATCTTTGATTGACGCGGCGCCATCTTTTATTTCTTCAGAGAAAACTGTGCCCGCTGCAATTCCGGCTGCAGCACCAACGGCACCGCCTATAGCTGCGCTCTTAGCATCAATTCCACCTTTTTTGGTATCTGGATTGTTTGATTTAGGATTTTTCGAATTTTCATTTGAAGAATCGCTATTTGTAGTATTCACTACATGTGTTTTCTCTGAATCATTCATAATCGTATTTTTTATTTAAAGTCTAATATATAAATTTTATTTTAGATAACCCAACAATTAAACAATCGTTTGGCTTAATTAAGATTTTTTTATTTTGTTGAATTCTCTGTTTACTTATACTGTAAGTTCCATTGGTGCTATTCAAATCTGTAAAATACATCAATCGACTCTCGCCATTTTGAATAAGCTCTAGCTTTCCATGTATTCTGCTCACATATTTATCTTCAAGCTGAACACCTGAAGTTGAACCTTCTGTTTTTCTTCCAATTAAAGTTTCACCCAATTGTATCGGAAACTCTTTGTTGAAATTGTCGGAGGTCACAATAAGACGAGGTCCGAAATTTAGAATAATCGATTGTGAACATTGCTTGCAGGATATTTTAACTTTAGTACCAGCGTATTTCAAATCATCTATTACACCATAAGAACTACATTTGGGACACTTAAATTTCTTCATAGTTATTTAAATTTAATTTTACAAAAAAGACATTCTCTAATTGTCTTCCAGGGCCTTTTCTGGAAGGAGTTCTTGCATCTCGGACAAGCATAGGTTTCAAGAAATATATCTTCATAATTTTCATCACCTTTAAGTTCATTGGCCTTCTTGTTGGAAAGATACCTCGTAAGAATACTTCCTGATATTCCAAGAATAGGCCCTATTCCAGGAATAAAATTCATTACCGCGAAAGCACTGGCCCAAGTTGAAGAATTTTGTGAAATCTGCGAAGCCTTCTTAATTCTTCCATCATATTCATTCCAAACTATTTGCAAATCATTAAAACTATCTAATTCCTGAGGAGTAATTGGTCCTTTCGGATTTGGATTTTCACTCTTATTGACTTTTTGAATAATTTCAATGTTTGGCAGGACCTCTTTAATTGGAAGAACAATATCTCCGAGCTTAATTGCAGCGGCTGAACTGAATGTGTATACTTTTTTAGGCAATAGCTTTTGCCCGTCTACAAAAGTCCCATTTGATGAACCTAGGTCATAAATAGAAAAAAGACTTTCTGAGACATATTTAATTTCGCAGTGCTTTCTGCTGACTGAAGTGTGATTCACCTTGTGCTCAGCATCATCTGCTCTTCCAACAAGAACAGACTTAACGTTGCCCATTTTAATTAATTCACCCAATTGTGTTTTATCACCATCGAAAATGACCGTTTTATCTCCATTTTGGAAAACCATGGTACAGTCGTCGGTAGGAGTTTGTTTGGCGGTTTGCTTCGAACCGAGCAAGTTCTTTATTGCTGGAAAAGAACTTAAATTGAAAACATAATCGACTCCTAACGTTATCTTATCCTCTGAGCTAATTACCGTTGGTTTGTTCTTTTGAATTCTGATGCCGTTAACATAGGTCCCATTAGAACTTTGATCAGCAATAAGAATGCTAGTCCCTTGGATTTCCACTTCCAAATGCAACCTAGAAACGCGCTTTTTGGGATCAAAAATCACACAATCGTTGCTTGGTTCCCTTCCTACTTTAAGTTTCATTTGAATAGGTTTTATTTTAAACTATCAGATAAAATTTCAAATTCACATCTTCTTATAACTTCATTAGAAAAATTACTGGTAGAGTCTAAAATCAATGTCTCATATGAGGAGTACGAATTCTCAAATTTAGAAAGCACACAATCAATAAATTCCGATTTGTTACGATACAATCGGCTCGATGAATCCTTAATTAATTCTGACTCCAAATCATTTATTAAAGCTTCTTTGTCACTTTCCGACCAATCACCAATGCTACTTGTATCCGGACTTGTAAAATAAATCAATGTAGAAACAACTCCAATTGTTAAAATTACAGAAAGAGGAATCACCACTAACAAAATCGGAAAAGGCTTTTTCGCCGGTGGCAATGGGTAAGCAAATGACAATGGTGGTTTCACATTTTTATTATCCTTTGGAGCAGCTGAAGGTGTTGACGGAGTTATTGAAACTGCGGCAGAAGCTATAGTTGTCTTCTCATCGTCTACTGAAGAAATGATGGTATGATCAGCTGCTGAAACATTCGTTGAATTATTGAATACTTTATCGAACTCTTTCTGAATCTCAGCACAATTCTGAAAACGATTGGCAGGATTCTTCGCGGTGCACTTGCTAATAATTGCATCAAATTTACTCCCTGTGCTCGGCAATGGCTCATTGACAATCTTCGTCTGAACCTGAAACGACGATAACGTTTGTGAATCATAAGGTTTCTTGCCTGTAACGAATTGCCATAAGACTACACCCACGGAATAAATATCAGATCGCAAATCGACACTTTTCGTTTCTAATATTTGTTCCGGACTCATGTATATGGGCGTTCCCATCATTTGAGCAGTTCCTGTTTGCGTATACTCCGTGTTGCTTTCTGTGTTCTTTGCTATTCCAAAATCTAAAAGTTTCACCTGACCTTGGGCGGTAATCATGAAATTCGATGGCTTGATATCTCGATGAATCATTCCTTTAGAATGACAATATTCTAATGCCGCTAATATCTGAGACATCCAGTTTCTAATAACATCCGTTGATAGCGGTGCTAATCTCTCAGCTTCATCACGCAGGTTATTGCCTTCGATATACTCCATAACAAAGGCTTTTTTACCGTCTTCATCGATTAGGTCTGTTACTCGAATAATATTCTGGTGAGACATCTGGAACATGTTGCGCGCTTCTGCAATAAAGCGCTGACTCATGTTGGCGTTTACAGCAAGCTCCGGACTTAATATTTTTATCGCAACTTTCGATAGAAAGCGATTATCCTCTGCTAAGAAAACTTCTGCTTGTCCACCTTTGCCAAGACTTTTTATGATGGTGTAATTCTTAAATGTTGACATAATTTTGTCTTTATAATTAAAAACCGTTAATATAAGTTAAATCAATCACTTCCAAGTGCCAAAAGCTAGAGTTAGATAATTCAAATCTCTATTGCTGTATTTAAACAGCCATTTCTCTTTGGTCAGAACCATGAGGTAACCGGGACGATCAACGCTAGAAAAAAACAGACTGTCTGAGGAAGATCTCACCTCTCTCCATTGAAATCTGGGTTCCGGACCAGGTCCTTCTCTCCAAATCCCGTCATTTCCTTTTTCCAAATAGCACTTTTCGCTTTTGGCATTAATTCCTTCCCATTTAATTGAAACATTTTTGGAAAAAATATCAAGCAAATGAACATCATAAATTGCAACAGAGTTGGGAGGAATAGTCTCAGAACCTGATGACCCAAAAGCTAATTTGCTAGGTACAAACAATCTAATTTCTCCACCTTTTCCAACCAATTGACAACCTTCAATAAATCCATCAATTAATCCTAAAACATTCTTTTCGAATTCTCCTGAGCCCATGTATTTGCCGTTTAAAAGATTTAACGAATATTTCACTTTTACGCTATCTTCTTTTTTCGCAAAAACATCTGTGCCATTTTTTTTAACTACGTACATTAAACCAGATGCAGTTTTTCTAATTCCAGGAGTGTTCTCAAATATAGAATCGAGTTGTAATTCTTCAGCAGTCCTTTTTTCAATCGGTGAGTCCGATATTTCATCCGACTTTCGAGAAATTAGAAAAACAACAGAAGCGACTATTGCAATAACAATGGATATTATAACCCAAAAAAAAGGAGTGAATATTCTAACTGAAGACTCAGATTCTTTTGTTTTTGAATCATCAGAAGCTACTTTTAATCTATCCTTGTTCTTCTCAGAAAAAGTCTCTGTTGGACTATCGAATAATCCACTTAAATCTTCAGTAATTTCCTCGCAATTCTGAAAACGATCTTTAGGATCTTTAGCTGTGCACTTCTGAATAATTTCATCTAATTTGCTGCCTGTTATAGCTAAAGGCTCATTAACTATTTTCAGTTGAATTTGAAAGGCCGATAGCGTCTGTGAATCATATGGTTTTTTGCCTGTAACCAATTGCCATAAAACAACTCCAAGTGAGTATATGTCAGATCGTAAATCAACACTTTTTGTTTCCAATATTTGCTCTGGGCTCATGTACAAAGGGGTTCCAATCATTTGAGAGGTTCCCGTTTGCGTATACTCTGAATGATTTTCTGTATTCTTAGCTATTCCAAAATCTAGCAATTTAATCTGACCTTCGGCCGTAAGCATAAAATTCGAAGGTTTAATATCTCTGTGAACAAACCCCTTTGAATGACAGTATCCTAAGGCCGATAACATTTGAGTCATCCTTGTTCGAATAACCTCCGGAGATAAGTTCTTTACTCTATCTGATTCATCGCGAAGGTTATTTCCTTCTATGTACTCCATAACAAATGCCCTTTTCCCTTCTTCTTCTATTAGATCCGTTACTCGGACAATATTTGGATGAGACATTCGAAATAAGTTTCGAGCTTCTGCAATGAATCGTTGACTTATGTTGGAGTTTGACGAAAATTCGTGATTTAAAACTTTTATAGCAACCTTTGTTTTAAAACGATTGTCCTCAGCCAAATAAACCTCAGCCATTCCTCCCTTTCCGAGGCTCTCTATGATGGTGTAATTCTTAAATGTTGACATCTTGTTTTTATGCTAAATAATCTTTAATTTGTACAATCAGATAGTTTGTTTTAATACCTTCCGTTGAAAAATCAGCTCCACAATCCCATTGCACGCGTTCATAGTACAACCTAAAATCTTCTATACTCTTGAAATAATCATACGAAATAAGCAAAGTAACCAACGAACGAAAATAATATTAAATAAAATATTATTATTCCTAAAAATAATTTATTATGCGAATTCTTTGACTTAATTCTTGCTAATGGTGAAGGCCTGGGGTTAGAATTAGGCGCTTCAACAATTGTCGATTTATCTTTAATAGCAGTTGCCTCAATGATCGTCTTTTCGTCAGATATACTTGCTGACGAATCATCAGCTAATATTTCAAACGCCAATTTCACCTCCTCACAATTCTGAAATCGCATTGACGGATCCTTCGCCGTGCACTTCTGAATAATTTCATCAAACTGGCTGCCCGTGACTGCTAAAGGCTCATTAACTATTTTCAGTTGAATTTGAAATGCAGACAGCGTCTGTGAATCATAGGGCTTCTTGCCAGTTACCAATTGCCATAAAACAACTCCTAGAGAATAAATGTCGGATCGAAAATCGACACTCTTTGTCTCTAATATCTGCTCTGGGCTCATGTACAATGGAGTGCCCATCAATTGAGCGGTTCCCGTTTGTGTATATTCTGAATGATTATCTGTTTTCTTTGCTATTCCAAAATCAAGTAGCTTAATCTGACCCTCGGTCGTAAGCATAAAATTAGAAGGTTTAATATCTCTGTGAACAAATCCCTTAGAATGACAATACCCCAAGGCCGATAGCATTTGAGGCATCCAAGTTCGAATTGCCTCCGGAGATATGCTCTTCACTCTATCGGATTCATCTCGAAGGTTTTTTCCCTCTATGTACTCCATTACAAATGCCTTTTTTCCTCCTTCTTCAATTAGATCCGTTACTCGAACAATATTTGGATGAGACATTTTAAACAAACTTCGTGCTTCCGACAAGAAACGCTGACTGATGTTTGAATTTAATGATAATTCTGGATTTAGAATTTTTATTGCAACTTCAGAATGAAAGCGATTATCCCGAGCCAAAAACACTTCAGCCATGCCGCCTTTTCCGAGGCTTTTTATAATTGTATAATTTTTAAATGTTGACATATCAGCTCTATTTTCCTATGCCAATTATTGACATTGCAACAAGACAAAATAAAATAATTGTAAGAACTAGCAAAGTCAACTCAGTTGTGTATGATTTCTTAATATTAATATTATTCATCACACCATTTGTTTGAGGGGCATCATTAAGTCTTGAAGGAAGAATAAAAGTCGTCTTCTCATCACTAATTCTCGGTGAAACTATTGTTTGCTCTGAATCCAAACTGATTTTTGAATTTTTAAACAACCCATCTAATGCCTCCTGAATTTCCTCACACGATTGAAAACGCTCTTTTGAATCTTTCGCTGTACATTTCTTAATAATCTGATCAAACTTGCTCCCTGACAAAGGGAGCGGCTCATTTACAATCTTGGATTGAATTTGAAACGATGATAAAGTTTCTGAATCATAGGGTTTCTTGCCCGTGACAAATTGCCAAAGCACCACTCCGAGAGAGTAAATATCAGACCGCAAATCAACATTCCTAGTTTCCAATATTTGCTCCGGACTCATATACAAAGGGGTTCCCATCATCTGAGAAGTTCCCGTTTGAGTATACTCCGAATTACCCCCAATAATTTTTGCTATCCCAAAATCTAACAGTTTGATTTGACCTTTTTTTGTGAGCATAAAATTTGAAGGCTTAATATCTCTGTGCACCAAACCTTCAGCATGACAATAAGACATCGCATTTAAAATTTGAGGCATCCAAGCCAGAATAACCTCTTGACTCAAGGCCCCGAACTTCTCAACTTCATCGCGAAGATTATTTCCTTCGATATACTCCATGGCAAAAGCCTTCCTCCCATCTTCCTCTATTAAATCCGAAACTCGAATAATATTTTGGTGTGACAAACGAAACATATTTCGAGCTTCTGCAATAAAACGTTGACTAATATTAGAATTTAATGCCAAATCTGCATTTAAAACTTTGATCGCAACTTTAGACTGAAATCGATTGTCCTCAGCCAAATAAACCTCAGCTTGACCTCCTTTTCCAAGACTTTTTATGATGGTGTAATTCTTAAATGTTGTCATTTCTGAACAATTGTAACAATAAAAATACACCAAAATCTTTTTACATTTAAACTTGTAAAAATATTCTTGATGAAAAAACTCCTTCTCCTCAGCGCGCTCCTCACATTATTTACACAAATCGGTTCCGCTCAAAATTCATCCTTCGATAAAAATGCGTTTTGTAAAAAACTAGAAAAGGAACTCGTTAAAATCAACGATTCGCTATACGCTTCGAAGTTCGAATGCTCCATTTTAAATTACCGCACTTTTCTTAGCGACTTGAAATCACAATCAAAGGATGTTTCCAAATACCTTCCCGACACCTTTGCCGGATGGGAAAGCTATTTAAGTGACAACTACCACGTGCCTCATTATTTATCTCACCCTGCCTATTACGAATACCCCGTATTCTCAATAACCCGCGAAGCCGCCATGGCCTATTGCCAGTGGTTAAACGAAGTGTATGTTGGATATGCTGAAAAGAAATTTCAACAGACGATATTCACTCTGCCGACTGTTTCAGAATGGGAATCTGCAGCATTCCGTTTCAAGAATAAATCTCAAGAGGAAGCGTATTACAAAAAAGATAAATACAGTCAGCGGGAAATAGACTTCCCTTGGTTAAACAACAATCTTTACAGAGAGAATAACAGTCGCTCTAGCTATATCGATTTAAACATTTTATCAAATGGCGGACCCTCAAGTTATCTATATTTCCCTGATTTCCGCAAAGCCAATTTTCAAGATCAATTTTATCAATCCAATGAAACTTTTCCCGTGAAATCGTACTTACCCAATAACAACGGCATGTACAACGTATGTGGCAATGTTGCTGAAATGACATTGAATCCAGAAATTACAAAAGGAGGAAGTTTCTTGAAGTATCCGGAAGACTGCGCTATTCATGATACCCGTGCGCTTTATAACATTCCAAATAGAGATGTCGGATTTCGGGTGTTTATGAAAGTTAAACAATAGATGTTGCACAAGGTGCTTTGCAAGGTCGGCAATGCCGAAGGTGTTTCAGAAGATTGCAGGCAAAGATCCAAATCGGGTCGAAATATCTTTCGACCGAAAAAAATCTTTTTATCTGATAGTATCTTCAAACAAAGTGAACATCCCATTGTGAATATGCTTTCAGTTCAGGAAGTTTCAATGAAATAAAAAATGTATTTTTGAAATCTAAATCTTAATACTATGTCAAGTCAATTACTCAAAGGCAAAAAAGGAATTATCAGTGGTGCGTTAAACAACATGAGTATCGCGTGGAAAGTGGCTGAACGTGCCGCGGAAGAAGGTGCTGAAATTGTTTTAACCAACGCTCCAATTGCTATGCGTATGGGTGAAATCAACGGCTTGGCTGAAAAGATTAACGCTCCAATTTTTGCAGCAGATGCAACGAACGAAGCAGATTTAGAAAACTTGTTCGACAAGTCTATGGAACACTTCGGAGGAAAAGTAGATTTCGTTTTACACAGCATTGGAATGTCTCCGAACGTTCGTAAAGGAAGACATTACACAGATTTGAACTACGAGTGGTACAAGCAATCTTTGGACGTAAGCGCAATGTCGCTTCACAAAATGTTGGCCACTGCCTATAAGAAAGACGCCATTAGCGATTGGGGAAGTGTTGTTGCATTGAGTTACATTGCTGCACAACGTACGTTCCCAGATTATTCAGACATGGCAGACGCGAAGGCGTTGTTGGAAAGCATTGCGCGTAGCTTCGGTTACCATTACGGTGCCGCGAAGAAAGTGCGTATAAACACCATTTCTCAATCTCCAACAGTGACCACTGCAGGATCGGGCGTAAAAGGATTCGACGGCTTCATTAGTTTCGCTGAAGAAATGTCTCCACTTGGAAACGCAGACGCATTGGCGTGTGCAGACTATTGCATCTCGTTATTCAGCGACTTAACGCGCTACGTAACCATGCAAAACCTTTTCCACGATGGCGGCTTCTCATCAACCGGTGTAACTCCTCCGGTGATTGAGCGATTCACGAAGTAGTTGAACTTCGTTGTTCCTACTACGTAATTGGAAAATCGAAGATTTTATTCCTACTACGTAATTGGAAAACTAGAGGTTTTATTCCTATTTCGTAATTGGAACTGCTTTGCTTAGAGTTCGCTCTGCGAGCGGCATCCGAAATGGCCCCAGTGAAGCTGGGGGAAAATGCTCCAAGTTTAATTTCGCTTTAAAAAGGAGGACCATTCAGCGAAGATGATTAAGAACCTCATTAATAAAACCATCCATGCGGGAAAAAGCAAACCATCGTTTCCCTAAATCTTTCAGTGAGGCTCCAAGATGATACAACTCATTTTCATCAAGTACTAAGAATCTATCGTGAGCGTTTTTTAGAATTCGAATTTCAATTTGAGGATATTGCGAATTATGCTTTTCGAGATCAAGTTTTAGTTGCTCTGATATTCTTTCAGTGAATATGGTACATTTTACCTTCTGACTTCTTTTCGAAAGTTGCAATAATGTGATTTCATCAATGTAATTATCAATGAGAATAATAGATTTTTTTGCTCTGGAAATAAGTTCACTTGAAAAGACATAAGCGTCAAATGTTTGATCATTAAAAAAGATTCCAGAAGATGACTTGTGATTGTTTTCAAGTTTCGAGAATAAGATATCAATCCTTTTAGACTCGTTTTCAACCCGATGCTCTAGTGCGTACAACTTGTCAATCATAGCATGTTCCAAATAAGATTTCTTTCGGAATTGAATGAATGAATTTATGATGTGAATACTCATCTGTACAGCAACCTCCGACCTCAGGATTGTTGCGATCATAGCAATTCCATAGTCTGTAAAAGCGATAGGAAATGCACTTGAATGTTTTAATATATGGAACCGGTCGCAATTTGCGACCAGTTCATTTTTTTCTAAATTGTTTAATTGGAAAACCTGCGGTTTTATTCCTTCGAAGTAATTAAAACTTCGTTTTAAATCTTCCCCTCTCTTACCTTTTCTTAATTTCTCTTCCCTTCTCCTCCCTTTTAATAAATCATTTGAATTCACTCGCCAATATTGATTCACAGACAATCTTCAATTCCTTCAATTCAAAAGCAGTGTGATAAATGCGCTCCAACTTCACATTGTGATATTCGTGAATAATGAAATTCCGAAACGACTTCGGTAAGAACCATGGGAATTCATACCGCTGGAGTATTTGAGGAGATATTGTTCCCGCAGCTTCTCCGATAATAAGGAACTGGTATTGAACCGCGCTATGAAGCATGACGTCACTTTCAAATTCAAGCAAACTTTTGTCTTTGACAAACGCTTCAATTATTGAAATAGAAGTCAATATATCTTCAACCCTTTGCTTGTCCCTTTTTGACATAAACAACTTCCTTTTCTCGAACAACTTCCAATGCTGCCAAAGGCTTTAACTGACCTTCTTCAATCAAATCCACTTTTCGATTCAATAATTCTTCCAGTTCGTGCTGCATTTTGAGAATGTCGAACATAGATATTTTCTTTTTCGCAACAAACTGAATCAACAGATCAATGTCGCTCTTCGCGGTTTCTTCATTTCTAACAAATGACCCGAACAAACTCACTTTCTCAACTGCATCGTGCTTGGCGAAATACGTTTGAACTGTCTTTTTAATATGCTCCTTCTCTGAATCGTGTTTGGTTTTATAAAGGACTTGCTTTTCCAACAATTTCAGAATAGACATTGCATCGTCTTCATGCTCCAATTGCTTATACAGCTTTTCAGCCATAAAAATCTTATGCATCTCCTGAACATCACTCTTGTATAGTTTCGCCAATTGTGTAATCACTTCTTTCGTTACCGGACGCTTTCCGTTTTCCATCTTACTCAATATCGCCTGGTCAATTTCCAAATACGCAGCCACCTCTCGCAAGGTTTTTCCACTTTCCTTGCGAAGCTCACGAAGGTGCTCAGTGATATTAATTTTTGACAATTTCATTCTTGACAAATATAGTCAATAAACTTCGTAATTGGAAAATCGGAGATTTTATTCCTACTCCGTAATTCATATTTCATAATTCCTACTGTGTAATTTAATTAACGTCGAAGACCCTCGTTGCTTGCAACCTTCGTCCATAGGACCCTCGCAACGATGTTGCCTTCGCAAAGCCATTTGCCCTAGCAACGCTCGTTGCCCTCGCGAAGCAATTTGCTTCGCAATGTGGTACTTTTGCAACAGACAAATCTCACATGCACGGAAAAGGAAAACGAATAGCAGTTATAGGCGGAGGAGCAGCAGGAATGTTCGGTGCTATACGTTTGGCGGAACTGTTGCCAGAAGCGGAGGTGATTGTTTTTGAAAAAAGCAAAAACCTACTCAGCAAAGTGAAAGTCAGCGGTGGCGGGAGATGCAACGTGACGCACTCGTGCTTCGAGCCGAAAGAACTGGTTAAGTTCTATCCGCGTGGAGGAAAGGAATTGCTCTCGCCGTTCTTTTCGTTTCAACCTTCCAACATGATATACTGGCTGCTCGATCGCGGCGTGGAAACACATACCGAAGAAGACGGACGCATGTTTCCTTCGTCCAATAAATCGCAAACCATTATCGACTGCTTCCTGAACGAAGCGGAAAAACTGGGTGTTCAAATAAAAACCGAATACGCCGCAGACCTCTCTTTTCTTCAATCGTACGACGCTGTTTTAATGACAGCCGGTTCAAGTGAACTCGTGTGGAAAGACCTCGAAGAACACGGCGTGCCGTGCGTTCCGCGTGTCCCTTCCCTTTTCACCTTCCACATAAACGATAAATCACTTCACGAACTTTCAGGGATTTCTGTTCCACAGGCACAACTGGAAATTCGCGATACGAAAATAAAAACCAACGGTCCAATGCTTATTACACATTGGGGATTAAGCGGTCCGGCTGTGCTGAAAGCCTCTGCCTTCGGTGCACTCGCGTTGGCCGTGAAAAATTACGAAGCCACGGTTCGCATCAACTGGATCAATCAAAACTTCAACGATACACTCGACGAATTAAAAGACCTTCGCGAATCGCATCCAAAGAAAATGTGCGTCACGTTCAATCCGTATCAACTCTCTTCGAGATTGTGGAATTGGCATTTGCAACGCGCCGATCTCTTCCTCAAAGACTGGGCGAACAGCAGCAACAAGTCGCTCGAAATCCTTGCTGAATCTCTCGTTCGTTGCGACCTTCCCATGACGGGCAAGAGCACGTTCAAAGAAGAATTCGTGACCGCCGGAGGAGTAGATTTGAAACACGTGAACTTTCAAACCATGGAACACAAGCTTGTTCCGAATTTGTATTTCGCTGGAGAAGTGTTGAACATTGATGCGGTTACAGGCGGATATAATTTTCAAGCAGCCTGGACCACCGCGTGGATTGCAGCGCAAGGAATTGCAGATAAATTAGCAGAATGAGTCACGAAGAATACATGCAAATAGCGCTCGACCTTTCCTTATACGGAATGGGTTCTGTTGCTCCCAACCCCATGGTGGGATGTGTAATCGTGCACAACGACGAAATTATTTCTAAAGGATATCACACCGCTTACGGCGAACCCCACGCTGAAGTTGAAGCCATTCGCTACGTAGAAGACAAAAGCATTTTGAAAGAATGCACCCTCTACGTCACCCTCGAACCCTGCGCGCATTTTGGAAAGACTCCACCCTGCGCAAATCTCATTACTGAAATAGGAATTCCGCGCGTGGTCATAGGCACACGCGATCCTTTCAGCGAAGTAAACGGAAGAGGCATTGAACACCTGAAAGTCAATGGCGTTGAGGTAATCGAAGGAATTCTTGAAGACGACTGTCGATTTTTGAATCGAAGATTCTTCACCTTCCACGAAAAAAAACGTCCGTATATTATTTTGAAATGGGCACAAACCGCAGACGGATTCATGGACAAGATTCGTGAAGAGAATGAACGCGGCTCCTTCCCTATTTCTTCTTCTGAATCGCGACAGTTGGTGCACCAGTGGCGCAGTTTGGAGCACGCCATTTTAGTTGGACCAACAACAGCGCTTAACGACGATCCGGCATTGACCGTGCGTTTGGTGGAAGGCGAAAATCCGATTCGCATTGTGATCGATGAAAAAGGATGCCTTCCGGAAGAGCTTCAGTTGTTCAACAACGAAGCGCGAACCATTGCCTTGGTGGGCAACGGCGTTCAAGCGAGATACAACTGCGAAATTCTTCCACTCGAAAAATCGGGCGTGGAAGAATGGATGCGTGTTTTGCATGCCGCGAACATTCAAAGCATTTTGGTTGAAGGCGGTGCTGGAATACTGAACACTTTTATTGAAAGCGGAATGTGGGACGAAATGCGCGTATTCACTTCCAAGAAAAACATTGAAACCGGATTGAAGGCACCCCTTCAAAAGGGTAAGCCCTATTCTGAAAAGTACATCGGATTAGATCATTTAACTGTCACTGTAAACAAATGATCTATCTTATTTTTAGCGTCATTACGAACGCAGCAATCTATTGGCTCTTCAAATATTTTGAACAAATTGAAGCGAAGATTTTCGAGACCATCGTCTTCAACTACATCGTTGCGTTTACATGTGGAATTTTCTTCGTCCCAAATGTACCCGAAGCTATTCATAGTGCTTTACAGTTTCCGATTTGGAGTGTAGCCGGACTCATCATGGGTTCGCTCTTCATTTCCGTTTTTTACTTCATGGCTATCACAGCCAAGAAGTCTGGAATTGCGATGGCCACGCTCAGTTCGAAGATGTCGTTGGTCTTGGCCGTTATTGTTTTGGCCTTTTTAGGCGAAGGAGAAATAACGCTTTTAAAAGCCATAGCGCTGATGATTGCCATGTTCGGATTGTACCTCTTCAGCGTAGACCGAAAAAGCAAGTTGAGCAAAGACATGCTCTTGTATCCGGTTGTGCTCATGCTTGGAAGCACGAGCATCGATTTCAGCATTGCGTATTTTCAAGGATTCACCACGAATCAGAATGAACTTTCGTTGTTCACCTGCATGCCCTTCATGGGCGCGGGAATTATTGGAATTAGCATACTGATTTACAAACTCGTTTTCCGAAAGGAAAAGTTCCCTTTGAAGGAATTGGGAACTGGAACATTACTCGGATTGGTGAACTACGGCTCAATCTTTTTTCTTGTTGAATTGTACCATAGCGGTTGGATGCCTGAGAGCACAATATTGCCGATCAATAATCTGTTAGTCTTGGTAATTGGATCTATTGGCGCGGTTTTTATATTCAAAGAGAAACTCAACCGAAGAAAGATTCAAGGTTTGGTTATTTGTATACTCGCATTAATACTTTTATTATGAAATTAAAAATTGCTAAAACTCTTTCACTTCTTTTTGTTATAGTTGGAAGTGGACTGTTCTCAAACCTCTATGCGCAGGCCTTTACACAGGCGCAGCTAGACTCAGCAAATACGGCAAAGTCTATCACACAACTTTCTTCCGAAGAAAAGAATGTCATTAAGCTCATTAACTTAGCACGCATGTATCCGATACAATTCGCGAAGAACTATGTCTCGAAATACGACGAGAAGAAAACGGGTTATGCCTATGATGCATCTTATACTAAGGACAAAAATTCTCTCATTTCAGAATTGAACGCCATGAAGCCTTTGAAACCATTAGTATTCGACAGTGCTATGTATGAATTAGCGAAATGTTGGTGCTTGGAATCTGGAAAATCTGGAGAAATTGGACACAACAGAAAGAATTGTAAATCGGGATACAGCGGTGAATGTTGCAGCTACGGCTTCAAAGGAGCGTTGGATATTGTGATGCAATTGATGGTAGATAACAACATTCCAGGACACGGTCATCGCAAGATTATCCTCACCCCCTATTATTCCAAAATTGGAATTAAGAACGGATCACATAAAGTGTATTCTTTTTGTTCGGTGATAGATTTTAAGTCTTAACGTTTTTTTTGCAAATTCCGATGAAGGAGATTCTAGATATCTGCTAGTCTCACTTTAAAAGATTTTTTGAATTGATTGAAGACCTTTATTGGTTCCATATTGGTCATTCCCATTTCTTTAAACATTGCTTTATCGGGTATATCTACGGCAGCTATTTCTGCAAACTTTTGAACGTGCTCTTTAATACTTTCGGGTAAATCAAATTCCGAATCTTGTGATAACATAACCGATAATCTAAAAACATCTGATTTATGTTTTCTTAACTGCTTCAAATCTTCTTTACTTCCATTTTCAATTCTTTCCTTAATTTCAAGAAAAGCCTTTGCTTTCAAACATATCAATGCCTCGATACTTGCATGATGTAAACCCTCTTCCATTTGGCTGTGCTCAATCAAATAGTTGTAATAATCATCATTCAGTAAAATTGCGGACAAACTTGAGAGGTCATCATCAACTGGTATAGGTGTTAGATGTTCGTCTGCATCAAAGTTAATTACATCCGGAGTCCTTGAAAACAGTTCAATCTGATATGGGAAATTTAAGTTTCGAGGCTTTTTGAATCTAAAATATTTCCGTTCGTCATTGCTTTTTTCTTGGTCTCCATAATCACCATCTTTTATAAATTGCCAAAACTGTTTTACAAATTCAGAATTCAGCGCCTCCACAACTAATACAATATCAATATCCTTGGTGGCTCTGGGAACAAAACCAGCTTCATCTATAATGATATCGCAAGCAGCACCTCCGATAATTACATAGTTATCGGGAAATTGCTCAAAATATTTTTTAAACATTTCTAATCCTCTCACCATATGAACTTCTCAATAATTTGATCTAGGGCAATCTCAATGCGTTCATCTCTTCGATCCTTTAGGCTCAGGTATAATGAAAGCGGATCTAAAACTGACATGTCACTATTAGGCCTTTCGCTTAATAAGTTCAGTGGATTGTATTTCCATACTTCTAAAGCATATTTTCCTTCGTTTTCATTTGGATTTACCAATTCATTTTTTTTTTGCAATCCATAGAAAACATTTTTTTCAATTGCATAATATTCTTGCTTACTTGGGTTTAGGTCTGTGTATTCGGCCAAAGCAGATTCATTGCTATGCAATAAAAAAAGGTCTTGGGGCATTTCATCAACGAACACTGTTTTTATAACCGGATTTACAAGAAGCTCTCTCTCCAATGCTACGTTCCACAAATCATGTCGTTCAAATCTAAAACGAATGAATTTTTCTTTTTCGCCTTCAACATCTAACAATTCATGATACTTCAAATTGTCAATTGCATTCGTAATTGCCATAGGTGTGTAAGACAATTTCTCTGCTATTTCTTTAAAAGAATGCCCTTGAATATTCCAGTCTTGGCTGCGATGCGTAATGTGATAAATCAGTAAAAACTGCGCTGATGGCAACAATTTTTCTTTCGCTTGTTTGGTTCTCGGTTGGACGTATGCTTCTCTTAAGTCTACCAACAATTCAGGTAAAAACAATTGCTTACCTGGAACAATAAAGTTAATTCCTTTTTCAATCAAGCGTTTCCGACTATAGGCTTGTACATTTTCCAATACAACAACCACTTTTTGATTGAGAAGATTCGTTATTTGCTTTGCCTGTTTTTCAATTTTCAGAACGCTTAGTTCATCGTTATTTTTTAACTCAGCAAAAATGATTTCTGTTTTGAAAATCTCTGACCTATAAAGTTTGAAGGTATCTATAATGTAGAGAGGAAGACTGTCCAAATAGCTCTTGGCTAAGGGAATTGCCGCTAGTTGAATACCTAATGTATCTTTTACATATTTCAGAGTTCTAATCATTTCTCAATTCAATAAAGCCATTTATTCAAGATAAATCAATTTCCTTTATTGTGCAAATATAACTATATTACTTTGGTTTTCAAAGCTCAATTACTTTATCCCCGTTAAAAAGAAGATGTTCGTTGCTTTGCACATATCCCAATTGATTTGTCATCAGTTGTGTTTTTCCAATATTGAAAGAAGGAGTATTGGAATGATGATGACCGTAAACCCAAAAATCGATGTTTGAAGCTTCGATTATATCATACATTTCAACAGCAAATGCCTCATTCAATATATCACCTTTGTACTGTTCTGGATAATTCAAAAAAGTTGGACAGTGATGAGTGAAAACCATTGTTTTATCCGCTTGAAGCGTTTTTAATTCATTCTCAATGAATGTTACACTTTCAGCATGCAATTGATTGTATTGCTCTGCAGAAAAGCGAAAGCCTTTGTGTTTGATCAGATTAAAATCATTCAGACTACGCTCAATCTGCCATTGATAACCAGGACTAATTTTACTCCAAAGGGTAGAGAATATCAATTTCACATTGTTATGCAAAACAGACGTATTGTTCATTAAAAAAACATTGCCTCGTATTTTTTCATTGAGTCTTTCACTTTTTTCTGAGATATCAAAAAGATAATACTCATGATTACCTGGCAACCAATAGGTGGTTTCAAAATGATCACTCACATAATTAAAAAAATCATAGTGTTTTTCCATTACAGCAAACGGCACTATATCACCTGCCAATACCAAAACATCACCCACTGGCTTTATAGGATTGCGCTTCAGATAATCCTTGTTCGCAGTAAATTCTATATGAAGATCTGAGCAGAATTGCAGCTTGTTTATCATGTCTTATAAGTCGAACTATTTATTTCTCTATAACAACTTTTACAAAAATAAAACGGATCTTTTCGTAGAATGAATTGTTGAAAAAAAACTTGATATTAACGCATAAAAAAAGGCCGCTGTTGCGGCCTTTTTCGTTGTCTTATCAAAAAATTACTTCGACATCTTCTCTGCTAATTTCAAAGCTTCGTATAGGTTTACAACCTTACCAGACTTTGAAAGCTTTCCGAATTTAATCTTCTTCTCTTCGTCACCGGGCATTACAACCATTTGCTTCTTGTAAGAAACTCCAGATTTGATAATAATCTCACGAACTTGAGTTCCAGAAAGATTTGGATAGTAAGAAAGAATAGCCGCAGCAACACCAGCCGTAACCGGAGAAGCCATACTTGTTCCGCTTAATGGACCGAATTCGTTGTCTAAGATTGTAGCGTAAATATCTACACCTGGAGCGTAAATGTCAACGGTCTTGTCGCCGTAGTTAGAGAAATCTGCCGACAAGTGATCAATCGAATTGTCGCTCGCACCAATTTCCAACCAAGTTGAACACGTCTTTCCGTTTGCATAACGAGGAGTTGGGAAATTGTCTTTCGAATCTATATCCTTCGCATCGTTACCCGCAGCGTGAACCAACAATACACCTTTCGATTCAGCATACATGACCGCTTCGTCTACAACGTCTTTGTTCGGAGAATGAGATTTACCGAAGCTCATGTTAATGACACGAGCACCGTTGTCTGCCGCATAACGAATCGCATTTGCAACATCCTTATCACGCTCATCTCCGTCTGGTACACAACGAATAATCATCAACTGTGCAGTCTTGCAAATGCCGTCCATACCCGTTCCGTTGTTCGTAGCGCCAACGATACCTGCAACGTGTGTTCCGTGAAGAGCTTCTGGACCATCGATGTGGTTGTTACCGTAGTTGCGCTCACGTGGATTGCTGTAATCGTCGCCCACCATAGTGCGCGGATTGAAATCTACGTTGTACGAATAATCCAATTGCGTACTGAAGTAACTTACATATTCATCCAAGTTAATTCCACGCATCATAATGTTCAACACCATTCCTTTTGCTGCTTTCCCTTCATCGTCTGTTGGCTCATAGGCAGCCAATTGCTCTGCTGTGAAGTCGTTTCCTAAAGCCATAGCCAATACTTCTTTGTTAGCCTTGAATTGGCCATAAAAAGCGTTGAACTGATCTGCTTCTGCTTTTACTTCCCCCACTCGCTTTTCGTATTCAGCTTTTGTCTTCTCGTATTTCGCGAAATCTGCTTTGTCTGCAGCGGCAATAGACGCAGCATCTTTTCCTTCGAAACGCTTTTTCAACATGCCGTATACACGTGTGAATTCCAAATTGTCTTGCTTCACATCGCCGCCTTTTCCACCAATGAAACTCCATCCGTGAACGTCGTCGATGTAACCGTTCTTATCATCGTCAATTCCGTTATTCGCAATCTCGCCTTTATTGGTCCAGATATTTGCATTCAAATCTTTGTGGAAAGTCTCTGATCCGCTGTCAATAATTGCAACTACAACTGGTGTTGCAGTCTTTCCTTTTGCCGCCATGTATGCATGTGCTTTAAGAGCACTCACTCCAGGAAGCCCGTCAATAGACATGTCTGAGTGTTGCCATTGTGTTTTTATATCTGCGTTTTGAGCAGTTACCACGAACGGTATAAATAATGCCGAGAAAACAAATGATGCTATTCTTTTCGAGAAGAAAGAATTTTGCGTCGAATTCAAAATTGGTTTGTTCATATGTGTTTAATTGATGTTGCGAAATAAGGGAAGAAAGTTCGGATTATTGCTTCATAATATAAAAAAATATGTCATTTCCATCAGATCTTGAAATTGCACAAGCGTGTAAGATGAAGCACATCAATGAAATTGCTTCGAAATTGAATATCAATATCGATGACCTAGAGCATTACGGTAAGAACAAAGCCAAGCTTCCGCTCAATCTAATTGACGAAGCAAAGGTGAAGCAGTCAAAATTAATTTTGGTTACTGCAATCACTCCAACTCCTGCTGGAGAAGGAAAGACAACAACTTCAATCGGATTGAATGAAGGATTGAATAAATTAGGAAAGAAAGCGGTTGTGGTTCTTCGCGAACCTTCGTTAGGTCCCGTGTTCGGTATCAAAGGTGGTGCTGCTGGAGGCGGCTATGCACAAGTGGTTCCGATGGAAGATATTAATCTTCATTTTACTGGTGACTTCGCTGCCATTGAAAAAGCAAACAACTTGCTTTCAGCTTTAATAGATAACAACCTTCAGAATAAACAAGGAAACTTGGGTCTTGATCCACGTTTGATTTATTGGAAGCGCGTGATGGACATGAACGACCGTTCGTTGCGAAATATTACCATTGGCTTGGGTGGAACCGGAAACGGGATTCCTCGTCAGGATGGATTCAATATTACTCCAGCCTCTGAGGTTATGGCTATTCTTTGCATGAGCAAAGACCGCGAAGACTTGAAAAAGAAATTGGGAAACATCTTCGTTGGATTCACCTACGATCGCAAACCCATCTATGCACGCGATTTGAAAGCGGAAGGCGCTATGGCTCTGCTATTGAAAGATGCCATTATGCCGAACCTAGTTCAAACCTTAGAAGGCAATCCTGCTATTCTTCACGGTGGTCCGTTCGCAAACATTGCACAAGGAACCAACACCATTATGGCAACGAAGATGGGAATGTCTTTAGCCGATTACGTAGTTACTGAAGCTGGATTCGGTGCCGATTTAGGTGCTGAGAAATTCATGCACATCAAGTGCGGAGCGGCAGGTATTGCGCCAGATGCTATTGTTCTTGTCGCCACTGTTCGCGCATTGCGTCATCACGGTGGTGCGAAAAAAGAAGAGTACAACACCGCTAACATGGAGCGCGTAACCAACGGTTTCGCAAACCTTGAAAAGCACATCGAGAACTGCAAGAAGTTCGGAATTACTCCGGTTGTTGCCTTGAACCACTTCCCTACCGATTCGCAAGAAGAGATCGATTTCGTTATTGCGAAATGTGCTGAAATAGCCGTGAAAGCTGTCGTTGCGAGAGGTTTCTCAGATGGTGGAAACGGTATGACGAATTTGGGTGAAGCCGTATTGGATGTGATTGAAAACGGAAACAACGAATTCCGCAGACTATACTCAAACGATCAACCTGTAAAGGAAAAGATTGAAATCATTGCGAAAGAAATCTACGGCGCTGAACGCGTGAACTACACGAAAGAAGCGGAAGGAAATCTTCGCACGATAGAAAAATTAGGCATTGCGAACTTCCCTATTTGTATGGCAAAGACGCAAAAATCTTTCAGCGATGATGAATCGAAAATTGGTCGTCCAACAGGATTTACGATCACCGTTCGTGAATTCGAATACGCTGTAGGTGCTGGATTCATTATTCCTATTTTGGGTGAAATGATGCGTATGCCAGGTTTACCGGCTGTTCCGGCGAGCGAGCATATGGACATTGATAACAACGGTGTAATTACTGGATTGTCTTAACTCATGAAGGCTTCTTTAAACTACCAAGCATTGAAGAACGGACAACAGGTCTCCGATGCATTGGTGGTTGAAGTGCCTGTTCAATTATTTATTGAAGAAGAACCGCTCACGGTTTCCATGTGCACGCCTACTCACATTCGTGAATGGGCTTATGGAATTTTATTTACGGAAGGAATTATTCGCTCTGCGGATCAAGTCCTTTCTTTTTCTGAAGAAGAAGTTGATCATCAGATCACCATTCGTGTTACTTTGAATAATACCACACAGGCCATCACGAACAAACGTTCGTTGCTCAGCGTGTCTGCATGTGGAATTTGTGGGAAGACGGCGTTTGAGCCCCCGACACTTCGTGATGACCGCGGAGCGGATGACGAGCAGAGCTCGATGATGACGCGCGAGGATATTGGGCAGATGATGGTGCAGTTAAGAGAATCACAAACCTTATTCGAAGAAACAGGCGGTTGCCATGCCGCTGGAGTGTTCAATAGAGAAGGCCAGCTTATTTTCGCAAGCGAAGATATTGGCCGACACAACGCCGTTGATAAAGTAATTGGATACCTACTCCTGAACAATCAACTTCGCTCGGCCAAATACATCGTGGTAAGCGGAAGGGTTTCTTACGAGATTGTCGCGAAGTGCTTTGCTGCGGGAATACCCAATCTTGCCGCTGTTTCTTCTCCCTCATCGTTAGCCGTAGACTACGCAAAAGAATTAGGCCTATCACTCTTTGCCTTCTGCAGAGAGAATCGCGTTACACAATACGCCTAAATAAAAATGCCCCTTCCGAAGAAGAGGCATTCACTAGAAAAAACTAGTTTTATTTCTTTCCGCCAACTTTAACCAATGTAATATCAAAGATTAAAGTTGAGTATGCAGGAATAGGTCCTTGTGCCTCCTCTCCATATGCCAATGCCGAAGGGATGTACAAACGAATCTTTCCTCCTTCTTTAACCTTTTGTAAACCTTCTGTAAATCCTGGTATAATTGATTTCAAACTAAACGTCGCTGGTTTACCAGGCTCAGATGAATCAAATTCTTTTCCATTCGTTAATTTACCAATGTAATCAACTTGAACAGAATCTGTAGCCGTAGCGTAAGCACCAGTACCATCTTGAAGTATCAAATACATAAGTCCAGAAGCAGAAACTTGAATACCAGCTGTGTTATTCTTAATAGAATCCAAAACTAAAGCCTCTTTCTTTTTCATTGGCTCCAATTTCGACTTTTCTTTACGCTGAAAATAATTATCTAAGAACATTTGCGCTTCTTCCATTTCCATCCCAGCTGCTCCATTAGCAGCCTTTTCGAAAATGTTGTAGTTAATCAATGAATCAATTTCCATGCGCTGCATATTCTCACCAATTGCCAATCCCAATGCAAATGAAAGACTATCATTAGTTGAAGCTAATACCACTTCAGACTGATTTGTACCTGCATGTCCCTTCTCAGAAATATGCGGAGCAATTACTAATGCAACGATAGACATTAACTTAATTAAGATGTTCATTGAAGGTCCTGATGTGTCTTTGAAAGGATCACCCACAGTATCTCCAGTTACAGAAGCTTTGTGTGGTTCAGACTTCTTGTAGAACATCTCACCATCAATCTCAACGCCTTTCTCGAATGACTTCTTCGCGTTGTCCCATGCACCACCTGCGTTCGATTGGAACATACCCATCAATACACCCGATACTGTTACACCCGCAAGTAAACCACCCAATACTTCTGGACCGAAAATGAATCCAACAATAACTGGAGTAATCAATGCAATCGCTCCTGGAGCAATCATTTCACGAATTGACGCTTCAGTAGAAATAGCTACACACTTCTCGTATTCAGGCTTCGCTTTGTATTCCATGATTCCCGGAATCTCGCGGAACTGACGACGAACTTCGTTCACCATATCCATGGCTGCACGTCCAACCGCTGCAATACACAAAGAAGAGAAAATAAATGGAATCATTCCACCTACAAACAATCCTGCTAGTACCGGCGCTTTGTAAATGTCAATTGCGTCAATTCCTGCAATACCCACGAACGCTGCGAACAACGCCAATGATGTCAATGCCGCAGATGCAATAGCGAATCCTTTACCAGTCGCTGCAGTTGTGTTACCTACGGCATCTAAGTTATCTGTGCGGTGACGAACTTCTTCTGGAAGTTGACTCATTTCAGCAATACCACCCGCGTTATCTGCGATTGGTCCGAATGCATCAATTGCCAATTGCATAGCTGTTGTAGCCATCATACCTGCTGCTGCAATAGCCACACCATATAATCCTGCAAACTCATATGAACCATAAATACCAGCAGCCAACACTAAGATTGGAAGAACTGTAGATTCCATTCCAACAGACAAACCACCAATGATGTTTGTTGCGTGTCCAGTTGCAGATTGTCTAATGATAGACATTACAGGGCGCTTACCCATTGCAGTGTAGTACTCAGTAATGATGCTCATTAAAGCGCCAACTACAAGACCAACCATGATTGCCCAGAACACTCCCATTTTCGTTACTACAACGCCACGAGCAGAATCTGTCCATGTCATCGTCTCTGGCAACATCCAATTAACAATTACAAAAGAAGCGATAGCTGTAAGAATAATACTTGACCAGTTACCTAAGTTCAATGCGTTTTGTACGTTACCCATTTCGTCTTTAACACGAACGAATAGCATACCTATGATTGAGAAAACAATTCCTAATCCAGCGATCAACATGGGTAATAAGATTGGAGCAATTCCACCGAAATCATCTTTCGAAATCAACTCTCTTCCAAGTACCATTGTTGCTAAGATGGTTGCAACGTAAGAACCGAACAAGTCAGCTCCCATACCCGCAACGTCACCTACGTTGTCACCTACGTTATCTGCAATGGTTGCAGGGTTACGCACATCATCCTCAGGGATACCTGCTTCAACCTTTCCAACCAAGTCAGCTCCAACGTCAGCAGCTTTGGTATAAATACCTCCACCTACACGTGCGAACAATGCAATGGATTCAGCACCCAAAGAGAATCCCGCAAGAACCTCCAAGGCTTTTTCCATTTCCACTCCGTTTACACTTGCACCTACAGACTTAACGTAGATGGTGTATAACAAAATGAACAATGAACCCAACCCTATTACAGCCAAACCAGCAACACCAAGACCCATTACAGATCCTCCGGTGAAACTAACTTTCAACGCTTGTGATAAACTTGTACGCGCAGCTTGAGTTGTACGAACGTTTGCTTTAGTAGCGATGTTCATTCCAATGTATCCTGCTAATGCAGAAAGGACAGCTCCAAAAATGAACGAAATAGCAATAACAGGAGATGAAGTCTCAACAAGGGTTCCAGACCACGCCAATAGCGCACCTGCAATAACCACGAAGTAAGCCAACACTTTCCACTCTGCTTTTAAGAATGCCATAGCACCCTTTGCAATGTAACCTGCAAGCTCTTGCATGTTCTCATCTCCAGCATCTTGCTTAGTTACCCAAGCTGACTTAATAGCCATGAACAAAATTCCAAGCAGACCTAACGCCGGAATTGAATAGAGCACGATATCGCCCCATGGTAAGTTTCCCATAATTTATTTTTTACTGTTAAACGGGTGCAAAAATAGGTGTTTTTGTCTTTAGAGCAAAAACTAATTTCACCCCTACTTCATCCTAATTTCTTGCGACTGCAAAAGAAGTTTTCGAGTATCGTCGGCAAATGTCGAAATTTTGGATTTTTCATCTGTATTCAAATTGTATCTCTCAGGATGATTTTCCCAATCTGACACCGGGACAGAATAATATCCACGTGGACTTCCACCCAACCTGCACCAGAAAGGAATGTATCCCCACGAATTCCAACTAACGACGTTATTCTTGACTTTTATATGAAGAACAACTCCAATTCCCCCATCTTTATAACGCTCTCGTTGATTGCTTATAAAATTTCCTAAGCTGTATGCTACAGGAACATTTTTATTCGGGTTATTCTTCGGATGAAGAATTTCCATGGGTTCAACCACATGCGGATGCATACCAATGATTGCGTCTGCTCCAGCATCTGCTAACCACTGAGCTATTTTATCTTGCTCTGAATTCTGCTTTCTTTGGTATTCAGAACCCCAATGAATATTCATAACTATAAATTGAGCCCCTCTGTCTTTTGCTGTTTTCAGGTCCTTTCTAATTTCGGCCGTATCAATCATATTCACCACATTCGGATGTTGAACCACCAACCCGTTCGTGCCGTAGGTGCAATTCAACAAAGCAATCTTTACTCCTTTCACTTCTTGAATGAGTGGGTAGTTCTTATCACGAGTTAGCGTATCTACAAAAGTACCCGTGTGAATGATTTTCATGGAATCCAATACCGCAATCGTGCGCTCTATTCCTTTCTTCCCGCGATCTTGCGAGTGGTTATTTGCTGTAACAAAAATGTTAAATCCAGCATCTTGTATTCCTCTAGCGAAAGCATCTGGAGAAGAAAATTGTGGATATCCGGAAAAGGGTTTGCCTGCTAATGTCACTTCTAAATTAGCACAAGCATAATCATACGAATGAACGTTTTCTTGTATGTATTGAAACCAATGCGCGTATTCATATCCGCCCTTCTCGCTGTTGTATGCTGCATTAATCATGGGTTCGTGACCCATCATATCTCCAACAAAAAAAAGAGTGATGTCTTTTGATGTTGTGTCTTCAGTTACAAATACAGATTTTGTATGCTCTGCTTCAAGATGTTTTTCCCCTGAAGAATATATTCCGTAAAAAAAAGACAATAAAAGAAACAATGAAATTCCGCCTGTTTTAAGCATGGGGTGAGTTGTTTTCATTCAACAAATATAACAAATGAAGATTATCTTCGCTCCCCCATGAATCACAGCAGTCAACTCGCAACACAAGCGCAGAGAGCCATTCGCTACAGTATTGTAGTGAATTTCATTTTATCTGTAGTGAAATTCGCTGCGGGTATTTTCGGAAATAGCTTCGCATTAATTGCAGATGCTGCAGAAAGTTGGGTCGATTTCGCGTCTTCTTTCTTGGTTTGGCTGGGATTAAGGACCGCAGCGCTTCCTCCTGATAAAAATCATCCGTACGGACACGGAAAGGCCGAACCTCTCTCTGCTATGTTCGTTGCGGTGCTTATGTTAAGTGTGGCTTGTTTCATTGTTTACGAAGCCATTCAGCACATTATGACTCCGCATGAATCTCCGCATTCATGGACCATAATTGTTCTGGTGCTCGTTCTAATAACCAAAGAATTTTTATACCGCTTCATGAAGATGAATGCGAAAAAATACAAGAGCAATGCGCTCTCTGCTGAAGCTTCCCACCAACGCACCGACTCAATAACTTCTTTGGCTGCTCTTGCTGGAATTGTTGTTTCGTTGGTAGCTGGAGAAGGCTATGCAGCAGCAGATGATTGGGCTTCTCTTCTTGCAGCTTACTTCATTTTACAGCAGTCGTTTAAAGTTGGGAAAACAGCCATCTCTGAATTAATGGACGAGGCGCAGCCAGAAGAAATTGTAAATGAAATTCGAAATACGGCAATGCATGTTGAAGGTGTCATTAAAATAAATGCCTGCTTTGTAAGGAAGATGGGGTTCGAATGGTTCGTAGACATTCACATTGGATTAGACGGAAACCAAAGTGTTTATGAAGGACACGACATTGCTCACGTGGTGGTTGACAAGATCAAAGAAAAGTTTCCACAAGTCTATGATGTGCTCACGCACATCGAACCTCACGAAGACAGCGATCCAATCAGCTGATCAGTTGTTAACGCCTGTTGATCGCCGGTAGTCATGTTCCGCATTTGCCATAGACCCGACTTCACTTCATCTTCACCAACAACAATCACAAATGGAATTTTGTTATCGTCGGCATATTTGAATTGCTTTTTCAACTTAGCTTCTTCAGGATACATCTCGCAAGAGATTCCCGCGTTTCGTATTTGCTTCAGCAAATGAAACGCAGCCGATGTGGTTTCACCACCGAATTGAACCAAGAGCACTTTCGTTCCTGAGGTTGCAGATTCTGGGAATAGGTTCAACTCTGAAAGAACCTCAAAAATGCGATCGGCTCCAAAGGAGATTCCAACACCTGAAACGCCCTTCCAACCGAATATTCCAGTTAAATCATCGTATCGCCCACCTCCGCATATACTTCCCATTTGAATACCTTTCGCCTTCACTTCGAAAATGGCTCCGGTATAGTAATTCAATCCACGAGCTAACGAAACATCGAATACAAGTTCACCCTTGTCCATTCCACACTTCTGAACTTCATTCCACACAAAGGTTAACTCTTCAATACCTTTTAATCCTGTTTCAGAATTTCCTAAAACCGATTTCAAGAAATTCATTTTATCGTTGAAGTCTGAAAGTGCGTTCAACGATTTGAAGGTTTGAAAGGTCTCCTCTGGAATTCCCATTTCATTCAATTCCTTCTGAACCGCCTCCTCTCCAATCTTGTCCCACTTATCTAAGACAACAGTCAATCCCATAAACTTATCGGCCACACCCGTCGCTTCAGCTATTCCAGCTAAAATCTTACGGTTGTTAATGACAATTGAAAATCCAGGAAGGTTCAAGTTGGAAAGAACTTCGTCGAAGAGTTGAACCAGTTCAACTTCCACCCATAAACTATCTGTACCAACTACATCGGCATCGCACTGAAAGAACTCCCTGAAGCGTCCACGTTGCGGACGATCTGCGCGCCATACCGGCTGAATCTGATATCTTCGAAAAGGCAGAACAACGGTATTTCTGTTCATAGCCACGAAGCGCGCGAATGGAACAGTCAGGTCATAGCGCAAAGCACGATCACAAATTTCAAACGAGAGTTTTCGCGAATCAGAAAGCTTATCTGAATCGACGCCTTTCAGAAAGTCGCCGTTGTTCAAGATTTTGAAAATAAGCTGATCGCCCTCCTCTCCGTATTTTCCGGTTAAGGTGGAAAGGTTTTCCATGGAAGGTGTTTCCAACGGTTGGAAGCCGTACTTCTCAAATGCGTTGCGTATTACGCCAAACAAATAGTTTCGTTTGCGCATAACATCTGGCGCAAAATCACGTGTTCCTTTCGGTATTCCAATGGGTGTGCTCATAATTCAGATTGCAAAGTAAAGACTTGAAAGCCGTTGGGCAATAATTTTCTTTAATAAGAGTTCGGATTGTCGAAATACAACTGACTATCTTTGTTGCAATGAAAGGAAAACTTTTGCTGGTAATAATTACCGTGCTTGTCTTGGGCCTTGGTTCCGCTAAAGCACAGCTCCCTCCTAAGGTAGTTCAAGTTTCCGGCGTTGTATTAATTAGCGATTCACTTTTTCCAGCAGGATATGTAGCTATATATCGCGCTAAAGACCGAAGAGGTACTTATTCTGGTCGCGACGGTTATTTCACTTTGCCTGTAATGGTCGGCGACACGCTTTTCTTTTCTTGCACTGGATTAAAAGATTCTTATTTCGTTATTCCAACCGATACCAAGGAGAGTCAATTGTCTATGGTTCAAGTTATGAATATGGAAAGCTACATGCTTCCAACTGCTTACATTTTACCTTATCCTTCCAAAAACCGATTAAGAGCCGAGATTCTTTCACTCGATTTGCCCGGTGACGAATACGTTTCGTTTCACCGAGAAGGAAATGACATTGTGAATTACGACGGAATGGTAGATTTTAGTGCGCAATCCTATCGATCTGCTTCTTCGCAAATTCAAAACAGATACACCAACGGATTTTATTCGGGAGGAAATTTGTTGAGCAAAGACGCTTGGGGTAACTTTATGCGTTCGTTGAAAAGTGGTGAATTAGACTCGCAACAGTAACAGGTATGCGGAAAGTTATTTTCTTTTTATTTCTTTCATTCGCCTCTTCTATCGCCTTTGGACAATCTGCAACCTTAAAAGGTATCATAAAAAACAGCAGCGGAGAATCCGTTCCTGGGGTGATTATTACTTGTAAGGAATTTCCTTCCGTTGGAACTTCCTCCGACAATCGCGGTTTTTTTTCATTACAACTTAAATCAGAAACTACCCTAACTATTTTGTTTAAAGGACTAGGCGATGATCCTGTTCAAAATGTATTCTACTTTGTTAATGGTGATGTAAAAGAAGTTGAAGTGTTGCTAGACAACTCACTTACTACCACAACTTTCGAGATCTTTGATAAAGGAAAACGCGAAGGTGGTTTTCGTGAACTTGAATTGAAACTTCCAACCAAACTTCCTGTTATGAATCAGGGTATTGAAGGATACCTCATTCAAGCCGCGGTGAACATGCCTTCGGAATTGAGCTCGAGCTATAGCGTTCGCGGCGGAAGTTTCGACGAGAATTTGATTTATGTGAACGACATTCAGGTTTATCGTCCTTTTTTGGTTCGAAGTGGTCAACAAGAGGGAATGAGTTTTCCGAATCCAGATATGGTCAGTTCTATAAACTTCTCTGCTGGTGGATTCCAAGCGAAGTATGGCGACAAGATGTCCTCTGTGTTGGACATTCAATATGCACGTCCAGATAGTCTAGGTGGTAGTTTTCAGGCCGGACTATTGGGAACACAGCTGCAATTGGGAGGATGCAATAAGAAAGGGACCTTCACCCATAATTCTGGATTTCGATATAAAAATTATTCGTACGTATTGAATTCATTAGATGTCTCTGGTGATTACAAACCACGCTTCAATGACTTTCAAACCTATTTAACCTTCCGTCCGAAAACGAAATACGGCCCTTGGGAATTCAGTTTTTTGGGAAACTATTCCAGCAACCGCTACAACTTCATTCCGCAAACGAGACAAACCGATGTGGGAAGCATTAACGAAGCGTTGCGTTTGACTGTTTATTTTGAAGGGCAAGAAATTTCGAAGTACGACACCTATTTCGGAGCGTTTTCCACCCGATACAATCCGAATGAACATTCGCAATTGAGACTAACATTCAGCGCTTTTAATACAGATGAAAGCGAGAAATTCGATGTATTAGGCGCTTATCGTTTAGATGAATTAGATCGTGATCTTGGGTCAGACAAATTCGGAAGTGTGCTTACCAATCGCGGTGTGGGAGCATTTTTAGAGCACGCCAGGAATAACCTCAATGCGCAAGTATACCAGGTTGCTCACAAAGGATTTGTAGACTACGTGAAGCAGCACCATCTATTGGAATGGGGAATGGATGCAAACATTGAACACATCAATGATGTCCTTAGCGAGTGGACATTAATTGACTCTTCGGGTTATGCCACTCAGCATCCACGAGATTCCATTGGCTATACCAATCCGAATGCGCAGGGAAATCAAATCATTCCCATTCAAGATCGTGTGAAAGCGAACAACCAGATTACCAGCAACCGCGTGAATGCCTTCGTGCAAGACACATGGAGACATGCTTTAAAAAACGGAGCAACGTTTACCGCAACGGCTGGACTTCGCGCCAATCACTGGACTTTCAATGATCAGACGGTTATTAGTCCAAGAGTGAACATTGCCTACAATCCAACTTGGATTAAGCAGCGATTGAATGAAAATGGGAAATTGGATTCGTTAAGAAAAGACATTATCATTCGTGGCGCAGCTGGATATTATTATCAACCGCCCTTTTACCGCGAGATGCGTGGGTTCGATGGAAAGGTGAATCCGAATATTCGAGCACAAAAGAGCATTCATTATGTCCTTGGTGCTGATTATGTTTTCAATTCATGGGGACGTCCATTCAAGTTAGTAACCGAATTGTACTTCAAAAAGATGGACAACATTATTCCATACGAATTGGAGAATGTTCGTCAGCGTTACTTCGCAGTGAACAGTGCAAAGGGTTATGCTTACGGAACGGATGTTATGATTAACGGAGAGTTCATTCAAGGAGTGCAGTCGTGGTTCCGCATGTCTTACCTGAAAACCATGGAAGACATTAACAACGACTCATACAACATTTATTTAAATAGCGACGGCGATACGATTTACAATGGATATACTTTGAACAATGTCGCTGTTGATTCCATTACCCAGTATCCTGGATATGTTCCTCGTCCAACCGATCAACGCGTAAGTGTCTCCCTCCTCTTCCTCGACAAAATGCCAAATCACGAAGAGTATAAGGTTATGTTGAATTTTTACTTCGCTACGGGTCTTCCATACGGAATTCCTGATCAGCAGCGATACAACGACATCTTCCGCACTCGTGCATACTTACGAGCAGATTTAGGTTTATCTCGAGATATGTTCGTTAAGCACAAAAACAAGTTCTTTGATTCGGGTAGCATTGCCCTAGAAATCTTCAACCTCATGGGCGTGAACAACATCATTAACCACCAATGGATTGAAGATGTAAACGGCAGACAATATGGGATTCCGACTTATTTGACTGGAAGAAGGATTAATCTGAGGATGACGCTTTCGTTTTAATCTACTTCAACGTAATATTCAAACTTTTCCCGAAAGTTGCTTGCACGATTCGAGAGAGTGTTCCCAATTCAATGTCTTGCCTTCCTGCTTCAATCTTAGTGATATAACTTCTTGAAGTACCCGAACGTCTTGCTACTTCAGCCTGAGTAAGTTCTGCCGATGTTCTCCACAAACGAAGCATTTCACCAATATTAATGTTTCGGTTATCATCGGGATAACTTAATTCATAAAGCGTGTCAGGTCCTACCGCGAAAGGGTCAATTTCTTTTTCACCTTTTAAATTGGTCCAAGGAACTTGAATATTTTTCCATGTTAATGTTCCCTCTTCCAAAATTACCTTTTTGAATTCTTTAGAATCTTTTAAGGGGTATTCGAAATCTTTAGCGGTGCTCTTCCAAACATTGTTGAAAATATCATTGAAGTCTAACCACATGTTTTCTCCAGTAGAAAACAATACGGAAATCATTAACTTCTTTTCAATAACTTCATTTATTCTAAGAATACTCGGTAATATTCTCGGATTATATTTTTCGACTAATGTGATATTCATAATTTCAAGTGTGGATTTTTTTCGTAAAATTTTTCCAAAAGCGAGGTTCTATTCTCTTCAATCAACAACCATTTTATTATTCTTTTAAATATTCTTGGCGGAACCCTTCCTTCTATTATTAGAAGAGTATCCAAATTTATCACTAGTTTGTACTCAGCATATTCGCAATGACAATGCGGAGGCAAATGTTCTTTGGTATAAATGGATATTTTAATTCCATAAAAAGAAGAAATAATTGGTGTCATAACAAAAGTAATAAAGTATCTAATTGCATACATGGTTTTTCAAATAAAAATTGAAGCTAGATTGTAAATCGACATGCCGTTACAAAAGCCTATTCCTTCAAAACACATAAATCATTACCTTTATCGAGTATGAAAAAACTTCTAATCCGAAGCGCCATTGCGCTTGCAACACTTGTGCTCTTATGCCTTGGAGCAGCATATTTTTGGTTGAAGAGTAGCCTTCCCGTCTATTCAGGCGAAAAGAAATTGGCTGGATTACATGAACCTGTTGATGCGTATTTCGATGAATACGGAATTCCGCATATCGATGCGAAGAATGCTGAAGACGCCTATCGCGCACTCGGATATTTGCATGCGCAAGAGCGTTTGTTTCAATTGGAATTGCTTCGCAGAGCCGGCAGTGGAACCCTAGCCGAAATCATTGGCGAAGACATGGTGAAAGTCGATTGCATTTTTAGAACGCTCGGAGTCTCTGAATACGCGAAAACTTCCGCAGCGAACTTTCAAAAAAATCACGTCAACGATGAAATGTCGAAGGAAGTCAACGCATACATGGAAGGCGTGAATCAGTTTATTGAAAACGGTCCTACTCCCCCAGAGTTCACACTCATGGGCATTCCGAAAAGAAAGTTAACCGTGGAAGACATGTTCAGCATTAGTGCTGCCATGAGTTTCTCTTTCCAAATGGCAAATAAAACAGAGCCCGTTATGACGCATGTGGCTTTAACACATGGGAAGGAATACCTCTATGACCTTGGCATGAATCACAATGAATCGGAATCTGAAATAAAACAGTTCGATAATCGAAGTCTAGATTCAAGCTTAACAGCATTGAACAATTTGTTCCTTGAGGCAGAACAGGCCTTACCTGTTACACCCTTCGATGGATCGAATGCCTGGGCAGTTGCAGGAAGCAAATCAGCTACAGGAAAACCCATCTTCTGCAACGACACGCACATTGGCTATGCCCTTCCACAAACGTGGTTTGAAGCGCATGTGAAATGTCCCGAGTTCGAAATAACTGGACACTTCCTTGCAGGAATTCCATACGCGCTTGTTGGAAGAACTCCTAATCACGCTTGGGGTGTTACTATGCTCGAACACGACGAAATGGATTTCTATGCTGAAAAAAGAAATCCGAACAACGCGAACGAAGTTTGGTACAAAGGACAATATGTTCCTCTTACTTTCCGGAAAGAAGAAATAAAAATTAAAGGGAAAGAAAGTCTCGTGCTCAATGTTCCAATTACTCCGCATGGACCCGTTGTGAACGAAGCATTTTTCGGAATGAATAGCTCCACGCCTATTTCTATTTCTTGGGTGTACACCAAAGTGGAAAACAAATCTTTCGAAGCATTTCGTGAAATGAATTTGGCTAATAACATGAACGAGTTCGAAGCTGCGCTTCCACAAATTCATGGGCCTGGACTAAGCGTGAATTATGCCGACAATGAAGGAAATATCGCATGGTGGGCCTGTGCACATTTGGCAAAACGAAACCCCTCTTGCAATTCCTGGGTCATCCTCAATGCTAGCGATACCACGAACGAATGGAACGGATATTATTCCTTCAAAGAAAACCCGCGCTGTGTAAATCCTTCGTGGGGTTACATCTACAGCGCGAACGATTGGCCCGGAGCCATGGCAGATGGTTCTTACTATCCTGGTTATTACAAACCGCAATACCGAGCTGATCGCATTTGCACCTTGTTAGAAGCCAGCGACAAATGGACAGCAGAAAAAATGAAGACGGTGCTGAACGACATTACGTCAACAGTAGACGCAGGAATGCTAAAAGAATTAGAACCCATTGCCAAGAAAAGCAAGTATTACGAAGATGTTGCGCCGGCGTTCATTTGGGACGGCGCTTATGAACCAGAAACTTCAGGGCCCGTGCTATTCAATCGTTTCCTTTATTACTATTTGAAGTTCGCTTGCGAAGATGAAATGGGAAAAGAAATTTTCAATTTGTTCTTAGACACACATCAAATGCAACGAACACAATTGAGTTTATTCCAAAATGAAAATGCCGTTTGGTGGGACAATGTGAACACCAAGCAAATTGAAACCCGCGAAGACATCTTGCTTCTCGCCTTCGAAACAGCAGCTCAGAAATTATTGAAGGAAGAAGGTGTGGTTGAAAAATGGGCTTGGAAAAACGTTTGCAAATTGGAATTGAAACACCCATTAGGCGTAATCGCTCTTTTCAAACCCTTCCTAAATCGTGAAGAGCTTCCTGTTTATGGCGGTAATGAAACCATTCATCAATCAGGTTTCAAACTTGACAGCACAGGAACGTATCACGTGCATTTCGGTTCGCAAATGCGCATTATTCACGACTTCGCGAATAACGACAGTTGGAATATCAATCCAGCCGGTCAAAGCGGACATCCTTTAAGCAAGCACTACCTCGATCAAGCAGAGCTTTATCGAACCAGACAATTCAGACACGAGTGGAACGATTGGGAGAAAATTAAAACATTCCCTAAGTTGCGCTTATCTTAGACACCTCAATAAATAGCATACAAAATGAAGAGATTATTCATTGCTGCGTTTGCCCTTTTCATCGGATTAGCCGCAACAGCTCAAGAAAAGAAAAACTTAACATTAGACGAATCTGTCCTTGGTCAATTCAGACAATTCTATCCAGAGCAATTGCAATTGCAATGGATACCTGGAACCGATCGTTATTCTCAAATAAAAAACGATACGCTCTACAGCCAAGCTGCTGCAGGTAAATCGAAGCCAACCGTTGAGCTCACTCTTGCTCAGGTGAACAAAGCCTTCCAAGAAATTGGAGTTGAACAAGCAGCAAGCATGCCGCGTTGGGAGTGGATATCAGCGAACGAACTGCACACCACTGCTGATGCTGCTTCAGTAGGAAAGAAAACGGTTGTTGAAGTCACTTTTAAACTGAATAACAAAAAGGCTATTTCCATAAATGCTTATAATTCCGATGTTGAAAATATCGATTTTCAAACCAATGGAAACGTAGCCTATACCAAAGAAAACAACCTTTTCGTGAAGAGCGGAGCGGAAGAAAAACAAGTCACGTTTAACAAAGAAGGAACTGTAAGCGGACAAAGCATTTCTCGCAACGAATATGGAATAGCAAAAGGTACGTTTTGGTCGAAAGAAGGAAACCGCCTAGCATTCTATCAGAAAAATGAAAGTAGCGTAACGCAATATCCGCTGATCAATTACAACACAACTCCAGCTAGCGTATATAACATTCGTTATCCAATGGCTGGAGATTCAAGCGAAAGAATAAGTATTGGTGTATATGATGTGAAATCTGGAAAAACAATTTTCCTAAAATTAAATAATGGCGTCTTAAATGACACATACTACGCAACGAACTTGTCTTGGAGTCCCGATGAAAATTTCATTTTAATTGCTGAAATGAATCGCGCTACAACCACTTGTAACCTCAATGTATATAACGCTTTGAATGGCGAGTTCATTCGCACCATTTTTACTGAAACAGATGCGCGTTGGGTTGAACCCGATCAAGCGCCTTACTTCTTATCTAGCACAACATTTTTGTGGTACACTTGGAAGAACGGCTTCCACAATTATTATTTGTATGACTTAGCCGGAAATTTATCGGCGCAGACCAATGCAAATTTCGAATTACTTTCCATTTTAGGATTAAGCGACGATAAGAAAACCATTTTCTTCGAAGGAACTGGAACGAACGCAACAGAGCGTCACCTCTACTCTGCTTCAACTTCAACATTGAAATTAACTACACTTACAAACGAAGCTGGAACGCACAACACACAAGTTTCTTCAACCGGGAAATTCTTCATTGACCAGTTCAGTTCACTCACCGTTCCAAATCGCGTTTCTATTTCTCCTTGTGGAAAGGGAATGCCGAATGTTCTTTTGAAGTCAGAGGACAAGTTGAAGAATTACAACATTGGAACAACTGAAATCTTCACCATCAATGCAAACAACGGTACTCCCCTGTATTGCCGATTAATTAAGCCATCGAACTTCGATCCTGAAAAACAATATCCAGTTGTGGTTTATGTATACAATGGTCCTCATGTTCAACTCGTATCAAATTCTTATTTGGGCGGAAGTTCATTGTGGATGAACTATTTGGCAGAGCAAGGGTATTTGGTGTTCACGTTAGACGGACAAGGATCGGCTCATCGCGGTAAGGAGTTCGAACAAATCATTCACCGTCAATTGGGCACGCAAGAAATGGCCGACCAATTAACGGGTGTTGAGTGGTTGAAGAAGCAATCGTATGTAGACCCTGCTCGCATGGCTGTTCATGGATGGAGCTTCGGCGGATTCATGACCACCTCATTAATGCTCCGTGCTCCTGGAACATTCAAAGTAGGTGTTGCCGGCGGACCGGTTATCGACTGGCGTTTGTATGAAGTCATGTACACCGAGCGTTACATGGACACTCCACAAGAAAACGCTGAAGGGTTCGATGCAAACAACTGCACGAAATACGTAGATAAACTTCAAGGAAAGTTATTAATGATTCACGGTGCCGACGACAATGTTGTGGTTCTTCAACACAACATGCGTTTCTTGAAAGCATGCGTTGACAAGAAGGTTCCCGTAGACTTTTTCGTTTATCCTGGACACGAGCATAACGTTCGTGGAAAAGACCGTGTACATCTCATGAATAAAATAATCACTTACATCACCGATAATTTATAATTTCGGCCCCACTTATGAAAAACACATCACTTACTGAAAAGCACATTGCGCTTGGAGCGAAAATGGTTCCATTCGCAGGATACAACATGCCTGTTCAATACGCGGGATTAATGCAAGAACACCACTGCGTAAGAAACGCAGTTGGAGTTTTCGATGTTAGCCACATGGGCGAATTTTGGATCAGCGGTCCAAAGGCATTCGATCTTATTCAATTTGCTACCTCTAATGATGTATCTAAATTGTTCGACGGAAAAGTGCAATACAGCTGCTTGCCGAATTCAACGGGCGGAATTGTAGACGACCTTTTGGTTTACCGTGTGAACGAAGAAATGTATTTGTTGGTGGTGAACGCTTCAAACATTGACAAAGATTGGAATCACCTTTCTGAATTGAACAAAGAGTTTGGAGCAACCATGGTGAACAAGTCTGAAGAGACTTCTTTGCTTGCTGTTCAAGGTCCGAAGGCTGCTGAGGCACTTCAGTCATTAACAGATATGACGCTTAGCGACATGGAATACTATACCTTCAAAATTGGCACCTTCGCTGGTGTTGAAAATGTAGTTGTTTCAACAACTGGATATACCGGTGCGGGTGGATTCGAAATTTATTTCCCGAATGAAAACGCAAACGAAATGTGGGATAAGATTTTCGCAGCAGGCGCGCCACAAGGCATTGAGCCTATTGGTTTGGGTGCAAGAGATACTCTTCGTTTGGAAATGGGATTCTGCCTTTACGGAAACGACATCAACGACACCACTTCTCCTTTGGAAGCAGGTCTCGGTTGGATCACGAAGTTCAGCGCTCCGTTTTTAAATTCTGAAAACTTAAAAGCTCAGAAAGAAGCTGGAGTGACTCGCAAGCTTGTTGCATTCGAAATGATAGACAGAGGTATTCCTCGTCACGACTATGAAATTGGAGATGCCGACGGGAATATTGTGGGTGTTGTAACCAGCGGAACGCAAAGCCCTAGCTTGGAAAAAGCAATCGGACTGGGTTATGTCCCAACATCAATGACTGCTCTAGGAACAGAAATATTTATTTTAGTACGTGGTAAATCATTGAAGGCAGTGGTTGTATCGCTTCCCTTCTACAAGAAATAATACTTAGTCTTTATCACTTGTATCATTTGGAATTCCCGCTTCGGCGGGAATTTTTATTTTGGCTCTTTTCTTTTTCCAAATGAAAAAGAATACTGCCATTAACGCGAGAACTACTCCAGCTATAATCCAAAAAATAGAATTTTTGAAACCGCCAAAAATAGACAATCCTAAAGACTCAACATTTTCTACTTTGAATGGAAGAGTTTTGAGTTCATCAACTTTAATGTGATTGATCTCTAAGGAATCGGCCTTCTTCTCAACGATATAAGAGCCGTGATCAATTAAATGCTTGTCATCTATTAACGCATAGAGCGAATCTACACATGCACCAGAATCATCAAGCAAACAAAGTTTCACATCATTTTTAAAAGTCTGTTCGGTCATAAAAGGCATCACGTCTAAATCGGAACGCTCAGTTATTTTTTTAAACAGATCGACGTCATTAGCAAAAATTTTAACTTCACCCGATTGAATTTCCTTTTCATTCATTTGAATTGAAGCTCCGCAAACATCTTCATAGACTGCAAATCCATTAAGATTTATATTTTCTTTCGACACATTCTCTATGGTTGTGAAAATCAATGGCTCATCCCAATTATTATTGACGTAATATTTCTTCAACATTAATTTTCCTGTCAATTCCGATTTACCGATATGCTTATAGTTTGCGGTTAATTTCAAATTTTCAGAAGGAGTAATTACTCTTTTTGGATTTGATTCTTCGTCACTCCAATTCACAAATTGATACAAGTGGTTAGTAGATTCTGCATTTAAGTCAACCGGTAATTCAGGAAAAAACTTTCCCTTAATATTTGAAACAATTACACCTGAATTATTCATTCGAAGGGACTCCAAGGCATTCGTATTTTGCGAAAGCTCTATATTCACTGCATCTGAGTTCAATCCGAAAGTTGATTTCAAATGCCTGTAGGCAGATTCAGGACGTTTGTTGAAGTAGGCTTTCAACGTATTTAATTTTGATTTCCATTTATCTCTTGTTTCCCCGTATAGCTGTCCCCTTCTCATAAAATGCCTATCCATCTCGCTATCAATTATTCCAGCATTTATATCGATTTTAGCAGCGAAATTTCCCGACGATAATTTAGTTGCTATTAGGTAGGTATACTGTTTTACAAATTGATTCTTTAACTCTTTATTTCCTAAAATTGTATGTAAAAGAGAAGTCGCATAAGGCGGGTTATACCAATATTCAGTGGTAGGGAAAGTTCTATCTTGAATAAAATTCCGCTCCAGAAAATCCATCCCGCAACTCAAATCTGTGTCATATAGCACCCACTTCCATTTGCCCATATTGTGCTTGAAACAACGAATATTCCCTCTGTAATCAACATTGCTAATAAAGGTTTGCAATATGTGGAAATTAAAAAACTCCTCAATATCTAAACTGTCTGAAAGTTTCTGAACAAAATCAGATGACTGAGACCAACTTTTAACATCTTCATTAAATTTTGAATATCTAACATTGGAAGAGCCACTTCCTTGAAGCTCAACAAACTCATTCGATTTCCAATTGTATCGCTCTTTAAAATAATCTTCATTTACTTTTTCCCTCAAATTGTGAATACCCCAATATGTACCATTAACGTATATTGCTGCTGCGCGAGAAGCTTTTGTATTTACATCTATATCGTCTCCAACATGGCTTATTGACATATCCTTCAACCTTGTTCCATTTTGATCATTGCCAGATGTTCGCAATACAACGTGCTGAAACTCTCGGAAAGGTAAGTTTTCGAAAAGCTTCACTTTTATTTTACCGCGTCCGTGTTTCTCTTTTCTAGCAGACAACTGCAGTGATTTTTCTTTATGTCCAAGAGTCATTCCACCGTAAGTCTTTATATCCAATTCCAATTCATCTTTCAATTCACCGTTGAAAAAAAACTGTGCAAAACCGGTGATAGGTATTTTATCCCAAGCTTTGCCAAATAACTCCACACCACCTTCTTCTCCGCCCGCAAGTGTACCAACGTATATTCCATCAGGAGGGAAAAATTCACTTCCATTTACGACCAAGGATACAACCGGAATGTCGTGATGAACGTTTACTATATAGCTTCCAACAAAGTAATGCGAGGTATCATTGATACTTTTCTTAATTCGCAATACACTCGGTTTTGTAATCGTTATTTTATTTTGGACGTGCGATTGCCCATCTTCATTAACAAGCTCTATGTACAGCCCATCAGAATTTTTTATTTCGAGAGTTATTGTGCTATCATATAAGCCTGGATTATGGCTTAGTTCAACACCGTCTAGCTTAGCTAGACTATTGAAGGTATATAACGTGCTATCTTTTTCAGGACTATTCGACGCAACTAAACCGAAAAATACAACAGCGACTAAAAAAAATACAATGGATTTTTTCAAAATAACTTACTATATATATCTACAAATATATAACTACGTTAATTGTTGCTTTAAAAAAAGTCTTGAGAAAGAATTAAAGCCCCAACTTCAATTTAAGATCCCCTTTCGAAATAAATCCAACATTGCTGAATTTCAATTCCCCATTTGAATAATATTTCAGAGTTGGAAGAGCATCTACCCCCAATTCAGCGGCGATGTTCGGATTTTGATCTACGTCAATCGTTACAATTTTCAACGAAGGATTTTCCTTCGCTAGTTCTTCTAAAGAAGGCTTCATCTTGCGGCAAGGAGCGCACCATTCAGCTGAAAAATCGACCAGTACATTTCCAACCGAAACAAGAGTCTTGTATTCATCTGAACTCATACCGCCGGAAGCACTCACCTTTCCTGCAACAACAGGTAAACCAGCCGATTTCCATTTCAATATTCCTCCTTGAAGTTCATACACCTCTTTATATCCTTGCTTACGCATCTCAGCAGCAGCGCTTGAACTTCTTCCCCCACTTAAACAGTAAACGAAGACTAGTGCATTCTTGTCAATAGCATCAATTCTGCGCTGAAAATCATCACTGTTCCAATCGGCTAACAAAGCTCCTTCAATGTATTCTTTTGCAAATTCCTCTTCCGTCCGGACATCCAATAAAACCGCATTGGGCGTAGCTTTCAACTTTTCTGAAAATGCCTTAGCGTCGAGAACTTGATTTCCACCATTCGAAGAACAAGCGCTCAAGAAGAGCGCAACAAAAAGTAATAAGCCTGAATATTTCATGGAACGAATATACAAAGAGCATTTCTTCCGTTATGTGATAGGTATTACAAAGCTTCTTCCTATTACATTTGCAAAATGAAGTTTTATTCAATCCTAGCGGCGTTGCTTCTTTCCACCCTAACCAGCATTGGTCAGTGCGTGGTTATTAACGAAGTTATGGTTAACGCTGCTGGCGCCTGCGACGGAAGCTGCACGCCGAATACAGGAGAGTGGATTGAATTGTATAATACTTGTCCGTTCCCTTGGAACATTGAATGCTATATTTTGTCAGACGGAGATTTTTCCATAACCCTTCCCGCAGGTACGACTATTCCTGGAAATGGATTTATTGTCATTGGATCCTCCAACTCAGGAGTTCCTGTAGATGTTAACATTGGCACATGTGGCTGCACAACAGGCCCCACAGCACAAGTTGGAATTCTCACCAATAGCGCCGAGCAGCTTTTGTTGTTTGACAATGTAGGAACCATTATAGACGGTATTGTTTGGGGGGGTGGACAATGGAGTCAGCAAACCTCTTTCACAACGAATTCTTTTGGCATATGTCCCCAATTCACGGTGCCAATACTTTCTGTTTTTACACAGATTCAAACGGTTCCTGGACAAGCAAATAACGATGGTCTTACTGTTTTTAGAAGTTGCGACGGCGTGAACCCATGGGTGTCAGGAACTTTGCCTCCTTCTCCAGGAGCTTCGAACAACAGCGATGTTCCTGTAACGGCTAGTTTTAGTCTTTCTGAAAACAGCGTTTGCGAAGGCGATTGCGTTCAGGTAACAAATACTTCTGCAGGAAATCCTGGGTTGTGGACGTGGTTGGTTAACGGAGTTGAGGATCTAGCGTTAGACAGCATAGCACCAACCATTTGTTTCAGCGCACCTGGAATTTATACGTATTCACTCATCGCAAGCAATGGATGTTCAGCAGATACATTAATAGACGGAGCAACGGTGAATGTCATTCCGTTAAGCACCTTAAATGTTACTCCAGACTTAGATGCTGTCATTTGTGACAACTCACCAACCACCTTTTCAACCACCAGTATTTGCAGTACTTATCAATGGCAAATGAATGGAGTTGATCTTGCGGGAGAAATTTCTGATTCATACACAGCAACTGCTGATGGCGTTTATTCGCTGACTTGTCCGAACGACATTTGCATAGCACCCAGCACGCCTGTTGAGTTAGACTATCAGAATTTTCAAACCGAACTCTCTCCTGCTTCAACGGTTTTATGTATTGGAGAAACACAGCAACTGACCCTAAATATTGTGAGCGATGGTCCGGCCGTGAACAACGAATGGACGTTAAATGGAAATCCTCTGACGTCTGGATTTACTTCCTTCTTGGGCGTGGATGTGGGTATTTATGAAGTCACAAGCACCAATCCTGGTGGTTGCACGTATACTTCAACGGCAGAACTCATTAGTGCGAATAACAACCCGCTTATCACCATTCAGAGCCTCACACAGTCGGGTTGTTGGGACGGACCAACTATCTTGGGAATTGACCCAACTTATTCGAACATTTTTTGGTACGATGGCTCTTCCGATTTCAGTATTGAATTGCTTTCCAATGCAACTGTGAGTGTTGCTGCGCTTGATCCGAACGGATGCGACGCATCGGGAACCTATACCCTCGATCTTCCGGAATGCGCGAATTTGGTTGTGCCAAACATCTTCAGTCCAACCAACGACAGTTTCAACGAAACGTTTCACTTGGTATTTGCTGGCGACGGAAGTACAACTGCTGTGACGAATTACGCTATTCAGATTTTCAATCGTTGGGGAACGGTGGTGTTCGAATCTACGGATCCGAATAACAATTGGAACGGAACCATTAACGGAAACGACGCTTCAACTGGCGTTTATTATTTCATTGTGAATGCTGAATACTCGAACGGAGAATCGATCTTATCGCCCGAGCAGCGCAGCGGATGGTTTCAGTTGGTTCGTTAAAATCTGAAGCTAGCGCCCATGCGCACTCCGAAGTAATTGTAATAGATTCCATCTAAAACAGCAGCACCCGAAGCTGAAAGTCTTCCGTAGTAGCGCATGTAGCTGTGAGCCAACAACGCATGAATGTTTATCTGATCGTTTAATTTCAAGGATACTCCTGCACCATCGTTCAAATCGAAAGAACCTACGCTTCCTTTGTGGTAAGCGATTCCCGTTGAAACCATAACAAGCGGGCTAATCTTTTTCGTTGGCATCAAGCGCGCACGTATGTCAAGCATGAATGGTACAGAGAATCCGATATCGTCTGAATAACCCATTGCACCAATGCCTATCCCTGCGAAAGCCCAGTTCTTGTATCCGATACCATTTGCAGTATACACTCCCCCGAATGACGTTGTATTCGGAATGGTTTGTTTATCGTAGCCATAAATTCCGCCCCATTGATCAATCAATGGCGTGTCAATCGTGAATCCACCCACCTTTCCAACTCCAAGTCCAACTACCCCTTCGTTCACCGATTCCAAATAGAAATCGTCGTATGCTTTCTTTTCTTTTGAGACCGGCATAGTATTGATATCGCTAGCCTTTAGTTCAGCCGGCTTCGAAGTGTTCTTATTGTTTGCATCAAGTACGATGTATTCAATATCGTTGAACGGAATATCAACAACAGCGTTTACCGAGATCTCTATAGTGAAAGATTCTTGTGGCTTGTATCCAACAATGCGCGCGGTAAGGACATCACCGTTTTTCAAATAGATCTTAGATTTTCTTGCCTCTTGAGAAAAGGCAACTAACGTTGAAATCGAAAGTATGAGGAGGAGGAGAAATTTTTTCATTTCGCTAAAATAAGAGAAATGTGGTCATTGAAAAAGGGCTTTTGTGAAGTGTTCAGCGAGATTGTAATAATCACAAAACTAAACTCAGTTCTTTTCTTGAGCTCTCTCTACCAACTCAGCAAAGACAAATACAGCCTCTTCTTCTGTTTTCAATAATTTATTAAAAGCCCACAATATATCAGCTGCATAGAAATTCATATCGTAAAGACGTCCTTCAATAAATTCAGGACTAAGCTGAGCATAATCCAAAGGGATACTGCTGAAAAGTGAAATTCTTCTGTGTTCCATATTCAATCGCAAATTCACATCTACAATTCGATCGTTAAACATCTGTGATAAATGACAAAGTCTGTCATAAGCCTCTGGATATAAATCGAGTGAAAACGTAACGTAAAAGCGCAAATGAGTTTTCGAATCTGTTGATAGATAAAACGAATAGCTCTGACCATCATCGCCTGAAAAACTGAACTCAATATCGTCATCAGGAACATTCACTCTATAACGAATCTGAGCATCGGTCAAGATTTTCTTAACATCATCTTGAACTCGCATAACCTTGTATTTAGGTGTCCAAAAGCGCCAAGTGCGCTTCATAAATTTCATTAGTTTTTTCATACGTTCTTTTTTAGGTTTTGGGACTTTCGTTTGGCCGAACCTAAAATCTCTTATCCGATCGTGATAACGCGCTGCAACGAGCGTAAACAAAACCAAAATTTTAAGTACATTAACTAAATCCGAATTCATAAATATGATTATTTAAAATTTCAAGTCTGAATAAAAACTATGTCCGAACTCATCGAGATAGGTCAAGGTAAAGGGCGTTTTCACCAACGACTTCATTCGCGACAACGAATCTAAAATTTGCTTTTCTAAATCTGCATTTGACAATTCAGTGAAATTTGTACTGCCGTCTCTCGTTATTGACTTATGAATGTTCTTCTTCCACTTGCGAAACAAGACCTCGCGTTCCTTATCAAAATCAAGATTGCTAAAATCAGTTTCTCCTTTTTCAAATTTATAAAGACTGTATTCCAAACTACCCTCAGACCTGGCCAGCATGTGCGAGTAAAATGTACCTCCGCCTGACAACTCATTCGCAATAAAATAAAGCAGTTGGACGGCCTCTTGTGTGTCGTCTCGAATAGGCTTCATCGGCTTTCCACTTCTTTTTTGAAGCGCCTTGGCGTAACGCTGAAAATATTTATCTATTCCAACTTCACTATCCCAACCTCGCATTTCAGCCGATTTACATTTTTCAAATGCATCATATGGACTCAATGGATCTTTTCTGAATAATTCAGGACATGTATCTCGCAACATTTTCCAATAGGCTACTGAATCCATTGGCGCTGTGCGATTGTCTATTTGACTTGAATTGTCAGTCCGTTTATTTTCTACAGACGAATTCTGCGACCTCGCCGGTTGCATAGACCTCAAACTTGCAAGGGTCTCCTCTATAGAAGGAGGATTATGACATCCTGAAATTAACAATACGAATAAAAGTGACATGGCACTTATGCCCAAATTCAGTTTTCTTGTATTCATTAATTCCATACCAACATTTTCAATTTATTTATCGAAGCAAAATTCACTCTGCTCTTTTCTATTTTCAACTTATTACAACCTTGTTATTTCTTCGAACGATTCATTCAACACAAAGAAAACTTTCAGCAATGCATAGGTTCTGCACACTGAAAACAATCTGAATCTGATGAATTATATTCTTCGAAAGAGACTGACACAAATCTTCCTAAAAATTCCTAGGACTCCAAAAGAAGTTTTCAGCATAAGCCGCATCAAGAAAATTCATGCCGAAAAACATTTTGTCAGGTTCGTTATTTATTCATTTCACTCTACGCCGCCTTTCATTCTTGAAATAATTATATTTATTCACATCCGCTTTCCGAAAATAAACGGGTGTGTTCATAAAATTCCACCTTAATAATTTTTAATTCCTATGCATTTCAAATGCATTTTTTCATTCTAAATTCGACTCCCCGTAAAATTTAATTTAACAGGGTGAAAGATTTTTCACCCCGATTAATTTCAATAAAAAGTAAAAGATGCAACTGACTCTCTTCACCATTGAACCCAAGGAAAAAGAACCTATGTCGCAACGCGATGCCTTTGTGCATTTCTTCAAGCGCATGGATCTTGAAATGATTGACCTTATTCTGGAAAGAGAGACCTATATGGAAATTTCGAAGGCGAAGTTCATTGCTAGACTTGAACGAGCCTTTGACATGTTCAAGGGCTTCTCAGATTTGCATCTCAAAGAAAATCACGGAACATGCCTTGGCAAAGGCTGCGATCATTTTCTTGACCGCGCCATTGAGTTTGTTGGAAACAGATCGGGTTACCGCCTGTCTCTTGTCCTAGTGGTGAAGGATGGAAAGATTGAAGACATTTCAGAATGCGCGAAATTTCGCGCGAACACCATTAACACCTCTGAGCGGAAGATGATTGTGTTGAGTTTGATGAAGGACTGAGAACTTCGTTTTTGGAAAACCTACGGTTTTATTCATACTTCGTAATTAGAAAATCGAAGATTTTATGCCTACTTCGTAATTTGAACTAAGTTGTTAAATAAACGTCGAAGACTTTCGCCCGAAGGGCATTCGCGAAGCATTCGTTGCTATGCAACATTCGTCTTCGACATTCTTAAAAAATATTTGCACCGCAAATAATTATTTATTTATGTTTGCATCGTATTTCGAACCTTAAATGGTACCAACCGAGTGAAGACACCACGGTGGTAAAACAATACGGGCCTCAAGCCAAAAACAAACGTATCAATCCTTTTTTAGATCGAAGTACAAAGAAGTTTAATGTTTAACTAAATACTTTTTTGTATGGAAAAGCAACTCATTGTTCGCTTAAAATCGGGACGCGAAATCACGTTCGTCCCGAACGAGGTTAGCCTCGAAAAATCATTTGTCGATGTGAGCGCTCTGCTCAAAGACAATCCCTTTCCGCTGCTCGTTCATTTCAAACATGAGCTGCTGGTCTCTAATCTTTATCTTTCCAAAGTGCCCGACTGCGTTCTGCTGCACCTGAAAGACAACTTCGAACCGAAGAGTGCCTCGTTCTGTCTGAACCGAAACGAGGGCGACTTCACGGTTCAGTCGCAAAGCACATTCGTGCTCATTATTCCTAAACCCATTCCGTTCGTGTTATCTGAAATACTTACCATTTTTCCATCTCAAAAAAAAATTAATTATGAATAACTCACAAAACATCTCGTGGTTCAAAGACAAACTGAACACCGAAATCTTACAATTAAAACACGAGTTCAATCCCATTGAATGGGTGGAAACCTATTTCCTTTTTGAAGGCCCTGAAGGATTGGGAATTTATTCGAAAACAATTGAATTGGAAGGAAGGCCAGAAAACGATTCCAAACTCATTTTAAGAAAAAACATTTCGGAAGAAGATTTAATGAATCCGAATCTGCTTCAGGATTTCTGCGCCTATTGGGCCGAGAATTGCGGAGGATTCAATGGGAGTATTTCTTTTGTTAGTAGCACTGTTATTTCTCGCGAAGCCTTCCAATTTTTCATTGAAGAAAAGAAACGAAAACAAGAACAAATCATCTTGGAAGCGAGGCGTAAGAACTCGCCCATTGTGCAGGAGCTGATTCGCTTAGGGCTTTCCCCTAGTCCATCAGGTTTTAATTCTGATAGCTGGACAGCGTCTTGTCTTTTCCATAATCGCAAGCATATTATGTGGGTCGACACGAAAAAGAACGAATGCCGCTGTGGCTATGGTTCCGGGATTATTAGTTTGGAGGAATTGAAGAGGAAAAGTTGAATGTTGAACTATGTTGTGGGAACTGCGTTGTTTGAACTGCGTTGTGAGAACTACGTTGTGGGAACTACGTTGTGAGAACTACGTTGTGAGAACTTCGTTGTTCCTACTTCGTGGTGGGAAAATCAGAGATTTTGTTGAACTCATCGAAGGCAATCCAAATGTCGTCTTTCTTAGGTGTTTGAACCAACAACGGAGAAAGAGAGATAATGGTTCCGAGTGCGAAAACAGGGGTGAATTCGAAATTATCTTGACGAAAAAATTCATACGACATAATGCTCAAACCTGCTGTTAACAAAGCAATCTGCGTGCGCTTGAGTTTACGGTGATGTTGAATGTAATAAGTCGATTCACTATTCGAACTAAAGTCTCTAATCATGTTCTTGTAATTCGCCGCATACACCGGACCGTTGCCTATGTTGTAGTAGTCGAGTTCTTTTCCTGACGCGAGAAGCTTATTAATTTTCTTCATACCCGGATAAACCTTTAGTGTATCGTCGCAATACACCCCGAACGGAATTTCTTCAAAGGCATTGGCGACTCTTCCTTTTTTAATCCGCACGGCGTAGCGCTCGGTATCTATTCCGTGAATGAGTGAAAGGTTCGCAAATGTCCCGTTGTTGTTACTGAATTTCGAAATCTCATTGGCCTTCCATCTGTTCTGATCCAGCGTGAAATAAGCATTCTGAGCAATGGGCGCATCGTACGTCAATCGAATTCCGGCAATTGAATCTCCGTTTTGCAGGATAACATAGTGCTGAGCGGCACAGAATTGGGCTGTTGCGAAAAAAATGCCGCAAAGCGCTATTGATTTTGAGTAAGATGCGAGATTCATTGCAACGAATTTAAGAAAACTCTTTTGTGATTCGAAAAAGATATTATCTTTGGCGCGGAGAGCTGGCAGAGTGGTCGATTGCGGCAGTCTTGAAAACTGTTGACTGTAACAGGTCCTGGGGTTCGAATCCCTAGCTCTCCGCTTGAAAAGCCTCGATACATTCGGGGCTTTTTTTTGAACCTATTTCCGGCTATCCGTTCCAAGCTTTGTGCAAGCACAAAGGCTTTCCACTTCTATCCGGGGTACTTTTGAACTACGTTGTTGGAACTGCGTTATTCCTACTTCGTAATTGGAACTTTGTTATTTATAAAAGTTGAAGACATTCGCGAAGCATTCGCCCTTCGGGCCTTCGTTGCTTCGCAACATTCTTCCCTTCTCTTACCTCTTCACTATCATTGAAACATCGTTTGTACATTCGCCTTCAATCGAACAGTCATGCAAAAATCTATTCCCGCCTCAGTCTTTTCTTTCTTGGAAGAGCTCAAAGAAAACAACAACCGCGAGTGGTTCAATGAGAATAAAGAGCGATACCAAGAGCAACACGGTTGGGTGGTGCAATTTGCAGATGAGCTGCTGATCAATATGAAGCAAGTTGACAACATTGAAACGGCTAGCGGAAAGAAATCGATTTTCAGAATTTACAAAGATGTTCGTTTTTCAAAAGACAAGTCGCCATACAAAACCAACATTGGCGGAGCCTTCACCCGTTCTACGAAAGAACTTCGAGGCGGATACTATTTCCATATTGAACCGGGAAATTGCTTTTTAGGCGGAGGATTTTGGGGGCCATCTCCGGAAGATTTGAAGCATATTAGACTTCAGATTGCCGCAGATCCTGAACCTTTGAGAGACATTCTTTCATCGAAAGAATTTATTTCAACCTTCGGCAAACTGGAAGGCGAACAACTGAAGACAGCTCCGAAAGGTTTCGACAAAGAAAATCCTGCCATTGACCTGATCAATTACAAACAGTTTCTACTCGTTAAAAAATTCACCGACAAACAAGCGCAATCAGAAAAATACCTCGAGAACGTCTTCGCTACTTTCCAAGCCATGCGTCCGTTCTTCGATTACATGAGTGAGATTCTAACGACGGATCTTAACGGAGAACCGTTGTGAACTACGTTGTTGGAACTACGTAATTGGAACTTCGTTATTCCTACTACGTAATGGGAAAATCGAAGATTTTATTCCTACTACGTAATGGGAAAATCGAAGATTTTATTCCTACTGCGTAATTGGAAAATCGAAGATTTTATTCCTACTGCGTAATTGGAAAATCGAAGATTTTATTCCTACTGCGTAATTGGAAAATCGAAGATTTTATTCCTACTGCGTAATTGGAACTTCGTTATTCCTACTGCGTAATTCCTATCGAATAATTCCTACTGCGTAATTGGAACTCTGTTGTTAAAATCGTCGAAGACCCTCGCAACGAAGTTGCCCTCGTCGAAGACCCTCGCGAAGCCTTCGTTGCTCCGCAACATTAAAAGATCCCAACCACCTCCCCCTTCCTTCCATTCCACTGAAACACCTGCCCCACTTTCTTTCCAATTAAAGCTTGTCCAATGGGAGATGCGGCGCTAATGATGTAACAATCGCCTGATTGTGTGGTGAGTTTTCCGAAAGAGGTAATGATATAAAACCAACCTGAATTGGTTTCAACCAATGATCCAACGCGGACTTCTTGGGATATTGAAATTTTCGAAGGATTAAAACGTTCTACTTCTTCACTTCTGCGATTGTGCTCTTGCATCTGCTTTCCCATCTTCTCCAATTCTAGATGCACCTGCGCTGCCGCTGTTTCGTGCTTATCTCCAGCCGAACTCTTCCCCTCTTGCTTATTCGATTCCATTAACTCATTCCAAGCCACCTGCATCTCAGCCCCTCGCTCCTGAATCAGCTTCACCAATGCTTCGTAAACTTCTTTCTTATTCATTTTTATAATCACAAATCACTTTAAATAAAATCGTCGAAGACCCTCGCAACGAAGTTGCCCTCGTTGAAAACCCTCGCGAAGCCATGTGCCCTCGCGAAGCCTTCGTTCCCCCGCAAAATCACCATTCAAACTTCACCCCAATACAATTCTGCATACTCGGATAAACATAAGTCTTCGTTTCAGGAATACTTAATACCGAAATCGTCGGACGCAATTCAAAAAACAAATGCATTTTTTTCATGACTTCGTTCTTCTTTCCTAAACGAAAATCTACTCCAATAGGAACATACAAAGCAGCCATGTAACCCATCTTATTCTGATAAACCTGACGATTAACATTCAGCGCATTGTATACAGACTGAGTTGAAATGTAATTGTCATTGGTATCTGTTATTTGCTCTGAATCCCAGGAGTGCGAGTGAATCTCTGTCCGCGGCGCAATCGTGATTCCGAAGTTCAATCCAACCCCTGAATAAAAGGAGAATCTTTTCGAAACATCCGTAGATGCCAAATAAGCAAAATCCAATTTCACCGCAGTAGCCATGTAATTGCTAAACGTAAAATCGCGATGAGTGGAATCTACAAATCCGTAAATGCTGCCGTTCGCAGAAGACACCAACGTGTCTATTCTTGTCATAAAAGAATTAGATGTGTTGTAGATGGAAGCGCTGATTCCCTGCGCCGATATCCCTGCGCGGAAAGTGCGATTCTTATTGTACTCTCCTGCTAATCCGTTTTTCCTTAACGGATGAAAGGCCACGTTCATATTTAATGTTGGTGCATCCCAACCAAACTGAGTGGTATAAGGCGTTGAATTCGCTGGTATCTGAGCACCGGGCGCAAGAACATTGAATTCATTCTGGTTAATGTTTAAAGGCGCCAACGAGCGATCGCCTCCGAATGAAAGTTGAAACTGTGAAATCTTGTATTTCGGATTCTTCAACTCTTGAGCTGATAAGACTGAACTCGCTGTTAAGGCCAAGGCCAAAAGAAGAATGTTTTTTTTCATTGAATGTTTTTTTTTTCGGAAGGAGAACGAAATTACTTCGAATATATTTGCCGAACGCCAATTTCTATTCGCTTAGAAAAAATTATAAATCAAAAATTATGAATGTAACACACGTATTAGCCATACTAACCATCCACACAGACAACCTTCCTGAAAACTTTCAGGACATCATTAAACACGAAAAACAAGTTGTTGCAGCATGGAAAACAGAAGGCATCTTAGATCAGCTCTTTCTTCATCCAAGCAGAAACGGAGCAATATTGATTTTCAAAAATTTAACGGAAGAAGAAGTTAATGAAAAGATGAAGACGCTTCCGCTATATCCTTTGATGAAATCGTTGGAGGTGCTGCCTTTGATCAAAGACTCAATTTAATATCTTTTTTTTGAATTGGGGCGAATGATTATTCGCCCCTAGCGACGAACCATTTTCGGACTCGTATTCAACATCTTCTTCACCTGCTTAATGTCGTTCTTCAAATATCCTTTTGAATCCAACGCTTCCGCCTTCTTCAAATGCATGGTCGCTGTTAACTTATCGTTCTTGTTTCCCGATAAAACAGCAAGATTCAAATACACAGCTGCCTTGTCCACGTCTTTCTTCAAACCTAAACGTAATGCTTCTTTGAACAAACGCTCACTCTCAGAGAACTTGTTCGTTTGAACATCCATAGATCCTTTAATGAAGAAGTAATATCCGCGTTGATTCTTCCACAATTGATTCACCTTAATGTGATCTAACCATTTGCGGGCTTTTTCAATTTTCTGAACTTGCATGTAGTAAAATACTAAAATCATGCGGACACTGCGCGTGCACATGAAAACCAATATGGCCGATGGAATGATCATGGCAATTCCCTTCCCCCAAGACGTTTCACTGAACAATAGAACGGTCATAAACACGCTCGATAGCGCAAACAAAAATTTTATAGCATGATTCATAATTCTAAGTTTGAAATGCAAATGTACGAAACACATTGAAGTATATTCGCACAGCTGATTTTTATTCGAAAACCATGAAAATGAAACAACTTTTTTTAACTGCTTTCGCTGCCACGGCAGCAATGACATCTTGGGCTCAGCCCGGTAACGATTCAATCAAAGTCATCGAAGGCATTCAACCCCCTAGACCTTATGTTATTCCCCGAGACTACATAAACCTACCTTCCATAGAAACCTACGTTCTTGTTGGGACAAGCATTCAAGAGAAACGTTTGAACGGAAATTACGGACGCGATGTTCAAGTGATTACCAAGAAAGACATTCAGTCTCTTCCCGTTCGAAGCGTGAATGAGTTGTTGAGCTATGTATCTGGACTAGACATTCGCGAACGCGGACCCTTCGGCGCGCAAGCAGACCTTTCCATGATGGGAGCAGGATTCGAGCAATGTCTTATTTTGATTAATGGAGTTCCAATGCGCGATCCGCAAACAGGACACCACATGCTGAACCTTCCGGTTGACATCTCGCAAATTGAACGCATTGAAGTCATGAACGGAACAGCCGGAAGAATCTACGGTTCAAATGCCTTGGCTGGTGCAATTAATATTATCACTTCGACACCTAAAGCAGGTACTTCTTTTGTTGAAACCTTCAACGCGACAGCTTCTTCTCAAGAAGGATTTGTTGCAAACGGTATTCAAGCCATGGCAGCCTTCGGAAAAAACAGATCGCAACACAGCGTTTCAATGGGTCAATTCAAAACGAACGGATATCGCTACAATTCTGCCAATGACCAACAGCGCATCAGTTACCTCGGGCATTACCAGTTGAAACGTAACAACACCTTGGACATCATGGCTGGACATTTTAAAAACAGCTTTGGAGCTAACGGCTATTATGCTTATCCGTATGACAAAGACGCTTTTGAAGAGGTGAATACTTCATTCGTTTCGGCGAAAGCAAATATTGTAGATCAGAAAAATATCTGGACATTTAAACCCATTGTTTATGCACGTTTCAATCAAGATCATTATGTGTTCATCAAAGACAATCCGAGCTATTACGAAAACACACACAACAGCAAAGCAGCAGGAGTTGAATTGCATGCCACCCGAGCGAATAAATTTGGCCAGCTGGGTCTTGGCGCTGAAGGCAGAACAGAGATTATTCAAAGTACCAACCTCGGAGACCACTCGCGTTCGTTCTTCAACATATACGGAGAAGAGCGTTTTATGCTTGGAAAGTTCAACACTACTCTTGGTGTGAATGCGCAATACAACACTGCCAATGGTGTGAGCTTCTTTCCGGGTATTGAGACCATTCGTCACTTCACAAACAAATCTGCCATCTTCGCAAATATTGGAACAGGAAATCGCCTTCCATCTTATACCGAATTGTATTACTCAGATCGTTCAAACACAGGAAACGACTCGCTCTTAGGAGAGAAAGCTCGCAACGTTGAAGTGGGTTTCAAAAAATTCGGAAAGTTGAATTTCACAGCAAGCGGATTTTATCGCAGCGTATACAACGCCATCAACTACACGCGTGAAAACGATTTAGACAAATGGACGCCTTCCAACTTTACTACCGTTAATTTCTTGGGGGTGAATGCGAACTTACATTGGCAAGTGTGCGATAACGCATCTTTGAAGTTGAATTACACCTACCTCGATGCGCAGCTCGGCACCGAAAACGATGTTCAAAGCAAGTATGCCTTGTATCACGCAAGACATCGCGTTACTTTTCAATACCGTCAGAACATTACAAAAACTTTAAGCACCAACCTTACGGTGCGTTACACTGAGCGCTTCACCGGAACAAACTACACAGTCTTTGATTTCCGTGGCATGTGGAAGTTGAATGAAAACATTACGATGAATTTCGATGTAACCAACCTGCTAGACAGAAAATACATTGATCAAGGGTACATTGAAATGCCTGGACGCTGGTTCCGTGTTGGATTTCGTTTCAACATAAACTAAAACAACCCATGCTATTGAGTTATCTTAGCAAGCAATAAAAAAGTAATGTCAGCATTCGGAAACCTCTTCAAAAAAAGAAATCCTCAATTGGATGAAGCGATAAGCTTCTCTCCTATTGTTGCCGACATGCACAGTCATTTGCTTCCAGGGATTGATGACGGTTCTGTGGACATGGAAAATTCCATTGAACTCATTTCAGCATTGCACAGCATGGGCTACAAAAAGCTCATTACCACTCCGCATATTTTTTGGGACATGTATAAAAACACGACCGAAATTATTCGTGAAAAGGAAGCCCTGGTTAAAGCGGAATTGTTAGCTCGCGGAATTGATGTTGAATTTCAAGCTGCAGCGGAATATTACGTAGATGAGCACTTTGAAGAGTTGATTGCCAAAGATGACATTCTGAGTTTTGGAGATAAACATGTGCTCTTTGAATTGTCTTTCGATACGGAACAAATTAATTACAAGCGCGCTGTTTTCAATTTGCAATTGAATGGATACAAGCCCATTCTTGCTCACCCTGAGCGCTACGAATATTGGCACGGCAACTTTTCGAAATACGAAGATGTTGCAGATCGCGGGATTCTTATTCAAATAAACACGAACTGCCTAACGGGACATTACGGACCTAGTGTGAAGCGAATAGCGGAACGATTAATAGAAGCTGACTTGGTCGATTTCATTGGAACAGATACCCATCACGTGGGTCATTTGAATTTATTGGAAGCCATGCGTCGCTCTCCTCTACTAAAAAAACTTATTGAATCGGGAAGACTTCTCAATTCAAAATTGTAACAAACATTATTCTATTGTACATCAGATTAATCTAAAATTAAATCTGAATCCCGAATGTGAAGAAGAAAGTTCTTCCATTCGAAGGTAATAATCCAGGGCCGGGGTAACCTCCGGCCCTTCTTGTGAAATAACTTTCGTTGAAGAGGTTGTTCACTCCCACTTGAAGCGTGTAATTCTCTTTGCCGCTATATCCAAAGCTCAAGTCGCTCACGCTGTATGCGGGAATAAGTCCTGATTTGGCATCAACAGAAGGCAAAATTGAATTCGTGGCATCTGCAAATGCTTCACTCACTTTATTCAATTGACAAGTCGCGCTGAAACCTTTCAACTTATACGTTAACCCGTATCGTTGAATTCTTCTTGGTGCATTTTCAACCGCTTTATTTGTTATGTCAGAAGAGCTTCCACTAACTACGGTAGGATCGTTCCAACTCGTGTATGTCGCTTCGTTGTAGGCAATGGAGGCAAAAGGATGAAGACTTCCGAAATTCCCATGTTTGAAATTATTCAATACGTTTAATTCTAAATATACCTCTACCCCTTTAGATAAAGAAGCTCCAATGTTGGTAACGTGTCGAATAGATAGGCTATCCTTATATGTCCCAATACGATCCTGAATGTTCATCTGGTAAACACTTGCGTCGTAACTGATGTAATTTTTCCAAGAACCGCGAACACCAAGGTCAATATTCAACGCTTCGCTGTCTTTCAAATTAGGATCTACAACATCTGTTGTTGCTGAAGGAATAAGCTCTGAAAAGGTCATTGGGCGAAAGGCTTGAGAAGCATTCGCGTAAATTTCATTCTTTTCATTCAAATGAAACTCAGTTCCAATACCAAAAAGCAATTTTGAAATCGCTCGCTCTTGAAAAGGAATTTCTCCATTAGCATAATTCACCGAGCCACTTCCACTCGAAACAATTTGTTCCAAACGAACACCTGGCACCACTAAAATTCGCTTCCCAATATAAAGCGCTTGCTCTGCAAAGAGCGCATAGTTCTTCGTCCCGAAAACATAATTCACCTTATATCCCAATGAATCTATATTCATGTTGAAGTCGGAACCCGTTGTGCCGTTTCCTTTTTGGTGACGAAATGTTTTAGCTTGGTAAGCACGCGCGCCGAAAGCCAAAGTTTGTTCGTTTCCAAATAAATCGAACACATATTTTCCGCGCAATTCTGTTCCGATATTCTGATATTTATCGGCATCTAATCTTCTTGCAGCATAATCATTCGTGGTGGAAAGAATGACATCAGCCGTATTTATCGGATCTAGAAAACCAACACTGTTGCGGGTTGCAAGCAATCCGAATGTTTTTATCTCCAATTGAAATTTTTCCGAAGCGTCAATATCCAATTGTATATTCATGAGATTCCATGGAATACTCATCCAATTTCTAGCGCGTAAACTCTGTTGCGCGTTATCCTGAAACTGAACGTCGGTAAGTCCTCCGGCTTGTTGACTGAGCATATCTGAATGCGTATATTCAGCCTTAACCTTCACCTTTTCGTTGAAATCGTATCCAACAGAGATGAATCCTGTTTGGGTATTGTAAGCGCTGTTCTCTCTCCAACCGTCTGCTGATCTTCGGTGATAAAAAGAGTAAAAGGAAAACTTGTTCTTTCGAAGACCAGTACTAATGAAATTATTGAACAGACCATAAGACCCGAACGACTGACGAATCTTTGTCTTACTGCCGTTTGTTGCAGGAGCGTTTTCGAAAACATAATTTATCATTCCTCCGAATTGCGGACCGTATTGAAGACTGCTTGCACCTCTTAGAATCTCAATTTTAGCCACCGCATCTGCTGGCGGCGTGTAATAAGCTTCCGGATAACCAAAAACATCTGAAGAAATATCATACCCATTCTGACGCATATTGAATTCCCAAGAACGATTGGGACTAAGTCCACGTGTTGCTATTCCGGTTTGAATCCCGCTTCCATCGCTTTCCCAAACCATAATCCCAGGTATTCTTCCGAATAATTGTCGCGAGTTGTTTGAAGACAAATCAATGTTCAATTTCTCTGGTGAAATGAAGGCCGTTTTCTTTCCTCCATAAATACGTACGCCGTCAATAGCCAGTAGATTGCCTGTTTCATCAAGAACTGTAACTTTAATTTCAATGAATCGCGTCGTGTATTTCGGCAATGTATCTTTTTGTCCCATTGCATTCAACGCTATGAAACAGGCTATCAACGTATATAAACTCTTTCCCATCGATTCTATTTAGATTAATTCTCAATTGCAAATAAACACTACTCTTCATTTGTAAGCAATACCACATTTGTAGTAAAAAAAAGAGGACCGAGGTCCTCTTCAAAAAAAAAAAAAAATGAAACTATACGAGTATAGAATCAAGCTTTTCGGCTAGCACGTTCTTTGGAACAGCACCAACACTCTTATCTACAACTTCTCCGTTCTTCACGAAAATGATTGTAGGAATATTTCTGATTCCAAATTTCGCACTGATCTCTGGATTGTTATCTACGTTTACTTTACCTATCACCGCGCGACCGTCATACTCTGCGTGCAACTCGTCAACAATAGGTCCAACCAATTTACATGGTCCGCACCATTCCGCCCAAAAATCAATCATCACTACTTTGTCTGAACCATCTACTAATTCACTGTAGTTGCTGTCTGTAATTTCAACTGCCATATCTGTAAGTTTTTATGTTTCTTAAATGTTGTGCTTCAAAACTGAAACGGGGGACAAATGTAATACTAACTTTCTGTGAATATCAAGAAAAAAATCACCTTTTCATTCACAATTCCTCATTAATGTATTGTTTTCGAAGCGAATGAGCTCGAGTCAACTTTTTTCTTTCTTAAAGAAAAATAGAGTAAAACGGCTCCTCCTAGCATAAATAGGACTGCAATTATTTCCGCCTGTGTGGCTTGAACACCTAGAAAGTCGAATTTATTGTTTACACGAATCTTTTCTATGAAGAAACGTTCAAGTCCGTTGAAGATCAGATACAGCGCGGTTATTACTCCGGCAGCTTTAACGCGTTTGCGAATCGACCATAAGAATATAAAGATGGCAACTGCCGCAACAATCTCATACAACGGTGTTGGGAATACCCCTGGAACCAAATGCGTTCCGTAGCCTGCATATTGATCGGAAGTCATAAACTCTCCCACTCTATTTACGTTATTCGGATAGTCATACGACCAAGCCCAATCGGGTAACCAAGAGAGCCATCCTGGCTTTGGACTTATGTTTTCAATTCCCCAATCCCCATCTCCGCTTGTGTGGCAGCCCATACGACCAATTCCATAAGCTAAGATCATTCCCGGAGTGGCAGCGTCGGACAAAACCAACATCGGGATCTTCTTCATTTTCGCGAATGTCAAAACCACGATCGCTCCCATGATTAATCCGCCGTATACCGTTAAGCCACTTATGAAACTTTCCAAAGATGGGTGAGTAAAGAACTCTCTTAACTCGGCAGGATTCTCGAACAAGTGAAACAACTTCGCTCCTGCTAATCCCCCAATGGCTGCTAAAAACGTTATGGTTCCCGTGTATTCTCCAGCGGAAAACGCTTCCATTTTCTCTTGGGGTTGGGGCAACTGTTTTTTCTTTTCTGTGTAATAGCGGTAATAGGCATAACCTCCACCCACTAACAATCCAAGCAGCGGGTAACCACTTTTTGAAAAAATAATGTGTTGAGGAGAATTCACACCGTTGAACAATCGACCACTATTCACCAATAAATAAATCACTTTCCACCCCAAAATGAAGCCCATTAATCCTGAGAAAAAGATGTCCATCATATTCGGAGCACCACCAACAATTACTTTTCGAATTCCGCCTTTAATAAGTCCCAGCGATTCTTTTCTCTTTAGCTCAAGCGTTAGCGTATAACTCGCTGCTATGAAGGCAAGCGCAACGAAAAACCCGAAGCTATTCAACATTTTGGCCCAAGACCATTCAACACCGAACCAATCGTAAAAGACATGATATAAAGTAGGATACATGTGGCGAAGATAATAAGGGAATGTAAAGCAATTGAGCAATAAAGAGACATTATCTCTCGACTACTCTTCAAGATTTGGTAATATGAAATTCATGCTGCCTTCATGTAAGACGAGTTAGTTTGTAAAAAAAAAACAGCCATGTTCAAAAAAGTAAAAATCCAATTCTTGTTAGACGGAAAAATGCAAGAATTAATTACGAAGATTGTTGATCTGAAGAAAGAGAAGCAAGAAGAGATTATTTACACGGAATGCAATCAACGCATTCCTATTCAGCGACTAATTTCTATCAACGGCCTCTCGTTCGAAATCTAATCAAAAGTCAATTTTTAACAAGCATTCTGCAGTTAGATTTGTAGAAATACCTTGTTATGTCGAATGAACTACCCATGGGCATTCCTTCAGTGGATTTAGCCTTATTTTTAAACGGCACTGCCGAAGAGAAGCAACAGTTTGTAAATACCCTTGGCCACGCCTACGAAGAAATAGGATTTGTTGCTGTCAAAAATCCTTTAATCTCAGACCAAACCATTTCACAGCTGTACCAATCGGTACAAGAATTTTTTGCTCTTCCTACAGAATTGAAATTGAAATACGAGCGCAAGGAATTAGCCGGACAGCGCGGATACACAAGCTTCGGAAAAGAACATGCGAAAGATTCCAATGCCGGAGACCTGAAAGAGTTCTGGCACTTTGGTCAAATTGTTAACGACGGAAACAAAGACATTTATCCAGATAATATTCATGTCGACGAACTACCTGAATTCTTATCCGTTGGATTGGAGGCATATAAAGGCCTTGAAAACACGGGTCGACATATGCTCAGAGCCATTGCTCTTCATTTGGGTTTGGAAGAAAATTGGTTCGACGCTCATATTCATGAAGGAAACAGTATCCTTCGTCCTATTCACTACCCGCCTATAACTTCAGAACCGAAAGATGCTGTTCGCGCGGGTCAGCATGAAGACATTAATTTAATTACACTACTCATTGGCGCTAGCGCAGATGGATTGGAAGTGTTAAACAAGCAGAACGAATGGGTGGCTGTTACGGCGTTGCCCGATCACATTGTGGTAAACGTGGGCGACATGCTTCAACGCTTAACAAACAATCAGTTGAAGAGCACAACGCATCGGGTGGTAAATCCGCCAAGGGAAAAATGGGACACGCCAAGATTCAGCATTCCCTTTTTCCTTCATCCTAGAAATGAAATGAAATTAGATTGTCTTCCTTCATGCATTAAAGAAGGCGAACACGCTCAATACCCTCCTATTACAGCTGTAGAATTCTTGAATCAACGCTTAGCTGAAATAGGGTTGAAATGAAAGTTCGCATTAAGCAAAATTCCCTTCGATTCCGAATTACCGAAAAGGAAGCTGAACTTCTGAAGAAAAGCAAGCCGGTTGAAGTTAGCTGCATTATTTTTCATGGAGTGGAACTCACCTTCCGCATTTTCCCTTCGAAAGATCAGAACAGCGAGATGATTTGGAATGCCCCTGAGGTTGAACTTCACATACCCGATTTCGAAATGCAGACCTTCCTATCCTCTAACAAAGAATCGTGGCACAAAGAGTTTACCATTGACGGAAAGATGCTATTGATCTCGGTTGAAAAAGATTTGGCTTACTTTCGAAACGGATTTCAAGCTTAATTTTTTTTCATGTTGAACGATTCCTTCGGAAGAACACTTACGTATGCGCGCCTTGCTGTTACAGACAAGTGCAACCTTCGTTGCACGTATTGCATGCCCGAAGAAGGTTTGAAGTGGTTGAAGAATGCGCACTTGCTTTCTACTTCCGAATGGAAAAAAATGTTGGAGGTTCTGGCCGCAAGTGGAATTACAAAAATTCGATTTACAGGCGGAGAGCCGACATCTCGTGGAGACTTTTTTGAAATAGCCGAACATGCTTTTCAAATGAAGGCCTTTCATTCAATAAGTATCACCACGAATGGAACATTTAATGAGAAAAATTCAGAGCTGTTTTTTCAGCTGCCTTGGAACGGCGTTAACCTGAGTATTGATTCTCTGAATGCCGAGCGTTTTCATTCCATGACCAAACGCAATGAAGTGCACAAAGTGCAACAAACATTGGAGCAACTTCTTCAACATAAAATAAAAACAAGCATTAACGCGGTTATTCTTGAGCACCACAACGAAGAAGATATACTCCAACTCTCGCAGCTAACGAAAGACAAAGATGTTCGCGTGCGATTCATTGAAGAGATGCCGTTCAACGGAAAAGAATATCACCATGCCGTGAAGTGGAATTGGAAAAAATTAGAGCAAGAACTCTCCAATCATTTCCCTTCGTTAACCGCTTTGCCTTTTGAATCGGGCGCTACAGCGCAGAACTATACTATTGAAGGGCACATTGGACAAGTTGGAATTATTGCGGCATACAGCAGGACGTTTTGCGGGACGTGCAATCGCATTCGCATTACGCCTGAAGGATTTGTAAAATCGTGCCTATACGCTCCGCCTTCGCTTCTGCTGCGCACTTTGTTGCGTGATGGCAAATCGAACGAAGAAATTCAACATGCATTAGAGGCCGCGTGTTTAACCAAACCAAAAGATGGATTTGCTGCGGAAGAAATGCAAGTCACGAAAAACTTTCAGAGTATGGCCTCGGTTGGAGGTTAGAATTTATAAAACGAAATCACTTCGTTTTCTTTCACTTGTTGATTCGGCAGGACTTCTACAAATCCGTTTGCTCCTATTGCTCCCATAAAATCGCCCGAACCATTTTGAAGAATAAGTTGTGCCATTCGCAATCCATTTTTATAGGTGGAAATAAATGCGGGCAAATAAACGGTTAGCACTGATTTATTATAGTAACCGCTCTTCAGCTGGGCATTTTCAATGGAACTCTTATTCAATTGCGGAATTAAATAGCGCGTGGCGCAATGTAAAACAGAGATTGGATTTCCGGGAAAAGCAAAGACAACCGTTTCGCTCTTACTTCCAAAGAAAAATGGTTTACCTGGTTTCTGCTTCACTCCGTGAAAATGTTTTTGAATTCCATTTTCTTCCAATGCCTTAGCAACAAAATCGTATTTGCCTTTCGATACTCCGCCAGAAAAACAAACGATATCAAAATTTTCTAATTCATGTTGAATGAAATGCGTCGTTTCCTGTTCATCGTCTGACAATCGGAAAACATTTATCTGCTCACAATATGGTTTCAATAACGATTGAAGCATTTCTAAATTACTGGACCGGATTTCATAGTCGGAAGGAGTCTCGTGAACTTCTACCAATTCATTTCCTGTTGAAACAATGGCCACGTTGAAGCGCTTCGTCACTTTCACCTTCGCCTTTCCAACAGATGCAAGCGCAGCTATTTCCAGAGGACCAATGACAGTTCCTTCCTTCAATATTATTTCACCTAACTTCTTATCGAATCCCTTTGCATGAACGTTTTGAAAATGCTTTAATTCTTCAATTTGAAATTGAACACAATCTTCTTTCCGAATTGATTTTTCATATTGAATCACAACCGAACATTCGTTCGGTAATACTGCGCCTGTCATGACTTCAATGCAGCTATTCTCATCTTTTAATGTTGAAGGGGGTTGTCCTGCAGCTTGAATTCCTTCAACAACAAATTCACGAATACCCTTTTCCCAAGCAGAAAGCTTAAACGCATATCCGTCCATCATAACTCTGTGAAACGGCGGTTGATCTCTATCGGAGCAAACCTTTTCAGCAAGAGTTCTTCCCGATGCTAAATGCAAGGCAACAATCTCTTCTGTCGGCTTAGGAAAAACTTCGCTAATTTTTTGAAAGGCCACAATTGGTGTTACAAGCTCTTTCATTATGGAAGTGTTACAAGACTGTTGACTGTCCAGGCCTGTGGCAATGCGTTGAATAACGCTTTTGTCTTTGGCCAAACAATCTTAAAGATCTCGCTGTGTCTGTAGTTATTCAAATGCTCTTCACTGTCCCATTTGCTGTGGGTGAAAAAGATGATTGAATTTTCATCTTCCGTTTGCCACAGTTCCAAATATGTGCATCCTTCAGCGACTCGGATTTGATTGCGGTGTTCATTGAAAATTTCAAGGAACTGTTCAGCATTCTTTTTATCGAATGACATCTTAACGATTCGCGTCACCATGAAAAGATATTGTTAATGAGTCGCCTAAATCCAAATTCATCAATCGATTGAAAGTCCCTGCTCTATCTCCTCCCCCTTCGCGATTCATAGAAATAACCAAGTAATCGTTTTGCCCCCAAAATGCCACTTCGTTTCCTACTTCAACATCCACGAAGCGCTCGTGAAATTTATTTATGGTAGTCTGCGATCGCACTGGAATTGCAAAGCTTCTCCCTTTTCCTATTTCCTCAAATAATTTCTTCGTTAAATTGAAATACAGATTTCCAAAATGATCAATGTAGATGACTTGAGTAATGAGATCTTGTCCATTCATGTAGGGTTCCAGACCTTTGACTCTGTATATATCTGCCAAACTTTCGCACCACTGATCAGGAAAATCACCTTGCGTAATCCTTGCGGCAGCAGTAGCAAAAACTCCCGACATTGGAAAACGCTTATCATCCGGACCTTCCAAGTTCAATAAATAAATTTCTACATCTTCGGATTGAAGTTCCGGAAACATAAGCGAGAAAACGCCATTGTCTGCTGTAATTAAGAAGCGGTCCTGGTATTCGATTATTACGTGTTCCCGTGCATGCTGTTTGTAGCTGCTTACCCCATTCATGAACACAGTGCCAAATGGAAAACTGCTCCAAACACTTCTAAAAAGAAAGGCTGCTTCTCCTATTTCACCAGTACCTACTTCATGCGAAATGTCTACAGGAATAATCGTCGGATTGTTATTCAGCAACGCCGCTTTCACCAAAGAAACATAATGATCTTTGGTTCCGAGATCTGATATAAGCGCAACGATTGACATGGATAATATAGAGTAATAGCAAATTTCATTGAAAATTAAAGGTGTTCAACAGTAATTTCCATTATTTTCGACACAATTAATTGTGCAAAAAATTGGCAGAAAAAGAGCTCTTCCTTCCTTCAATAGATCCTATTGAATTCTTCGGTCCGAACAATGTGAAATTCAAGTTCGTACAATCGAAATTTCCTAAGTTGAAAATCATGTCCCGCGGCAATATGCTGAAGGCTGTTGGAAGCGACGACGAGCTTCAGCGTTTGGATGATTTCTTATCGCTTATTTTTTGGCACATAGATAAGTACCACAGCATAACGCTTCAGCAATTGGAGCGCATTGCGTTGGGGGAAACCGATGCTCCCGATATTCAAAAAGCGAATGGAGATGTTTTGGTTTTTGGTCCGGGGGGAAATAAAATCACAGCTAGAACTCCCAATCAAAAAATTATGGTCGAATTAATGTCGAAGAACGATATGGTCTTCGCCATTGGTCCTGCTGGTAGTGGAAAAACTTACACAGCTGTGGCACTTGCCGTAAAGGCCTTGAAAGACAAAGAAGTTCGACGCATTGTACTAACTCGTCCAGCTGTCGAAGCCGGCGAAAACCTTGGATTTCTTCCTGGTGATTTGAAAGAGAAACTCGATCCGTATTTGCAGCCGTTGTACGACGCGTTGATGGATATGATTCCTTACGATAAGTTAGCTGAGTATATGGAAAAGGGCGTGATTGAAATTGCTCCGCTGGCATTCATGCGTGGACGCACTTTGGACAAAGCATTTGTTATTCTAGATGAAGCCCAGAATGCTACGGTGACTCAAATGAAGATGTTCCTTACGCGTATGGGAGCACAAGCGAAATTCGTCATCACTGGCGACTCAACGCAAATAGACTTACCTCGCAATCAGCCTAGCGGACTCATGCGCAGCGTTGATTTGCTTCGCGGTGTTGAAGGCATTGGTATTATTGAACTTACAGGTAGCGATGTTATTCGTCATCCGCTTGTGAAGAGAGTGATTTCTGCGTTTGAAAAGATGGAAGCGGAAGCACAAATCAAAAAAGATCAATTCGCAAAGCGAAATGATTCGCCTGCGAATTGAACTTAAATATTTTTATTTCTTAACGAAGCGTACCTGCTTCAACCCCTTCCCGTCATTGAACTCCATCAAGTAGATTCCGCTTGCCCAATTTGAAACATTCAATTCAATGCGGCTTGCAGATTTCCCTGCGTGAATAATTCTTCCCACTTCGTCGCGAACGGTTAAGTTCAACATCGAATGTATTCCTTCCACAATAACCACATCAGAAGATGGATTCGGGAAGACGTGAATGGCATTCAATGCAGACTCGCTAACACTTCCGACAATATCAATACTAATGACATCAACAAAGTCGGAGTTGATGAATGGATTTCCAACTAAATCAATTGCATTGGCAAGCGATACTGTTAAGTTCATGCTTGAAAACGGAGCGTCTAACGTCGTTAAGGTGTAAGTGAATCTATACGTTGTTCCATCAAGCCATGCCCCTCCAGTTTGTGTGAAGTAATCTAGAACAAACGGATCTGCAAAAGTCAAAATCGGTGCTGTCGAAGCTGTCATTGCCTCACTGTAAACTACATCGATGTAAAAGTCTGAAGTCAATCCTTCATACAAGGCAGTCGAAGGAATAATCTGAACAACTGTTGGATTCTCGGTGTCGATCATAAACACATTCGATTCAACAACAACAGCCGCGTTGCCGTGAATGTCGTTTGCGCTAATGATTGGAGTTAACGCAGGGAACAATTCTTGTCCATCGTTTTCCAAATATTCAACAACAAATTCTGTCGCTGAATTCCAAGTCGAAGAAAGTAAACTGATTGAATTCAATAAAGGATCTCCTTCAACGAAAGTCACTACTGGTGTCTCACTAACATTCATGTCTTCCTCAAAAGTGAAAGTCAATTGGAAGGTTTGACCAGCAGTTGCATCTGTTAAAACAGCATTTGAAGAAACAACATTCACAGCAGGATTCCGTGTGTCAATATTCAACACATCAATTAATGTGTCCTCTATTTGAAGGTTTCCAGCCAAATCACTTGCGGTTAAAGAATGTAAGGCAACATTCACCCATTCTTCATTCAAGTCGGTCACGTTGAATACCGCGTGATACGTGCTTGCATTGGTCCAATATCCGGCAGCAATATCCTGTGATAATCCAGCAGGAGCTTGATCGGTAAATGACAAGATTGCAGGAGCATTCGTGTCCATGGTCTTATTGAAGTAAAGCGTTACTTCGGTTGTTCCTACAGTTGCTGTCGCATCGGTGATCCAAATGTCTGAAGCCACAGAAGCTGTTACTTCTGGACTTACCATATCGACCTTCCAGTTACCGCCCACGTATGCTCTTGCGAAACATCCATCGATTCCTTTTCCACCAACTACTCGGAAATTAATTCCGCTATACGGCTGCGTTACTTGTGCAACTATATATTCAACAACCAATGTAGAATCGTTCAACCAAAAAATATTCGATTGCGTAAGAATGCCTAAAGCTGATAAATCTATAGAGGCAAATGTTACTGCAGGAATAGCACCTGCCGACATCGGCTTATTGAAGTTGAAAAATGCACTTACGTTATTTCCTATGTCTGAAGAGGAAATGATAGGGTCTGAAAAAGTAACACTCACAACATGCGGAACAACCGCGTTGTTAATTGACTCTGCGAATTGAACAGCCTGAGGCCCCAATTCAATCCCAATCTTTCTACCCGGAATATCATCGAAGCCCGCGTGAATTCCGCCCCAAATACGCGAAAGCGAGCACTGATCTGCAGCGTCTCT
>JBIIWZ010000035.1:0-10210 GCA_044338665.1 Flavobacteriales bacterium
TTTTTATTCCTGGCTTATTAGCGGAGTATTCATTACCGTCAGGTGTAAAGTTTGCAATTACACTTTCAGCTACCACTATTATTTGTTTTGCCACTTACAAGTATTTTGTAAGAGGTACTTTTATTGGTATGTTTTTGAATGGAAAAATACACAAGTAAACGGAATCACCTGTAATTCATGATCTGGATTTAGAATCATAATATTTGATAGTCCAGACTTGTAGTAGAATAAATCCCTACCTACCTCAACTCCGCCAAACACTCCGTCTGCAAGCCTTGCAATATGCGTTGCATACTCTTCTCAACAACTTCGTCGGTTAGGGTTTGCTGAGCGTCTTGAAGAATGAATTTCAAGGCGTATGATTTCTTACCTTCAGGAAGATTCTTGCCTTCGTAAACGTCGAACAGATTCACTTCCTTCAACAATTTTTTCTCGCTTTTAAGGGCAGACTGACGAAGGCTTTCGAACGTGGTTTCCTTGTTCAACAACAACGATAAATCGCGACGCACCCAAGGGAATTTATTTAATGGTTGGAAGGCATTGCGCTGTTGCGTTCTCAATTTTTCCAACGTGTCGAAATCGAATTCAGCATAAAATACTTCTTGCTCAACGTCTGTTGCTTCTTGAATTTCTGGACTCACGCGTCCCAACTTCACCAACGATTTTTTCTGAGATGACAACTCCATTCCGTATGCGAAAATGGGAGAGTCTTGAATTGAAATCACATCGACTTGCTGAATGCCTAAGGCATTCAAAATATTTTCAACAACTGCTCGCAATTGCCCCAATGACGAGGCATTCGAAGGGTTGTTCCAAGATTCAGTGCTTTCCTTTCCGCACAGCCACAACGCTAATTTGCGCTTCTCTTTGTATCCGTTTTCTGTCTTGCGGTATTCCTTTCCAATTTCAAACAAACGAAGATCGGTTGCTCTGTGTTTTTCATTCAATGAAATGCTTTCCATTCCACCGAACAACAACGAACTACGCATGTGCGACAAATCCTTACTCAATGGATTCAACAACGAAACACTGTTCACTCCCAACGCCGCATCGAACGCTTCAGCGTACTTGCTTTTCGTTAACGACATGTTCATGATTTCGGTGTAGCCCTCTGCAACAAGTAAGTCCGCTAAACGGAAATGCAAGCTCTCTGATTTTCCTTTGGTGTTCAACGAAAGAGTCATGCGCGAAGGCAATTCAACTTTGTCGTATCCATAGATGCGAAGCACCTCTTCAGCAACGTCAGCGGGACGAGTTACTTCCACACGATTGTAGGGCACAAGCACCTTCCAACCGCCTTCAACAGTTGAAACTTCGAATTGTAAATCGTTCAATATGGAAACAACAATTTCGCTTGGAATGTCAATTCCTAAAAGCGATTTCAAATAACTTTCTTTGACTTCTATTTCAGTTTTCGGAAGAGCAACCGGATAAACATCTTGTGCTTCCACCAACACTGCATTCGGATTTTCTGCTTGAATCAATTCCCAAGCACGTGCTAACGCATTTGGAATTCCGTCCACAGCCACGCCTCTTTCAAAGCGGAACGAAGAATCGGAATGTATCTGGTTGCGCTTAGCGCTCTTGCGCACACGGACCGCATTGAAACAAGCACTTTCAAAAACAACGAACGAATCTGCTGCGTTTACGCCCGCATTTTTTCCACCCATAACACCGCCCATGCAAAGCACTTCGTTTTGGTTGGAAATAACTACGTCTTCGCTGGTGAGTTTGCGCGAAACACCGTCGAGGGTTTCTAACGCTTCATCTGTATTTGCATTTCGAACCGTGATGGTCTGATTCGAAAAATCATTCGCCTTGAACACGTGCAGCGGTTGACCCAATTCATGCTGAACATAGTTCGTTACGTCTACACACAGGTTCACGCTTTTCACGCCAATAACAGCAAGGGTTTCTTTAATGAAAGTTGGCGTCTCTTGGTTTTCAATTCCTTTGATTACCGCGAACGCATAGCGCGAACACTCGGTGTTTTCTTGAAGATCTAATTTCCAATTTTTCGGTTGGAAGGAAATAGCTGGGGCGGTTGTGCTTGAAAGCGCAACCTTATTTTCGTTTTCCAAATTCCACGCAGCAGCGAAGTCTCGTGCTACGCCTGCATGTGAAAGAGCATCTGTTCTATTCGGAGTAATACCAATTTCGAGGCATGCATCGCTTTCAATGTTGAGGGCAACAGCAGCTGGAGTTCCAACCAATGTTTCTTCAGGAAGAATAAGAATTCCGTCGTGCGAAGCGCCGAGGCCTAGCTCGTCTTCTGCGCAGATCATACCTATGGATTCTGCTCCACGAATTTTACTTTTCTTAATGGTGAAAGACTCGCCAGATGAAGGGTACAAGGTTGTTCCAACAGTGGCAGCCAACACTTTTTGTCCAGCAGCCACATTGGGTGCACCGCAGACAATCTGAACGGGTTCGCCTTCCCCGAGATTCACTTTCGTGATAGACAAGCGATCGGCATCGGGGTGCCTTTCGCATTCGAGCACATGTCCGACTACCACGCCTTTTAATCCACCTGGAATTTTCTCTACGCTTTCAATGCCTTCCACTTCAAGACCGGTTCTGGTAAGGGTTGCAGCCACTAGTTCTGGGGCCGGCAGAGGTTGAACCAGTTGTGAAAGAAGTTTATAAGAGATTTTCATGTAGCGCGAGTTAGACTGCAAAAATAAAGACAAACGCGAGGGGGAGGGCTTAGAATTTTGTTACTTTTGCCTCTCTTCAAAATCGGGATGTAGCTCAGTTGGTAGAGTACACGTCTGGGGGGCGTGTGGTCGCAGGTTCAAGTCCTGTCATCCCGACTAAAACCTCCTTACAACCCTTGAAAATCAAGGGTTTCGTTTTTTTTCTGAAATGATTTTTATTTAACAATTAAATCCAAACGGTCTTCAAGATGAATCAGACCACATGCACCTGTAACATTCACATCATAAATCACGATACGATCACCTCGACGTAACTCAGAAAATACTTTTAAAACCTCTTGATTTAATTTTCGGCCTGCACATGAGAAATTTTCTGTTTTACCGGAATGAGTGGTTTGCACTTTAAAATCAATTAATTCAATGGGAGTTGACAAAATAAAATACCTGTCAGGGAAATATACCCCTAATTCACGTCCTAATTGTAAGGCTCCTAAATTAATCGAGTCATCATATGACCTCACATCTACAAACTTTGTAATAAGTTTTGGCGCTGGAATAGGTCTAAAAAATTTATTTATCGAACCCTTTTTTCCGATAAAGTTTACTTCAACTTTATTCGCGTCACAATCAGGTATAAGGTAAAAATAACCTTGTTTTTGAATGTTACGCCAAAATTTACGAGATACCACCTTGTTATTCAAAACGCTATCCCTATCATCAGGCGAAAAAACAATCTTCCCACCGCTTACTTTGATCTCATTTAATTTGAATGGACAATAAAACAAAATATCATTTCGTACACCTGCAAATAACTCGTTGTTCTCTAAGCTAGTTGTTGATGAAACAATTACAAAATCTGGTTGAGCCTGACATACAGCAGAACAACCTATTATCAAAGCGGTCACAATTATTAAAAGAAACGATTTCATATAAAGTATTTATTTGATTAAATCTATCTGATGATAGCTAAGATACTAAAAACTGATAACTTCAGTAGGGATCGAATTTACTCATGCTCATATTTTCTAATAATCCTTTAGGCTATTGATTAAATTTGATAGATAAATCCATTACTATGAAAACACCAAACATTCAAAATGTCTTTAAGATGATGATTGGAACATCTGCATTGATTGCTTCCACCGCATTCTTCATCAACACCATCTCACCGGTTCAAGCCAGTGAGAATAAACAAGTTTCTTATAATTCAGAATTGCCCATCAAATCAGAGGAGATGGGAATACCTGAAGGAACTATTGTAGGTTGTGGAAGTGGGATATACGAGTATAAAGTTATACAAGCTGGTGGATGGAAGTGGGTTAAAGTCGGACCGTGATATTACTCTGAAGGCTTTTTGTTTGTCCAAAATCATTTTTTGACTAAATTTGTCAAATTATGAAAAGCGTTGCAGAAACCATTCGACTATCAAGGAAAACAGAAAAACTTACACTTCAGCAAGTGTCGGGTGCTGTTAAAATTGATGTTGGGGTTCTCAGTAAAATAGAACGCGGTATTCGTTCAATTTCAATGGATCAGTTGGAGTTGTTGTGCAAATTGTACAAACTCAGTTTCGTAGAGCAAAAGAAAAATCTTACCGCAGAGCAAATTGTTGCTTTCGTCGCCTACGATCAAAACGCAAATGAAATTTTGCAAATTGCAGAGCAGAAATTAGCATACGCAACCAAGGCCATTACGCCGTTGAGTAAAATTATTCGCGAACTTAAAGCTGTCTTTAAAAAGTTCCCGCAAATTCAACAAGCATGGATCTTTGGATCATATGCCAGAGGCGAGATGACTTCAAAAAGTGATGTAGATGTTGTGATTACAGTTGAAAAGGGATTCACCTATTTCCAGCTGGCCGATGTTCAGCACCAAGCAGAAAATAAACTTGGGATAAAAGTCGATATTGGATTTAAAAAATCACTCGATAAAACAGTCAGCAAGAATGCAGAAAAAGATATGAAACTGATTTATGAAAGAACCAAATAAATACAACTTCCCGGAACTCATTCAAGCCATTCCCGAGTTAGAGGCGTTTGTGAAAATGAACGCATACGGAAATGAGAGCATTGATTTCTTCGATCCGATTGCGGTGAAGCTGCTGAACAAGGCGTTGCTGAAGAAACATTACGGTGTGGCGAATTGGGATATTCCTGAAAATTATTTGTGTCCTCCTATACCGGGAAGAGCTGAGTATCTGCACCAAATAGCCGATCTGTTGTACAAGAACAATCCGAATTTCCTTCAAGATAAAAAATTAGGAAACAACATTCGTGTGCTCGATGTAGGTGTAGGCGCGAATTGCATTTACCCCATCATTGGTGTTCATGAATACAACTGGAATTTCGTGGGTTCAGACATCGATGAAAAAGCCATTGCGGCTTCACAAAAAATTGTCGACGAGAACGATTCCCTTCAACATAAAATAGAATTGCGTCATCAAAAAAATGCGCACGATATCTTTCACGGAATTATTCTTCCCGAAGAAAAATTCAATCTCACGGTGTGCAATCCTCCCTTCCACGCTTCACTTCAAGAAGCACAACAAGGCAATCTTCGTAAAAACAGAAACCTGAAAAACACGCGTAACACAAAAGTGCAATTGAATTTCGGCGGACAAGGCACCGAGCTCTGGTGCGAAGGCGGAGAAGAAACCTTCATTGAAAAAATGATTCTTCAAAGCGCCGTTTACGCGAAACAAGTCGAGTGGTTCAGCACGCTCGTTTCGAAAGAAAGCACACTCAAAAAAATTCAACTTAAACTCGAATACGTCGATGCCCGCGATATGCGGATTCTTCCGATGAACATCGGAAACAAATCGAGTCGAGTGGTTGCTTGGAAGTATTAACTACGTTATTGGAAAACCTTCGGTTTTATTCCTACTGCGTAATTGGAAAATCAGAGATTTTATTCCTACTAGGTAATGGGAAATCCTTCGGATTTAAAAAGCAATGAACATTACGAAGTAGTAATTATGAAATAGGCATTACGCAGTAGGAATAACGTAGTTCCCATTACGAAGTTAGCATCTTCCCTTTTCTTACCCTTTCTTAACTTCTCTTAACTTTTCTTCCCGCGTTGCTCGAGCTTTTGTTTTTCATTAAAAGCTTTAAGTTTGGCCAATGTTTCAGGCAATCTTTTTTTCGCTTCAAGAAATTTTTCGGAAGTGGGAATAGGCGTTGAAATAACCTCTGCAGGGATTGGAATGCTATTTTGTAACGACGTTTTTTCCATGAGTCTAATTTATTGATTTATTTCCTCAAAATGAATATTGTTAAATACTTTTTATTGGCTTGAAACCTTTCAATTTCATTCTCAGTTTCGCCAAGCACCTGAAACTTATCAGCAATGAAATCTAAGTGATGAGAAATGAAAATGCTATAAAGTCTTGATTTACTCTGAGTATTACCTTGAAAAGAAACTATAGCTTCTGGGTGATTATTCAAAAAATCTAAAACAATTTCACTAATCGTAAAAAACAGCATTGAAAGTTTGTTCGGTTGACTTCTATTGCTGTCGGACCACTTTTTTTCATCGGATAAATAATCGAAAAGAGCTAAATTGTACAAATCCTCTTCTTCAAGCTTATTGAATAAAATACTTTTAATTATCCAACCTGATTTCGTTGGGCAATTGATAAAGTACCTATCATCAAAATACCAAAAATGGTAAATTTCTTTTCCTTCCATCCAGCAAAAAGAAGAATAAGTCTTGAGGAAGTCAAGAAACGCTTATGCGTTGAATTTTCTGTAATGCTCGTTATTGTTGAGATTATTACGCATAACATGGGAACTACGTAATTGGAACTTTCTCATTCCTACTTCGTAATGGGAACTTCGTAATTCCTATTTTATAATTATCCAATAACAAAGTTCACTTGCAGATCTTATTTTTGTTCCATGAAAAATCGTTCTCGAAAACTTAACAACCACGTTTTTTTTGAAAAAGAGAATCGCAATCGAGATACCTTGCGAAATCAATTGGTGAATGAATCGCAGTTGGTATCCGAGTCAAGTAGCGAAATTTTAGAAGAATACGACAGACTCCTTGACTGAAGACCTACAGTTTTATTCCTACTTCGTAATTGGAACTTCGTAATTGGAAAATCGGAGATTTTATTCCTACTAGGTAATGGGAAAACCTTCGGTTTTATTCCTACTGCGTAATTAAAACAGTCGAAGACATTCGCACGAAGTGCATTCGTTCAGAGAACATTCGTCGAAGACATTCTAACTCTCCTTAAACCTTTCAATTTATTACTCCTTGTCAAAATACAGTTTACTTGTGATGTTTTTCCATTTACCGGAATCATCATCCAAAATTGATATTGTTAGACGTGTTTCCCCATCGAAAGTTAGTCGTGTTTTTAACCTTCTCGATTCAGAGTTGCTTTCTCTTTTTTCAAGAACGGTACCCTCAAAAATTAATGGGTCTTCTGAAATTAAATTGAAACTTTTTGATGAAAAGGCCTCCATCAAATCCTCATGATCTTCATCAATTTCTTTTCGACTAAAGCTTATACCTCTACCTTGAACATTGCAGGAAATTTTATTTCCTGCGTATTTGCCATATTCATAAATTTTATAATCTCCAACTACACTATTCAGTTTTATTCCTGATTCAAAATCTTGAACATTTTCAGCTATTTCGGTACCTATAGCCTCACGGTTTTTTAGTAAATAAGGTATTAAATTAAAAAAAACGAGCTTGATTCCAATAAAAAGGCCTATAGCAAACAATGTGTCTCTGAACCATGATGAAGAACTTCCGTTTTTCTCGCTCATATTTTCAACTTAATCGTGAATCAAAAATTCCAGCCTAATTAAAAAAAACCGAAATTATAAATATTAGCCCAAAGTAATAAATATTATTTACTTTCCTCCGTTTCCTTAAAAACAATATTTCGGTTAGTAATAGAGGTTTTACTCATTACAATTACAACGCTTGTCTTTAATACAATACCACTATGAAAAAGTCAATCGTCTTCATAATACTAAGCTTAACTTTAACAAAAGCTTTCACTCAAGATCTGGATTCAATCAAAATGGAATTCAACAAATTGATGAAAGATTATATCGACAAAAACAACGGTAACACAATCCGTGATATCATTCGAGCTGAAGATGACGTTTGGATGAAAAAGGGATTCTGGATGTTCAGGCACAATGAGAAGGTTCATGTTGAAGCTATCTACGGCCCTAATCATGGAAAATTAGATGAAGCTAAAGAGGTTCAACATTTAATAGATCGTTCAGCTCATCAGGCGAGATATTTGAGGGAGGTTAGCATATACAGACAAAAGACAAATCCTGGAATGATAGCTTATTTGTCACATAGTCAGGATGCAAAATTAGATAGCGTTCCTGATACTGTATTAAGTGAGCCAAGAGAGGATTTGTGGAAAACAGAAGTTTTAGTTATCAAGGAGGGTTTCAGAACTGAGGAAGGTATACCGGATGAATCAGCTAAAGAATTTGCCAAAGAGGCTTTCGATAACCTTTTAAAGTCAAAGCAACACAAGAAAATCATTGATGATGCTTCTAGCAAATTCGGGACTGGAATTACACTAATACCAGTAGCTCCCGAACAAATTGTAAGATATAGCGAAACTAGCAACGGTATAAAAAAAGAGGGGATACGTATAGAGAAAGCAAGCGACTTTCATAAAAGAGGTTATTCGGTAATAATTATCTGTAACTTCTAACTCTTCTTCCCACGCTGCGCCTCTCTCCCTTCCTTCCTCTCCAACCCTTGAAAGAAATTACGAATCACCTGATTGTTGCATTCGACATACTGCCTCTGCGATGGGCTGCGGAAGAAGGCGCTGAGTTCATGCTTGCTCATTTTCATGTCGGCAAGCGCAAGGATTTGAATAATGTCTTCGTCAATTAAATTCAACGCTATGCGCATCTTTCGGAAGATGAGATTGTTCGTCAAGCGCTTCTCTGGAACCGGCAATGGGCCGTCTTTTCGTCCGCGTTTATGAATGATAAATCCGTTTAAAAAAATGGAAAGCATTTCATCGTTAATATCCAAATACTCTTCGTGATCTTCCTTCTTCAACCAATCACTCACATCTGAACGCGTTACCATAACATCGGTCAGCGCGAAAATGTCTATCATCTGTTGATCAGAGAAATCATAAATGAATCGAATGCGACGGAAGATGCTGTTGTTGGTCATGGCGAATAATATTGTTTTGCGAACTTACAACCAGATTGCGTTGCGAGGGCAAATGGCTTTGCGAGGGTGAATTCCTCACGAGGGTCCTTCGGACGAAGTTTTAACAACGAAGTTCAAACAACCTCAGTTCAAACAACGAAGTTCAAACAACAAAGTTCTCAAAAGCTCAGGCGCCAGCGGCAACTGCGGATCGGAATACGTCTCAATATTTTTCTCTCTATCTGAAGGAGCTATCTTGAAAATGTGATTCATGCCTTCAATTAAAATATATCGAGAGCCTATGGAAGCGGCGTGAAGCAATTCAGCGTCTTTCACTTGAACCTGAAGGTCGGTAGTGCCTTGGACAATGACAATCGGAATTTTCAAATTCGAAATTTCAACTGCCGGATCATATTTCATCCAAGACATCATATAAGGTTGAACAGAGGGGCGAAACAAGCCAAACAACTCTGCCGGTGCGTTTTCAACCAACTTACCTTCCTTAAGCTTCGAAAGGCCTTCGTTCGCTGCGCGAAGCAGTTTCTTCTTTCCTTTCAACTGAACAGCAAGTTGTTCCTTCAATATAACATCAATGGACCTTCCAGCGCCTGCTAGCGAAACAAAAACATCGGCCTGCTCGCAGGCCAGTATTCCAATAAGCGATCCTTCGCTGTGACCAATAATAATCAGCTTTCGAAAACGAGGATCGGTTTTCAATTGAGCAGACCACGCTTTCGCGTCTTCCACATAATTTTCGAAACGCAATTGTTCTTCGGAGATCATTGCTGAAGCACTCTTCCCAATGCCCCGCTTGTCGTAACGAAGCGACGCAATTCCTTGCGCAGCCAACTCATGCGCCAGTAGCTGCAATGAATTATTTTTCATTTGCGCATTGTTTCCGTTGCGGTCGGTGGGTCCAGAACCCGCTATAATCAGGGCAACTGGAAAGGTTCCCTTCAAGATGGGAACCGTAAGCGTTCCAGATAATTCGCCCGTGGTAGTCTGCAGTGTTTGATCCAATTCGAAATAACCCAGACGATTTTCCGACTGCGCGAGCAGCCCACTTCCAACTAGAAAAAAAAGAAAAAGAAAAACCCCAACGATTCGAAAGTTCTCGAACCAGCGGGGTTTCAATATGTTTAGGTGGGCCGAAGCCAATATTTCTTAGATTATTGTACCGTTCTTTTTTGCTTCGGCTGTGAAACGCTTCTGCATGCTAATCCACAAGTAAATACCGAAGAACGCACCACAAATGCAAATGATGCTGAAGGTGTTTCCAAGTGGCTCCATAACGTTACGGAAGAACCATTGTGAAATGTCTACGATTGGTGCAAGGATAGTTTGTAAGTTCATGATTGAATTATTTTCATGGCGAATTTAAGCAATCCTTT
>JBIIWZ010000021.1:0-32300 GCA_044338665.1 Flavobacteriales bacterium
ACTACATGAATTTCACAAACAAAAGGAAATTTTCTTACGGTGCAGCATTTAAGGGAAACGCACTTCAAAAAAAATCAGCGACATCTTTTGTACATTATGCCAATATCACTTTTAACCGATTGAAATCAGACAGTGCTTTTATTCCAAATGAAGTAAGTTCAGAGTATGGCAAATTTGGCCAACTTAATAGAGCCAGCAATACAAGCTTTGCGATTGGAGCTGGCTACTCAGCTACGTTAGTCATTAAAAAAGTATTTTTCACGAATCTCACACTTGTGGGAGGTCCCGCATTACAGTTTCACAACTACTCTCTTGTGAATGAAAAAAATAATTACAAATCTGCGAGTCTCGCCTTTCAAAGCGACATCAGGTTTTCTATTGGCGTGAATTTCGAAAAACTATACATTGTTTCAACAAGCCTAGTCTCTCTCAGATCTTACAAAACCAGTGACATAATAATTGAAAGCGGGCATTTGATGAACCAATTTACTCTTGGACTTCGATTAAAGAGAAAAGGTCGAATCTTCTAGCATGTCTCGTAAGCATGAACAGCACTCCCGAAAATAACGCAAAGATTGCCAAACTCACGTTTGCCGAAGTTTATCCGCTTTACATAAAAAAGGTTGTTTCTTTGCAGCTTTTTTGAGCTATTCCACCTTTAAATTGTAGAACCTATAGTCTCCGCCATCATGCGTAATATTGAACTTTTTCACATAATTCAATTTCGGCATTTTTTGAACTAAAATTTCAGGAATTGAGTTATAGCCATACACATAGGCACCACCATCAAACGAAAACTGATAAAGGACATTCGTTCTTTCGTAGGATTTAAAGTAAAGTCTATAACTAGAACCATCGTATAGCATAGACCAACTGTTCCATTCTGTATCCTCTGGGGCTCCAATAATTTCAATCTCAGGAATTGAATTAAAGCCAAATCGGTAGGCTTGATTAATTTCGTCATAAGAACATTGAAATAAACTGAAGCTTTCTTTCGATCTAAAGTATAGACGATAAAACTGCCCGTCGAATAAAATTGAAAAATTACTAATATTTGTTCCTGTTGGCAACCCTAAAACAGGTATTTCACTTATTGAATTATATCCAAACTCGTATTCCAAAGTGCTCTCATTAAATCCGAATTGATAAAGCACATCAGATCTTTTTATAGGAAAGAAATACAATCTATAAGTTTTTCCGTCGTGTAAAATTGACCACCTATTCCAATCTATATCAGCAGGTGCCCCAGACACTGAAATTTTTGGTAACGAACGATAACCATATTCATAAATATCACCATTAAACGCAGCCTGATAAAGTGTTGCGCGACTTTGAGCATGCGAAATGCTTGACACAAAAATCAACATAGCCCACAAAGCAAACGGAAAAAGCTTTTGTTTTAAATCATTCATATATTATATTTTTTTTAAAAACATCTCAAATGTAGCGATATCCCGTCCAAATGAAAAAAAAAAAAGGTTTTCCAATTAATTTCGGATGCTCTTCCTCTATTTTTGCTTCGTTAAGGAATAAACCACTAAACCATAATTAAGCATGATACTAACGAAAGACGCAAAAATCAATTACCTGAACATAGGCTTAATGATTTTAAGCGCAGGCTTATCTTTTTTTCTTCCTTTCGAGACCTTTTTGATTGCCTATGCTTTTTTAGGTCCCCTTCACTATTTAACTGAAATAAGTTGGTTACATGATCGCCAGTATTTCTCAACTGGAAAATACGATTATATCGTACTTCTAATTATTGGAATTTTACTTTCATTTGCAGCATTCTCACAAGACTTTCAATTCCACACAGAAATATATGAATACTTCGCGAAAACTAATTTGTTTGACAAACTTCTAGTGCTGGGTCTATTCAGTGCATTTCTATTTGTTTTCGTGAAAAACATTTGGATTAAACTCGTCGCGATTTTGTTCCTGTATATATATATTTCCGGATGGCTTTCACCAGAAGCAACTCAGGGTAAACCAAGCACAATGATTTTCGCTTTAACCTCACTCCTACCAACGCTTATTCACGTTTATTTATTCACAGGACTCTTCATGCTATTTGGAGCTTTAAAGTCACGCAGTAAAACAGGATTATTATCTATTGGATTTTTTATTTTGGTCCCAATTGTTTTGGTGTTCTTTTTACCCGTTAATGGCGAAAAAGGAAACTTAACCGAGTACGGTAAAAACGCCTACTTTGCTGAAGGAAATGGCTTCTTCTATACAAATGTTAGCCTGATGCGTCAGTTCGAAATGACTCCACAAATGACGAATAAAGACTACATCAATTTTTTTGTAAAAGATTCTGTCGAAAAGAAAGAATTCACCGCACGTTGGAAAAATTCCATGGACAAAGAGTTCATAATTCAGAACAAAGAACATCCGAATTACAAAAACTCCGTATCACTTGCAGACGCAAAGGAAGGTGAACTCAAGGACAACTGGTGGGATTTGGTTTTCTTTTCATCTGTAGGCATAATGCTTATGCGATTTATTGCTTTCGCATACCTGTATCATTACTTAAATTGGTTCAGTAAAACAGAAGTAATAGGTTGGCATAAAGTACCTAAAATACGTTTCGTCGGAGTTATTACCTTGTGGCTCATAGCTTGTGGTTTATATCTCTACGATTATTCCACTGGTTTGAGTTTTCTATTCTTCCTCAGCTTTACCCACGTTTTACTCGAGTTTCCTTTGAATATTACTTCTGTTGTTGGAATTGGCAAGGAATCAGTAGCAATTGCACGAAATGGCTTTAGCAAGAAAAATTAATAATTAAATAAACTATACATCATGCGTAAGGGGATTTTCTTTTGGATTTCTTTCTTGTATCCATTTCTCATTTTTTCTCAAACCGCCCCCATTGTATCTGCAGATAATAATGGTCAATATTTTCTAAACGAAAAAGGAGCTTCTTACTTTGCAAATCTATCTCTTTCCTGTGTCAGGAACGACACTACACATTTCCTTATTGAGTATGAATCAGAGGGATTAAAACCTAAGAAACTTTGGCCATCTTTTTACGGTTGTTTTGATTGGCACAGTTGCGTTCATAACCATTGGTGTCTTATAAAATTATTGAAAGAATTCCCCACGTTACCCGAAGCGGAACAAATCAAGCAACATTTGAATCAAAGCTTCGATCAAGAAAATATTAAGAGTGAATTAATCTTTTTTGCCACCAATGAAGAGACCAAATACTATGAATTCCCTTACGGTCAATCGTGGCTACTTAAAGTTGCCGACGAACTGAAAAAATGGGATAACCCACAAGCTAAAATATGGCTTGAAAATCTTGAACCACTTTTGACTTTTATTGAAAACAACCACATCGAATTTTGGAGCAAACAAAAGCCAGAAAAATTCATTAGTGGTAGCCATGATAGCCCATCTATGGGACTCTCATTTGCACATGATTACGCCGTTTCATTCGGTAAAAAAAAATTGGAAAAGGTTGTCAAAAAAACTGCAATTAAATACTATTCAAAAAATGGATATTACCCCTTGGGGCAAGAACCACATGAATATGACTTCATGTCTGGAGGCCTTTTGACTGCAGATTTAATGCGTAAAGTTTTACCGCACGATAAATTTGAGAAGTGGTTAAATTCATTCTGCCCAGAATTATTAGATCAGCAAAAAACATCTAATACTTTGGTGATTAAAAAAACAGAAAAACACGATGGATTTGAAGCTCACTGGGACGGTTATCATTTGAATAGAATTTGGTGTTTAAATGGCATCATGAAAAGTTTAAATGAAAATACACTAAATCCTGAACTTCGCAGAACATGGATTAACGAAATGAATTCCATGTGGGATTACGCTCAAGAGAGTATTGGTAAAGGAAATTACGATATTGACCACTGGCTGTCTTCCTTTTCTGTTTTTGCGCTAATGGGGTATTGAAGATGTAATACTACTTGCGATTTTTTTTAATATTTTAGTGAACAGAAAGTAACTACAATAATTCCAAGAAACCGAAGGCGGGACTGCAGTCACAGTTTACATCGACGCGTCTGGCGAATTCAGGGATTACACAAAAGGAAAGAAGACGGAGAAAATTCTGAGAACAAATAAAACCACCTAGTACAATCTATATTAAGATCACGCGTTTGATAGCCCTATCGAAATGTTCAAATGAAAAAACACCTCAAATTCTTCGCCCTAACTACTTGGATCTTATTTTCTAGAAGCTACGACGCGTATTGCACGCACACGCTTACGCCAGATCTTTCGAAAGAGGCGAACCCGTTAGTAACAGTAGCGGGCGTTTCTTCGTGGTCCGTATTGCTCATTATTCTCGGCTGTCTAACAGCGTGCGCTCTATTCGCTTTTTATATCCGGACGTACAAACCAACTAACCTTTTTCCTGAAGAAAAAGGATATTCCTTCAATCATTTTGTAGCGTTCTTATTTCTCGGATACAAAGACCAATGGTTCGCCACCTTGTACAAACTTCCTTCATCGTTCACACGATTCAACAATTACATGGGAGAAGTACTTACCAAATGCCTGGCATTCGCCGGATTGGTTTCAACACTTATGTGGATACTCATTCACAACTCCGAATATTACAGATCGATTCACAGCGCACCAATTATCTACTCCATTCTAATAGGTGGATGTTTCGCGATTATTTATGGATGGAATAAGTCTGAGTACAAATTGTACCTGCAAAGCGAACATTCCGCGTCTTAATCTTTGCTACCTTTGAATATGGTTGGAAAGAAACTATATATCATCGGTGGCTGCAATGGGGCAGGCAAAACAACCGCTTCTTTCAACATTCTTCCTGAATTACTTCATTGCAAAGAATTTGTAAATGCCGATGAAATAGCTCGAGGTATTTCTCCATTTCAACCAGAAAAAGTTGCAATTGAAGCGGGCAGAATAATGCTTGAAAGAATTGAAGAATTAATGAGCTCTCAGGTCGATTTTTCTTTTGAAACCACCTTATCCTCTCGGTCATTTATTCGAACAATAGAAAGAGCAAAATCGAAAGGTTACTATGTAACACTAATTTTCTTTTGGCTAGAATCTATCGAGTTAGCAAAGGATCGTGTAATTAATAGAGTTAATGAGGGAGGACATCACATTTCCGCTGATGTAATTGAACGAAGATATAAAGCAGGAATCAATAACCTTTTCAAAATTTATCAAAACAAAGTAGACTCCCTGTTAATCTATGACAATTCAAACTCAGAATCAGAGTTAATAGCAGAAAAAGAATTTGACGAAGATTTTTCTATCTTGAATTGGAGTAAATTCGAGAATCTAAAATATTATTACAATGAGTGATAAAGAGAAGGAATTATTAAAAGAGACTATTAAAAAAGCAATCAAGATTTCCTCTCAAAAACTAAGAGAAAAGAAGAGAGCCCTGGGTCAAAAAATAGTCATTAGTGAAAATGGAATTATCCGTGAGGTTGAGCCCTAAGTGCAAAGTCTGTCAATATCTATTTAAGGAAATAGGACGAATAGAAACCCCATGAACAGACGGAAATTCTTAAAACAGACAACACTTCTTTCAATCGGAGGATTGTTATTGCCTCCGGCATTGCTCTCCTCGTGTAGGACAAACACTTTGTTTGAAGACACTTCGTTCAAAGGCAAGGTCTTGATTATTGGAGCCGGCGCGGCGGGATTGTATGCCGGATATATTTTGAAATCGAAAGGCATTGATTTTCAAATTTTAGAGGCGGCTCCTAACTATGGAGGAAGATTAGGAAAACTAACCGGCTTTGCGAATTTCCCCATTGACCTCGGTGCGCAGTGGATGCATGGAAAGAATAGCATCGTTGGCGATTTAGTCGGAAAATCAGACACCAAAATTACATTAGACGATAGCAACGAAAAATACTGGTTCAACAATGAGATTGTTTCTTCGTTGCCAAGGGACATTACTGAGATTTTTGAAGAAGAAGAAAATGTCCCCGACGTTTCTTTCGAAGAGTTCGCCATTCAAAAAGGATTCGGAAATGAATACAAAAATATTGTTGAAGCTATAGCCGGAGATTCAGGTGCTGACGCTTCAAATATTTCGGCATATTGGAAAATAATGGAAGAAGAAAACTGGAGTGCAGGCGATGACGATTTCAAGTTTGAAGAAACATTTTTCGATTTCATTGAAAAAGAAATTGCGATTCATATTCAAGACCACATTCAATTGAACACTGTAATAAAGCAAATAGATTATTCCGGACCTACGATAAACGTAACTGATTCCAACAATAACGCATTCATAGCAGATAAGGTTATCATCACCGTTCCTATTACCATTCTGAAATCGGGAGACATTGAATTCGTCCCTGCCCTTCCAACAGAAAAAACAACGGCCTTTTCAAAAATTGGAATGGATTCGGGAATGAAAGTTTTTCTAAAATTCAGCACGAAGTTTTTCGATGAAAATATTCTTGGTGGTAACATCTGCGCTGCCTATGCCGACGATAGCATAGGGAAAGCGCAAGACGATAATGTTTTGCTTGCGTTCATTATGGGGCAGCAAGCAGAATACTTAACTTCACTAGGCGGCGACAACGCCATAACCAACGCGCTGCTCCAAGAGTTAGACACAATGTACAACGGACAGGCAACAGCTTCGTTTGTTGCATCGCACGTTCAGAACTGGACAACCAACCCGTTTGTAAGAGGAGCCTATTCCTACAGCACGGTTGGAATGGGAGACGCGAGAAAAGTAGCCAGAGAAACCGTCGCGAAAAAACTATACTTCGCCGGAGAAGCCATGAATACAAACGGACATCACCAAACGGTTCAAGGCGCTATTGAAACGGGATATAGAGAAGTGATTAATCTGATTAACGATGTAAGAAAATGAGAGCACTCTTCCTCCTCCTGTTTTTATTTTCGCTCCTAGATACCCAAGCGCAAGAGATTGAAGCGGCTCTATCTTACAAATACATGTTCGCAAGCAACTGGGATAAGGCCATTAAAACTTACAATTTCAGTAGACCCTTCCTAACTGAAAAACAACCACTATTCATGCATGGAATAAGTGGCTCGGTATCCTACATTTTCAAATCTGAAAATAAATTCAAACAAGGAATAAACGCATCTTATTCCCATTTCAGCAGCTACGCTGAGAATGTGAATTTCGTGAATCAATACAATTTGTACTTTTTTAATTTGGGATACATGCTGCGTCATGAAAGCGTTGGAAGTTTGAAAGGACTCTGCACAGACTTCATTCTCTCGGCCTCTTCAAGCGCTCTATTCAGAAATGTAAATGACGAACCTTTCACCTATAACGACATGCGCTCAAAAGCCTTCGGCATAGGGGGTGATCTGAGTGTTCGAACAAGTTATTCCTTCAACATAAAAAATAAAATTCGAATCTCTCCTTTCGTTCAAATCGGTTATACCCCTTACCTCTTTTCTCCCAACACGGAAGCGGTAATTAATCAAACCAGAGGCCTTGCAGCACCTAACTTCACGGATGTTTTTTCAACGCAGGTTGGGTTGAAGGTTCGATTGAGAGACTAAAATGCTATGCATTGCATTTTTCAAAACAGCCTATTCCTGTAGAAACTATTTTGAACTATTTTTAGTGCTTGTGTATAAATGCAAAAACCATGACCGCATCAAAATTAATTTGGGAAGAGGACTTAGAAAAATCCTCTGAAAAATACCACATCTACGGTGCATGGATTGCAATTATTTTCGATCCTGTTTTTGGAATTACAGACTACTTCAACATTCCTCATGCCTTCACGCAAATTATGTCGTTGCGCTTAAGCGTTTCGGTAATAGCGGCAATGGCGTTGTTGGCGCACAAGTATAAGTACATCAATTCCAAAATGCTCATTTTCATTCCTTTTTTGCTCATTTCCTTTCAAAACGCCTACACCTTTAGTGTGATCAATGTTGAAGATTTCACAGGACATTCACTGAATTACCTAGCCTTGTTTATAGGCGGAGGAATGTTTGTTTTGTGGAATTGGTATTACTCGCTGGCCATTATTGTGCCTTCTATTTTAGCAACCTGCTTCTTCTTTCAAATGAATCACCAGTTGAATACGGAAGAGGCTCTAATAAACGGAGGGCTGCTGCTTATCGTTGTAGCCATTTTTATGTTCGTCCTCATTGAAACGCGCTACAGACTTACCATTTCAAATATTAAATTCAAGCTAGCCTTGCTGGAAGCCAATGATGCCTTGGCAGAAGAAAAATCGCAATCAGATAAACTACTTCGCAATATCTTACCTGATGAGGTGGCCGATGAACTGAAAACAACAGGAAAAGCCAGCGCAAAACACTACCCAAAAGTTTCAGTGTTGTTTACAGATTTCAAAGGGTTTACGGTGAGAAGCGCAAGCATGACTCCGGAAGAAGTGATTGAAGAATTGAACAAATGCTTTTCCGCTTTCGATGCCATTGTAGAAAAATACAATCTAGAAAAAATCAAAACCATTGGCGATGCCTACATGTGTGCTGGCGGATTACCCAATGCCAATGACTCGAACCCTGTAGATGCTATACGAGCTGGTTTGGCAATGCAGGAATACATGACTGCTTACAAAAACGAGTGCATTGCCAAAGGCGAACCTTATTATGAATGCAGGCTTGGAATCAATACAGGTGAGGTAGTAGCCGGAGTGGTCGGCACCAAAAAATTCGCTTATGACATCTGGGGCGATACTGTGAACACAGCCAGCAGAGCCGAAAGTAGCGGCGCGGTAGGACTGGTAAATATCACCGAAACAACCTACGAATTGGTAAAAGACATCTTTACCTGTGAATATCGCGGCGATATTGAAGTGAAAGGAAAAGGACTCATGAAAATGTATTTTGTGTTGGGGGAAAAGATAAAAGCATAAGCGGGAATACTAATCCGAGACACATTCCAATCTCCTCCCAATTTATTTGAAAATATTGTTGCGCAGTATTTGACCTGAAGAATTAAATAATTTATTACCTTTAGCTACACATAATAAAAACAGAATTTCAAATAAGTTAGATGTCTATAAATAAACAGCTATGATTAACACAACAATAGGAAAATACAAGATCATCAGATTAATTGGCGAAGGTGGAATGGCGGCTGTATACGAGGCTGAACACGAAATGCTCGGAACCAGAGTAGCCATTAAAGTTCTAAATCCTATTTTATCGGCGAATGCCCAAATCAAAGAGCGGTTCAGAAATGAAGCTAAACTAATGGCGTCGTTAGAACACCCAAACATCATTAAGGTAATCGACTTTGATGAGCAGCCACAGCAATTATCCTTTGTTATGGAATTCCTCAATGGCGAAGATTTGAACCAACGAATAAAAAGAAAAGGACCTCTTTCTGAAAAAGAAATTACAGAAGTGTTTTCTCAGACTTTAAAAGCTTTTCAGTATGCCCATGAAAAAGGAATTGTGCATCGCGACATAAAGCCATCCAATATTTTCATACTTAACGATGGCCAAGTCAAAATCCTTGACTTTGGAATTGCTAAACTATTTGGTCAAAACAATGAAATGACTCAAACAGGAACCCAAATGGGCACTCCTATTTACATGAGTCCAGAGCAGGTGAAAGCCGACAAAACCATCGATTACCGCAGTGATATTTATTCAATAGGAGTTACCATGTACTTTGCAGTTAACGGCAAGCCTCCTTACAACTCAACCACTCATTCGCAATTCGATATTTTCAATAAAATAGTTTACGAACCTCTGCACGAATTCTCTGTCCAGAGCAGATTCAATGATATGGTTTTAAAAGCCTGTCAAAAAAGCAGAGAAGAAAGATTTCAAAACTGCATTTCCTGGTTAAACGAATTAATTAAAATTGAAACTAAAAAAACAGAACCTATTGACGAAAACAAAACAGAGTATAACAGTAGGTCTAGTGAAGATGCGACTCACATATATACTTCTCAGAGTTATAACTCCAACGACAAAGCTTCAATTGAATTCTCACAAAATAATCCTGTTTCAGAATCATCTTCAAAAAACAGTCTAAAAGAAAATATAGATCATGGAAAATCAACTAAGAAACCGATAATAAAAATAGCAATATTAGCTTTCCTAAGCACAATAGTGCTTGGTGTATCTGCGTATTTCGCCTTTAATTATTACAAAAACAATCAACTTGAAAAAGCGATTGAATTCGTAAATAAGGAAAATTATGAAAAGGCATTTAATATATTAAACTCCTCAATCCTTGAAGAAAATTCTGAAGCTCAGTACTACCTTGCAAAAATGTACCAGCAAGGTCACTATGTTGAAATTAACGCTGAAAAAGCTTTCGAGCTAGCTAAGAAATCTGCAGAGCAGGGAAACGATAAGGGATTAAATTTCCTAGGAATCTGTTATAAAGATGGTCTAGGAACTTATAAAGATGTTAAGAAAGCGCTTGATTATTATACCAAGGCATCAGAGTTAGGAAACGCCAAGGCATTTTATAACATGGGAAACTTATACCTTTTTGGAGCTGAAGGAATTACCAAAGATTATGTAAAGGCAAATGAATACTATTTAAAGTCTATTAGTTTGGCAAAGGACCAAATAGCAGTTGAATTGGCAGGTGGGCCAGAGGCTAACATTGGGCAAATATATCTTTCAGGCGGGTATGGTGTAAGTATTGACTATGGAAAAGCTAAAGAATACTTCCTACTCGCAAAAGACAAAAACAATGCTGTTGCATCTGAAAGATTGGGGGAGATGTATGATTATGGACTGGGTGTAGGAGAAGACAATTATCAAGCGTTCAAATATTACACAATTGCAGCTAATTTAAATAATTCTGATGCTCAAGATAGATTAGGAAATCTTTATTTCTTTGGCACTGGATGCGAGCAAGACGATTTTAAAGCCTTTGAACTTTTTAAAAAATCTGCTGATCAAAAAAACGCCAATGGGCTTGCTGATCTCGGCTATATGCATCAGTATGGACGCGGTGGGGCTGAACTCAACTTGAATAAAGCGCGAATGTATTACAGCGAAGCTGCAGAACTTGGAAATGAATGGGCAAAAACCCAGCTAGAATTTTTATAGTAAACATTTATAGTAAGATGAAAATATTTCTAACAACAACAATTTGCTTGCTCCTGTTAACCTCGAGCTGCTCAGAAAAAAATCAATTTAACAACTCACTTAACACTTCTTCGAATAGACAATTGACTGTAAGAAGTCCAGAAGCGCGTTTGGATATTGCAAATGTATTTTGGAAAAAAGAATATACATTATTTGATCTAATTACGGACGAGCCGATTTTTCCAATAACTGAGAACGGAACAACTCTTTATCAAATATATTATTCAAGTAATGAAGACCCAAATCCATATTACGGAGAATTCACTCCTGAAGAACTAGAATCTCATAAATACTATAAATTCAAAAATAAAGACACCTGCTTAGAATTTTGCAAAAACAAAAAGCCAACAACTTGGGAAGGTAAAAATAACAACGGCGTACTCTCCACGTTCAAGAAAACAACCAGTAATGAATGGATTGAGATTAATAATAATGGCAACTATTACTATACTGAAATAAAAAACGAAAACGGTAATTACACACTCAAGGATAAGAATAGAGAAGGAGTTCTAATTTATTTGTCAGGTGAAAAAGCATACTATAAAGACAATAATAGTTCGGAGTGGTTATATATATACTTGGGCAATTTCAAATAATGTATTTCCAAAACAGTATACATAAAGCAAACGACCGTAACTGCCAAAATATGATTAATCATTTGTACGGTTACAAATCACCGATAATGGCTTAAGAAAATTAATGATTAACACAACTATAGGAAAATACAAAATCATTAGATTAATAGGCGAAGGTGGAATGGCCAATGTCTATGAAGCTGAACATGAACTGCTCGGGACTAAAGTGGCTATTAAAGTGCTGAATCCTATTTTATCGGCGAATGCGCAAATTAAAGAGCGGTTTAGGAATGAAGCCAAACTCATGGCTTCATTAAATCATCCAAACATTACCAGAGTGCTCGATTTCGATGAGCAGCCGCAGCAATTATCCATTGTTATGGATTTTTTAGATGGAGAAGATTTAAATCAAAAAATAAAAACAAACGGCCCTCTCTCAGACAAAGAAATTGAAGGAGTTTTTTCTCAAACTTTATCAGCCTTTCAATATGCCCATGACAAAGGGATTGTGCATCGCGATATAAAGCCTTCCAATATTTTCATACTTCCCGACGGACAAGTTAAAATCCTAGATTTTGGAATTGCTAAATTGTTTGGACAAGGCAATGAAATGACCCAAACTGGCACTCAAATGGGAACCCCCATATACATGAGTCCAGAGCAGGTGAAAGCAGATAAAACCATTGATCACCGCAGTGATATTTATTCGTTGGGAGTTACAATGTTCTTTGCAATAAATGGAAAACCGCCTTACAATTCAGACACAGATTCTCAATTCGATATTTTCACCAAAATTGTTTACGAGGCATTACCCGAATTTTCAAAACAAAGTAGATATAACGAAATTGTTTTAAATGCTTGTCAGAAAAACAAGGATGAACGTTTTCAGAATTGCAATGAATTTATTAGAAAATTGGGTTCTTCCAATACCTCCAAAACAGAAGTCAACGACAAAAAAACAATTGAAACGGCAACTGCAGAACCTACAGTTATTGATTCGAATAAAACAAAAGATTATCCGCAAGAAAGAATTTTAGAAGGCAACAACAGCAGTTCCCAACCTTTTAAAAAGGCGAGTGCTCATTCCTTGTTGCTTCATTTCTTGCCTGGAATCGTTCTATTTTCTCTTGTAAGTTACGATTACCAGAGGAGAGGCTGTCATGTGCTTGGGTTATTAAGAGATGAGTATTGCCTTTTATTATCAATTTTAGCTTTAATTCTCGGTTTTATTTTCTTTAGAAATCAATTTGGCTATAAAAATGTTTCATTTTACAAAAGTCAAATAAGAAAAAATTTATTCTTGGCTCCTGGACTTTTATCATTAATCGCAACTAATTATCAGTTTGGTCTCCGTGCAATACAACGCGGATGGTATGACCAAAGCATATTTCCATGGATATATTATCTAGGCGAAAGTCGTTTATTTCGTTGTTCCCTATATTCAACCATACTATTTGTTTTAGGATTAAGTTTCTACATTATTACGGTTAATAAAGAACGGCATTCTTAGGAAAAAACTCATTTATATTCACGGGCAAATTAGAATTTAGCCAAAGCGCCTGAGCATATTCGTAAATATTACAATAAACAATATGGTTAATTCAACTATAGGAAAATACAAAATCATCAGATTAATTGGCGAAGGTGGAATGGCCACTGTCTATGAAGCTGAACATGAAATGCTCGGGACTAAAGTGGCTATTAAAGTGCTGAATCCTATTTTATCGGCGAATGCGCAAATTAAAGAGCGGTTTAGGAATGAAGCCAAACTCATGGCTTCATTAAACCATCCAAACATTACCAGAGTGCTCGATTTCGATGAGCAACCACAGCAATTATCCATTGTTATGGATTTTCTAGACGGCCAAGATTTAAATCAAAAAATTAAAACAAAGGGTCCTCTGTCTGACAAAGAAATAGAAAGAGTCTTTTCTCAAACTTTATTAGCCTTTCAATATGCCCATGAAAAAGGGATTGTGCATCGCGATATAAAGCCATCCAATATATTCATACTACCCGATGGTAGTGTGAAAATCCTAGATTTTGGAATTGCTAAATTGTTTGGACAAAGCAATGAAATGACCCAAACTGGAACTCAAATGGGCACACCTATATACATGAGCCCCGAGCAGGTGAAAGCAGATAAAACCATCGATCACCGCAGTGATATTTATTCGTTGGGCGTTACAATGTTCTTTGCCATTAATGGAAAAGCTCCTTATAATTCAAACACCGAGTCTCAATTCGACATTTTCAACAAAATTGTATTTGAAGCTCTGCCGGATATTACAGACCGATATACCTTCAATAACCTAATTAAGAAAGCCTGCGCAAAAAATAGAGAAGACCGATATGAAAGCTGTACGGAGTTTCAATCATTTTTATCTGAACCAATTAAGCATTCCACGACCAATGAAGACGCGACAATAATTGAACAAATAAAACCCAAGGAATTACCAAAAAATGAAAATATACAATTCAATTTATTCTTTTTGAAAAACGATTATACATTCAAAATGGGGAAATTCAAGGAGTATGAAGTAAAACTATCGAATGGAAAAACATATAAAATATTTTTAAAACAGTCAAATAACAAATACTTTATTTATTCTGAAAATCAAATCATACTATTCCCAGATGTTTCTTCATGCTGTCGATACCTAATTGAAAGGGATAATTTGTTAGTGTTTAAATAAAACACCATACTTCATCATAAAACGCATGGACAGACGGAAATGACAAAGCACAAGAAAATAATCATTGTAGGGGTATTAACCATTTCAATACTTGTTGGACTTTATGTTCAAGCAACATTCGTCGGCCCAAAACAACGTATTGAAAATACGAAAGCAGAAATAAATGAACTCATCAGCAATGGCGAGATACAAAACGGCGATCTGATTTTCCAAACTTCATTATCGGACCAAAGCAAAGCCATTCAACTCGCAACAAACTCAAAATATTCTCACTGCGGACTCTTGTTCAAAGAAGGCAAAGATGTCTATGTATTAGAAGCAGTTCAGCCAGTTAAACAAACACCACTTGATCAATGGATAGCTCGAGGGAAGGATGAAAAGTATGTAATCAAGAGACTTAAAAATGCCTCTGAGGTATTAACGCCGTCAGCACTTGATAAGATGAATGAAGTCGCGGACAATTTTATTGGAAAAAATTATGATAAAACCTTTGAGTGGTCCGACGATAAAATATACTGCTCTGAACTCATTTGGAAAATATATCAACGCGCAACAGGAATAGAAATAGGACAACTTGAAAAATTGAGCGACTTAGATTTGACAAACGAGGCGGTGAAAAGTATCATGAAAAAGCGGTACGGCAACAAAATTCCGCTAAACGAAACTGTAATCTCCCCCAGCTCAATTTTCGAAAGCGAACTTTTGATAACTGTAGTATCTAACTAATAACAGCAAATAAATCAAAGGCATACTTGCAATTCAATCACCTGATTTATCATAATTAATTTAAACAAGCTAAATGCTCTAATAGTTTATTACTACTTTAGTTACAAACTTGTGCATTAATCAAACACCTTCAATCTATTTCAAGATGAAAAATTCCTTCTGATAACAATCGCACTTTGGGCAATTACCCTCTTGCATTCTCAAATCAGATTGAATGAATGGAATGACACTTGTTACTACAACCGAAAAAATTCAATGGCATGCTAAAGATTAGAAAGCTATCAATACGCAGTAAAAAAAAAGCGGAAAAATTTAAAAATAAACGTACCCTCAGGAAATACTTGAGAACTGTTATGATTCTCGCGTTTTTCTATTTCACCATTATATCTAATTCCATATCACAACACACCGGATTTAAAGAAATAAAAGGATTAAACAGTTTTTCATTTACTCCATTTGAAAAAAAAGTTCTGCCTGGTAAATCAGAAGAAAAAACCGAAAATGAATCTATTCAAAATAGTGACATTATAGGCAATCTCGGCCTTGTAAGCCTCTACTACCAAAATGGTTGTTACACAGATGGCCTATACAACAACAATGACTTTGCAGTGGAAAAAGGTGAAATTACCGATAGCATCAGAAACCTTAAATACGATGCTTATAAAATCTATGAGCCATCACATAAAGCCACAAAATTCTTAGCTTCTAAACATAATGTTTTTTATCGTTTTCCAACGAAAGAGCATTATTCAATTTATCAGCTCAAAGAAAATAGCCTTGAAAAAATTATAGAAATAAATGAAAACGAAATTCGTGTTAACGGTTTTACCAAAATCGGAGGCCTCACAGTAAGTGAAATCAATGAAAGCGCAACATACGTGATCATTCCAAAAAATACAGAATCTAGCATCTACAATAAAATAAATACCAATGTCGAAGCAACCTGCTTAAAACAAACATCACTTGGAAATATTTATAAAATGAGATACTCCGTAGAGGGCAGTTTATTTGACAACACTTCAAACTATTATGATAAAAACCGCCACTACTTTTGCTCTAATTTGGAGACTGAAAAAACGGCTGTGGTTTGGCAAGATTTAGCGGATTTCTCTTTGCATTGCACAACCATAGATCAAAATATTGAAACCTCAACAACCATAGAGCTTCCCAATCCCAACAAAGGTTTTCTAGCCGCTGTTACAGCCAACTCCCAAGGAGATTTTTTTTATCTCACGATATTCGAAAAAACAGGAATGCCCGTGGACGTAACAATCTCTAAGATTAACATCGTAACTGGATTACATAACATCAATAGATTAGACGCGTCGGTAGAGATGGATATGTTTGTATACGGAAATGAAACGGCGAGCATGTCAATTTCTAAAGATAAAATCTTGCTTTTAATTGCACGTACAATGAATTTATCGGATGATGGAATGCACCATCAAGGAGGTATTGCTGTATCATTTGACGCCAATAATCTGAGTCTGTTAAAAAATTACGGTCAAACTTCAGGACACAGTTTCGACAACTTCTTAAGCGTTAGCTCTAGCGGGGATTTTATAGGCATTGACTTGGGAGACAATTATCCGCGAGGTATAAATCTTCACCGAATTAACGAAAACAAGAATTCAAAGGTTATCTATACGTTCAAAACAAAACATGGTGAAACTGCTGGTTATAAAACATACCCTGCTTATGATGAGATTAGCACAACAGAAACACAATACTACAAATGGTCTAATGACAATAAAACCTATACTGAATTAGGCGCAGTAATTGAAACTGACGATGGATTTATGATTACCTTTTTAGGTGAACCTGACAAAAATGGCTCAGCACTAAACAACTCTGAAGTTAATAAATTCTGTTCAAAGAATATCGGCTTCGTAAAAGTGAAAAAGAATTTCGATGATGGAAGTAACGATATTTTCCTATCTAAAGGAATTAATGAAACAGGTGGCTTCTACACTTTTGGTGGGCGGTGGTGTGAACAGAAAAACATGGGCCTCGTTTGGATTACCAAATACACAGATTACACTTCAGAAACTGCAAAATATCTTAAATCAGTGAAGATTAGAGATGGGGAAATCTTATTTCTTTGGGAAAAATGGGCAGGAGATGAATATACCGAAACCCTAGCCTTGAAGACAAATGAAAACGGTGAACTCATGGGAAATATTGTTGCTTTGGGTAATCAATTGCGCCTTGACCGCAGAAACGATATACTCGTAAAAGAAAATCAAGTTATTATTGTCAACGGAAATAATCATGAAAAAAAGCTGGAATTTTACATTGTTGATTTGAAACAATTATAAATAAACACGCCAATATAAATCCAATCTCGGCAGACAAATAATCAAATATTTCTGTATTTTCATCAAATAAAATATAAAAAACATAATTACTATGTCGGAATTCAACTATAAGATTACCTACACGTTCAGTCAATGCTTTCCTAAAATTGATCGCAAGGTCATAAAAATTAAGAAGGAAACTGTCAATCTTGCCTTTGAAAGCGAACCGTCCGAATATGAATTATTATCAAAGGTGAAAACATGGGTTAATGAATTACAACAGAACGTTATGAATGATCTAGATTGCAAAATTGAATTTCAAGAAATAATTAAATCAAAAAGACTTAAGGTTGTAAAAGGAATTGATGATACAGACTTATCTCAATTCTAATTATCAGAGGACTAATTATGCTAATGAGTTCCCTCTATAATTTTGATATAAACTAATGACATGAAACAAACAACTCTTCTATTCACTGTCCTTTTATCTAGTTACGTTGTAAATTCTCAAATCAAACTGAATGAATGGAATGCCACTTGTTACAACAACTACAATTCTAGTAGTTTTAAATCTCTAACTATTGTCAATCAAGAAATTGACGCAGACAGCATAGACTATAACCTACTTAACGCAGCAATTTTTTACAGGACAAATGAAGAACGTCTTGCCTTCCGAAAAAAAGAGTTCATGCACTCCCCCAAGCTTGAAAAGGCCGCATTCGAGCACTCAAAGGATATGGTTAATTATAATTTCTTCTCGCATTCAAGCCCTGTTGCTGGTAAAAAATCAATGAGCGATAGAATAAAAGCTGTTGGCGTGCAATACTCTAGCATTGGCGAAAATATATGTTACTTATCCAAGCAAAACCCCACATATTGGGAACTTGCCGACGAATTACTAATTACATGGATGGATTCTCCTGGTCACAAAAGCAATATAATAAACCCAGCCTTTAACTTTATGGGCTGTGGGGCCTATCAATTCATTGACTCCGAATGGGAAGATTTCTTTTGGGTAAAATCAACACAGAACTTTTCTTCCAATTAAAATAATTAATAAAAAAACCAATCAAAAAAACATGAAACGACTAAATCTCCTTTGTTTGTCTTTACTTTCAACAGCAATTCTAGTTTCCGGTTGTGGATCTAATACTACCTCTGAGAATACTTCTAATTCGGGAGAAAAACAAGGTGGCGTTAAAAAAATTAAAGAGGAAACGATAATTAACGACGACCCAATAGCGCTAAGTCCAAAAACAGTATTCAAATACAATGAAAATGAAAAGATTACTGACGAATATTATTACGACAAAGGAGATGTCTTAAAATCTCATAATCAATACACCTACAATGAATCGGGCAATGTAACCGAACTTAAAAGAATTTATACTACCCCTGAGTACAACTCCAAAGTGGTTTACACTTACGATAGTAGCAATAAATTATCGAAAGAGATCAGCTACGACAGCCACAATATTCCATTATCGGAAACCACCTGCTACTACAACGTCGACGGCAATCTTCTGAAAAAGGAATTCACAAACTCTTTTACCTATAAGCACGAATACGTTTATGACGAAAATAAAAAACTAAAGTCAATCGTGTATTTCAATGAAGACGGCACCAAAGATGTTGAAAAACCTAAAGACAACGAGCTGTATCAAAATGACAAAAACAACACTTACAAGTATGACGACAAAAAGAATTTGATTGAAGAAACTCACGACGATTCCTATGGTTATACTAAATTCACTACTGAATATGATTACAATGAAGAAGGCGAATGGATTAAGAGAAGATCATTCTACTCAGATAGTCCTTCTGAAAAAGGAGAATTGAAAAGCACTGAAACGAAAGAAATTACCTATTACCCTTAATTTAATCTCAATTAAAAACACGAAAATGAAAAAGTCAATTCCCCTTATCCTATTTGCTTTAATCACAGCAATGGTATTTTCTAGCTGCGGAGCTAATTACGATTTATCTACTCCGGAATCAACCATAAAAACCCTCATAGAGGCGAGCGCTAAAAAAGACAAGGAGGGCTTAAGCTTATGCTTTTCAAAACAAAGTGCTGGAGAATTCAAAACAATAGTGGATCAAACTTTATCTGAACAAGATTTAACTGAATTGCAGGAAATGTTCTCAAATGCGAAAATCCTTTCTATTACAGAAGATGACTCCAAAGCTGTTGTTGCTATTCAATTAAACAACCGAGAAGAAGAAATATCCATGGCTAAAGAAAATGAGAATTGGGTAATTCTAGATTTTTAATAAAACCATGGTAAAAAATATTCTACTTGCTTTAATGCACATTGCGATTTCAACGTTGAGCTTTGCTCAAAGCCAAAATGAAATTACAATAGGGAAACAAAAATGGTTGAAAGGAACTCTTTCTACCTCTATTTTCAACAACGGTGATTCTATCCCTTTTGCAAAAAGTGAACAAGAATGGAGAATTCACGGAGAAAACAAAAAACCGTGTTTTACATATTTGAAGGACAAAATAGGAAAAATCATTTTACCTCACACCTTCATTTATAATTGGTATGCTATCAATGACTCTCGCGGCATAGCTCCAAAAGGATATAGAATTCCAACTAATTCAGATCTCTTAGAGTTACATAACACTTGCGGAGGACCTTGCGAAACCGCTAGAAAATTAAAATCCACTTTTGGCTGGGACAAGAATGATCTCGTCCAAGCCGGTGAAACAACCGAAAATGGCGCCGACGAATTTGGATTATCTATTCACCCTATCCCACTCATTCTGCCGAGTGGACAACAAAATTTTTGTTATTTAAGTTCCGGATTCTGGACATCGACACAATCTATTAATGGCATCGAATTTAAAGGGTTTGCTTCTGATGATATGGAGAGTGAATTCAAGGGGCATGTAGCCTATTGTTTTAACGTCTCTTTTTTAGAATGTAAAAACTACTTAAACCTGTTTTTTATGGAAGGTGGTTTACCCGTTCGTTGCATAAAAGAGAACAATGAGAGAAACAGTATCAATTATCCAATTCCAATTTATTCAAACACAAAAGAAAATTTTCAGCTCGAAAAAGAAAAACACATGGAAGCACTTTGTCAAGAATGTGATTCTGTGCGAAGCGAAATAATTAAAACAAAATTAGGAACAATATTAAAGCAAGTAAATGTATCCAAGCTGAACAAAAAAGAATTTACCCTTTATTTCGATTATTCAAATATCAGTTCCAACAACGAACCCGCGGGAATCGGCATTTCATTTTTAGTAAAAAACGGCGACTTAGCCATTGACAAAGTTGTTAAAGGAGGAGCCTGTGAAACCTCCAAAGTAATTTTCGAAAATGATATCATACTGGGAATTTTTGAAAATGATAGCCTGGTAGAGTTTCACAATCCGAGTACTGCTGAAGTAAAGAAAAAATTGATCGGCCCAGAAAATTCTAACGTAAAAATCCGCATAAAATCCAGCAAATCCGGTAAACAATCAGATGTGCTTTTAACAAGAAAAAGGCTTCCTAATTGGGATTTAGCAGATCTAATAAACAAATCACAAGTGCAATCGGCCTTCCCCACAATTATTGACAATTATTACTTCTACTATAAATACGACCTTATTCCAAAGAATCACAAACCTCTTCAAGAAAGCAGTTACATTTATATAATTTCAAAATCGGCTCGACTTTATTATTGCGGACCTGATAATTACCGCATTGATGATTATTTCCAATACCCGCAAATAGATTGGAACAAGGATGAGTTAATTTCAGGTGCATACCAACTAGCAACTTTATATAAAGGGGGGACAGAACTCAATCCAATAAAATTGAAAACCATGAAAGACGCAGAGAATCTTTTATTGACATTTCATTACAAGAAATTAAGCGCTGAAAAAACATTAATATATCAGCAAGTGCAAAAGATGAAATTTGAGCATCTCATGGACAAAACTGAAATGACCCTTTATTTCCAGTTCAATTAAATTATTATTATTCAAATATCAAGCTACCTCTACAGTAAGAAAAGTAGAATATTAAACCAACCCGATGAAAAAAGTCTTCTCCCTCTTATTTAGTCTAAGCCCATTCATTAGCTGCATTGCCCAACTTCCAACAGTATATGCCACTGGGGGAGAAACCAAAGTAAATTGGGATTACCGGGAAAAACAAACCATAGAAAATGAAGATGAAGCTCCCTTTCTATACGGCAGCGGATGCACTGAAGGACCGTCTTCCTCTGGTGAATCTAGCTCACTTTCTTCGCAAGGTTCATCAAATTACTTTTCTAGTAATTTACATGACTGGAATCCCAGAACCGCATGGATAGAAGGAAAGACCGATTATGGGATTGGTGAATACTTCGAAGTGGATCTGCCTTATGGAGGCAGTAATATCGGTATTTTCAACGGTTACCAGAAAAATTTCGAGGCATGGCAGAATAATTCACGCGTAAAAAAACTCAAAGTCTATGGTGATGGAAGAGCACTTTGCTACGTGATATTGAGAGATCTTATGGGTGTTCAGCATATCGATCTTCCCCCCAATTCTGATTATAGCTGGTACCGATTCGAAATAGTTGATGTATTTCCGGGGTTAAAATGGAAAGACGTTGCAATTTCAGAAATATGTAATTACGGATGTTGTTTCAATGTGAACACAAAAATATTAGCTAGCTCTTCCACCCTTAGCGCTCAAGAATTAAAAGAAGGATCTCAGATTACTTCGGTAGACCCTTCCACAAATAAAGTCAGTGCGGATATCATTCGCAAGACAGCAGTTGTTCATCACAACCAATTGATTCGAATCTCAACAGCTACTAACTCTATTGAATTAACTTCATACCACCCTATTTACCTTGAAGAATACGGACTCACCTCACTTTTTCAGCTCAAAAAAACACATGTATTCAATACTTACGAAGAGATGATCGGACAGCTCAAAGTACTTGTTTGGAATGATCAAATTCAAACCTGCGAATATGTCTCTATTTCAAACATTGAAATGCTTACTGGAGATTTCGAAACCTACTCCATTGAGGAACTGAGCAACGGCAAAAATTATATTATTAACGGATTTGTGACGACTACTTATTGATAATTAATTGTCCTATTTGGCATAAAAAAACAAGTTGTTATTAAATAAATACCGCAATACAACGAAAATAAATCGCAAATAAATTTAGGCTTAACTTAATAGCAACACGAAAACATAGAGACAAAAATTCAAAAAAAAGAACTTACAGATTATTTCAAATAAAACAATCATCTCAAAGTGAAGTCCAGAAATCACTAAAAAAACGGGGCGAAACCCGAAAGGCCATAAGAGTAAGGATAAAAATTAAAAAATAAAAAAATGAACTCAAGTGAATTATTCCAATTTCTTTCAGAAAAATTACCTACTGTAGAATTTCTCTTTTTCAAATGGTCTGGTGGAGGCGATGACTGGACAGGTTACGAATTTATTAAAGGAAAAAACGAAACAGGAGAAATTACAGAATTCCCATTATCCGGTGACACCGATATTCAAAATGAAATGAAAAGCTTCGTTCTATTCGAGGAGTTAGCATTAGACATCAATTGCACTGATCAAGGTTGGAGCGAAGGGATACTCTTAATTGCACTAAAACCTTTGGCAGATTCTTTCGAGGACGATAGCATTACATACTTATACCAGGACTCGGGTTTTAAAGGATTCGCACTAGCGGGAAAAAACCATAATGAGATAAGCGGTTCTTTAGAAGTTTAATTTATTGAGAACTTATATGTCCAAATCAGACGTTCATGCAAACAGCTCAATGAAAAAATTCGGAGGCACAGCCAACGATTATATCGAAATACACGAAATGATGGACAGCTCGAAAGCATTTTGTGCAGACAATAGACACCGCTCCTTGTTCCATCACACTGCAGGAGTTTATTACATGCAAAAAATGTTCGGGGTTGATTTTGACGAGATTGAAAAACTTCGAAGTAAATACAACCTCGACGAAGAATTTGTTTCGGATTTACTCACTCTTCTAAAGATGAATCGACTTCAAGGTGTTCACGTTTTGAATTCAGACAATAAAAAAATTCATATCAGAGACATTGCTGAGCAACACATTCTCGAGGATTTCAGAGGAAAATTTATTCCTACAATGAACGACTACCTCAACAATATGAATCTAAAAGGATGGATGAATAATGCTCTAGGAGATATTAATAAAATCCCAGACTCTAATGAACAGAAGGAGTTAAAGGCCGTTATAAATATCGATTAGCTACAATTTAGAAAATAGCACTAAATGCATATCATTCATCAAGTGAACCACCTAGGAAAAGAATTGAATTCTCGGGAGAATCTATGACAGTAGTTTAATACTAATAAAAACGCATTCATAAAAAAGCCCTCTCTCGAGGGCTTATTCTTTATTTGATTCCAAATATCTTCTTGAAATTCTTCGAGGTCTCTGCCGTCTCTTCCCAAGGAAATAAATTCACCTTCATAACTTTCGGTTTTTGACCGTTTGGCATCTTGAACGTCTTCGTTACGGTCTTAGGCGTGCGCCCCATGTGACCGAAACTCGCTGTTTCCTTGTACATAGGTGTGCGCAAGTTGAAACGTGTTTCAATTTCATACGGAGTCATTCCTACATTCTTCGAAATCAAAGATGCGATTTGTCCGTCGTTCATTGCAACACGTGCTGTTCCATAAGTATTCACATAGAATCCTACTGGCTTCGCAACACCAATGGCATACGCCACTTGAACCAACACTTCGTCACAAACACCTGCTGCAACCAAGTTCTTCGCAATGTGACGCATGGCATACGCTGCACTGCGGTCTACCTTACTTGGATCTTTTCCGCTGAATGCTCCACCACCGTGTGCTCCCTTTCCACCATAAGTATCTACAATAATTTTTCTTCCAGTTAATCCTGTGTCTCCGTGAGGACCACCGATTACAAACTTCCCGGTTGGATTCACGTGCAACGCATACTTCCCGTCGAACAACTTCTGAATGCGCTTCGGTTGCTTCTTCATTACACGCGGAATTAAGATGGTGCGAACATCTTCCTTAATCTGCGCCAACATCTTAGCTTCCTTATCGAAATCATCGTGCTGTGTACTCACCACGATCGCCGAAATACCCATAGGCTTGTGATCGTCTGAGTACTCAATGGTTACTTGGCTCTTGGCATCTGGACGCAAATACTTCATTTGCTTTCCTTCTCTGCGAATGTTAGACAACTCACGCAACAACGAATGCGCCAACTCTAACGGAAGGGGCATGTAATTGTCCGTTTCGTTCGTTGCATAGCCGAACATCATACCTTGGTCACCGGCACCTTGGTCCTTTTTGTTCTTCTTATCTACACCTTGATTAATATCGGCAGACTGTTCGTGAATAGCAGATAAAATTCCGCAAGACTTCGCTTCGAACATATACTCACTCTTCGTGTACCCAATCTCAGCAATCGTATCGCGAATAATATCTTGTAAATCCACATAAGCTTTCGATTTTACTTCTCCAGCTACAACCACCTGACCAGTTGTTACCAACGTTTCGCAAGCCACTTTCGACTCGGGGTCTTGGGCCAAAAACGCATCAATTAACGCATCTGAAATTTGATCGGCTACTTTATCTGGGTGCCCTTCAGACACAGACTCTGATGTAAAAAAATATGACATATCTATTTAATTATTTTTCTATTTAGTTTGAATTCAACGACTCGCTCCACTTCGTTCTAACGGGAGGGGTGAAATCTGGATTCGGTATTTGTTCTGGATCGTATCCGAACAATTTATTTTCTTTAATCAACGTGTCGACATAAGTCGGCACCATCTCTTCCCAACCAAGGTGCCCATTGTGAATTAGGTCTAAGGCATCGCGAGAATAAATCGAAAGTACATCTGGATTGTATTCCGCAATATCAACTATCCTCTTGTTGTCAACCATGTAGCGGAAAAGCGGAAGCAAACGCGGATGCACAGGACAATTCTCCGTTGTGTACAAAGTGTTCGTGGCTTCGTCGAACCACGGATACAAGTAAATCTTCAAATCTCTGCTAAAAAGAATTCCAAACGCTGCTAAAATTCCTCCATTCAAATTGCGATAATACTTTTCATCGAATAACTCCACAAGCATGTTCGTCCCCATGATAATACCCATACGTTCGTTGGTGTATTTCGTGAAGTATTCTGCCAGCTTATAATATTTTGAATAGTTTGAAACCAATACCGTTTGTCCAAGCGAACACAAAATTTCGGCGCGGTCCAAAAAATCTTGCTCGTCAATTTCACCATCTGAACGTAAGTTGTTCAGGGTTATTTCAAACAACACTTGCACCTTTTCGGAATCTACTTTGCGGTCACCTTCGAACATTTTCAAACCTTTCGCAATCATATCTATGTTCACCTTGGTTACCGGTCTGAATGACCCGCGCAATGCCAAAATATGCTTCTTATACAAAACGTCTGCAGCTTGCAAATTTTCACCGTCCGGAGAAAAAATAACCGCTTCAGTCATTCCGTTCTTCACCAATTGTAAAGACATTAATCTATTGTCCACATTTTCAAAATCAGGACCTGAAAATTGAATGGTATCAATTTCAACCTGATCGCGATTTATGTTGTCGTATAAAGAAAGTAGTAATTCCTTGGGTTGCTTGAAGGTGTAAAAACAACCGTAAAGCAAGTTCACTCCTAAATTCCCCACAGTGGCTTGCTGAAGCAATACATCGCTTTCATGCAAACGCGCATGAATAATTACAACGTTGGGCTCTCTGTTTGAACCTGTCTGAAACTTCACACCCATCCAACCGTGACCTTGAATGGTCTTTTGGAAATTTATTGTTGCGAAGGTGTTGGCATAACTGAAAAATTCTTTGGTCGGATGATCTTCACGATCTAAACGCTCTTCAATCAAACTGTACTCGTGATTGAGCATGTTATCTACACGCGCCTTGCACACATATCTCCCCTTCTCTTCCTTTCCATAAATAGCATCGCTGAAGTCTTTGTCATACGCGCTCATCGCTTTCGCAATGGTGCCGCTTGCTCCTCCAGCTCGAAAGAAATGACGCACGACCTCTTGCCCAGCACCAATTTCTGCAAAGGTTCCGTAGATGTCTTTGTTAAGATTAATTCTCAACGATTTCTGAGCAGGCGATAAAACAACGCGATCCATTTCCACTATCCTAAAGTTTATTCAAAATTAAACCACCTTTGGCTAAATGCCTTAACAAATATGTAAAATCTTCACGACTCATGATGTCCGCATTGCCTTCTCCAAAGCCTCCATGGTAACGAGGGTTGCGGGACATCTGTGAAGGTTTGCTGTGTACACTTCGGTCTGATCGAAAAAATCTCTTCGGTACATGTGCGGAAACGTTGCGCAATCATGTGGACGCAATTCATACACCCCACACAATCCCTTCCCCATATCGAAAAATTGACAAGGCTGGGTAGTGTTTACAATATCTCCTGTTGCTTCATCAATGAACAACCACTTATCGAAGAATTCTTGATATGTCATTCCTAAATGCGCAGCCAGTCGCTTCACCTCGGCTTTCTTCCAAGTAGGAGTCATGGTTCTGCAACAATTTCCGCAAGATGTGCAATCAACTTTACTCCACGCTTCTTTTTGAGCAGCAACAATAAGTGGCTTAGCAGACTTGGGTTGATTCTTCGAGAGTTTTTTGAGAAATGCAGTAAGCACTTTCTTCTTGCGATAAGCGCGTAATCTGTATTTTGTAGCGAAGGCTGATTCTGACATAAGGCCAAAAATAAGACAAAAAAAAGAAGGCAAGCCCCTTATATCGCACCGCTACAACTTTCTACCTTTGCTGCCTTCCGGCCCTGGAGGATTTGAAAGGAGCTGGTCGTATAAGACTTGCCTTTGTGCAAATGTAAGGCGTGAATCGCTTCATTGCAAAATCATTCGTTACTTTTGCCAAAGAAAAATAAATCCATGTCCGACGAAATCTCAATCAATCCGCCCTCCCGAAAGGAAGTCTTCCAAATTCTTTTCAAATTCGGAATAGGTATCGCTCTGGGCGATTTACTTTGCGAACAACTCCTATCGTGGTTCCCCTCTTTGGCCTTCGCTTTTGAATTAATTGGAGTCATTATCATTGTATTCGGACTTACACTAGGAATAAACAAATACAAATCCTACTTCGAGGGATTCAATTATGGAAAGGCCTTGTGGTTTTGCCTTAGAATAGGTATGGTGGTTGGACTCGTTAAACTATTTTTCGCATTCATTCAACTGAGCTACATCGACAACTCTATGCTCATCTTTATGAAAGAAGAGATCAAGAAATCCCTTACCAATGCAGAAGGCATAACCAGAGAGCAGTTAAATGAAATTTTAAACAGCGGCCTCATTGATACAATCGTTTCTCCAATTTTCATTGCAATTATCGTTTGGATCAGCACTTTTTTTCAATATCTTTTTATTGGTCTATTCATTTCCATCTTCCACAGAAAAAGCAAAAATCCATTTGCCTAACTTAGCTGCATGAACTGCTCACTAGTCATACCCCTTCTTAACGAAGCGGAATCGCTTCCTGAATTGCAACGTTGGATTAACGAGGTTATGCAGCGCGAGCAAATGTCTTACGAAGTCATCTTCGTAGACGACGGTTCAACCGACAATTCCTGGAATGTTATTCAAGAATTGAAGCAGACCTACCCTACCGTTCGCGGCATTCGCTTTTCGCGCAACTACGGCAAGTCTGCAGCCTTGCACATGGGATTTCAAGCGGCGCAAGGAAATGTGGTGTTTACGTTAGATGCAGACCTTCAAGATTCTCCGGAAGAAATTCCAGCCATGGCTCGCATGATTTTAGATGAAGGCTACGATGTCGTTAGCGGTTGGAAGAAGGAACGCTTCGACCCACTTTCGAAAACCATTCCTACGAAATTATTCAACTGGGCCACGCGCAGAATGACGGGCATTCACTTAAACGATTTTAATTGTGGTTTGAAGGGATACCGCAAAGACGTTGTGAAATGTGTGGAAGTCTATGGTGAAATGCACCGCTACATTCCAGTCCTAGCGAAGCAACAAGGATTCAAGAAGATTGGTGAAAAAGTGGTGAAGCATCAAGCGCGCAAATTCGGTTCAACGAAATTCGGAATGGAGCGCTTCATGAATGGATTTTTAGATCTCCTCACGATTTCTTTTATGTCGAAATTCGGAAAGCGTCCGATGCATTTCTTCGGCACCTTGGGAACACTGGTATTTATGATCGGATTCATTTCGTTCGCTTACATCGGCGGTTCGAAATTGTATGCGCTCTATCTGGGTGAAACCGCAAAGAACATTGCTGAACAAAGTCCGTTCTTCATTGCACTCACCTGTATGATTATTGGAACGCTTTTGTTTTTAGCCGGATTCTTGGGCGAACTTATTTCTCGGAACAGCGCTACACGAAACGATTACAGCGTAGCTGAAACGTTGAACTAACGACTTCCGAAAATTGCACTGCCAATTCGAACGAGCGTGCTTCCTTCCTCAACGGCAATTTGCCAATCGCCGCTCATGCCCATACTTATTTCATTGAAGGCTTCACCGAAGAGCGGCTTCAACAAAGAAAAAATGCGATTCACTTCTTGAAATTCTTTTCGAATAAGCGACTGGTCTTCTGTGAACGAAGCCATGCCCATTACCCCACGAAAAATCACGTTTGAATACACCTCTTTTTGAGCAGCAATTTCCAAGACTTCTTCTTCTGAAAATCCGAATTTACTCTCTTCTGTTGCAACATGAAGTTGCAATAAAATTTCAATCTGCTTATTTAATTTCTTCGCTTGCTTGTCTATTTCTTTCAAGGTGGAAATGGAATTCACTCCGTGAATAAGCGCAACAAACGGAGCAATGTACTTCACTTTATTCGATTGCAAATTCCCAATGAAATGCCATTGAATCTCTGTTGGAAGTTGCGCGTGTTTGTCTACCAACTCTTGAACGTAGTTCTCTCCAAAAACGCGCTGTCCCGCGTTATAGGCCAATTGTAAATCGCTCGCTGGTTTCGTTTTCGAAACAGCCACCAATTTCACATGCGCTGGAAATTGTTCGGTGTAGAATTTAATCTGTGATTCAATGTTACTCATCGCATGGGATAAATAACCAAGCCGCTTCTCAGCTTCGGAAGAATGTAGGTGCTCTTGGGAGGCATGGTAGATCCTTCGTCTGAAATGCGCATGAGCGTCTCGGTTGAAATCGGATGAAGTAAAAACGCGAAGTCTGCTTTGCCTTCGTCCACCATTTTCGCTATCTCATGTGAAGAAACTAAACCGTCGGCATGCGAAATGCGCTTATCGGTTCGCTCATCTTCAATTCCAAAAATGGGATGAAGAATATTGTTTGAAAGCCATTCGGCATCGATGACATTTTTTTCTTTTTCGAATTGAAAAACATACCATTTGCCTGCAGCATACACTCCTATTTTCCCTTCAGCTAATTGCAATTCTTGCTCATTTACTTCGTGAGGAGTTCCTATTTTATTCAAGTCTGAAAGAAAGACATTCAAATCGAATTCAACGACACACTTCACCAAACGGTGAAAACCTAAAATCTTCAATTGCGCTTGTGAAAGCACCAAAGCCATGAAGTATTGATAGACCTCTTCATTGTTTCCCTCTTCCGCTTTGCGTTGCTTCAACGCCACACTGCTCGCGCTTCTGTGGTGTCCATCGGCAATGTACAATTGATTCACACGCGACATTTCACTTTCAACCTCTTGAATATCTTCAGCCTTGTTAATTTGCCAAATAGTGTGCTTCACGCGGTCCGTTGTAGTGAAGCAATAAAGAGGGTTTTCCAAACAAACGCGTTCCATTAAATTAGAACACGTTTCTTCCTTCGACATTAATAAAACAGGTTCTGCGTTAATGCCTGTTGTATCTAAATAATCGGTGAACCTTCCTTCACGTTGACTAATGGTGTGCTCGTGAATTTTTATTTTTCCTTGCTCGTAGTCTTCCACAGAAACCGCACCTAGCAAGCCTTGGAAGGAATACTCGGGAGTTTCCTGACGATAAATAAAAAACGACGCCTTTCCTTCCAACGAAAATATTTCTTCACTCAAAAACTTCTCGTAATTCTTTCGCACCTCTTCGAAATACGCAATGCGTCTTCCGCGGTAATCGCCGTCTACATCGGGATGAATAACATGCAGAAAAGTATAGGGATTGCCGCTAAGCTTTTCTACCAAATCTTCTTTTGAATACGAAACATAAGATCGCGAAGCAACCAGATGCACCTTATCTGCTGCAGGTAAAACCGCCTTGAATGGTTTGAACTTCATGCTTAGTTCGCGTCCATAATTCGTTTTACATTCTCTGCTATCTCTAAACCAATACGCTCCTGCGCTTCTGCCGTAGCAGCGCCAATGTGCGGAGTTGTAATAATTTTTGAATGCTTCAACAACGCTGCATTCGGACGTGGTTCGCTTTCAAAAACATCTAAACAAGCACCCGCAATAACGCCGTTGTCTAACGATTCAATAAGTTCAGTTTCGTTAATGGTTCCGCCGCGACTGGTGTTAATTACCACTGCGTTTTTCTTCATGAGTGCAAACTCTGCTGTACCAATAACCGAACTTCCATTCGGTTGCTTCGGAACGTGTAACGAAATGAAATCGCTTCCGCGAAGAACTTCTTCGAAAGAAGAAACATTCAATTTCACTTCCACCGGAGAACCGTTAATGGAAAGCGTAACCGTTTCTTCTTCCTTCGAACGATCGAAGAACATCACGCGCATGCCGCATCCCAAGGCGTATTCAGCAAGTGAGATACCAATTCTTCCTAAACCAACAATTCCCAACGTCTTTCCCTTCACCTCTTTGCCTTTCCCGTAATTCTTCTTCAAAACTTCAAACGTTTCTTCTCCGTTTACTGGCATTGCGCCACCGGCTTGATAAAGAAATCTGTTCGAAGCGAACATCATGGCCATTACCAATTCCGCTACGCTCGCACTGCTGCTAGCCGGCGTATTGAAAACGTCCACTCCTTTTTCACGCGCGTAAACTGCGTCAATGTTATCGATGCCCACTCCACCACGACCGATGAACTTCAAATTCGGACAAGCGTCTATCAATTCTTTTCTTGCTGTAGTTGCACTGCGAACCAAAAGCCCGTCTATGTTTTCATTGTGAATGAAAACAGCCAATGCATCTTGACTTACCTTTTCAGTTAACACTGTGCAGCCCATGGCTTCCAAAGCAGCGTGTCCTTTTGCGTCTATTCCGTCGTTTGCTAAAATTTTCATCTTATCCGTTTTTACGTTCGAATTCTTTCATTACATCTACCAACACTTGAACGCTTTCCAAAGGAAGTGCGTTGTACATGGAAGCGCGGTATCCGCCAACACTGCGGTGTCCAGCGATTCCGCTAATTCCCGCTTCTTTCCACATAGCATCGAAAGTAGCCGAGTGCTCTTCGTTGTTCAAACGGAAGGTTGGATTCATCCAAGAGCGACTGTCTGGAACGCTATGTCCGTGGAACATACTGTTGCGATCTAATTCAGCATAGAATAACTCTTGCTTTGCGCGGTTGTGAATTTCCATTCCTTTCAATCCACCGTTTTCTTTGATCCAACGAAGCATGAGCATGCTCGCGTAAACTGAAAACACTGGAGGCGTATTCGCCATACTGTCCTTTGAAATATGTGAAGCCAAGTCTAAATAAGTCGGAAGCTTTCTTCCTGTCTTGCCTAACATTTCTTTATCAATAATGTAAAGCGTAGCTCCTGCTGGGCCCATGTTTTTCTGAGCACCTGCGTAGATCAGCGAGAAATCATTCGCGTTGAATTCCTTCGAGAAAATATCTGAACTCATGTCGCACACTAACGGCACATTCACCTTCGGCGTATACTGATATTGCGTTCCGAAAATGGTGTTGTTGGAAGTGTAGTGGAAATAATCATATCCATCTACCGAAGGCAACTCGGGAATGTGGTTGTGATTCGAAGCCG
>JBIIWZ010000036.1:0-9663 GCA_044338665.1 Flavobacteriales bacterium
AATTTCTCTGAAATCGAAACAATCAATTTTAAAATGACTGGAGTTATTTGATAAGGAGGGTTCATCTCGTGATACTATCATTTGATACTATCAAAGGTAAGGAGGAAATGTCTTCGATGAATGCCTTCAAAGAAAAGTTAAGAAAAGATAAGAGAAGGTAAGAGAGGGGAAGATGGGAACTACGTTATTCCTACTGCGTAATGCCTCCCGATAGCTATCGGGATCATAATTCCTACTTCGTAATGTTCATTGCTTTTTAAACCTGAAGGATTTCCCATTAACTATTGGGAATAAAATCTCCGATTTTCCAATTACACAGTAGGAATAAAATCTCTGATTTTCCAATTACATTGTTCCAATTACGCAGTAGCAATAAAATCTCCGATTTTCAATCATTTATGCCTAAACCAACACTCCAGTCGCGAACTCTCATACTCCTTAAACACTGTATTCACCGGTGCTCCGTGAATGAGGTTGTTGTTGAATTGGGTGCGAGCGATGTAATTGAATGCGCCCATATCGCCGGTGTAGGCCGTTTCATTATTACTATTGAAATGCTCGTGAATGAAACAAATCTTTTCAAGGAAATTCAACATGACGGTTGTTGAAGCGCCAATGATTCCGCAGTTCAACAGCATTGATTCTGCGAATTTCTTTTCATATTCAATGTAGTCTGAAAGCTGATTTCGCAAGTGAGTGGAATGGTCGTTCATCCAGTCGTTGTTGAGCGTTTTCGGTTCGTCGCCGCAGAAGAGTGTATCTCGATTTTCTTGAAAGAGAAAAGCCTCGAACGGATTCTTCACCACCACCACATCTGAAACATCGGTAACGAAAACCGATTTTATTGTTGAAGCGAAATTCAATAAAAAGTCGCGGTAAATGAAATAGCGAAAGACATTCGGATTCCACTTTTCATTGTATTCGATTTTGATGAATGAGATGTTTTCGTTTGAATATTTTTCACACGTTTCCTCAGAGAAATTGTTGTGAAAAAGAACGCCTTGTAATCCCAACGCTTGAATACTCTCTGCCCACGCTTGAACCAAGGCGTAATCGTCGTGTTCGAGTGTGGTGCTGCGATTCACATCGTACACCCCGGCAATGTGACAAGCCAAAATAATATTCTCAGACCTCGGGGTGTAATTGAACAACGTTGCCATTAATTCGAAAGCGGAGCGTTATTTTTTTTAACGGTGGCGCTAATGCTGTTCGGCATATTTCGATAATAGATATACGAGCGAAGATCTACCTTTTGTACTCGGAATTTCGCTTCAGCCTGCTCGAAAAAATCAGCGTCCGCCGCATAACCACTCTTCAAACAAATCGTAGTAAACACCTCGCGGCGGCCGAATAACGTTCCGAATAAAATGCAATCGTCCAAGTGCACCAATTGCGTGTGATCATCTTTATCCGGAACGAAGTAATCGTCCGAATTGTTCACCATAGTCTCGGTGAACGATGCAATCAAATCAAGCGACTCTATTTTCTCCAAACAAGAACTTAAATGATGAGGTTTATATTCATCGTCGCTGTCTAATATCGTAATGAACTCGCCAATGCTATTGAGTACGCCGCGATCGATAGATTTCGATTGACCTCTGTTGCTATGACGAACGTAAATAATCTTGTCTTCGTGTTGCTCTGCGTATTGCAGCATTTGCGCACGACTCTCGTTCGTTCCACCGTCGTCAATAATAATCAACTCGAAATCCTGAAAGTCTTGATTCAACACAGAGTCAATCGCCCTTTTAATAAAAGCGAACTCCGTGTTGTACACAGCCATTAGGACAGATACCTTGACTTTCTTCAGCATAAAGGAAACTCTAAATTTTTCCGATTGCAAAGAAGCGGGAAAATTTCCGAAACGCTGTTAAATAAATGTTTTATTTGACTTTTGTGAAGTCGATTCAATCTAATACTTCAACATATCTACTTCCTCGAAATTTTCAAAGTCTTTGATGTCGCGAAGCTTGAGTAATTTGGTAACTGTTATGTTGGTCCAGGTCTCTCTGAACTCCTCATCTCCGCCTTCCGCACTTTCATTGGTGTTTACCTTTTCTTGTTTCTTCTTTGAAAGGAAGTTGATGCTGGTTTCATTTTCAACAACAGCGCCGCCTTCGCTAGAATCATAACCGATTAAATAAAAATCGGAGTTTCTGTATCGGAAGGTATATCTCCAATAACCGTATCTGCCGTTTGCATACCATACATAAAGGTTCCCTTTGTTAATTTCCAAAGAAAGTTCAGGAGCGTAATAAACGCCGCCGTCTTCGTTTTCCGAGGCGAAGCAATTGATGTTTTTCAAAGCAAGCTCGTACATATTGTTTTTCTTAAAGAGAACTATTATACCTCTTCTGTTTCGGTCAACACGTTCCCCGAATTCGTTCATCTCAAAACCAGCTTTGTCTGTAGCTTTAACCATCAGAACTTTATCAGCAACCCCGTCACCATCCAAGTCACCATCAACCGAGCTGAACAGGACATAGCCAGTTGGAATGAATTCTTTGGGATTTTGTTTGGTTAAAGGCTGCCCTATTGCAAGAGTTGAGAGGAATAGGAGGGTAATGGTTAGTTTTGTTTTCATGTTGTGAATGTTCAATTCGTTTGAGTTGTGGTTAAAGATTGATATGATAATCGAGTAACACCTTTTTGTAAACCGTATCTACGGTTAGGGTGTCAACGATATACGAACTCAGTAAGCCAATATTCTTGCCAAAAGATTGATAGCTCTTCCTTGAAACATTAGGACCATATACCCAATGTCCTTCCAAGGTGATGATTGAATCTGTTCCATTATAAAACTTGTTGGTCACTTTCACTTTTTCAGAGAAATCTCCGAAGCGCTTGTCTGTCCAGTCGCGTTCGAATTCAAATCCCACTTGCTCTGAAAGTATTGGCCATTGCACATAGTAATTGCCAAAGGGTGGGCTCACCCAATTGATTTTGTTGTATCCGTAAATCGGTTGTCCATTCAAAAAAGGAACATAAGCCGTGTCTGAATAGGTCTGAACGCCTGAAAGATCTGCTGGCGTGTTTACATACCTATGTGGTAAATACGTTGCACTCACTTCAACTTGCTCAGTGGTGGTGTCATTCACTTCATACAACCACCAACTTCCCGGATAAACAGGATAATAACTCAAAGGAACATAGGTCGTTGGTTCACTCGTCACATCGCCTTGCATGCTCTCCCATGTGCACGAAAAAAGCGCACATGAAACCAAAACAACAAACATTAGAACGGCATACAATTTTTGCATAGGGTAAATGTAATGTGTTCTTTTCATCTCGTCGCAGACATTAGTCACCGACATTCGCTGCAACTTAGCAATCGCCCACTGGGCATCCGTCATCGACATTCGCTGCTGTGCAGCATTCGCCCTTCGGGCATTCGTTCACTAGTGAACATTAGTCATCGACATTCGCTGCTACGCAGCATTCGTTCGCTAGCGAACATCAGTTCTCTGAACTTTCGCCTTTCCTCCAAGAATCAGATGTGTAATAGAGATTACAATGGACAACCACAACGCCGGCCAAAAACCAGCAATTTTAAATCCGTCCACAATCTCTCCAGCCATAATTAGAATAGCGGCATTAATGACCAAAAGAAACAGTCCCAGGGTGAAGAGCGTTGCAGGTATAGTTAGGAGGATTAGAATCGGTTTAACAAACTTGTTTAAAAGCGTTATGACTATTGAACTAATAATCACTGTAAGGGAAGAGTCCACAGAAAACCCGTCAAGTAAATAATCTCCTAACAGAAGAGCTAGGCACGTGATCATTAATTGGAAGGTTGTTTTAAAAAAATTGTTCGGTTTCTTTTCCATTGGGTAATTTTCAGTTTAGCGAATTTCGAAAAGAAGTTGGAATAATTTTCTTTTTCATGCGAAATACTTCTTTCTTTTCGAAATTTCTTTTCTTTGTTGGTATGAAGAACATTTTCTTGCGCTCGTTCATTTTCGTTTTGGTGCTGTCTGCTCATTCCGCCAGGGCTTTTACTTTTCCAATTGGAACAGTCTGGTTCAACACAGATTACCAATTCAACACAGATCTGCTGAAGGATAAGTTGGTGGTGCTCGGATGTCTTCAACCCGAAGAAATTATAGGCATTGGAGCCATGGTTGATCTTCAAGAAGAATTTCTTGCAGTTCCGCAAGTGCAATGCATTACGCTCATTCCTGCGCGCGAGCCTGCCTACAGCCGACAAGAGATCTTCGACTTCATTCAACAAAATGGAATCAGTCATCCAGTTGGAATTGTACCAAATTGGGGAGATATTCCATTGATTGAATCGGCTCGACTTCCACAGATTTTAATTTTCGATAAAAGCATGAAAGAGGCGGTCATGGGAATTCAAGGCCTGCGCAACCGCGAAACCATTAGCGCGTCAATTAACCAATGGGTGAAAGCAGATGCCAACAGCTATTCCCTATGGCAGCCCACCATTACTCCGGAACCTAAATATTGGGCGAACCCCTTGATTGAACTTCCAAACGACTTGTGCTACTTCTCCGGAGAGCTCGCGGTTTCAGAGCCTGCGCTTTTCCGAGTGAGCACCATTAGCGAGGATGGATTAATTCAAAAAAGAATTGGCGGAGTGCGCGGTTTTGCAGATGGAGATATTTCCGTTGCACAACTGAAAAAGCCTATGGGCGTGGCTTTCAGCTTCGTAGAGCAACTGTTATACATTGCCGATCCGCTGAATCATGCTGTGCGCATTTACGACAACGACCAACACGTGTTGCTTACCATTCTTGGAAATGGAAAACAACCGAACATAGAGAATTTCGAAAAGGCAACAACTTGGAAAGGCGCTATTCCTTATCCAACGGATGTGTTCATTGTGAAAAATAAAATCTATGTCCTTGCCGGAAACGACTGCAGTGTGTGGGAATTGAACACTTCCGACCAGTCTTCGAAATTAATTTGGAGAAGCGAAAACAAAGACGCGCAAGGCAATGCGCTAAGTGCCCTTTCCCTTCAATTCTTCAACAAAGAATTTTACATGCTGAAAAGCAACGGGACGATTTCGAAATTCAAAAAGAAAAAGGAACAAGTGGCCTATGCACCTGAAGCTCCTGTTAATCGCGCGGGTGGATTCACTTTCTACAACAACGATCTTGTAATCAGTGAGCCCTTCAACCATAAAATTTCTTGGTTGGGTAATGTGAAGAATGTTGCGGGAAGTGGAATGCTCGGATTGAAAGACGGCGCAGCAGATACCGCGCAATTCACTCGCCCCATGGCTTTGAATAAAATTGGAAGTGAAATTTTTGTGTGTGAAGGCGGTTACGGTGTGCTTCGCAAATGGCGAATGGTATCGAACGAAGTGAAGAGTTTTTATCCTGTCGTGAGCCAAGAGGCCCTCTACTCAGGCGAATCTCCCAATGCCGGCGAAGCGGTTGCGATAGAGCCCATTACTGTTGAACCTGGAAAGACCACTTTGAAATTGAGCATCGATGCGCCCGGATATTTTTTGTTGAATTCGGAAGAGAATGGTGTATTCACCGACGAGAACTCGGGAATAACCGCATCGGCTGAGGTGTTAACCGATGGAAAGGTCGATTTAGTTTTGGAAGTCCCAGCCAACAGAACCGAGATGGGATTCATTCAATTGGGACTGCAGTTGGTGCTGCATCCGAACGACGCGCCAAAGATGACGTACTTGAAGAAAATGTTTGTGGTGTTTACGTTTGAAATTCTACCAGGAAGTGAACACGAGCAAGAGCTAATCATTCATCCGGTTGTAAAACCGAATTAATTGTCGCCGCGAAGTTTTCCCAATTCTACAGCTGCTTCCGTGTAGTCGGGCTTAATTTTCAAAGCTAGATTCAAATCGGCTTCAGCATTGGTTTTATCTCCTTTTCCTTCGTGGCAAAGCGCTCTGTTGTATGCGGCTTGATAATATCCAGGGTTTTTCTCCAATGCTAAATTGAAGGCTTCAATTCCTTTCTGATAGTCTTTCAAATAAACCAAATTCACAAATCCTTTGTTGAAATAAGCCGCTGAGAAATTCGCATCGATGCCAATGATCTTGTCGTAGCACTGAAGGGCTTCTTGATAGTTATTCGGATTTTTCACTCCGGTTTCCTGAAGGAAAATAGCTTTGTTGTAATAGGGTTCAACGAAGTTCGGATGAAGGTCAATGGCTGAATTGTAATACTCCTTCGCAAGCGGATTACCGTAACTCGCGCACACCAATCCGGCTTCCACGTAAGCGTCGTAGTAACTCGGGTCAACCTCAATGGCTGTCTGGTAAGAGCTTAATGCCAAAGTAGTGTCGCGAACCTGACGGTACAATCGACCTTTCAAATAGTAGGCGTAAGCCACACGCTCGTCTTGACGAAGCACGTTGTTAATTTGTTGAAGAGCCAATTCGTAGTTGTTCAAGGCAATGTCCATGGCCGCCTTTTCAAGCAATCCCTCTTTGTGCTGAGGGTCTTTTTCAATACATTTTTGATAATCTTTATACGCCTCAACTACGCGCTGCTGATCGAAGTGAATTTGTCCAGCCGTGAAGTAGATATCTGCTTTGGTTGAATCAATGGTCTTTGCACGAACAATGTCGGAATTGGCTTCAGCATATTTCTTCAATCCGGAATAGTAGCGCGCTCTTTCTAAGTAATGCGCAATGTTGTTGGGCTCAGCGGTAATCTTGGCGTTAATGGCCCGAAGCGTGGTGTCTGAAGTTTCTTCAATGCCCAGGTCCTTCCCGGTATTGCAGCTTTTGCACGATTCGAGGGTAGAGGCAAATGCGCAAATAAGCACCAATGCGAAAACGGAAATAAAGGTCTTGAGCTTTTTCAACATAACATTCAATTGAGCTATCAAAAGTAAGGTGTTCGTCTTTTCTTTTCTACAACAATTTATTTTACGGTTGATATTCGACCTTTGTAGCACATTAATTTCAAACCATTGGCATCCGAAGGCAAACAGTTCGTTTCTAGTTTTTCGTGGAATTCCGCTACGGTGGTGCTGCAAATTCTTATACAGTTGGGCTACACCGCCTTGCTGGCAAGGCTTATAGCTCCGGAGAATTTTGCCGTTATGGGAATTGTGCTGAGCCTTATGGGATTCGCTGAAATCTTTTCACAGATTGGTTTAGGTCCCGCGCTCATTCAACGAAAAGACATTGAGCAATCGCACATCAATTCGGCTTTCACAACATCCTTGGGATTGGGAATTATCTTCACCTTGTCCTTTGTGGCTGCTGCTCCCATGATTGCCAGAGCTTACGGAATTGATACGTTGAAGGAAATTATTCCTGTTGTGTGTTCAAGCTTCACCATTTCAGCATTGAGCGTTGTTCCGCGAAACCTCATGATGAAGAACATGAAGTTCAAGTCGTTCTTCACGGCGAGCATGCTAAGTATTGTTGGAGGAAATTTGATGGTGGGACTTTGGTTAGCATACGGGGGGTACGAGATATGGGCTTATGTATGGGCGCTGTTCGCGCAGAATGCACTTATGACGTTGGCTTGCTGGATTCTTCAGCCCACACGCGTTCAATTCAAATGGAATAAAAAGGCAACCTTGCAATTGTTGAATTACGGCGCAGGAAGCTCGCTATTCAATGCATTGAATTACGCCGCCACGAAAGTCGACGTTGCGGTTCTTCCGCTCTTTTCGAAGGGCAGCGCTCTGTTCCCCAATACCGTTTCTTTGAATCAGGCGGGCATGTACGAAAGAGGAGCATATGTGGCGTCACTTCCAATTACTATAATGGCGAAACTGAGCGACAGCGTACTGTTCAGCGGAATGTCGAAGTTGCAAGAAGAGACTGAACGATTGAAGCGTGTGGTGTTAGCAGCCACCAACGTGTTAAGTATTTTAATTTTTCCATTAGCTTGTTTCGTTTTTGTTTTTAGTGAAGACATTCTTCGAATTTATTTAGGGAACGGTTATATGGGAGCAGCGCATTTGTTGCAATGGCTTTTTGTAGCCGTTATTTTTAGGACACTTACGCGTCCTATTGATTCACTGCTTCGTGCGAAAGGAGAGGTTTACAAAGGAAGTTGGATCAAAGGGATTTACTTAGTGCTCATGATTGTTGGCGTCATGGTCGCTGCACGTTTTTCGGTGGAAGCTGTTGCGATTTCGATAGCTGTAACGACAGGAATTCATTACCTCATGATGATTGGTTTTGCGCACAGAATCTCTGGTATTTCGGTGAAAGAGCAACTTGGCGCTTTGGTCCCTGGATCGCGCATTGGCGCTATGACATTACTTGCGGCATACCTGGCGAAATACATGGCGGTGCGTTCGCATATCGATGGAATTTGGCTGTTACTATTTGCTGTGATATGTGTTTTTGTAGGTGGATGTTTATTGGTGTACATTCGCCCGCAGTGGTTGGGAGAAAGAAGCGTTAATCCGCTGTTTATTGTCCCAGAAAGATTTCGGAAATTTCCGTTTTTAAATAGAATTTATAAGGCGTTCGATGAAGAGTAGAGTAGTTGCTTTTTTGATATATTTTGGGCTTAGTGCAATGGGTGGTTTAGCTCAGAGCAGGCTCATTGTTTCCGCACCCGACAGTTTGTCTTTTCTGCTTTTTGTGGATAATGCTCAAATAAATACAGTTCCTGTTTCTACCATTCATTTATCTAAACTGAATGTTGGAAAGCATAACATTAAGGTGGTTGTTCAATCGCAAGAATCGGTATTAAGTCTGACCACTAAAAATTTAATTTCGCACAGTCTGAGTGTATCTGTGGTGAACAGTAAAATCGAGTTGTTGATATCGGGAGAGTTGAAAATTCAAGCGAAGTCTTTTCAGAATTGGAAGAACGGTTCGCTGCCGAGTTTGGTGAAAGACTCTGTTTATGTTGGGGAAAAAGGATGTGAAAAACCGGCCATGGCTTCGAAGGTAGATTCAATAGTTTCGATTCTGAAATCTAAATCTTTTGATACCGAACGAAAGATGGTAGGGCGCATGCAATTGGAGGCTGATTGTTTTTTGGTGAAAGACATCGTGAAGATTATTTCCACCATTGAATTGGAAGAAAATCGAATGGATTGCATTGTCGCTTCGCTTACTCAAGTCTACGATTTGGCGGTTATAAGTGAGCTGCTAAATTTGGTCATCCTTGAACGAAACAAGGAAGCCATTCAACAGAAAATTTCACAATTACAAAATCAGTAAGAAACATTAAAAGATTACATTTGAACCATGAAAAAAGTACACAATTTTAGCGCGGGTCCTTGCATTTTACCCTCATCTGTTATTGAAGGTTCAGCAGATGCCATTCGTGAATTCGACGGCATGGGATTGTCGTTGATTGAAATTTCACATAGAAGCAAAAACTTCGAGCGTGTGATGGACGAAGCCCGTCAATTGGTGAAAGATATTTTGAATCTCGAAGATCGCTACGAAGTTCTTTTTCTTCAAGGCGGTGCAACACTCGGGTTCTACATGGTTCCTTTGAATATTTTGAAGGAAGGTGGAAAGGCAGCTTACACGAACACAGGTGTTTGGGCAAGCGGAGCTATTAAAGAAGCGAAGTTGGTGGGAAATATTGATGTGGTTACGGACAGTTCGGCTTCGAATCACAACCACATTCCCGAGTTGCCTTCGGTAGATGGATATGATTATTTCCACTACACTTCCAACAACACCATTTTCGGAACGCAATATCAGTATACGCCGAAGGTGAATGTGCCGTT
>JBIIWZ010000037.1:0-9585 GCA_044338665.1 Flavobacteriales bacterium
TTGACTCTGCGAATTGAACAGCCTGAGGCCCCAATTCAATCCCAATCTTTCTACCCGGAATATCATCGAAGCCCGCGTGAATTCCGCCCCAAATACGCGAAAGCGAGCACTGATCTGCAGCGTCTCTGTAGGTAGCCCATTGAAGTGTAACATCCGTTGATGGTCCTTCTTCAAACACTAAATACTGATCTTGCGTAGCAAGAAACTCTCCGATACCTCCTGGGAAAAACTCTGATCCAGTAATAGCTGTCATTACCTCAGCTGCAGTTCTCGAGTAAGTCGAGTGTCCACTTATGTATCCCGCGAAAGGAGGAGTTACAAACGTCGGACGTTGATATGGCCACCAATTCTTTGCTAAAATCCAATCCGCACCTGCGTATGTATTTAATGGGTTTGGAATGTAGCTCGGTCCTTTCCAAGCGCGCACTTTAACTTGTCCAATATCGCCAGTCATAAATCCATTCAGCGTGTCTGCTGGCTGAACCAATTCAATGTAATTCGGAATCAACGGTAATCCTTGGAAATGATAATTCGGCAACAACGAATCTGAAGATTGTCCATTATCAGCCATTTTTCGAATGACAGAAACAGGTCGACTACCATCGTAATATCCTTTAATTCCCCAAGCGCAAATTGCTGCATCGTGCACAGCACCACCCATTGCGAAATATGCTTTAACGTCCCATTCTAAGTCATCTAAAATCTCTCCTTCGCCTGCCCATTTCTTTACGAAAAGTGGATGATCATGAACTACATTCATGATCTTAAACCAATGGCCTGGTGGTGTTTCGCTTTGTGGACCATCTGCCCAAAATTCTGCAAGTACTCTTGTAAAATCACCTCTCTTCACCAATTCAGGTTCGTAGGGTTGTCCTGTAACTGGATTCAATGAACGACCAGTCCCGATATCGCCACCTTCCAACAAATTATAAAAATTGGGGTAGTCATTCGGATTATCAGGTAAGGCTGGAATATTGCAAACACTTGCCGGCGAAATATCTATTAATGTAGCGTCATCAGGAGTTAAATGCGATGACCAAGTTGCCACCATAACATTTCCATAAACGAAAGGATGATCTAAAGAGGTTGTATCTGTTGGAAGTAAAACAGGGGGTGCTCCTGGATCTTTAAATACATTCCAAAAATTACCGTCGCGGAAATGAACCGTCTTGTCAGCGTCAGTTAATGAAAATGGCTTTACATTCCCCCACTCTGGCGACAAAGCTGAAGGTGTTGGCAAGCCAGGAAAACCATTTTGATCTACGAAGTTCGCCAAGTTGAGCGGCTGCCAACGATTGATGTACGTATTATTTGGATTGCCCGGAAAAACAGGCAACATCGGTGCATTTACAGGAACGTAATACTGATTGGAATAATTCAACAACTGATTCGATCCATCTTGATTTCCATAAGCAATGTATTGCGCTGCTATGTAGTTTCCCAATTTAGCAGGATCACCGTCGCTGTAGTCGGTCGAGGTTATTGCAGTGCTATAGCCTAAACCCAGCATCACAAAATTCGCCATGGTTAAGGTGTTCGCCCAGCTAGGCGAATATTGATAGCGATTGATTAGCATGCGATAAGCCGCGTAGCTAATGGCCTTTTCCCTCGCAACTTGAATACTCGAAGGTGTCTCAATGCCATTGAACGGAGAGTTGAAACCATTCAACGATTGTCCAATTAAGTATGTCTTTGCCGTGTCGTCGAACAACGCCCATGCATCATACATCGCAGCGTGAATGTGAAAAAGATTTCTAGCGTGAATGGTAGGACGCGCATTGTCGTTACGAATGGCTTGAAGAACAACCTCATCCCATGCTCTTGCCACGGATTGCTCTTGTGCATTTCCAAAATAAACAGAAAAAATGAAGATTACAAAAAGTATAAATTTCGCTTTCATAAGAATTTTGTTAAGGTTCAACGAATATAACTCAACAAAACCAAAAATGGTTGCACACATTTATCATTTTTCGCTCGTGCCTTATCGTCTCTAAGCCTATTCAGCAGACTTATGCCTTGGACCATGCGCAGGTCTGCCACCTGGAGGAGGACCGGGATGGCCGCCCTTCTTACCTACTTCATCCAATAATATTTTATGAAAATCTTTTTCTATTCCAGGAAGCTTGGCTGTTTTCTGAATACCAATGACTTTACTGCAGGCAATCATGAAGTTTGAATCTTCTTCCACCTCTTTCACTCGAAGCGCAGATATTTCGTTGTTCAACGATTCGAACGCTTTTTGATTTTCACCAACAGCATCCATCTTATCCATGACTTTTTTCAACTCCTTACGATGGGTCTTTTGTGTTTCTTCATGTGCATTGTACACCGGCCAAAATTTCTCTGCTTCAACAGGAGTTAAAGCCAATTCTGAAGTAATGAAAGCACGCTTAAGCGCTGCTACTTTTTCGCTGCGCTTCGGTTCGTCGCGATCAGGCTGAGCAAAGGCTACCACAGAGCACAAACTCAAAAATAAAATCATTGTATTTCTCATGTTGTGTTTAATTTAAATTTTCAATTAATTCTGAATCTTCTTCCAATAAATACGCTACCAATTCTTCTCTCGGAATTTCTTTCAATTCCTCTGCAATCTCTTCCTTGGTCGAAAGATTTTTCGACCCTATATCTTCCTTGGTCGAAAGATTTTTCGCCCCTATATCTTCCTTGGTCGAAAGATTTTTCGCCCCTATATCTTCTCCTATCTTCCCTTCATTCTCATTCTGTTTCTCATTCTGATTTTCCACCCTCGCAATCTCTTGGCTTTGGTCTTCGCTCTTCCACATAAATAAACCAATGCCCACAAAACATGCGGCCGCCAAAGCCAATAGCCATTTCCCTGTCGGAAACTTCCGAACGGGCATGAGCGCCTTTTTATTTTTCTCGAAATAATCCGAAGGGACATTCCACTCGTTATTCTTCATTTCCATTTTTTATTTGTTCATTGATCCAATCATTTGATTGAATGGCCGATTTAATTTTCTCAACGGCATGATGGTAACTGGCTTTTAATGCACCAACACTTGTGCCTGTTATTTCTGCTATTTCAGTATATTTTTTTTCTTCATAATATTTCATAACGAAGACTGCTCTTTGCTTTTCCGGAAGCGCAGCCACCATGGCTTGGAGGCGCCTTTGCATATCATCGCCGGTGTAATGTGCATCCTCTTCCAGCTGTTTTACATTCTCTATTATAAGTCCGTCCCAATCGCCCTTCAAAATCCGTTTACTCCTTTCAATATGTCCCAATGCTTCTCGGTAGGCAATGCTGTGCATCCACGTTCCCAATTTACTCTCTCCACGAAATTTGTCTATGCCTTTGAATACCCGAACGAAAGTGTCTTGTAAAACATCGTTGGTGTCTTCGTGGTTCAATAACATTCTTCGAATAAAAAAGTACAGTGGTTTCTGGTAATCGGAAATAAGCATCTCGTATCCTTTGTCTCTCGTCTTCGAGACGGAAATAAGTAATAAGATTTCTTTTTCACGGACTGCCATCGTCTTTTAGAACAAAAAGATTAAAAATGGTTTAATGGGAGTTGAATAAATTACCATTTCCCTCTGTGAGTCTCTTGTTGTAGGGCCTTTTCCAAATGCTCTAAATAGGCTTCTCGAGAAATTAATTCTGCTCCCAATGATACGAGATGCGGATTTTCCACCTGTCCGTCTACCCACTCCATGCCCCATTCCTTGCAGCGTTGAATCAAATGCCAAAGCGCTAATTTCGAAGTGTTCGATTCCGTTGAGAACATACTTTCTCCGCAAAACATGCCGCCTAAATTAATTCCATACAATCCACCGACTAAGTTCCCGTCTCGCCAAACCTCAACGGAATGAGCGAATCCAAGAATATGCAACTCCGTGTATGCTTCAATCATTTCCGGAAGAATCCAAGTTTCGTCTTCCCTGCCATTTCCTGCGCAAGCGGAAATAACCTCGTGAAAGGCATTGTCGAAAGTGAATCTATAAATGCCCTTGTTGTAGAGCTGTCCTGTTGACTTACTTGGTTTGAAGGAAGGAACGTGAAAGACACAACGTTCTTCCGGACAATACCAGCGAGGCATTCCAGGATCTTCGTACCAGGGGAAGATTCCCTTTGAATAAGCCAGTAGCAATCTTGAAACAGATAGATCTCCGCCAACTGCAACAAGATTGTCTTCAAATTCCTCTGGACCGGGGAACCACAATTCGTCTGAGAGTCTGTAAATTGGCATCGCGATACGAAGTTAGTTCTACTTTGACTTTGAATTGAAAAACTATGCAGTGGATTGAAGAACAATTACAGAAACCTTTCGAGCCGAAGGCCTACAGCGAACTCGACGCGTACATTCGCGAAAGTGCGGCTGAAGCGCGAAAGCTCACGCCCACTCCGCGCGAAAGCGCAGTGGTGATTGTCCTACATCCGCATGAAGGCGATGCTGGTCTGACCTTGATTCAGCGTCCAGTTTATAATGGGGTTCACAGCGGACAGATGGCATTTCCTGGTGGGAAGAAAGATGAAGGCGATGAAAGTCTGTTGCACACAGCCTTGCGCGAGTTGAACGAAGAAGTGGGAATTTCCCTTCCAACCGAAAAAAAATATTTTAGGCTGAATGAAATCTTCATTCCTCCGAGTCGAATGTTGGTGCAGCCCTTTGCAACTGTTTTAAATGAAAAGCCGAATTTCATTCCCGATGAAAAAGAAGTGGCAGCGCTGGTTCCTATTCCTTTAGCGCATTTCGGAGCGAAGATGAAGACCGAGCGAATGGACATTTTCATGCCGCACATTCAGCAAACGAAGTCGGTGCCGGCGATTCGGTACGACGACTATTTGATTTGGGGAGCCACGGCGATGATGTTGTTCGAGTTGCGCGACCGCTTGGATTTAAAAAATAAATATGAATAAATGAACCGATCTGTGCGTTACCTGTACAGCGGCATGAAAACCCCTTCTCTTGGCACTATTCAATAAACATAAAACGTATACTCCCTTCAAAGACGAAGAGCTTATGCCGCTGATTGCGGCCGGCAATGAACGCGCCTTTGAAGAACTATACACCCGTTACAGCCGGCCGATACATTCTTACTTCTTTCGCATGCTTCGAAAAGACAAAGAGGTTGCGGCTGACTTCACGCAAGAGCTGTTCAGCAAAGTCTTTCGTCACGCCGAAGGCTTCGATGTGAAACGCAATTTCAAGACGTGGCTCTACAGCATGGCGCACAACCAGTGTAAGAATGAATATGCGAAGCATGAAGTTCGCGCCGAAGCGCGAATGACAATTGCGACAGCCGAAATGCACGAACACGACCGCGACATGGACCGTTCTAAATTCGAAGAGGCGCTGCAAGATGCACTGTCGCAATTAGACGAAACCAAAAGAACCACCTTCGAACTTCGGTTCGTACATGAACTCAGCAATCCGGAAATAGCCGAAACCATGGGCTGCTCCGAAGGAACCGTGAAATCGCGCATCTTCTATACCCTCAAAGAACTCAACGGTATTCTTCAAGAATACAAAGAACTTTTACTTTCATTTCTCTTCATTATACTACAATCATGAGCACACAAAAACCTTTCACCTATCAGCCCGAAGACTTGGAGCGCCTCTTGCGCACCAAGGAATTCAACGGTTTGCTTCCAGAGGAACGCGCCTTTGTGTTGCAACATGTTTCCAACGAAAAGGAATTCGATGAACTCAAAATGCTTTTGGGAAACATTGAATCTTCCGAGCACGAGATGCAAGATCCGCCTGCTGCCGTTTGGAAAAACTTGAAGAAAGAATTCAATGACCATAAGCCCTCACGTTTCAAAGTTTGGTTGAACATACTCTTCCCTCCTCTTCCCAATTTTAGCGGATTCCGCACGGTTTCTTTTTCTCTTGTTGGAATGGCCGCGGTGGTTGGAGCAATCGTTTGGTTCGTTCCTTCAGATAAAACTTCCAATCAATTAGCTATCGTCCAAGACAATCCCAAAAACAACGAAATTCAAAATTCAACCAATGACACTGTTTCTGAAAGTAAAGAATTCAAAGTCAATCCAGAACAATATGCCGAGCTGAAACCGGTTTCCGGAATTTATGTGACACCCGTGGTTCGTGAAGTTGAGCATGTGCACGAGACTCCGACAATGGATGAGGTTCAAGAAGAAAACACCATTGCTCCAGCGAACAACGCTACCGAAGCCAAGTCCGATAGAAGCATGGAAAACGATTCTCCGACGGTAGTCGAAAGCACCAATGCTTTCCCAACCATGACTTTAACGACTAATGGAAATTTAAACGCACCTGCTGTGCAATGGACAACAGATGAGAAGGTGAATCTTATTGCCACTGACTCTGTGAAAATTCAACCCAAGAAGAAGAATAAAAAGAAAACGCCACCGAAGAAAAAGTGACAAATAATTTTCAAAATGGACATTGTATGTTCATTTTTGTGGAATGAAAAAGATTCTTGTTGCGAACCGTGGAGAAATTGCTTTGCGCATAATGCGTTCAGCGAAAGAAATGGGAATTGCCACTGTTGCTATTTATAGTGAAGCCGATAGAAATGCACCTTTCGTGAAATACGCCGACGAGGCCGTTTGCGTAGGTCCTCCGCCTTCCAACCAGTCATATTTACAAGCAGATAAAATCATTGAGATTTGTAAAGAGTTAGGCGTTGAAGGGATTCATCCGGGATACGGATTCCTTTCTGAAAATGCAGACTTCGCAAGAAAAGTTCAAGAAAACGGAATCACCTTCATTGGTCCGAATCCGGACAGCATAGACATGATGGGTAATAAACTTGCAGCAAAATCGGCTGCAAGAAAGTATAACATTCCTATGGTTCCTGGAACCGAAGACGCCATTGCCGATGTGGAACAAGCGAAGCGTGTAGCGTTGGAAGTTGGACTTCCAATTCTGATTAAAGCAAGCGCAGGCGGCGGCGGAAAAGGAATGCGTATCGTCGAGAAAATTGAAGAAGTGGAAGAGCAAATGGAGCGTGCCATTTCAGAAGCCGTGAGTTCTTTCGGAGATGGATCGGTTTTCATTGAGCGTTATGTCAGCGGACCTCGACACATTGAAATTCAAGTTTTAGCAGATACACACGGAAACATTGTTCACCTCTTCGAACGTGAATGCAGCATTCAGCGTCGTCACCAGAAGGTGGTTGAAGAAGCACCCTCTGCTATTTTAACTCCAGAGCTTCGCGCTGCCATGGGTCAAAGCGCTTGTGATGCGGCTAGAAGCTGCGACTATGTAGGTGCTGGAACAGTAGAGTTCTTGCTCGACGATAAAATGAATTATTACTTTTTGGAAATGAATACCCGCTTGCAAGTGGAGCATCCTGTTTCAGAGAGCATTACAGGAATTGATTTGGTGAAGGAGCAAATTCGTGTGGCACGCGGAGAGAAATTAGCGTTCACGCAAGAAGACCTTTCGATAAACGGACACGCGCTCGAAGTTCGTGTTTACGCTGAAGATCCAACAAACAACTTCCTTCCAGATATCGGAAGATTGAACACATATGTTCGTCCGCAAGGACCGGGCATTCGCGTTGACGATGGATTTGAAGAGGGTATGGACATTCCGATTTACTATGACCCGATGATTGCGAAGTTGATTGTGCATGCTGCGAATCGCGAGCAAGCAATTGAGCGCATGACCAGAGCCATTGCGGAGTATAAAATTTCAGGAGTTCAGACTACCTTGGACTTCTGCTCTTGGGCGATTAATCATGAAGCATTCAAATCTGGAAATTTCGACACGCATTTCGTGAAGGACTATTTCACTCCAGAGATCTTGAAGAAAGAATTATCGGTTGAAGAAACGGAAGTCGCGGCTATTGCAGCAGAGATTTTGTTTCAGCAAAACAACAAATCAACTTCTACGCATAGCAGTTCAGAGCAAGCGACCAGTGCATGGAAGCTTCGCGCTAGAGACTAATCTTTTGAAACTCGCACCAGCGCTGCATGCCTTCGGAAGCACCGGAGGCAATGGCGTTGAAACCTAATTTGGTTGCAAGTTCTGGAACCTTGGGATCTATGACCCAACGCTCTGCATTCAGCGGAACGTTGTAAAGCAATCCGGCTGCCGGATAAACTTCTAGTGAAGTTCCGAGTACCATAAAGATGTCGGCCTCTTCCACTAACTCAGCAGCGTCTACAAGCAACGGAACATCTTCTCCGAACCAGACGATATGCGGACGCAACGCGTTTCCGTGTGCGCATGCACTTGAAGTCGATTGGGCAATTTGCCCAATTTCATTTACGCAGCATTCGCTTCTCATTTTGGTGAGCTCTCCGTGTAGGTGAATGATGTTTGAACTACCGGCGCGTTCGTGAAGGTTGTCGACGTTTTGCGTAATAATCGAAACACGAAAGTGTTTTTCCAATTGAGCCAGAATGAGGTGTCCGTTGTTGGGTTGCACCTCGTTCAATTGCAATCGACGTTGGTTGTAGAACTCGGTAACAAGATCGGGGTTGCGTTGCCAAGCTTCTGGGGTTGCCACGTCTTCAATGCGGTGTTGTTCCCAAAATCCGTTGGAATCGCGAAAAGTATTAATTCCGCTTTCGGCGCTCATTCCAGCGCCTGTAAGAACCACTAAATGTTTCATAAGCTTAAATCATCATACGCTGACGCTTCAATAAAAACTGAAGCATGCAATTCTGAATTCCGTCTTCAATAGACGTTTGAAAATAATCGACTCCAATCTGTCCGGCCTTTAATTGCAGCGAGGTTCTAAAAGCACTCATCTTCTCTTGATAAGCCTTTCTTAATTCATGCGGATGGGCTTTGATTTCCTCGCCTGTTTCTAAATCAACAAACGAATACGGACGATTTTCAAAATTGAAATCCAATTCCTGTTCTTTGTGAACCACATGAAATAGAATAACCTCGTGTTTGTTGTGGCGAAGGTGTTGAAGCGACTGAAAGACTTCTTCCACTTGTTTGGAATCGTCGAGCATATCGCTGAACACAACCACCAAACTTCTTCTGTGAATACGCTCTGCTATTTCATGAATAACCTCAGAAACATGGCTGTTACTCTTGTAGGAAGTGGCGCTTTGTTCGAGCCACTTCTCCATTTCTGAATACAAGTAATGAATGTGTGCTTGGCTACTTCCTGCTTTGGTGTGCACCATTAAGTCGTTTGCGAAAACACTCAACCCAACAGCATCGCGCTGACGCTTCATGAGTTCCATAATGCTGGCTGCGCCGTACAAAGCAAACTTCAACTTATTCCATTCCTTCCCCTCTGCATTTTTTATAGTTGGAAAAAGCATGGACGAAGAAACATCTACTACCAATTGACAGCGTAAATTGGTTTCTTCTTCATATCGTTTAACGAAATGCTTATCGGTTCGCGCCAATAATTTCCAATCGAGATGACGCGTAGATTCTCCGGCATTGTACAAGCGATGCTCTGCAAATTCAACCGAAAATCCGTGATAAGGAGAACGATGCATTCCTGTAATGAAACCTTCAACCGCTTGTTTGGCGAGCAATTCAAGCGATGAATAAGATTGTATGTATGAACGATCGAAGTTTATTGGCATTTCGTAAAATTAGGCTAATTGCAAATATGAAATAAAAGTGGACACAAAAATCAATTACTTTGTAACTATGG
>JBIIWZ010000003.1:0-97884 GCA_044338665.1 Flavobacteriales bacterium
TTCCAACCGAAAAAGAAAATGCGAGGGCAGCAATTATTAGTGTGCCCATGCGCTCACGCTCGAAGTATTTCAAGACATACAAATAGGCCAATAACACAAAAGGTATGCACGCGGTTTCAACCAATTGGTGAACGCTGAAAACGGTGACTACTCCTCCGAAAACCCAGAACCAAATGGCATACATGCGCCATTGAACCGAAGCAATCAATCGTTCAGCGAGTTTCACAAATAAGTAAACACCCCACAAACTCAAGGCGGCATGCGCCAAGCGAAGCACGAATGCTTGAATGAACGGATTGATAATTCCGATTAAGGCACAACACTTTAAGATTAGAAAATTCAAGAAATAATAAGCATAGCTAAAGGGCTGGGCATGATCGGTGTGGTTGTATTCATTCGGAAACCAATTGTGGTAATTCTCTCCGTGCACCCATGAAGACACCGGTTCAACGGCCAAGAAATGATCGTCGCTCATTATGTACCCTTCCGAAAAAACAGCAGCTATCAAGCGCACAGCAGCTGCTGCAAGTAAGACGCGGCGAAGCCACTTCCCTTCACCCGAAAAAAAATAATCTAACTTTCTTTTCATGTTTGAAGAACTCCAACCGAATAGGCGCGCTCAGCCGGTGCATTCGATGCGGCTTCCAGACCAAGGCTAATCCACTTCCGCGTATCAATCGGATCAATAACGGCATCTAACCACAAGCGAGAGGCAGCGTAATACGGAGAAGTCTGCTCGTCGTATTTCGATTTAATACGGTTGAACATTTCAGCTTCACGCTCGGGTGTGATTGTCTCACCTTTCCCTTTCAAAGAGGCCACTTCAATTTGAAGCAACACCTTCGCGGCTTGAGCACCGCCCATTACCGCAACTTGAGCCGTTGGCCAACCTACTATCAATCGCGGATCGTATGCCTTTCCGCACATGGCATAATTACCAGCGCCGTAGCTGTTTCCCATGATAATGGTGAACTTCGGCACAACGCTGTTCGCTTGCGCATTCACCATCTTCGCTCCGTCTTTAATAATTCCGCCGTGTTCACTTTTACTTCCAACCATAAATCCGGTTACGTCTTGAAGGAATACCAACGGAATGTTTTTCTGATTGCAGTTCATGATGAAGCGTGCGGCCTTGTCGGCACTGTCGCTATAGATCACCCCACCGAACTGAATGCCGTTCTTTTTGCTTTTAATAATCTCGCGCTGATTCGCTACTATTCCAACGGACCATCCGTTAATGCGGGCGTATAGGCACACAATGCTCTTTCCGTATTCGGCCTTGTATTCCGTGTATTCGCTGTTGTCTACCAAACATTCGATCATTTCACGCACTTCGTAGGAAGTGGTTCTGTCAGTTGGAAGAATTCCCAAAACGTCTTCCATCTTGCGCTTCGGTAATGATGGTGCAATGCGATCGAAGCCGGCGTCTTTGGAAATTTTACCTTGAGAACTTAATAGTTTTTTCAAGGTATCCAAGGCGTCTTTGTCGTTCAACGCTTTGTAATCTGTAACGCCACTAATCTCGCAATGCGTTGTTGCACCTCCGAGTGTCTCGTTGTCGACTTCCTCGCCAATGGCGGCTTTCACCAAGTATGAACCTGCAAGGAAGATGCTTCCTGTCTTGTCTACAATTAAGGCTTCGTCGCTCATGATGGGCAAGTACGCACCTCCCGCCACACAGCTTCCCATTACGGCGGCGTATTGCGGAATGCCCATGCTGCTCATGCGCGCATTGTTTCTAAATATTCTTCCGAAGTGTTCTTTGTCTGGGAAGATCTCGTCTTGCAGAGGCAAGTACACCCCAGCGCTATCTACCAAATAAATAATGGGAATGTGATTCTCCATGGCAATCTCTTGCGCACGAAGGTTCTTTTTTCCTGTTATTGGGAACCAAGCACCCGCCTTAACTGTTGCGTCGTTCGCGACTACAAGACACAGTTTCTTCGAAACGTATCCCATCACCACCACTACTCCACCCGCCGGACACCCGCCGTGTTCTGCGTACATGCCATCACCTGCAAAAGCACCAATTTCAATGCGTTCGGTATCTTTATCCAAAAGGTAATCAACGCGCTCGCGAGCGGTCATTTTTCCTTTTTCGTGTTCTTTCTCGATGCGCTTCTTCCCTCCTCCTTCGTAGATCTTTTTCAATCTACGTTGAAGGTCTGCAATGCGTTGAAGCATTTTATCTTCGTTCTTGTTGAATTCCAATTCTTTCGAGTCCATGTGGCAAAGTTAAGTATTGCGTGTTCTATTGTGTTCGTTGAAAATAGTATCCTGAGAAGGTTGTATCGGCCAAGACCTGCTTTAACTCTTGAAGTAAAAGATGTGGTTCTAGCAGTGCCTTGTCAAAGAAGCCGTTGTTCGCGGCATTGCAAATGAATATATTTTTATGTTGAAAGGGAACGGTTTGAATAAATTCCGGATGAAGTTTTGACAGTGAAACGTTGGATGTATTCGGAAAATACACCAACTCGCCATAGGCATCGGCTTCATTCAACGCGAACAACATGCGTTCTTTATCGAAATTCAAATTCCCCTTTCCATCTGTTGCTCCCACATATTCCGCACCCGCATCTTTCAACAAAATAGCCCAATACGATTGGTTATTCGCCACGGTCCAGTCACTGCCGTTGTTTGTAGCGAAGAAAACTTCAGGTCTTTCAGAAGGTCCCGTGGAAGGTTCTGCGAAAGGTCTTTCAGAAGGTCCTGCGGAAGATTCTTGCGAAGCACCTTCAGCATGACCTTGCATCGCACCTTCAGAATGACCTTCAGCATGACCTTGCACAGCACCTTCAGAATGACCTTCAGCATGACCTTGCATCGCACCTATGTATTCGCTCTCAATTTCAGCAAACAACTCCCCCGCTAAAACATCCTTCCGCAACACGTATCCAAAAACATAGAGCCATTCCGCCTTTCCCAGCGGATGCTCTTCCAGGTATTCCGAAGTTGGAATAATTGAGCAACCGGGTAATTTTGAACGGTAGTCGGTGGGTTCGAAGGGAACGCTGAAGAGCACGGTTGGATTCAACATGAGTAAATCTTCCTGATTGATATCTCCGTTTTTTGTCAAATTCTGTGTTCTTCCATTTTGAATTTGTTCTTGCAAATTCGTGAGCTGAATGCGGTCGGCGTATGTAACTCCGCATACGTTTTTCATTCCATCTAAGGCATTTATGAAATAAGAATGGGTGGTGCTAAGTAGGGCAATTCGTTCCGGGTTGATTTCAGAAAGAGAAACGGTATAAGAAACAGTAGGAGAATCGGAAACAGAATGAGAAACAGTAGGAGAATCAGAATGAGACAGGAACTGAATTAGGGTATCACTTCCAACTTTAACAACACGAAATCCTTTGGCGTATTTGGGTTGAAAAAGAACAGTCACATCGCCCGAAGGGTTTCCTGTAGAACAGGCGTTCAGAAAAGCAGCGCTAATGAAGAGAATGAATAAGAGGCGTTGCACTTTCATGGGGCAAAAGTAAACAAGAAAAAAGCCACTCCTAAGAGTGGCTTTTCATTAGTTCCAAATATAATTTTTGGTAACCGGTTGCAGCTGTTCGTATGCTGAAAGAATAATTTCTTCCGACTCCATGAAAGCCACTAAATCTTGAAGGGTAAAGTCTTGCATAGGCGCGTTTAATTTTTAGGATTAACGCAACCTTATCTTTCGATATTGCCCTCGAGACAATCTTTTTTAGATTACCAGCTTTATGTTGTGCTTTTCAATGTGCTTGCGAAGGTTAATTAACGCGTAGCGCATTCTTCCCAAAGCCGTATTGATACTTATTTCCAAGTGATCTGCAATCTCCTTGAAGCTCATGTCGTAAACAATACGCATCATTACAATTTCACGTTGCTCCGATGGAAGCATGCCTATTAATTGGCGAACTTCTTTGGTTACTTCTTTTTGAATAACCTGCTTCTCTACGTTCTTCGAAGTCTCTTGAACGAAATCAAGTGGATCGTACTTATCGGTAGCGCGTTGAATAGGCATTTTCTTGTTGTTGCGGAAATGGTCTATGCACAAGTTGTGTGCAATGCGCATGATCCATGCAGAGAATTTACCTTCTTCGTTGTACTGTCCGTCTTTTAATGCTTGCACAGCTTTTAAGAAGGTGTCTTGGAATAAATCGTTTGCTAATTCGCGATCGCGAACGAACATATAAATCTTTCCGAACACCTTTGACTTGTAGCGAGTCATTAACTCATGAAATGCGGGTTCGTTTCCTTGCATATACAAGGTTACCAATTGGCGATCTGATTCGAGTGATAAGCGCATAACGGCCTCCTTTTTTTAATGGTTCAACTTAATTTAGAACTGAAAAAAAGTAGTGTTATATTCTATAGGCGCTTGATGAGAATTTATTTATTTGAATGTCTTTCTGTTGACATCCTGAAAACGAATATAGTAATTGTTTTTACAAATAGCAAATAATTTTTTACTTTTTTTTCTTTCCTACCAATGAACAATAATCTGATTGAAGAGGTAATACCTTTGACACTTCAACATGAAAGCCGTGAAGAACGAGAGTTACAAGACCCATATCATTATTAAAGGTGCACGCGTGCACAACTTGAAAAATATTTCTGTTTCTATTCCTAGAAATAAACTCGTTGTGTTAACAGGACTGAGTGGTTCGGGAAAAAGTAGTTTGGCGTTTAACACGCTATTCGCGGAAGGACAAAGGCGTTACGTTGAAAGTCTATCTTCTTACGCACGTCAGTTCTTGGGACGATTCGACAAACCCGATGTCGACTCTATTGTAGGGATTAGCCCGGCTGTTGCTATTGAACAAAAAGTAACTGGAAGAAGTTCTCGCTCTACGGTTGGCACTTCAACAGAAATATACGATTACATTAAATTGCTCTATGCACGCATTGGCGTAACCTTCTCTCCTACCACAGGAAAGGCAATAACCAAAAACAACACATCAGATGTAGTGAATGTGATTTTCAAATTGAAAAATGAAACACGCTTTGCTATTGTCTGTCAGCTTAAAATAGAATCTGAAACTTCTTTTCAAATTGGAAAAGAGACCTTGCTTGCGCAAGGTTTTAGTCGATTGGTTTGCAACAACGAGTTCGTTGAAATACAAGATGCTGAATACTCTTCCAAACACACATACTATTTGCTCATTGACCGCATGTCGAAAGACGATGAGTTAGAAGCTTCACGTTTGGGAGACAGCGTCGATCTGGCGTTTTCCTTGGGACGCGGGCACTGCGCGCTTTTCTTTCCAGACAAAAAGAAATTCGAAGTTTTCGCGAATCAGCTGGAAGAAGACGGTGTTGTTTTCGAAGAACCCTCGTTGAATTTATTTTCCTTCAACAATCCGATTGGCGCATGTAAATCGTGCGAAGGATTTGGAAGTATCATTGGCATTGATTCGAAGTTGGTTATTCCGAATGAAAATCTTTCCATTTATCAAGATTGTATCGCCTGTTGGAAGGGTGAAAAATTAAGCGGTTGGAAAGACGATTTGATTCGCAATGCGAAGAAGGCCGACATTCCCATTCACACGCCTTACCGCGAGTTAACTGCACTTCAGAAGAAAACGATTTGGGAAGGTTGCACACATTTTCATGGCATTAAAACCTTCTTCAAATATTTAGAAGCCGAGACTTATAAGATTCAAAATCGTGTATTGCTTTCACGTTATCGCGGAAAAACCGCTTGTCCAGAATGTCAAGGAACACGGCTAAAAAAAGAAGCGAATTACGTGAAGATTGCAAACACATCGGTGTCTGAATTAATGCTTCTTCCTTTGCACAAATCGTTGAACTTTTTCGAGACACTTTCTTTAACGAAGAACGAAGAATCCATTGCGAAAAGAATTCTTCTAGAGATAAAAAACAGACTTCTTTTTTTGTGCGAAGTGGGACTGGAATATTTAACACTTAACAGACTTTCTAACACACTCAGCGGTGGCGAAGCACAACGCATACATCTCGCGACTAGCTTGGGAAGCGCTTTGGTTGGATCTATGTACATTCTAGATGAACCGAGCATTGGATTGCACCCTCGAGATAGCAAACGATTACTAGAAGTATTGAAGAATCTTCGCGACCAAGGCAACACCGTAATTGTGGTTGAGCACGAAGAAGAAATAATTCGCAATGCCGATTACATTATTGATATAGGTCCTGAGGCTGGAGCGAAAGGCGGTGAAATTGTGTTCGAAGGAAGTGCCAAAGATCTCGAGAAAAAAGGCAAGACTTTAACAGGAGAATATTTGCGTGGTGACAAGAAAATTCACATTGAAAAAACGAAGAAGAAACTCACAGATATTGTATCGTTGAAAGAAGTGAATCTTCACAATTTATCGAATGCAAGCATTGACATTCCTCTTCACGCATTCAGCGTGATTACTGGTGTTAGTGGGTCTGGAAAAAGCACACTGATTAAGAGTGTCCTCTACCCCGCCCTTCAAAATGCATTGAATGGAATTTCAGAAAACAGTTCCAATTACAGCGAACTTTCCGGAAGTATTTCTTCCATAAAAGCATTGGAGTTTGTAGATCAAAATCCGATAGGAAAAAGCAGTCGTTCGAACCCTGCGACGTACTTAAAAATATACGACGACATTCGTGCGCTTTTCACTTCACAACCGTTGGCTAAACAACGCAACATGAAGCCTGCGTTTTTCTCTTTCAACGTAACCGGGGGAAGATGTGATACGTGCGAAGGAGAAGGCATTCAGACGATTGAAATGCAGTTTATGGCAGATGTTGAATTGGTTTGCGAAACGTGCAAGGGAAAACGTTTTAAAGAAGAAGTTTTAGATGTTCAGTACCGCGGGAAAAACATAGCCGATGTATTGGATTTAACCGTTGACGAAGCCATTGAATTCTTTGGTGAAGATGCCTCAACTTCGGCGAAGCACATTGTGCAAAAATTAACTCCGCTAAAGGCCGTAGGTCTTGACTACGTGAAGCTAGGACAAAGTAACAGCACGCTCTCTGGCGGAGAAGCACAGCGTATTAAATTGGCATCTTTCCTCATTAAAGGTCCTAATCAACCGCATACACTTTTCATCTTCGATGAGCCCACAACGGGATTGCATTTTCACGATGTGCAGAAACTGATGATAACGTTTCAGGCTTTGCTTGCACAAGGACATACAGTTATTGCTATTGAGCATCATACCGATGTTATGCGCTGCGCCGATTGGATTGTTGACATTGGCCCAGAAGGTGGTGAGAAAGGTGGAAACATCTTGTATTGCGGGCCTTTCGAAGTATTTTTAAAAACGAAATCGTATACTGCAGACGCATTAAATTCTTAAGCTTATTTAAAACAATTTCAGCAAAAAGTTGTTGTTCAACTATGAGAAAATTAGTTTCGTTTAGCATTGCAGCAGTGTTAAGTTTGGCAAGCTGTTCACAACAAAAACAAAATCAAAGTACTTCAAGCAATATGGTACCTCAAGTAATAAAAACAGAAGAAGAATGGAAGAAAGAATTATCTCCTGAGCAATTCCGTATTCTTCGCGAGAAAGGCACTGAACGTGCATTCACCGGAGAGTTTTGGGACCATCATGACATTGGAACGTATAGCTGCGCTGCTTGCGGACAAGAGCTGTTTCAATCGGACTCTAAATTCGACAGCGGGTGTGGTTGGCCGAGTTACTTCAAGGCCATAAATGAATTGGTTATTTCGGAAGACAAAGACACTTCCTACGGCATGGTAAGAACTGAGGTCATGTGCAGTAAATGCGGCGGACATTTGGGACATGTTTTTCCAGATGGCCCACCTCCTACTGGATTGCGTTATTGCATCAATTCTGGGTCGCTGGTATTCAAACCGAATACCCCTTAACAGCACTGTCTACGCTGCGAAGTAAGGTTTGTGCATCGCGAGGATTCAGCTGTTTTCCGAATCGGATTTTCGTCCGGTTGTGAACAAATCCTAAGCGCTCTCCACCCATAATCCAGAAGCTATCGTCGAGGAAATAAAAGAACGAATTTTCATCCTGCTTCACCAATCCCAATTGCGAGATTTTTTCAAGATCGAATTTCTCTTTTCTCCCTCGAGAACCGAATGCGTTTTGCAAGGTCAATTCACCCTTCTTGAATACTAAAATTTCCTTGCCAGACTTTCTCCACATGAGTACTTTCAAGGTGCGATAAAAGAAGAAAGACCATAAGGCCGTTGAGATTAAAAAGAAGATTTGTTCTCCCCCATTCACAGTTGTGAATAAGGAATAAATAAACACTCCCCCGCAAAACGTCCAGGCCATCAACCATGCATAAAGCAGGGCCTCCTGCCAGCGCTCTACGCTCTGTGAAATCGTGATTGTCAATTGTTCTTTTTCACGCATGACTTGAATGCGTTTTCCAATAAATTGCGGGGCTGTCTTGTTCATGAATTCAACACTTTGTCATATAACTTTTCATACAAAGGAAGAACTGCTTCGAGTGAAAATGCGTTCGCTCTTTCTCTTGCCTGATCTTTAAATTTCAATAAACGTTCTTCTTTTTCAATGAGGTAAAAAACTTGCTTCGCCATTTCATCTACATCGCCGACATTGCTCATGAGACCCGATACACCGTGTCTGTTCAACTCAGGCAAACCACCTGCATTGCTCGACACAACAGGCACACCGCTTGCCATAGCTTCAAGTGCTGCTAAACCAAAGCTCTCCGATTCGGAAGGAAGTAGCATGACATCTGCCGCTGAAAGAAGTTCCATCGGGTTCTTCACATTTCCAACAAAAATCACATCGTTCAGCTGATTATCACGTGCGAATTGTTCTGCTTTTGAACGATCTGGGCCATCACCAACCATGATTAAAATGGAAGGTTTCAATTCATTCACGCGCTTGTAAATTTCCATAACGTCCATCACACGTTTTACTGGGCGGAAATTAGAAATGTGAATAAGCATAGGCGTTCCATCTGGTGCATATTCTTCACGAATTTCCTTAACAACATCTTCGTTAATGGGAGTTGGATTTAAGAAGTTTGGAATGACTTCAATGTCTATATTAATTCCAAAAAGTTTGTAGGTATCTGTTCTTAAACTTTGCGAAACGGCAGTTACCGCATCGCTTTCATTGATTGCAAAAGAGATTACCGGCTCAAACGAAGCGTCTCTTCCTAAAAGGGTAATGTCTGTTCCGTGGAGGGTGGTTATTACCGGTAGATTTATCCCCTCTCTTTTCAATATTTGTTTCGCCATATAGGCGGCACTTGCATGAGGAATTGCATAGTGAACATGGAGCAAATCAAGACCTTCGTGCTTCGCAACATCTACCATTTTACTGGCTAAAACGAGCTCGTAAGGGGGGTATAAAAACAAGGGATAGTCGCTTACGTTTACTTCGTGGTAGCGCACATTCTTTCGCAGAGAACCTAAGCGAACCGGCTGCGAATAAGTGATGAAATGAATTTCATGTCCTTTATCGGCAAGTGCCTTCCCCAACTCAGTTGCCACCACACCGCTACCCCCGAAGGTTGGGTAGCACACAATACCTATTTTCAACTTTTTTTCCATAGTACATCGGAGCGAAACTCCAGTGCAAAAGTACTACGGTTTAACAGGAAACAACTTGTAAATTTCTTCATGAATTCTTGAGCGAATGCGCAAATCATTGATCTTCCAATTTTCTGAACTCGGACAGTTTCGATTGCTTAGGAAAATGAAGACTGTTCCGTTCGCTGGATCTGCCCAACAGAGCGTTCCTGTAAAACCTGAATGTCCAAAACTTTCATCGCTCGCAGATGGTCCTGTTGCACCGCTCCAATTGGTAAATCCTGGTTTATCGAAACCGAGGCCTCTTCTGTTGTCTTTGAAATGACGTGCGGTAAACAAATCCATTGTTTCATGGTGAAAGAATTCGTTCGTGCCGAAGCGTCCGTCATTCAAACACATTTGCATCAATGCTGCGCAATCGTTCGCATTACCGAACAAACCTGCGTGTCCGCCTATACCCCCCATTAATGCAGCTCCTTGATCGTGCACATACCCACGAACAGCTTGGCGTCTCCACTTCGTGTCAGTTTCCGTTTCAGCAATCATATTTACGGGCCAATTCTTTGTTGGGTTATACCCCATCGAACGCAGTCCCATGGGCTTGTAGAACGATTCTGAAACAAAGAAATCAAGTGGCATTCCTGTGATTTTCTCAATCATTTTTTTGTAGTAGTAATTACCTAAATCACTGTACAAATAGCCTTGATCTGGATTCAATTTAACTTCTAAAATTTCCTTGTAAATCGAATCCGACATTTCCTTGGTGGTCCACATATCTGCACAAACCGGATTGCAGCATTTGTCCGTGTGTTCCTTCGACAAACAATTCCCATCCCACTCTCCGCCATTCACTGTTAAGTTGGTGAAGTCTTTCCAAGCAGGAAGTCCTGCTGTATGGGACAGCATGCGCTTCAGTTGCATTTTCGCATGCGGATGGCCTTCTGGGAAATCGATATATTCACCAATTGTTTTTTCAACATCTATTTTCCCTTCATCTACTAATTTCATTAATGCCAAGGTTGTCGAAAGCATCTTGGTAACCGAAGCGAGGTCGTAGATTGAGCTCTCAGACACTTTCTGCGTCTTAGCCTTGTCTAGATAACCAAAACTCTTGTTGTACAAAATAACGCCGTCTTTCGCAACCAAAACACGACAACCCAGGTAAGCGCCTTGGTCCAATCCTTCCTTCACGATGTTATCTACCTTAGAGAACAGATTCAATTCAGTCCCCTCCACTTCAGTAGGTGCAGTCGCCATCATGTCTTCCACATAAACACTGCTATTGCCATTGGTTTGGGCACTATTCGAAAGGAAATTGAACCACCCTGTTTGCGAAGGTTTCAAATAGCGCATTCTTCCTGCTGTTTGGAAAACTTTTCCTTGTCCTTCCTTGAATCTATTTCCAACTGAAACTGGTAATTTTCCTTGAAAGGGAATAATACCGCAAATCGCATCGGCAGTTACTTGTTGCGTCAAATCATCTGGCTGATAAGCTACTACGAAATCGTTAATTCCTTTCCACTCTGATTTTTCAAGCGCATATGGACAGGCGAACATGACTACAGTTGTTGTAAAATGTTCCGCTATTTTCTCTGCTGCTCGTGTGCCTTGTGTTGTAATTCCGAAATTTGTGTTTGCCTTGTTGGTTGTTCCCAAATAAGCAACAATTACATCGGAACAATTCTGTTTCAACTTTGAAATCACGTTTTGAACTTCTACATCTGAGCACTCTTTCGAAAGGGCATGTGCTTCAACCGATTTGTATTGATCCAAACTTTTCGCGAAAGAACAATTCACACCGTCTCCTATAACCACAATTCCCATAGGCTTCTGCCACTTGTCTGAATCTTCGTAAGGAATTTTACTATCGGAAATAACCGTTATTGAACTTTCAATGCATCGTCTGCGTAGGGCCGTGACGTATGGCAAATTCAAATCTTTCGAAATTCCTTTGATCTGAATGGCCTTGAACTTATTTGCTCCAACGCGCTCTTTTGCCTTCAATACTTTTAGTGCTTTCGCTGTTATTTCCGCTTCGGTGATTCTTCCTTGTTGAATGGCCTCTTTCACTTTTTGAATGGCTAATGGAACATTCAACGGGAACAACACCACGTCGTTACCTGCAATGAGCGCGCGCACATCGGCCTCCCCCGCTGGGAAATATTTCGCAACGCCTTCCATGTTCATGGCATCGGTAAGCACCAATCCTTCAAACTTCAAACTGTCACGAAGCAAACCAGTGATGATATTTTTCGAAAGTGTGCTTGGCACGTGTGCTTCTTTTTCAAATTCAGGAAGAGACAAATGCGCAACCATAACGCTCGCTAATCCGTTTTGAAACAATGCTCTGTAGGGCTTGAATTCATTTGAAGACAGCTGCGCGTAGGTCTTGTTTACAACAGGAAGATCCTTGTGAGAATCAACATCGGTATCTCCGTGTCCCGGAAAATGTTTCGCGTTCGCAAGCACTCCATTGTCTTGCATTCCCTTCATATAGGCCAATCCGCACTCTGTAACGCAGTTCGGATTTTCACCAAACGAACGATTCGAAATAACAGGATTCTTCGGATTTGAATTCACATCGACTACCGGAGCGAAGTTCATGTGAACACCGATACGCTTGCACTGACGCGCTACTTCCTTTCCAAATTCATAAATAAGTTTTTCATCCATGGAAGCACCAAGTGTCATGGCTCGTGGGAATGAAATGGTGCTGTCTAAACGCATGCCCAGTCCCCACTCTGCATCGATTCCAATTAGCAAAGGAATTTTCGATTTAGATTGAAAACGATTGGTCAATTTGGCTTGACGCACAGGTCCACCTTGAAAGAAAATAATTCCGCCAATGCCATTGTTCTTAATGAGCGTTTCAATTTGTGTTGGATTGTAAGATTCTTTCTTCTCATCGCTCCACGCCGCAACCATAAAGAGTTGCCCAATTTTTTGATCGAGGGTTAGGGTTTTGATGAGGCTGTCGGACCAAGAGCCTGAGCTAGTTCCTGCGAAAGGTGCTTCGCAAGGTGTAATACTAGTTTCTACGAAAGGTCCGATGGAAGGTGCTTGCAAGGTCGTCGTTGCCGAAGGTTCTTCGAGATATGTTTCGCAAGATTTTAGGATTGGACGAAATGCGAGGAGTAAAATCACTAACGCGAGAGCGGGCCATTTCAAAAATTTCTTCATGTGTTAAAGTTATTCGCACATGAGAGACTGCTAAAAACTGTTCCACGTATTTTACAACATTGAAATGTGAATGAACTAGACCAACGTTTTCATGTCAATGGCCTTTTTTGCTTGCACCATGAGAAAAGAAAACTGTTCTTCTTCAGTAAGATTTGAATTGTCGAGAATAACTGCATCTGAAGCCCTGCGTAAAGGGTCTGCCGCGCGGGTTGTGTCTAGCAAATCGCGTTGTGCAATGTTTTCACGCACGTCATCGATAGATATATCTACTGCGTTGTTTTTCAATTGAAGAAAGCGGCGTTGCGCTCTTACTTCAACATCGGCAGTCATAAATACTTTCAATTCAGCATTTGGAAGAACCACAGTTCCAATGTCTCTGCCATCCATAACAACACCGCCATTTTCGGCCATGCGCTGTTGAATACGAACCAATTTCTCGCGCACTTCTTTGATTGCACTTATTGCTGAAACGTGGGCGCTGACTTGCATGCTGCGAATTTCTTTATCAACGCAAGTCCCATTCAAGAAAGTTTCTATTTCTTGAGAATCTGAATTGTATTTGAATTGAATTAAAATCAAATGAAGAGATTCCACCAACATGTTTTCGTCTATCTCTCCTTTGTTTTGAATGTATCCATGCTCTAAAGCATAATACGTAACAGCTCTGTACATTGCGCCTGAATCTATGTAGATGTAATTCAAGTTTTTTGCTATGGCCTTTGCTAAGGTGCTTTTTCCACAAGAAGAATAGCCATCTATGGCAATGTTAATTTTATTGGTCACTCGGTTAGGGAATTGAAGGTTCGAATTTACAATGCTTCCGCGGAAATCACCAAGTTTTATTTCAAAATGTGGTAATATTGCCATCATGAAAATTTTGAGACGATTGCACTCTGTAACTAAAATGAACCCTTCAGCATTTCTTGTTGCATTCATTTCAATCGTTTGTCTTCAATCGTGTAACAACATTCCCTACTTTGGTCACCAAGAAGGAAAGATCATTTACGACGTCAGTTTTCCTTACGAATCGAACGACATTAAGCTAGCACTTTTTCCGAGCGAAATGACGTGCATCTTCGACGGTGAACACCAACATACCCTTATTGAATCTGCTTACGGCATTGTGAAATCTGAGTTTATTATTGATCACGAGAAAAAAGAATTCAATCATTTAGTAGCATGTTTCGGCAGTGATTACGTGATGCATTTGAATGAAGGAGAATACAACGAATGGATTAAACAATTCCCTTCTGTTCGATTGGAAACTACAGAGGAAACCATGATGATTGCGGGCTACGAGTGCAAGAAGACTATTGCTTATTTCAAAAGCGATTCACTTCCTTCAGTAGATTTATACAGCACCACGAAATTAGATTTAGACGGAAATAACTGGTGGAATACCTACGCAGGTGTTGAAGGGACATTGCTCGGATATGATATTGAACAATACGGAAGACGGATGCAAGTGCGCGCACGTGAAGTAATTTTTCAGAAAACAAACCCCGATGATTTTCAAATTCCAAGCTCCTACACGTCAATAAGCGCGGGTGAAATGAAAGCCAAGCTCGATGAAATTGTAAAAGATTATCTCGATTGATGAACCAATAGGAAACTTTCCTGTACAGCATAAAAAATTCAAGTTATGCTGTTATCCTTCCTCAGATTCTTTCAAAGCGACGCTAGACATTTTCAAATTGTTTCTCAAACTATTTTCGTTTGTATAGGCGTAATGTTCCTTCGCTGGGATTATTCATTTATTGCTATTCTGCTCACTTTCGGCACAGCGCTTTCCATTCAACTACTTGGAATTTATTTCTTGAAGCTTCCACTTCATTCCATCAAAAGTGCGTTGATCACGGCTTTCGGATTAACGCTCTTGTTCAAGAGTAATGAGCCGATGCTTTATGTATTAGCAGCTGCCATTGCCATTGGCCAGAAATTCATTTTTAAAATCCGTGGACAGCATCTTTTCAATCCGGCTAACGTTGGAATTATTGCAGTGATTCTTTTTACGAAGAACGCATGGATTTCCCCAGCACAATGGGGAAACAGCACCGCGCTTGTCTTTGTAATTGGAACAGCAGGATTGGCGGTGCTATCAAGAGTGAAGCGCATAGACACTGGGCTAATTTTCATTGCCACACTCTTCGCGCTTGAGTATTACAGAACAATCGTTTTCTTAGGTTGGAATTGGGAAGTTCTGCTTCACAAATTATCATCGGGAAGTATTTGGTTATTCGCACTCTTCATGATAACCGATCCGATGACTATTCCAACAAATAGACTGGTTCGAATCATCTGGACCATGGCGGTGGCCTTCACTTCCTTCTACCTCACGAATTATTATTTCGTAACAGGAGCGCCCCTCTGGGCCTTGGTTTGCTTCACTCCATTAACGCCCTTACTCAACAAGTTTTTTCCGAGCAAAACATTTAACTGGATTCATTCAACACAAAAACAATTCAACCATGACACAAAGATTGCTTATTAAGGCAGCAGCACTGTTGGTGCTTCTCTCTAGCTTGAACGCCTATTCGTTCTGCGGATTTTACGTCGCGAAAGCAGACGCGACGCTCTTCAACAACAAGAGTGAAATTATTTTGGTTCGCGACGGAACACGAACTTCCATTACCATGTCGAATGACTTCAAGGGCGACGTGCGCGATTTCGCCATGGTTGTTCCAGTGCCCGTGGTGCTTCAAGAAGGCGATATTAAAGTCGTTGACCGAAGAATATTCGAAACACTCGACGCCTACTCTTCTCCGCGATTGGTGGAGTATTACGACACCAACCCGTGTTATCAGGTTGTAAAAGAAGAAGAAGCAAACTGGAGCGCAGCAGTCACCTCTACAAATGCCGGAATGCGCATGCAGTATGACATGGTTGAAGAAAAATTCAATGTTACAATTGAGGCAGAATATACCGTTGGAGAATACGATATTGCTCTTCTTTCAGCAAAAGAAAGTACCGGTTTGAAAAACTATTTGATTCAGGAAGGCTATAAAATTCCAGCTACTGCGGAGAGTGTGCTTGAGCCCTATATCAAGAGCAACATGAAGTTCTTTGTAGTAAAGGTAAATCTTGACAATCAGAAGAACATCGGATTCGATTACTTACGTCCGATTCAAATTAACTTCGATCATCCGAAATTCATGTTGCCTATTCGATTGGGAATGGCCAACAGCACGGGCGAGCAAGACATGATTGTGTATGCTTTCACGAAGGCTGGACGTGTTGAATGCACGAACTACAGAACGGTGAAAGTGCCAACTGATCGTAACATTCCTTTATACACGAAAGACATCTTCGGAGAGTTCTACAAAAACCTTTTCACTCGCGCATATTCACGTGAGGGAAAGAACGCGGTTATGTTGGAATACGCCTGGAATGTGACTCCAAGCTGGGGCGGAATGAAATGCGATCCGTGCGTTGGGAATCCGCCTATTTACAACGATTTCGCGGAAGCAGGCGTTTGGTGGGCCGGTTGGAATTCTGCTTCTCCAGTGTTCTTCACAAGGCTTCATGTGCGCTACAGCAACGCTAAATTCCCAGCGGATTTAACTTTCCAGATTACTCCGAACACAGAGAATTTTCAAGCAAGATATATTCTTACTCATCCTGCTGGAGGCCCTTTCGATTGCGATGAATCGCAAGACTATTTGGAATCGTTGCGAGCGCGCAGAAAAGTTGAAGTGGATGAGTTGTATGCGCTTGCGGGAATCAAACCGAATGATCGAAGCGACAAGTACATCAATGAATTCGTTTCTTTCATGATTAACAAGCCTTATGATTCTATGTTGAAGGGAGAAGTTATTCCAGGTGAAAATTCACCTATGGACCCGAACGAAATTGAAGTGGATGAAGCCTATATTCATTCCGACATGGATGCGAACGAAGCGTTCATGCAAAACAAAGATTCAGACAAAAACAAAAAGCCTTGGGAAGTGCCTCTCTTCCTAGGGTCCGTTGTCGGCTTAGCACTTTTCGTGTCACGAAAACGAACGAAAGAATAGACACAAAAAAGGGCGACCGTTGGTCGCCCTTTTTTATTTCAACATAAAATATTAATAGTACATGCTGCGACGAACCTTCGCAACGTACTTAGCAAGACGAATCACTTGCTTTGTATATCCGAATTCGTTGTCGTACCAAACGTATAGAACAATACCCTTTCCATCCTTCGAAACAATGGTTGCTTGACTATCATACACACTGCAGCACTCGTTTCCAACGATATCACTTGAAACTAATTCCTCGCTAATGCTATAGAAGATTTGATTCACTAAATCACCGTCTAGCGCAGCTTTGCGAACAGTAGCATTTACTTCTTCAACCGAAGTTGCTTTGTCTGTGTATACGTGAATGATTGCTAACGAACCATTTGGCGTTGGTACGCGAACAGCGTTTGAAGTCAACTTGTCTGCCAAAGCTGGAATTACTTTCGTAACAGCTTTACCAGCGCCCGTTTCAGTAATTACCATGTTCACAGCAGCACTTCTTCCGCGACGACTTTTCTTGTGCATGTTGTCTAACAAGTTCTGGTCGTTCGTGTATGCGTGAACTGTTTCAATGTGCCCTTTTTCAATTCCAAATTCATCGAAAATGGTTTTCAAAATCGGAGAGATTGCGTTGGTTGTGCAGCTTGCTGCAGAGAAGATTGTCTCGCTTTCAATGTCTAAATCGCGGTGGTTAATTCCGTAAACAATGTTTGGAACTTCTTTTCCCGGTGCAGTTAAAAGAACTTTACTAATCCCTTTTGCTTTCAGGTGAATGCTTAGTGCTTCGCGGTCTTTGAAAACACCCGTGTTATCAATTAACAAAGCGTCTTGAATTCCATAAGTCGTGTAATCAACAGCACCTGGATCTTTCGCTGCCAACATATAAATGCGCTGACCATTCACGATTAAACATTTGTTCTCGTAATCCACATCAACGGTTCCTTTGAATCTTCCGTGAACCGAATCGTTTTCGAAAAGCGCAGCGCGTTTCTTAATTGACAAATCGTCGTCTTCACGCGTAACGATAGCACGAAGGCGCAGTTGTTGTCCGCTTCCTGCTTGACGCACCAATTCACGTGCAGCAAGTCGACCTATGCGACCGAAACCAAATAAGACAACGTCTCTTGGCTCCATGTCTTTCCCTTCCTCTGTGAAATTCTGTAGTTTATCTTCTAGAAATTCTTTTTGCGAATTGAAATGCTCGCGAGAGATGGCCCACTCGCTAGCCAATTTCCCTATATCAATTTTCGCTGGAGCAATGTCCATGTTGTAAAGCTCAGTGGCCAATTCCGCGGTGTGAAAAACGCTAATAGGCTTACCTACTACTTCCGCTGCGTATTTGTGCAATCGCAGGATTTCGGTGATTCGCGTATCTGCAAGATGATTGCGGAAAAGCACCAATTCAATTGATTTATCGAAAAGCAACTTCCCCACCATGTGCGCGAGATCTACTGCTGCTTTTTCTTGGTTCACATACACTGCCAGTTCATTGCTGTAGGTGTCGTTTGACAAGGGTTTGTTTGACATAAATTAAATTTAAATGAGTTGATTTTTCTTCTTGAAAATCATTTTTTCAAGACGCCGCAAAGATAGTTCAAGCGAATGAACTTGCAGCAAAAAAAACAGCCTCGTATTCATTTCACGAGGCTGTTTTCATTCAAAATAATTCTTGGTATTTATATACCGAAACCGTAATAAGCTCGAGTTCCGTTAGGGTAAACTCCTTCCAACAAAATTCCACCTGACTTGGATTTCAACAACGATTGAAGTTGCTCTGGCGAGGTAACAGGTTCACCATCGATCTTCGTCACAATAAACCCGGTTTTCACACCCGCACTTCTTAGCTTTCCTGTTGAAAGCACTCCCACTTTTGCACCGCCTTGAATACGTAAGGCTTTGCATTCACTCTCTGAAGGAGCGCTGAATTCCGCACCCAGCGATGAAATGCTTTCGGCAGCCATTTCCTCAAAATTTTCGAGTTCGGCTTTACCCGATTTATTCTTTAATTCAATTTCAAAGTTCTTTTCTTTCCCGTTTCTCCAAACCACCAAGTTCACTCTGTTACCCGGTCTGAACTTGCTTATTTGCTCTTGAAGTTGCGGAACGGTAGAAACCGGATAGTCCGCAACTTTCAAAATAATATCTCCAGCTTCTAGCCCTGCCGATTCCGCCGCCCCTCCTGCTGTAACATTATTGATATAAACACCCGAAACCAATGGCAATTGGGCTTCTTTTGCTTGCTCTTCTGTTACCGCTGAAATTTGAACGCCGAGAAATCCGCGTTGAACATTTCCGAACTCTATGATATCTTCTGCTACTTTTTTCGCTATTGAAGCAGGAATTGCAAATGAATATCCCGCGTATGAACCGGTTCGAGAAGCAATAGCCGTATTGATACCAATAAGTTCACCGTTGGTATTCACCAACGCACCGCCGCTGTTTCCCGGATTCACTGCAGCATCTGTTTGAATAAATGACTCGACTGGTAAAACTTCGCCCGACCTTCCTTCACCAATGATATTGATGTTTCTGCCCTTAGCACTTACAATACCAGCGGTAACAGTAGAGGTTAATTCAAAAGGGTTTCCCACTGCGAGCACCCATTGACCAATATGAACGGCGTCACTATTTCCCCATGAAATGGCCGGAAGATTTGACTCATCTATTTTTAAAACGGCAATATCTGAGCTCGGATCTTTTCCGACCAAGGTTGCTTCATAATTTTTGTTGTTGTTTAAAGTGACTGTCACTTTTTCAGCACCGTCTATGACATGATTGTTTGTGATTATATATCCATCAGCTGAAATGATGACACCTGATCCAGATGCCATTTGTGTTTGAGGTTGTTGCTGATACCCGAAAAAACCGCCCCAAGGATCGTATTGGGTTGTTTTAGTTTCCGTCTTCACGTGAACCACTGAATTGACTGTTCTTTCAGCGGCAACTACAAAATCACCGCCTGCACCACTTAATCCTGAATAATTGGCAAACGCGCTTGGAACAGGAGAATTCCAAGATGAGAAACTTGGATTTGGCCTAACTACAAAATGGTATGCAGCCATGGCAATAAGACCGCCAGCGAAAGCTGAAGCAAAAATGACTAGACTCTTTTTCATACTTTTTAAATTTGAAATGCAAAAATAATTTGATTTTGAATCGAACAAAAACGACACCAAAATATTTTTATTGTAAGAATGAATTGATTGTAATTTTGCAACTATGAAAAAGTCTTTGGGTTTGGTTGGAATTGTTTTAGCACTTGTGACTCTTTTGGTGGGTTGCGAAAAGGATATAACTGTTGACCTTCCGCAAGCCGATACTAAAATTGTTGTTCAAGGAAGCATTGAACCGGGACAATACCCAATTGTTATTCTTAGCTATTCTGCAGGCTACTTCGACCCTGCAGACTTAAATGCACTGGCTAATTCCTACGTTCGAGACGCCCAAGTGAAAATGGTTCATGGAACTGACACCATTCCATTGGAAATGTATTGCACAGCAGATATGACGTTAGAACAGCTTCTTCTAGCCTCTCAAATTTTGGGTCTTCCACCCGAAGCTGTGCTCGCTCTAAACATTTGCCTATATTCCTCTTTATCTCCGCAAGCGTTGGGCTTGGCTGGAGAAACCTACACTTTGATTGTCGACAAAGACGAGCATCACTTGCAAGCATCAACTAAAGTGAATTTTCCAATTCCGCTGGATAGCCTTTGGTTCGCATCGCCCTCGGGTAACCCACTCGATTCATTGGGATTTATTTACGGAAAAATGACCGACCCTGATTCTCTTGGCAATGCCTATCGTTGGTCTGCTAAACGAATTAGTCACTATCCGCAATGGATAACCAGAGATACTTATTTGCGCGGACAACAAAAGGATCTAACGTTTATAAGTCCAATGCCAAGTGTATACGACGATGAGTTTTTCAATGGATTAACCTTTGAATTCGCATACTATAGAGGCGCTATTCCTTTCAGCGATAAGTTTGATGACCGCCGAGAAGAGAGAGGTTTTTTTAAGCGTGGTGACACGGTTATTGTTCGAGGTTCCAGCATTGACATGAACGTTTTCAAATTTTACAAATCGTACGAGGATCAATTGGCTAATCAAGGCTCTCCATTCGCCTCTCCAAGCAATGTGAAATCAAATGTTGAAGGCGGATTGGGTGTTTGGGCTGGTTACGGTGCCTACTACGATACGCTCGTTTGCCAATAATGTGATTTTCGTCACATTCCATAGTTTTCAATCCCTACTAACTTCGCGCCATGGAAACTGAATCAAAAACTGCCTTAGGAAAAGTCGTGAAAATGAAATGTCCACATTGTGGTAAAGGCCATTTGTTTGTGAACGAATCCATTCTCTCCTTCAGCAAACTCGGGCAAGTGAAATCTGAATGCACGGAATGCGGCACCAATTTCAATCCTGAACCTGGTTTTTATTTCGGTGCTGCCTATGTGAGTTGGGGACTCACCGTAACCATGTGGTTGGCTATTTTAATTGCTCTAAAAGCTTGTGATGCCCTAGGCATCTTGGAATTTGGATTTTTGACCCACCCAAAAACATTCTTAATAACCGGTGTTGCTTTTACCCTTGTTCTATTCCCTCTTTTATTCAAACTTTCTCGCTCAATCTGGGCGACATCGTTTATCAAATAATCTGACCATCGCTCATCACAATCTTGCGATCTGCTTGCGAGGCTAATTCTTCATTGTGGGTCACAATAACGAAGCTGTGATGGAATTCATTTCTTAATTCGAAGAAGAGATTGTGCAGTGCAACAGCATTTGCCTTGTCTAGATTTCCTGAAGGCTCATCGGCGAAGACTACTTTCGGATTATTCATTAACGCTCTTGCCACAGCCACGCGCTGCTGCTCTCCTCCTGACATTTCGGAAGGCTTGTGCTCTGCTCTATGACTTAATCCCAATCTTTCCAACCAAAACGCGGCTTTCTTTTCAGCTTCTTTCTTTTCAACGCCAGCGATAAGTGCAGGAATACACACATTTTCATTAGCAGTAAATTCAGCCAATAAGTTGTGAAACTGAAAGACAAAACCGAGATGTAAATTGCGAAAACGAGCAAGTTCTCGCTGTTTCAATTGGAAGGGATTCACTCCATCGATAGTCACGGTTCCTTTGTCTGGATTATCCAACGTGCCAAGGATTTGCAAAAGCGTTGTTTTACCTGCTCCGCTAGCCCCTACGATCGAAACAATTTCACTTTTTTGAATATCTAACGAAACGTTATTCAACACTTGAACCTTTCCGTATCCCTTATAAATTCCTGACGCATGAATCATAGTACAAAGATGAACAAAAACTTCGTCATTATTTAGTACATTCGCGTCGCAAATATTGAACTATGAACATTCACGAATATCAAGGAAAAAGTATCCTTTCACAATTTGGCGTAACCGTGCAACGCGGTTATGTTGCATCAACCCCAGAAGAAGCAACTGCGGTTGCAGAAAAATTGCAAGCTGAGACAGGAACCGGTTGGTTCGTTGTAAAGGCGCAGATTCACGCCGGTGGACGTGGGAAAGGAGAAGTAACCGAAACAGGATCACGCGGTGTTGTTTTGGCAAAAGGACTTGGTGAAGTTGCTGAAAAAGCAAAAGGTATTTTAGGCGGACACTTGGTAACTCTTCAAACCAAAGCTGAAGGTAAGTTGGTTCAATCCGTTCTTATTGCTGAAGACGTTTATTCTCCGGGTGCTTCTGAGCCTCGCGAGTTTTACATGAGTATCTTATTGGACCGCGCAGCTGGAAGAAACGTTATCGTTTACTCTCCAGATGGCGGAATGAATATTGAAGAAGTTGCTGAAAAGACGCCTGAGCGCATTTTCAAAGAACTAATTGATCCTATGACTGGCGTTACCGATTTTCAAGGAAGAAATATAGCTTTCAACTTGGGCCTTTCAGGTGGTGCTTTCAAGGAAATGATTGCTTTCACTAAGAAATTATACAATGCTTACGTAGGTTGCGATGCATCTATGTTTGAAATCAATCCTGTATTAAAAACATCTGACGACCGCATTCTTGCTGTTGATGCGAAAGTAACTCTAGATGGAAACGGATTGTCCCGTCACCCAGACTACGCTGCAATGCGTGACACTACAGAGGAAGATCCGATTGAAGTGGAAGCTGGCGAAGCTGGTTTGAACTATGTTAATTTGGATGGAAATGTGGGTTGTATGGTGAACGGAGCGGGCTTGGCAATGGCTACCATGGACATTATTAAGTTAAGCGGCGGAGAGCCTGCTAACTTCCTAGATGTTGGAGGTACGGCAGATGCGAAGCGCGTTGAAACTGCATTCAGAATGATACTTCGCGACACAACTGTGAAAGCGATTTTAGTAAATATTTTTGGTGGAATTGTGCGCTGCGATCGTGTTGCACAAGGTGTTGTAGATGCATACAAGAACATTGGAGATATTCAAGTTCCAATCATTGTTCGTTTGCAAGGAACGAACGCTGTAGAAGCGAAAAAATTAATTGACGAATCTGGATTAGCTGTACACTCTGCCATTACGCTTCAAGAAGCTGCGGATCAGGTGAAAGCTGTTTTGAACGCCTAATTCAACATGTCGAACAAAGAAGAGAAAATAAACGCGTTCAACCCCAACAGTGCGGGTCTGGCGGAAAGTCAAATGTTTGGATTACCATTCACCATTGACGAAAGTGATATTGTTCTTCTTCCTGTTCCATGGGAAGTTACCGTAAGCTACGGCGGCGGCGCTTCTGAAGGCCCTGAGCATATTTTTGAATCGAGTCTTCAAGTCGATCTTCATCATCCTGAATTTCCTGAATTGTGGAAGAAAGGCATTGCCATGCTCGAGCAGAACGGTGCCCTTCATTCAAGAAGCAATTCGTTGAAAGAAAAAGCAGAAGAAATTATTTCTGCGTGGGAAGAAGGAGAGAAAATTGAAGACAACGATGAGCTTGTAGAGATTCTTCAAGAAATAAATGACGGCTGCGCTGACATGGTTCAGTATGTGGCTGAGCAAACTAAGAAATGGTTAGACGCTGGTAAAACAGTTGGTCTTATTGGTGGAGACCACAGCACTCCATTGGGATATCTTCAGACATTGTCTGAGCGTTACGAGAACTTCGGAATCCTTCATGTAGACGCGCACATGGACTTGCGTGAGGCGTATGAAGGATTCACGTATTCACACGCGTCTATCATGTACAATGCGCTTCAAATTCCACAAATAACCAAATTGGTTCAAGTTGGAATTCGTGATTTCTGTAAAGAGGAAAACGATCGCGTAGTGAATTCAAACGGAAGAATTATTGTTCATACCGACGCTGAAATTCAACGTGCAGCGTTCGAAGGGGAATTGTGGAAAGAGCGTTGTAATGCCATTATCGATGCACTTCCGAAGGATGTGTATATCAGTTTCGATATCGACGGATTAGACCCTACCCTTTGCCCGAATACCGGCACTCCGGTTCCGGGTGGACTTTCATTCCAACAAGCGTTGTATTTGCTAAGTCAACTGAAAGCAAAGAAGAACATCATTGGTTTCGACTTAGTAGAAGTTGCTCCGGGCGAAGATGATTGGAACGGCAACGTTGGCGCGCGTTTGCTTTACCACATGTGTGGGGTTGCAAGCTGAAAGTTTTAACAAAACCTATTTAGTTTCCCCTTTTGTGTTGGTTCCACATGGTTTTGGCAAAATCACGAAATGATTCTGGGCTTGAGCCAAAGGCATCATCAAATTTAAATTGTCCACCATCAACAGAGCCATCTTCCCAATCTATCTGACTTGATCCCCTTAAGGCATATTTCTGCCCATTCTGAAACATGATAATCTTCAAGTCGCTCGGTGAAACATCGCTCAAGCAATAGGTTTCATACATCATCCAAACTTCACCAGTGTCATCAGAGTTAAGATCTGTAATTTGTATTGTACTTGGAATAAAAGAGGCCTCTACATCAAATTGGCATTCGGACACGAAGTCGTGTAACTCTCGCAGAAGCTTTACTTCTGAACCTGAAATAACGTAATGGTAAGCGTACAAATGTGCTTCTTTATAAGGGTCTAAATACTCGTCATCATTTTGTTTTTCGGGAGAATAAATCTCTCCTGTTTCAGCTGCAATAAATATATTCTCACCCAACTTATCCGTCCATTTGTAGGCACTTTTAACTTTACCTTTCGTTACGCAAGTAGCCGGGATATCAGCAACATTCAACTTGGCAATTGATGCTGGGTCGAAATGCTTTACAACCTCTTTGACATCAGCGGAAGCACCGCTTGTTCCTGGGCTATTCACTTCTTGATTCTCGCCACAAGAAAAGAATAAAGCAACAACTAAAAGAAATAATGTCGATCTCATAAAATGAAATTTAAATAATTTATTCTGGTTAAAACTAATTCAAAGTTCTCAACTTATTATACTCCACCTGAATTTCCTGTGGTGGATTGAAGTATCCGTATGCTACATGCGGGAACTCTTCGCGAATTTTATCTAAGACATTTCGAACCCCCATGCCTTCCGGTAATTCCGTTACACCAATTTTCCCTAAATACCAATCGGGATCAATGTTGAAATTACGCCATTGAATCATGCTAATGTCAGTATGCTTAATGAAATTTCGCAATGCTTCATATTCTTCCGGATGGTCTGTCATTCCTGGGAAAGTGAAATAGTTAATGCTTGCCCATCCGCCATATTGACGAACAATACGCGCTGATTCAACAATGTCTTCAAACTTATAATTGTTCGGCAAGTAATAGGCTTCGTAAATGTTTTTACGAAGCGAATTCGTGCTTACGCGAATGCTATCTAAACCGACCTTCATTAACTCTTCCACCGCCTTTGGCTTACTGCCGTTAGTGTTCAGGTTAATGATACCACGCTTGGTGTGCTTTCGCAATTCAATAATAACATCGCGAATGGTTTGCCAAACGAGCAACGGTTCCCCTTCACAACCTTGTCCGAAACTTATAATTGGACGCTCAGCGTTCATCAAATGTGGCAATGTGTATTCAACAATTTCCGCAACGGTTGGAATGAAATCTAAACGGTCTTGAGGCGATGTTAATTCATGTTCTTCCGGTTGAAATGAAATACAACCTAAGCAATTGCTGTTACACGCTGGACTTACAGGAATAGGTGCTTCCCATCTCCCCATGAAGAAATTACGTGCAGCAGGACAACAGTATTTCAAACTGCAGTTGTTTCCTAAATGCTGAACCAATCTGTTGTTCGGATGCTCTTCCAAACGCTTGCGCGTCACTTCCCAAATATGTTCTCTATCGAAATTTTCTAAATCCTGACGTTCATCTGCGTCAATACGCACTGCCGTTGTATAAAATTTCCCATCGTACCAACCCACTGCTGTATATGCATACAACGGAAGTGTTGGGGCATCTTGTTCGTCTGTTCCAAACGCTGCAGAATACAACTGTGTGTAAGCAGGAGCATTCAAACTAGCCACGGCCTGAATGTCTTCGTGACATTCCATTTCACCTGTTTCAACGCTAAGTCCATACGGACGTCTTCCTGGCAAAGTGAACAAATCACTTCCAAATGGAAGTTCAATAAAATCTTCCGGTGTTAGCGGATACACGTTGTATCCCGATCTGCCTACTGCTTCAAAATTAGTGTCTTCAAAAATATTTCCTTCAGCATCGGCGTATACCATGAAAGGGACTTCCTTCGGATGAATTGATTTTTTCATTTTGCAAAAGTACATTCTATCTTCGTGAAATATGCGCATTACATTTTTAGGAACAGGAACAAGTCAGGGTGTACCACTCATCTCTTGCAAATGTGCAGTTTGTGCTTCTACTGACGAACGCGACAAACGCTTGAGAAGCGCCGTAGCATTGACCATTGGCGAGCAGTACATAGTTATTGATTCGGGACCTGATTTCAGACAACAAATGCTACGCGACAATGCTACGCATCTGAACGCGATTGTTTTCACGCATGAGCACAAAGATCACATTGCAGGGCTCGACGATGTGCGCGCTTTTAATTTCACAATGGGACAACCTGTTAATGTTTATTGCACTGAACAAGTCGAAGAGGCATTGCGCAGAGAATTTCATTATGCATTTTCTGAAAAGAAATATCCTGGCGTTCCTGAAATTATTTTGAATCGAATTGAAAATTCCCCTTTCAACATAAACGGAATAACATTTACTCCTATTGAAGTGCTGCATTTCAAAATGAAAGTCTTCGGATTTCGAATTGGAAATTTCACCTATATCACAGATGCGAATTATATATCTGAAGAAGAAATTCAAAAAATAATTGGAAGTGAAATCCTTGTGTTGAATGGCCTTCGAAAAGAAGCCCATCCCTCCCATTTCACGTTCGACGAAGCCCTTGAACTCATCGCGCGGATTAAGCCCAAACAAGCCTATCTCACCCACATAAGCCACCAACTTGGAAAGCATGCAGACGTTACTGCCGAATTGCCCACAAATGTTCATTTGGCCTACGACGGATTAACGCTTGAACTTGAATAATCTCTCTTACTTTTGCAAGAAATATTGAACATGAAAAAATTAGCATTTTTATTTATAGCTCTCAGTTTTTTCGTTGGAACAGCCGTTGCTCAAAAATCGAAAAAAGGAAAAGTTAATTCCTACGGAGAAGCATTCGTTGCAGAAAACGTAATTACGTTGGAACAACTTCAAGAGAAAATGAAATCAGAAACGAGTTTCGCTTGTGTGTTTGAAGGAAGTATTGTTCAGACGTGTCAGAAGGCAGGATGTTGGATGGAAGTGTCTATGCCTGTTGGCGATGGCATGACTGTTTTCATGAAAGACCATGCGTTCGCTGTTCCATTGGAGAAGTGTGAAGGAAAGAAAACATTCGTCAAAGGAGAAGCCTATTTCAAAGAGTTGAGTATTGCTTATTTACAACACTTAGCAGAAGACGCAGGAAAATCGAAAGAAGAAATTGCAAAAATCACTGAGCCTCAAAAACAATTGGTATTTGGCGCAAGCGGCGTGCAGATTGTTGAAGGTGGAAAAGGCGGAAAGAAATCGAAGAAAGGCGAAAACTGCGCACATTGAGTTTACTTCCCAACCCAGTAGTATTTACTTTATCGAATGGAATTCGTGTGGTTCACCAGCCCATGGATCGCGATGTTGCGCATTGTGGTTTAATGATCGCAGCCGGAAGTCGCGACGAAGAGGAAGACGAACACGGTCTTGCTCATTTTCTTGAGCACTGTTTTTTTAAGGGTACCAAGACAAGAAAAAATCATCATATACTTTCTCGTCTCGACGCTGTGGGTGGAGAATTAAATGCTTTCACCGCGAAAGAAGAAACGTGGATTCACGCATCTATGCTGAAAGAGCATTACGAAAGAGCCATTGAATTGATTGCAGACATTACCTTCCACCCTTCATTTCCTGCTGAAGAAATTGAAAAGGAAAAGGAAGTCATTATAGACGAATTGAATAGTTATTTCGACAGTCCGAGTGAAATGATTTTCGAAGAGTTCGAAGAATATCTATTCGGCAAGCATGCCATTGGACGAAGTATTCTGGGCACGAAAGAAAGTATAAATGCAGTGAATCGTTCAAACCTTGAACGTTTCCGCAAACGAAATTTAACAGCAGAACAATTGGTATTTTCTTCCGCTGGAAATATTCCAATTGAAAAACTTCAAGCTTTATTAGAACAATATCTTGGGAAGGAAAAGCTATCGCCCTTCACCCAAAAAAGAATTAAGCCAACACTTAAAACAGGAAAGAAAATTCATCTTGAAAAGGACATTCATCAAGTGAATTATTTAATAGGCGGAAAAGCCTATGCGTATCCACATAAGCTTCGTCCAGCCCTTACACTCCTCACTAATGTGCTCGGTGGTCCGGCTCTAAACAACAAGCTTAGCATGGTCATTCGTGAGAAACACGGATTGGCTTATCATGTGGAGTGCACCTACGCACCCTTCACCGATTGCGGTATTTTCAGTTTGTATTTAGGCACGGACAAGGAGAACTTGAAAAAGGCCATTGAACTTTGTGAAAAAACATTGGGATGGTATAAGGAAAACAAAATGAACGCAAGTCAGCTGAGGGAAGCGAAGAAACAGATCATTGGACAAATGGCATTGGCTCAAGACAGCGGCAGCGCCCTTATGTTCAACCTAGGAAAAACCTTGCATGAGTTCAACCGAATTGACACGATGAAAGAAGTGTTTCGTAAGTTGGAAGAAATTACTGCCGATCAAATTCAACAAGCAGCAAACGATACTTTTCATTTCGATAAAATGAATGTGCTGGCTTACGTTCCGAAAGCAAATTAAAAAGGAGATATCGAATGAATGTCGTTATTGCGACGTTCAATTTCATTTTTCACAATACAGATTCGCTGGGCAATAGCGGCCATATCGGGCAAATTCTTTTCGAGTAACCACATCAGAGATTCTTCGTGATTGTCTGCAGCTCTCGCCATTTTCTCTAACACGTCGTACTTATTATTCTTCAACCACAGCAAAGCGTTCGGATTACCCTCTGCGCCATTGATGAGCGCCATGAGATGCGGGAAATTATTTTCCATGAGCCACTTGCGGGCATCTTCTTGATTGTTGAGCGCGTGCACAAATACGCCTAATTCAGGGTAACCGTTGGCCAATAGCCATTCACGAATGGCAACATTCCCCGAAATGGCTTCACCCCATGCTATTACAATCTTCGACGGATATCCTTCGGTATTCATACTGCAATGTTAAATAAGTTTTAGGATGGTTCAATTATGTGTTTAAAGAAAAATTAGTTTCGTAATGTATGCGTAAATTTTTGTTGCTCTATATTTTAGCATTTCCAATATTCTCTTGGGCCCAACCTGTTTTGAATCCTATTTCACAAGAGGAGGGATCTATGAAAACATTGGCGCCCATTCAAGACACAGGTTGGTATTTCAAGCTTTCTTCAAGCATTAACACCACACAAACTTATTTGAAGAATTGGGCGGCTGGAGGAAATAGCTCTCTCAATGTGACTGGTATCTTCAACTCTGTTGTTCTTTATCGCAAGGACAAGCGTGCCTGGGATAATGCAGTGAACCTTTCTTACGGTAGAAGCATTGTAGACTTTTCAATACCGTCCATAAAAACAGAGGATCGTTTTGATTTTTCAAGTAAGTATGGACAACAGGCCTCAAAAAATTGGTATTACTCCTTTTTGCTTTCTGTTCGAAGTCAAGTTGCCCCCGGTTACACCACCCTTCCATCTGGACTTCCAGATTACAACAAAGGGAAAGTAAGTGATTTGTTTGCACCTGCCTATGCCGTAGGTGCACTAGGCATGGATTACAAGCCCAAGAAAGGCGTTTCAGCGTTCTTTGCACCATTGACCTACAGAGCAACGTTTGTCATGAATGCTGACCTTGCAAACGCAGGACAATTCGGAGTTACGCCAGCCGTTCGCGATGCGATTGGAAATATTGTGACTCCTGGTAAGCGTAGACGTAACGAAATTGGGGGATACATTCGGTTGAACTACACCAATGTTATTTTAGAAAATGTAAACTGGACTAGCAAATTGGAATTGTTCTCGAATTACTCTAAAAACCCAGAGAACGTTGACGTCAATTGGGAAAACAACTTCAACATGAAGGTGAATAAATATTTGTCGGTGACCATTTCAGCGCAGGTAATTTACGACGATGATATTCGCATTATTAAATCGCCTGAACTCACCGATGAGAACGGCGTTTTTCATCCGGCTGATGTTGGACCAGGTTTGCAGTTCAAGGAACTCATGGCCATTGGTTTCACCTACACCTTTAACACGAAATAAAAAAAAGGGACCGAAGTCCCTTTTTCAATATAAATCGAGTTGAATTATTTCGAGAATTCAAGATCTTTTTTAGACTTTTCGCCTAAAGAACCATCTTTCGCTATTGCCGAACTTAAGTTTGACGCTTGACCTGCTGTATCTTTCGAACGAGCACAGATGATAGCACGAAGGTAATCTGCAAGAGCTGATTTGTCGCCGCTAGCATCTAAGTCTGATTTCGCACCTGTATTGTCACCACCCAACATTTTCGCCAAAGCTGAGTTGAAGGTCTTTGCATCTTTCATTGTTGAAACCGCACCAGCGTAATCACCATTCGCAATAAGGATTAACCCTTTGTTGTATTTGCTCTCTGTTGAACCACTTTCAGTGAATAACTTCATGGCCGCTTTTCTATCGCCTTTCAAACGCGTAACAACACCCATGTTGTTAGACGTCTCAGCATTTTTATTTAACCCGTAGGCCTTCTCGAATTGCTTCGCCGCTTCGACAGATTTGTTCATTCCGTAATAAACAACACCTAAGTTGTTTGCAGCGCGGTAGTCACCGTTTGCTTTGGTTTCAGCTTCTTTGTAGATGCTTGCCTTAACGTTTGCATCATCAATTAATGAAGCTGCTTTCAACAACTCTTCGTATTTCAACACTGAAGGGTTTGATTTACCTAAAGAAATCATTTCAGCATCGGTATATCCGTTTTCAGTGTAATGAACAATTATCTTACAACGACGAAGAGGTGGGAAAATCAAGTCTTTAATTTCGGTGTAAGTCTTAGAAATGTTTTTGATTTCCGCTTTTCTCTCCATTAAATCAGTGGTTCTCTGGAGAATACGAATAATGATATCGCGGTCAGCAATTTCAGATTTCTCCATTGCTGCTCTAAACCCTTCCCAGTCTTCTCCGTTTGGATTTTCTTTGATTAGGCTTGCGTAAAGAACATCCAATTTAACATTTTTAAGAATGGTACTAACAGTTTTTGATACTGCTCTTGCTCTATCGTTGGCAAGACTGTCATTCAACAAAATCTCACCCTCTGGTGAAGCATATGATTGCAATTCAATTTCGGTTACAACCATTTTAGGATTTGTGCTTAATGTGGTCAAAAGCGATTGTAATTGCACAATGTCCGCGTCTTTCATTTCAGTCGGTTTAACCACGTCTGAATTCAAATCAAAGTTGATAATTGCTTCAATCGTCTTGTCTGTGCTACGCACAAACTTATCTGCTGAAGTCGCAACTTTATCATCGCTCTTCATTAAGTAAGGAGTAGTGATAACACCCTTAGCGATTTCAACTGCCGGGAAAGAAGCTGTTTTGCTTCCTTTCGCTCCTTTGATGCGCAATTCTAATTTAGAAGATTCCATTCCTGCGGAATAAGGAACCGTTGCAGTGTACTTGAAGCTCTTTCCAGTCTTAAAAGGAATAACTTCACCGTTTCCAGTTGCCTTTTCTCCTTTGAACTCTTGAACTTTTAGCGTTGCTTCTCCGCCGTTCCAAACGATTGCTGGAGTGGCTTCAGCAGATACTGCCTTAGCAAAATACTTTTCAGGGAATTTACCTGAGATGGTCACCTTTACAGAGTCACCGTGCACTTCCAATGGGCTTGGCTCCACTTTGAAGTTCAGTTCTTCCATGTGTTTTTGCATTGAGCCAAGTCCGGCGCAACCTTGAAAAATAAGAGTAACTGCTGTTAACGCAACTACTACCGACGAAAATCCTTTTTTCATTTTTTCAGCTTATTTATAATGGGCACGAATTTACAATCAAATATTCACTCTACAATACTCAAATTCAAATTATTGTTGAACAACTCCCATTGCGCAGAATTTTTCAATTCGTTGCTGAGTACGTTCTTCTACTCCTAATTTCTCTAATTCATTCAACGCAGAAACAATTGCTTCTTTTAAATGCTGCGTTGCTGCTTCTGGATTACTATGCGCTCCGCCAAGGGGTTCACGCACAATTCCATCTACCAACTTATTCGCAAACATATCGTCAGCCGTGAGTTTCAGCGCAGATGCAGCTTCCATCTTGTGGTCTGTGTTTCTCCATAAAATGGTAGAACAAGACTCTGGAGAAATTACAGAATACCACGTATTCTCTAACATCAACACTCGATCTCCAATACCAATACCCAACGCTCCTCCGGATGCTCCTTCACCAATAATAATACAGATAACCGGAACCTTCAAGCGCATCATTTCGAATAAATTTCTTGCAATGGCCTCGCCTTGTCCGCGTTCCTCTGCTTCCAATCCCGGAAATGCACCTGGAGTATCGATAAGGGTTACAATAGGTTTATTGAATTTCTCGGCCAACTTCATTAATCGAAGCGCCTTGCGATATCCTTCTGGGTTGGCCATACCGAAGTTTCGATATGATCGCATTTTCGTATTCGCTCCTTTTTGCTGACCAATGAACATGACACTTCTTCCGTCAATAGAGCCGAACCCGCCAACCATGGCTTTATCGTCTTTAACTGTGCGGTCGCCGTGCTGTTCAACCCAAGTGCCTTCTGTCATTGTCTCAATGTATTGAAGGGTGTAGGGTCTTTCCGGATGACGGCTTACCAACACGCGTTGCCACGGGGTAAGGCTTGAATAAATTTCGTTGGTTTTTTCTGTGACTGCGCGCTCTAAATCTTCAATAGCTGCGTGCACATCTACCCCATTCTTCTTTTCACTTTCTCTTAACTTCTCTATTTGCTGACGAAGTTCTTTGATAGGGGATTCAAATTCTAAATAAATTTCCATAGGTTCAATTTGGAAGAACAAAAATACACATAACTGCTATGAGTTTCGTGCTATAAATTCAAGGAACTTCTTAAGTGCTTTCGCGCGATGGCTTAATAATTTCTTTTCTTCTATGGTCATTTCAGCGAAAGTTCGTGAATTTCCATCTGGATGGAAGATTCCATCGTAACCAAAACCGTCGGCTCCGCGAATTCCAACACCTAATTTCCCTTTTACTATTCCTTCAAAATAATGCGTTCCTTCAGACGTGCAATAACAAAACACCGATCTGAACTGCCCATTCCTGTTGGTCTGACCCTTCATCTCATTCAACACCTTTTCAATATTGCGTTCGTTTGAACGTGGCTCGCCTGCATAGACGGCAGAGTCCACTCCGGGTCTTCCATTCAATGCTTCAATCTCCAATCCTGTATCGTCTGAGAAACAAGACAACCCCGTTTTTTCAAATACGAATCGCGCCTTTTGTTCGGCGTTTCCTTCAATCGTTCCCGTGGTCTCTGGAATTTCATCATTCACTCCAAGATCACGCATAGAAACCACTTCAATGCCCGCAGGCAAAGCGGCTTGAATCTCTTGCAGCTTGTTCTTATTTCCCGAGGCGAATACTATTTTCATAATTCTCGAATGATTTTTCCGCTTGCGGTTCGATTAAACTTCGACTTAAAAATTATTTCTCGTGGCTTACGAATGCCCAAATTCAATTGATTAATTTTTTCTAGTTGGAAATCTTGCGTGTCGCCTTCCACATACAACACTACCTTTTGCCCAAGAACTTCGTCGGGCAATGAAGAAATATAGTATGGTTGAACAACAACTGTCGAAAGCATTCCTTCAATTTCCTCCGGAAAGATTTTTACTCCTCCGGAAATAATGACATGATCCAATCTTCCCTTCACCACAAATCCCTCTTCTACAAATTCAACAATATCGTTTGTTTCGAAAGCAGGAAGATTCAAACAAGAATCTTCAATGATTAAATTTCCTTTTTCACCTTGAGAAAACTGAACACCTTTAAGCGGACTAAAACACTTCTCCCTCGTAACGTCACGCATAGCCACATGGGTCAGGGTTTCGGTCATTCCGTATCCTTCCCAAATAGTTGTTTCTATGTTTTCTGCGAATTGAATGACCTGTTCGGAAATGGGACCACCACCGAGTAAAATATGATTAATTTGATTCAAAGAGAATGGAGAGCTTCCGATTATTTCAACACATTGTTGCGATGTGAAGACTGCAAAATCATAATTAGTTTGAATATCCGGATGCGTTGAAGGCGCTTGCCAAGTGAGGTTCCAGTCATTAATGATTGCGCGTAGAGCCATCATTTTTCCAGCTACATAAATGGGAGGTAACGCGCAAAATACTTCGGCGTTTTTATTTAGGTTGAAAAACAATGCTGTTCGTTGGGCAGAGCGGGCAACCTGTTCCTTCGTAAATGTGATCACCTTTGGAGTACCTGTAGATCCTGAAGTTTGAAACGAAATGAATTCTGCTTCGTTCCATTCTTTTTCAATTTCAGCATAGGCCAAAATCATATCGCCTCCCGAAAGTGCAAGGTTGATCATGATACAATCGGAATAAGTAATTCGCCTTCCACTTTCCACTTGGCTTCACTGTTGTTGCTGAACAAGCTCCCTGTTCCTAAACCTTGAACACCTTCTAACTTCATTTTACACACCCAATTCGCAAGATGATTCAAACCAACATTGCTTTCTAACGAAGAAGTCACCCAAAACCCTATTCCGTGCTTATCGGCCCAAGCCTTCCAATTTTCAGCAGCTGTATATCCACCATGCAGCGAAGGCTTCACCACTAAATATGAGGGTTTACCCAAATGTAGAAACGATTCAAAATCTTCTGGATTACTTCCAATCAATTCTTCATCGAAGGCAATGGGAACAGGTGATTCAGCACATAACCTGAACATAGTTTCTAATTGACCTGCCTTTATGGGCTGCTCAATGCTGTGTAGACTAAACTCCGAAAGTTGCTTTAATTTCTCCAATGCTTCTTCTTCGCGAAATGCGCCGTTGGCATCTACGCGAATGGTAATTTCCTCTTCACTTCCCCATGAACGAATTTCTTGAATCAAATTCAATTCTTCTGCGAAATTCAAAGCGCCGATTTTCAATTTGATGCATCTGCTTCCTTCATCGAATTTCCTTCTTGCTTCCGTTCTCATCTCCTCAATATCATTCATCCAAATGAGTCCATTGATTGAAATGGCACTCAATTCATTTTTAAGAATGAAAGGAAAATCGATTTGCTTCGAATGGAATCCTGCAATTGCTGCATCAATAGCGCATTGCACGGAGGAGACTGATGAAGAAACTTCGATACTATTTTCTATTTTAATTATGCGATATAGCTCAGACAAAACCTCTTCTTTCGTTTCCTTGCTTAATCCCCACAACGGAGCCACCTCTCCTTCACCCAAGACAATTCCATCAGAATCTACAAACTGTAGAATCCAACTGTCGCGTTCTGTAAGAACATCTCGACTTGTTTTCGCCGGTTTATTAAACTGAAGGATACGATGAGAAAATATCCATCTCATTTCCTTGATCCTGAAATGTTCTTAAGCAGCCATTCTACAGGGGCTTTATCTGTGACTTTTTTCTTCCACCAGAGCACCAATAAAAAAGACAAGGCCATCATTGCCAAAGATGTTGGAATTAAAATCCAGATTGATTTAAACCAATATATCCGAGCTTGATTTCCTCCTTTCACCAATGACCACAGCACGCCCGTTTCTAAACACACGAAAAAATACAAAGTGTATTTCGAAGACGAGAAACGATCTATCCATCCAATAATTTTTGCACCACCTATTGTTTCATTCCATTTCTTCCCGAAATAATTTATCGCACTCACGGCCATTAGAACAAGCCCAGATTCAAACAGAATAAAGGAAAAGCTATGAAAGCGAATGCTCATAATTTCACTCGAGAAAACATTCAACTCGCCAATATCTCCAAACATCTTATTTAAAAAAGGCTGAACAACAATTCCAGCAATGGTAATAACAGCGCCTAAAATGGCAATTGGAGGGAACCATCCCTTTAACCTAATCTGAGATTTTCCGTACACAATGCCTAGAATAAAAAACGAAATCCAGGGAAGCACGGAGTAATATCCATTAAAAAATAAAAAACCTAGAATGTTCATGAAGTTGGCGTCAAGAATTTTTATTCCTGAAAAAGAAGGGTAAATAGGGACATCTATATTTCCTAATACCGTTGACAAAAGAACTACTGAAAAAAGTAAAATCTGAAGAAGAACAGATTCCCAACGAATAAATAGCGGAGAAACAAAAAAGCAAACACCTGCTATAATGAGGATATTCGCTGGCCAAAAACCAATAAAAAACAACCCCAGCACAAGAAGCACTAAACCTCTTCTACTGTAATGACCCATTAATCGGCTTCTACTCTGCTTCTTTGATTTAAAAGCGAGCGTCATGGTATATCCATTCAAAAAAAGAAACAGAGCTGGAAAAAATCCAAACCAAATGAAATAAATCTCTTGCGTATTTCTGTAGGGTGGGGCTGACTTTAAAACATACAAGATATCTTTTAATACGAATGTTTCGTTTGATAAAATTGTACCTACAATAGCCAATAGATATGATATAGCAATTCCTTTAATTTCTCTGCTTGAAGCCATGTTCAAATATACTATTCGAACTTACACGTTCGGTAAAAAAATGAGCAAGAGCAGCGCAATCGCGAATGTTGACAGTGCTACCTTCTTTAATTCTGAATCGAGAAGCTGCGGATTCGTGCAGGAATATACTTTTTTCGCATGCACGACAAGTATCGTAAATGGAAGCAAATAGAATGCGTAATGAGAGGGGGTAATGAATACTTCAGCAACTGCGGCAAGGAATGCCAATCCCAACCAAACGAAATGCAATTTCTTTCCTTTTTCAAAACCTAGCTTCACCACTAATGTGTGCTTTCCTGCTTTCGCATCCGAGACATGGTCGCGAAGATTGTTCAAATGAAGAACCGCCATGCTCAACATTCCAACAATAACTGTATTCAAAATGGCTATTGTACCAACCTTTCCAGAAAGGAAATATGACATCGATAAAACTGAAACCACGCCGAAAAACAAGAAGACAAACAAATCGCCTAGTCCTTTGTATCCATAAGGATTCTTTCCTGCGGTGTATCTGAACGCCGCCCAAATAGCGGAGATTCCAACACCCAAATAAATTCCGAATCCGAGCCAGTTTTTCTTCACCACAAAGACTTCATTCAACAATAATATTCCAAGCGCAAAAGCAATGGCTCCTGAAACATAGAGTCCACGCTTCATTTGTTGTGCTGAAATATTTCCACTTTGAACCATACGAGCTGGCCCCACGCGATCTTTTCCGTCGGCACCGTTTTGAAAGTCCCCGTAGTCGTTTGCTAAATTCGAGAAAATTTGTAGAGCCAATGCGGTTAACAGAGCCAACAGAAAAATCGAAGACGAAAAAATTTCGGGCTTCAATCCCGCACTGCCGGCCAAGATACCTGCCGCCGCTAAAGGAAGCGTACGCAAGCGCATAGCAGTAATCCAATGTTTCACCATTATGGGAACTTCGGGAATTGTTGGAAGTCGGGATCGCGTTTTTCAAGAAAAGCTTTCTTTCCTTCTTGTGCTTCTTCAGTCAAATAATAAAGTAATGTCGCATCTCCTGCGAATTCCATTAACCCTCGTTGTCCATCTAATTCTGCATTCAATCCGCGTTTGATCATTCGAATGGCCAAAGGACTTCTTTTCATAATGGTCTTGCACCATTGAACGGTTGTTGCTTCTAACTCTTCCAACTTCACAACTTTGTTCACCATGCCCATGGCTTCAGCTTCAGCAGCGGTGTATTGTTCACACAAAAACCAAATCTCTCTCGCTTTCTTTTGACCGACTTGTCGTGCCAAATAGCTCGAGCCAAATCCTGCGTCGAAACTTCCCACCTTCGGACCTGTTTGTCCGAAACGCGCATTGTCAGAAGCAATGGTTAAATCACACACCACGTGCAGCACGTGTCCGCCTCCGATGGCATAACCGTTTACCATTGCAATCACGGGCTTAGGCAGTTCACGAATGCGTTTGTGCAAGTCCAACACATTCAAACGTGGAACACCGCGTTCGTCTACGTAACCTCCAACACCTTTCACATTCTGATCACCACCACTACAAAATGCTTTGTCGCCTTCACCGGTTAGAACTACTACAGCAATGTCTTGGCGCTCACGACAAATGTCCATGGCCTCAATCATTTCCACATTCGTTTGCGGTCTGAACGCGTTGTACACCTGCGGTCTATTGATGGTGATTTTCGCAATTCCTTCGAAGAATTCAAATCGAATATCCTCGTAATCTTTAATGGATGTCCACTGTGCACTCATATCTTTTGTGTATGTTGAAAGAAGGCGTCTAAGGCCTTCGGATTATCTTCTTTGTGTGTGAATATTTCTAACACAGAAACATTATTCTTGTTGAAGAACAAAGGTAGCACTTCATTCAATTCATCATTATTCGCTGCGCAGAAATAATTCAGGCTGTATAAATCGGCAATGCCTTTTATGGACCTACTGCTGTGGGCTGTCTCGAAATATTGCTGCAAATGTTCGGTGTCTTTCGACCCATCAATGATGCGAAAAATTCCACCACCACCGTTGTTAATGACAATCACTTTCAATTCACTTGAGAGGTAGTTATTCCAGAAAGCATTGCTGTCGTAATGAAACGATAAATCCCCCGAAATCAAAAGAGTCGGTTTCTTCGTCTTCCAAGCCGCGCCAATGGCCGTGCTTGTAGAACCGTCTATTCCTGCAACACCCCTGTTTCCGAAATAAGCTAGGTTTTTATTCTGATTGAAAAGCTGAATGTATCGGACCACCGAACTGTTTCCCATTTGAAGATCTATTCCATGCGGAATGGAATTCAAGATGAAAGAAAAAACAGTCAAATCGGAAAAGGCTGCACTGGGCAACCACGCTTCCACTTGCTTGATTTGATTTTCTTGAATGGAAAGCAATTCATTCTTCCATTGAGATTTACTTTCAATCTTTTTCAATGAATTGAAAAACTCTTGCGGAGAAAGATTGCATTGTACTTCAAGACAATCGAAGGTATCCATTGCCTTCTCATTCAATCCCACTTGAATATGCTTCGGCTTGGCCTTTCTTAAAATGGCCTTAATTTTTCTTGAAATGATGTTCGTTCCAATTGTAATCAATACGTCTGGAGCCAATGTCTGTTGGGCGTTTCCGCCTAAACCCATAATCATCCGATCAATGCATGGAAAGGCATTTTCAATGTTCACATTGGCATGTGTTTCAGTGAGAACAGCGACTTGTTGCAGCTGATTGAATTGTTCCAGTTCCTTCGAGAAGTCTTCATAAACGTGCTGTCCGACAAGAACCATGATTCTTTCAGCCTTCTGAATTATTTCAAGACTTTCGTTTACTTCCTTCAGAACATCAATCGAATTCTCTTTCGTTTCAAATTGAAATGAAGGAAGTTCTTCGCAGTCGATAAGTTCGTACAACGGCTCTTGAAACGGCACATTCAAATGAACAGGACCATTATTGGAAATCAGATATTGAATTGTATTCTGAATGATCTCTTTGTTGTGAACGGAACCTTCCTTTTCATCGGCAATTAAACAAGCTGAATAATCTGCGTAATTCTGAAAGACGTTGTTCTGACGAATGCTCTGTCCTTCTCCTCTATCTATCCACTCTTCGGGTCTGTCTGCTGATATGACAAGCAATGGAATTCTTTGGTAGTAGGCTTCTGCAATAGCAGGAGCATAATTCAGCAGGGCCGTTCCACTTGTGCAAATCAAAACCGTTGGTCTCTTCGATTGCTGAGAAAGACCCATTGCAAAAAATGCGGCTGATCTTTCATCGACGATAGAATAGGTTTCAAAAAAAGGAGTGTTCGCTATGGAAATGCTGAAAGGTGCATTTCGAGAACCTGGAGTTAGGACAACGTCGGTTATGCCTGCGCTTTTCAGCGCACCCAAAATATAAGAAACTACTTTTTTCGATGAGATTTTCATGCGGGCCACGAAGATAGAAACACCGCGACGAATGAATCGTTCAAATGTTAAAAAATTACGTCTGTTAATGACTGGGCTTTCCAACGCGTCTCACGCGCCTCAAGCTCTGGAACGCTATCTTTCGTGATTCCTGCTCCAACAAACACATGCAGTTTTGACTCTTCTATTTTCAAGCAACGTAGAATCACATACAGATCAACATTCTCGCCTTGCTCAATTCCAATTAAACCGGTGTAATATTCGCGATCGTGCTGTTCAATTTGCTGAATGATTTCTTTCGCCTCGTTTCGGGGCATTCCGCAAACTGCAGGTGTTGGATGTAATGCCTTCATGACGTTTTTCCAATCACCTGAAAAGTCAAATGTTATTTCGTTGCAGAGGTGCTCGATGGAACCTGCATTTCGCGTTTGAACTTCCCCGCAGAGAATTCTCTCAGCCCCTAGTATTTCTAATTCATGCTGAATGAATTCGGTCACAAGATTTTGTTCTTGTATTTCTTTCGCCCCCCAATCTTCAGTTGCCCCTGATTTTCGGGTTCCGGCCAAACTTATCGTGGTGTATGAATCCCCTCGCTTTCTGAAGAGCAGCTCGGGTGTTGCTCCCACCCATTGCACGTCTTGCTCGTCTGTAAATGCGAACACTGCCGCGTCGGGGAATTTCTCATTCAACAAATTAAACACGCCTTCGGCAGTCAGGCCTCGATGAGGAAAGGATACTATTCGACTTAATACTATTTTTTTTGCCTGATCATTCGCGATAAGAGCAATTCCATTTTCAACGGCTTGCATATATCTCTCATCAGAACTGACAAAATTCACTTCACCACGAAATTCACTTTTCAAAACAAACGTACGTGAAGGGTGAGGGTTTTTCTCAAACCCTGATTGAGGAAGTCGCAATCGGATGGTGCTCATTTCGCGTATTGAACCAGAACTGTTAATCGAGCTATCGCAATAAGGTTATAAGCATGATCTCGAATTTTCACATCCCACACTTGCGTTCTTTTCCCCATGTGAATGGGTTCACCCACACCGTAGACAAAGTCTGTTGTGGCAGATTTCAAGTGATTAATGTTAAGTTCAAGTCCTACGGCAATTCCGCCATCTGCCTTCACGGCCTCATAAGCGCCAATACTTCCTATAGTTTCCGCTAATACCGCACTAGCACCGCCATGAAGGAGTCCGAAAGGTTGAATGGTGCGTTTGTCAACGGGCATTCTGGCCTCTACACAACCTGGCTCATTCTTCAAAATTTCGATCCCTAAATGAGAGATCATATTTTCCGGATGGAATTTATGCTCCATATCTGTAATTTGCGTGCAAGGTAGCATAAATTTGCGGTGTGAAAAACACACAGAACATCTATCGATTATTGATTGCAGAGGATGAAAATTCAATTGCGAAAACATTGAAACTCAATTTCGAATTGGAGGGTTTTGAAGTACATGTTGAATCGAACGGTTTAGCTGCATTAAAGAACGCCCAAGAAAAGTTCTACGACTTAATTATTCTCGACGTAATGCTTCCAGAGATGGATGGAATTTCCATTTGTGAATCTCTTCGACTTGGTGGCAATCACACACCTGTACTTTTTCTTTCTGCTAAGGGCACAGGCAAAGACAAAGTGGAAGGACTTAAAGTGGGAGGTGACGATTATTTAGCTAAGCCCTTTGAGTGGGAAGAGCTTTTGCTTCGCAGCAAAAAACTTATCGTTAGAAAATCCGACGGTCACCGCACCATTGAAGATTTAGAAAAGTTCTCCATTGGCCCATGCACCATTCATTTCAACAAATATGAAGTTGAAACACCGGAAGGGATACTCTCTATTTCGAAGAGGGAGGCTATGCTTTTGCGGTTGCTCATCTCTAAGCAGGGCGAAGCTGTTAGCCGAGAAGAGATCTTAGAAAAAGTTTGGGGGTACGATACTGTTACGCACAACAGAACCATTGATAATTTCATTCTCAACTTTAGAAAAATTTTCGAGTCACATCCCAATGCCGACAAGCGTTTTTTATCCATTCGGGGGGTCGGGTATAAATTTCTTTAAAAAAAAGAGGCAACCCTAACTTTAATTCAACGTCTTCTAATTGGTTACGCAGTCCAAGCTGCGTGTTGGTTTCAAAATTCCCTTGCAGGTTTACGGAAAAGGCTTTCAATTTTTGAGAGCCTTTTTTGTAGAAGACCTTTTCTAAATTAAAACTAAACAACTATGAGTAAACTAAAATTCGCCTTAGCAGCAGTTGTAATCAGCGCCGGACTTGCTTCTTGTAGCTCTTCGGTAAAATCTCTGAGCCATCAAGGGAAATTCAACCCTTGTTTTTTCAGCGATGACAAAGGTGCAATACGTCCCTATCAAACCAATGAAGATAGAGTAACAGAGCATTACCATTTCAGGAATGCCTTGGAGCAAAAATAATTATTGAGGGATATAGACGAGCTTCTTCGTTTCGAATAACTCTTGCGGGAAGTACTGAGACAAATCGAAGATTTCCGCATGCTTTTTCAGTGACTTAAGCTCTTCTTTTAAATCTCCGCCTTTCAAACAAATTAAGCCGTTCGGAATTCCATTCTGATCGGCTTTTTTGTATTTGCCATTGGTCCACATTAACAACTCTTCGGCAGGCGCAACGGCGCGACTAACCACAAAATCGAATTGACCTTTTACGGCCTCTACTCTGCCGTGAATGGTTTTCACGTTTTTCAAACCTATGAATTCTATGGCTTCATTAACGACCATGATTTTTTTTCCAATACTATCTACCAAAAGAAATTCCGAATCTGGATTTGCGATTGCCAAAGGCAGTCCTGGGAATCCACCACCGGTTCCCAAATCAAGGATATGAGACTTTGGGGTGAAGGGTAAGAATTTGAAAATGCTCAAGCTGTGCAAAACATGGCGTTCAACAAATTCACTTGTATCTTTTCTTGAAACAACGTTTACACGTGTATTCCAATCTAAAATAACTTCTTCTAGCTTCTGGAATTGTTCCCATTGCACTTCCGTGAAAGTAAAATAGGATGAAAGTTTTTCTCTAATCGACATTAAAAGTTACCCTTGGTAGTTTTCATTAATTCAAACATGAAATCACGTGCACGGAAGAGCTGTGCTTTTACCGTTCCTAGGGGTAATTCTAAAATCTCAGAGATTTCCTCGTATGATTTTTCTTCAAAATATCTTAATTCAACCAATCGTTTGTAACGTGGTTTCAATTTTTCTACAACATCGCGCATGCGCTGAATACGCTCGTCTTTCTGCATCGACTCTTCCGGATCGAGGCTATCTTCTTTTACTGGAATTACATACTTCTCACCATCTTCATTCGAGTATCCCTGATCAATTGAAATTGCTCTTATTCGCTTTTTACGTATAAAATCGATTGAATGATTTGAGGCAATTTTGAACAGCCACGTTGAAAAGGCAAATTGAGGGGTGTATTGATCCAATCGTTTGAAGGCCTTGCCAAATGTTTCAATGGTTAAATCTTCAGCATCATCTGAGTTATTTACCATTTTCAGAAGCATATAGAACACAGAGTCTTTATACCTGCCCATTAATTCGGTGTAAGCACGTTGATCTTTATCGTTCAACGCACGCTGCACAAGCATGTAATCCTTCTTGGCCTTATCCGATAAATGATCTATCAATTCCATTTCTGAGGTTTACGAACGAGGTTCTGTAGGTAAAGCATCGAATGTACTAAAAAAAGATGCTTCTCTAACAAGGGGAATAACCAAAGAATATCTTTCGAAATTTTTAGTTTATTACATGACACGTTCAAAACTATAAACTGAACGAGGTATCTAAAGAAAATTAATCCACCCATAACGGCCCAAAGCACAGGATTCGGATAAATGATGGAAAGTGCTATCGCCGCCATCCACAAAAGAAAATATGTTGCAGGCCAAATCATCAATGAAAATTTAACACTCCCTTTGTACAAAGGAGCTGTAGTAAAATGCCTTTTCTTTTGAAACGACCATTTGGCCCATGTCTTATGCGGTTCCGAAATAGTCTGCGCTTCGTAATGAAACATGTTTTGAGTGTTTCGGGCAGTAGAGGCTTCCTTTACAAACAAATCGTCGTCACCAGAGGCTAATTTGTAATGCGTACGAAAGCCCCCAATGCGGAAAAATGCTGTTTTGGTATAGCACAAATTGCGGCCTACGCCCATGTATGGTCTTCCCAATTTAGCAAAACCTAAATAATTCAAACCAGCAACAAATGCATCAAAACGAATGAGCTTGTTTAAGTAGCCCGGGTACTTTTTATACCCGCTAAAACCGAGCGCAATTTCTTTTCTCTCACCAATGCCTTTGGTCATCTCGGTAATCCAATTCCCATTGGTTGGTCTGCAGTCTGCATCTGTAAGCAAGATCACATCATACATGGCTGCCTTGATTCCTAAGGTTAAGGCAAATTTCTTTCCTTGCATTATTTGCTTATCCTCATTTATTTCAATGATGTGCATACTTGGATATGAAACTTGCAATGCCTTCAGAATATCAGCTGTATCGTCCCAGCTGCTATCGTTTACAACAATAAGTTGAAACTTACGAAACTCCTGTTCCATTATTATTGGAATCAATTCCATCAGGTTCGCTTCTTCGTTTCTTGCGCAGACTATGACAGAGACACCATCTGGAGAATCACCTTCCGCCTTCTTTCCTTTTGTTGCAGACAAAAAATATCTGAGGTTATAGTAAACCTGACAAAAAAACGAAAGCACTACAACAGTTAGCAGCGCTAATTCAACAATAGAGAAATTCCAAATCCAAATAGCAATTGTTTTTTCCATGAGTCCTGCGAAATTACTCTTTGAACTTGCTCCGAACAATAAAAAAGGCCGGTTGCCCGGCCCTATTTATTCACAAAAGACGCGATTCTATTTACTTTTTAATGATTAATGGAAGTGAATCTACTTTCCCAGCAGAAACCAACTTCACAATGTAATATCCGTTTGCCAAAGACGAGGTATCGACTTTAACATTTGCGCTCAATGTTTTTGTTGAAACAACAACATTTCCAGCCACGTCAATAATGTAAAGTGAAGAGTTCGCCAGAGCGCCAATCAATTGAATTTCGTTTTGAGCTGGGTTTGGATAAAGTGTAATCGCTGTTTCCGTCATACCTTCAACACTATTTCCTGAAACACAGAAGTTAGTGGTTTCTGAGTTTGTGAAGGTGCCGCCTGCAGCTAATGACGCCCCGGCTGCATTAGAAACCGCGTAGCTTCCGTTACCGTAGGTACAACAAATACCATCGCCATAATCGTCGTTAATAGTGAAGTCATAGCAACCTGGTGCAAGACATACCGATTCACTTATTGAAGTAGCTCCGGCAGGATACAACCCATTTGATGAAGCTAGTACGTTTCCATTTTGAGTAATTTCCCAAGATGTTTCTTCCGAATAATTATCGAATGTGATACCTACCGTAACCGTAACCGTTGGACCAACCACCGCATTGCACGAGATAGAAACAGAGTTGTTATTTGAATTCTGATCGGCAGAACCGTTCGGATTAACTACGGTGACGACAATAGTATTCGCCCCGTTTATTAATGTAATAGCAGGCAGATTAACGTTAGCCGATGCGTATTGTGCAAGAGAACCCGTCCAGTTTATGGTTTGAACCGACCCTCCGTTTACAGTGTATTGAATGGTGCAAGACGTTAAAGTAGTAGCTCCATTGTTCAGCAATGAGAAAACAGGCGATACCGAATTTCCACAGATGTTTGAAGGAACGTTTGTGATGCTTGCAGCAGAGGCATCTAGCTGAACAGCCACAGATCCTGTTGGATAACCATCAAGGATTAGTGTTCCTGTATTTCCTGGATCAAGCCATTCTTTCAATCGAGATGAAGCTGAAGCACCTGCATCCCAGCTCACTCCAAATCGACCATACGAATCGCCCTGTCCGTTTTCAGTTGAACCGTTACAAGCAGAAGCTCCTCCATATAACTGACCAATGATTCTATGGTTTTGATCGAACAAGGGCGATCCTGAAGATCCGCCCTCTGTAATCCCATCGTCCCACTGCTGAACATCCCAAGTTTGTGCACCTGCCCAAGAGCCTTGCGGTACAGCATTATTCTCGAATGATATCTTCTTCAAATCACCTGAAGGATGATGAATTCCCGTTGCAGATGTAACTGTGGTAGCATCGGTCGCGTCCCAACCAGCGTATTGAACATTGTATGACGCTGGAGGAGTCGAACTCAATTGAACCAAACAAAAGTCGCTTCCTGCGTTCTTAGCTTTCAATGTGCAACCAGAAATTGTCTGATTCGTTGGCCCCGTTGTTCCGGTGCAACCTGCAGTTTCGTGATTAAAAACAAATACCCAACTTGGTGTAGCTCCTGCTGAGTAGCAATGGTTCGCTGTCAAAAAATACGGCGTGCCGTCATTAGCAGTGTTGTTCACTAACGCTCCCGTGCAGCTCGCACTTCCACCACTTAAAATTAAACCTACTGATTTCTTTTCAACCTGCCAAGCAGATCCTACCGCGCAATTCACGTTATTGTTGCAAGCGCCGCTGGTACCGTATGGACCGCGCTCTGCATCGAAATCAGCGAAGTGATTCATTAACACTGGACGGTATCCGTGAACAACCATTGAAATAACAAAAGATACCTGATCTTTTACTTCGTTGCTTGCTTGAACTTCAAGCACTATCTTATCATGTTGCAAGATTGAAGTCGCTAATGTGCGGTACTCTTCATTGTTTTTGTGATTGAAAGAGCCCAAGAATTCCTCACGATCTGCAGACCAGATGAACATCTCAGCGCCCTTTGGAAGATAAAAATCTTCTAAAATCAAATTGATTGTTCTTGCTCCAGCACATTCAATTCCGAATTGCCAGATACTCTTCTCGTTTTCAATTGATCTCCAAGAGGCTTGATTAATACCAAATGCGGTTTCATGCTCGAATCCGAAGCGATAAGGGGCTTCTTTGTATTGATCAACAACTGCATCTTCAGCAGCTAGAGCCTCCATATCTATGGACGGCATCGTGTTGAATGATATTTGTGAACTTACGTGCTTGTCTTCCCAATTGTATGGAAAACCACCGAAAGAAACTTGGGCCATTGCTGCAAATGCAAACGAAAAGGCAAAAACGAAAAGTAATTTTTTAATCATAAGGTTGTTTAGTTTCAAAAGTGAAGATAATTCAATCCTTTTAAAACAGAACAACAAAAAAGGAGCGCTCTTGGAATTCCTATTCCTGAGGAGCAACAAGTATTTTACCTTCTATATTACCATTCAAAATAACGACTACATCGTTGGGGATATTCAAAAACAACTTGCGAAGATCTATCGCAAGCTCTTTCTCTATTCGTGCTCGACAAGCGTCATCATTGTTGACATGCGTAAGTCGCACATTCACCTGCGGCGGCAAACTTTTCATGTGTAGTTCGTCCCAAGACGCTTCGAAAAAGTGTTCGTTGCATCCACCCGAATAGGCCACTTTAATAATTAAAAACCCACCATCTTGACGCGTTTCAAGTATTTCGAAATTATCCGATTGTCCTTTGTAATTTATTTCCGCGGGTAACTGAATGGGAAGAATGTTTTCAATACTTGGAAAATCTTTTACGGGCACTGCTGCCACCTCTTTGTTCCTTTTGCATGAAACAGACAACAACATTAAAAGCGTTGCTGATAAAATAGTCACGTGCTTTTTCATAATGGATTCGAATTTAGTTCTGTTAATCGTTCTTCTAAGGCCTTCATCTCATCTCTGTATTGAGCGGCTTCCATGAATTCCAAATTCTCTGCCGCTTTTTCCATTTTCCGTTTGGAAGCAGACATGGCCTTCTGAATTTCCTTTTCTCCCCAATTCGCCATAACAGGATCCGCAGCAATGGACGGCCTTGAGAAATCCCCTTCGGAATACATGCGCGGTTTCATTTCAAGAATATCGCTGGCCTGACGAAGAATAGACGATTTGTGCTTCACAATCTGCGTGGGTTCAATTCCATTGAGCGTGTTAAATTCCATTTGCTTCTGTCTTCTGCGCTCTGTTTCATCTATGGTCTGTGCCATGCTGCCTGTAATTTTATCGGCATACAAAATGACTCTGCCGTGTACATTTCGCGCAGCCCTTCCCGCTGTCTGCGTAAGCGACCTTCTGTTCCTCAAAAAACCTTCTTTATCGGCATCTAAAATAGCGACTAAACTTACCTCTGGAAGGTCTAAACCTTCCCTCAATAAATTCACTCCAATGAGCACATCTATTTCGCCTTCGCGAAGCTGTGCTAAAATGTTAATCCGCTCGAGTGTGTTTACTTCACTATGAATGTACCTGCATTTCACATTCATTCGCTCGAGATATTTATGAAGCTCTTCCGCCATGCGCTTGGTTAACGTGGTTACTAGAACTCTTTCATTCGCCTCAATCGTTTTCTGAATTTCATTCATTAAATCATCTACTTGATTTAAGGAAGGACGAACTTCGATAGGTGGATCTAACAATCCAGTAGGACGAACCACTTGTTCGATGACTACCCCTTCCGTCTTGCGCAATTCAAAATCGGCGGGTGTTGCTGAAACGAATATGACTTGATTCTGAATTGACTCAAATTCATCAAAGGTTAGCGGACGATTATCCATGGCTGAAATGAGTCGGAATCCGTGCTCAATGAGATTCACTTTCCGCGAACGGTCTCCTCCAAACATGGCTCCAACTTGAGGAACCGCAACGTGACTCTCATCGATGACCATTAAAAAATCATTGGGGAAATAATCCAATAAACAGAACGGCCGCTCCCCTGCTTGTCTTCTATCGAAATAACGCGAATAGTTTTCAATACCCGAACAATAGCCAAGCTCTTTCATCATTTCAATATCGTAGTTCACTCGCTCCTCTAATCGTTTCGCTTCTAACGATTTTCCTTCTTTGTTGAAGTTGGTGGTTTGCACAACCATGTCTTGTTGTATCTGCCAAATGGCATCGTGCAGCGTCTCTTTAGACGTCACAAACAAGTTCGCTGGAAAAACTGTTGTCTGGTAGAAAGATGTTGAAGTCTTTCCGAGCACGGGATCCAACATCTTGATACTCTCTATTTCATTCCCGAAAAACACTACGCGCAAAGCGTAGTCTGCATAAGCCAAGAATATATCTACCGTATCGCCCTTCACTCGAAACATTCCGCGTTCTAGTTCTGCATTTGTTCTGCTGTAGAGCGACTCTACTAACTTATACAAAAAAGATTGTCGACTCAATTTCATGCCGACATGAATTGGAATAACACTTTTATGAAATTCCTGCGGGTTACCTATACCGTATATGCAAGAAATGCTCGCGACCACAATGACATCGCGCCTTCCACTTAACAATGCGCTGGTCGCAGCTAGACGAAGCTTTTCAATTTCCTTGTTTATACTGAGATCCTTCTCGATATAGGTATTTGTAACCGGCAAATAAGCCTCTGGCTGATAGTAGTCGTAATAGCTTACGAAATACTCTACTAAATTATCCGGAAAGAACTGCTTAAACTCGGAATACAATTGTGCCGCCAACGTCTTGTTATGACTAAGAATTAAGGTTGGTCGCTGGGTTTGCTCTATGACATTGGCAATGGTAAATGTCTTACCACTTCCTGTAACACCAAGCAATGTTTGATACTTTTCATTTTCATTTAACCCCTTCACCAAATCGTGAATTGCTGCTGGCTGGTCACCACCTGGAGTAAAATCTGTAATCAATTTGAATTGCATACGAGCGAATTTAGATTAGAAAAACTGAGGTACAAAAAAAGGCCCTAAATCGGGCCTTTTCAAGAATAACTTATATGCTATTTATTCGCCTACAACTTCGAAGTTGAACGTAGCACTTACCTCTTTGTGTAATTTCACACGAGCCTCATAAGTACCTAAGTTCTTAATGTGCTCTTCAGAGATGCTAATGCTCTTTCTGTCGATTGCAAAACCTTCTTTAGCTAAAGCTTCAGAAAGTTGAATCGTGTTGATGCTACCGAAGATTTTTCCGGTATCAGAAGCTTTAGTAACCAACTTAATGCTTACAGAAGCAATCTTTTCAGCAGTTGCTTGCGCTTCAGCCAAAATTTTCGTTTCCTTGTGAGCACGTTGCTTCAAGTTCTCTGCGTGCATTTTCAATGCTGAATCTGTTGCAGGAACCGCGTATCCTCTTGGGATTAGGTAGTTACGAGCATAACCAGCTTTCACAGCTACGATCTCGTCTTTAGCTCCTAATTTCTCAATGTTTTCTTTTAGTATAATTTGCATGACTAGTCCTCCTTAATTTATTTCAACATGTCAGCTACGTATGGCATTAATGCCAAGTGACGCGCCTTTTTAATTGCTTGAGAAACTTTACGTTGGTATTTCAACGAAGTTCCAGTAAGACGACGTGGAAGGATTTTTCCTTGCTCGTTGCATAACTTCAATAAGAAGTCACCGTCTTTGTAGTCGATGTATTTGATACCTGATTTCTTGAAACGGCAATACTTTGCTTGCTTGGTTTCAATATCAATTGGATTGAGGTAGCGGATTTCTGAATTATCGCTCATGGGTTCAATTTTTTTAAGGTTATGCCTCTTTAGAAGCGGCTTTCTTTTCTTTTAATTTGTTTCTGCGGCTTTCTGAATATTCCAAGTGGAACTTATCCATTACTGTAGTTAAGAAGCGAATTACGCGCTCGTCGCGACGGAATTCAGTTTCTAAAACGCCAATAACATCTCCAGCAGCTTCAAACTCCATTAGATAGTAGAAACCAGTTGATTTTTTCTGAATTGGGTAGGCCAATTTGCGGAGGCCCCAGTTCTCTTCGTGTTTAATCGAAGCACCTTTTCCTTTCAGAAACTTTTTGAACTTGTCTACTGTTTCCGCCGCCTGATCATCAGACAGCACGGGAGTCAAAATGAAAACAGTTTCGTAACGATTCATGATATATTGATTTTAAAATGGACGGCAAAAGTACGAAAAACTTTCAAACTTCCAAGCTTTCAATGGAATAGCATAGAAAAAAGTTAGTCCAACTCCCATATCCGATTCTTTTTCCGAAGGCGAAAACCAGCTAATGAATGCTTTTGCCAAAAATGAAGAACCAAATAAATGACAATGGGAGAGCCAAATGTCAGAAAGGACAGATAGACAAATGAAAGCCGAATTCGATTTGAATTCATATCGAGTTTTTTCCCTAAAGTATCGCACACCCCGAAAAATCGCAGTTCGCAAAAATCAAATAAGGACTTCATCAAATTCATCTCTTTTCAGTTTTTCAGCTCCTAAAGCGCAATTTAGACATTTTCTTGATTCGCAGTACACACTATACAAATGAATTAATCCTTGAGATTCGAGGGCATTGGTTCCAACAACATCATGAATTTTCCACAAACGTGTAATTCGATTGTCTTCAAGTGGAATCAACTCCAATAACTCAAGTGCCCTTTCCGCGTATGACTCATCCATTTTTCTTTCGTGAAGAAAAAACAACAAGGGTGCAAACACGTTCACCGATAAGTGAGCGAACATGGGATTCCTCTTTCCTTTTTTATAAAACTCGGCTTTCCATTCTGTCATTTCGGCCTTATTAAAAATCATATTCCACCAGCGCGAAATCTGAGGAAGTTCATCGGCCAATTGCTCAACTCGAACTTTATTGCTTCTCTTCGGACGGATTTTTCCTGTATTCAGGGCTTTAGGTCCTATGGAACTCCATTGATTTGCATCTATAAGGGCAGATGCCTTTTTCCATACAACTGCTTTCGAACGTGCCGTTTCGAATCCGAACATCTGAAGCAATACTGCCTTCAATAATTCGGGTTCATCTAAAATTCGAAGGGAATTGCGAAAAGTAAAACGTGTAGCGACATGCTCAAACATTTCTCCGTTCAAACCAAAGCCAAACGCTCTGAAAAACTTTTCGTAAAACAACTGCAAAAGATCTCCGTTCAGCTCCATAGACCTGCTGCGCCACTCGGAAACTCTTTTTTCTAAACGTTCAACCGCCATGCGGTTCATCCAATTGGTGCGAACAACACTTCGCAAATCGCCGAAATTTCCACCACAAGGAATATGATCTTGAACATTTCTCCACTGCTGAACAGTTTTCCATTGTCCCTCAATGATGTGATTTTTCAATTCGAGAATTGGAACATTTGCCGGAATTTGCTTGTCCATTTCATAGACCACGTGTAAAATCACATTGTCATATCGTGGGTCGCCCGTGTGTCCATGAAGCAACCAATCCGATGATTTCAAATGAAGTTCAACCGGTCCGCACCAGAGGACGTCTCCGATTTGAACCCGCGCATCCATGAAATCTGGTCCTGCATGTCGGTTTAAAAAACCAGGGTATTCAACATGTACAACATTGCCATCTGTTGTTGTCAAAGGCAGTTGGGTGAACGACTGTGTTCGCCAAACGAAATGTAAAAATTCTTCTTTCATGATTCGAATTTCTAGCGACTATTCCGGAAAGTCAAGAAATGCTTATGCCATAAAAACGCTGTGTGCCCTGATTTTACTTATCTTTATAACGCATAAACTTTTCAAATGAAACATCTTTACCTTTTTCTTTTCCTCGCTTTATCGATTCACACGCTTGCACAGCCAGGCGATACTACGATCGTTCAAACCTTCACGTTTGAAGCACAAAACAATCCTGCAACCGGCTACGACTCGCCTGGAAGAAGGTGGTTTCAATTCCCCGCTTCGGACAATGGGGTGAATTACCAGAAGGTGTTGATGTATCATACGCTCAAATGTTTTAGCGACGGAACAGCAGGCGGATTGGCCTACCCATGCGGCGAGTGGGACTACTTGTCCTACAACTACCTATTCGAGCACACAGGAGCGCTTGACTCTACCCTTCAACAACATCCGCATTACCTCATCAACAATCAGAATTTCAGCACGGCTGCAATTCGCTCTGCTGCACCCTTTGATATTTTTCAAACGGAACAAATCACTTCAACATTAAACAATCCAGGTGATGCTCTATCATTTAGCGTTGGCAATAACATTCAAACATCAAATGCACCTTTCGCAAGTGATGCAAGTGCGCGATACCAATGGCTCTATTCAGCAACTGAACTTGCTAGCGCTGGTGTTCAAGCTGGAAACATTTGGCAGATCGGTTTCGATTTAACAGGCAACGCAGGCAATTATCAAAATTTAAGAATCCGATTGAAGCAAACCACTTCAAGCACGTTGACCGCTCTAGACAATGGTTCTATGAGCACTTATTATTTGAGCAATACAGATGTAAATCAAAACGGAACGTTTTACTTAACCTTGAACTCCCCTTTCTCTTGGGACGGTGCAAGTAATATTCTTGTTGAAGTGTCTTACGACGGAAACCCTTCAGAACTTGGCGTTGCTTCATTGGGCGAAGCTTCGAACTTAAACGCCATAGCCTCAATTGGAAATAACAAATTCGTTCGCTTTGACGGAAACGATGAAATTCGAATTCCAGCATCAGCTTTCGCATCCATTTCTACGGAAATAACGATTGCTTTTTGGTTACGCGGAGACGCGAATGCACAACCTGAAAACGGAACAACCTTCGAAGCAAAAAACAGCAGCAACAATCGTGTGCTGAACGCACACTTACCTTGGAGCAATAGCCGCGTGTATTGGGACGCTGGAAATTCAGGAGGAAGTTATGACCGCATAGATAAAGCAGCCAATCCTGCCGATTATGAAGGCGTTTGGAACCATTGGGCTTTTACTAAAAACACGGTAACCGGAGAAATGAAAGCCTACCTCAACGGAGTTCTTTGGCACAGCGGAACAGGCAAGGTTTTTCCTATGACCAACATTACCCAATTCAGTATTGGTGCTGCTTCCACTTGGAGTAATTTCTATCGCGGCGACATCGACGACTTCAGTGTTTTCTCGAGCGAATTGAACGATATTGAAATTCAAAACATTTATTCCGGCGGGCCAAACGATCCTTCGCTATTGGTGCAATACAACTTCAACAACGATAGCAACGGCGCTGTATATGACATTTCAGGAAACAATTTCAACGGATACACTCTAGGCAATCCGAATTTCATTTCATACAACGGATATGAATTAACGCAGTCTGCTCAAGCATTAGACTTTAGACCTAAAATGTATTTCACACAGGGAAATACCTTAACTGCTTCGCAAACAACGAATACAATTAATGTTGAAGTGTCTGACGCGCCCATTTCGAAAATTGAATATGAGATTGTGAATCACAACCCTCAAATTCTGAACATTGCAACAACTTACTTATCACGCTGGCAGTTCACTTACAATTCACTTGGTGAAAAGATTGACAGCACGTTCGCAGCAGAAGACGAGATCTTAACCAACGACACTTTGTTCTATTACGGCGCTCCATTCGATGTTGTTAATCGCTATGAATTAGGCCGATTCATTACTCCGTATGGCATTCAATTGGATTTGGGCGATGGTTGGACATGGATTTATGATGTTACGGATTTCGCAAACTTGCTTCGCGACAGTGTAGAACTTGAAGCAGGAAACTGGCAAGAACTTCTTGATTTGAAATTTGTATTCATTGAAGGAACTCCCGCACGTGATGTGAAGCGCATTGCTAACGTATGGCAAGGCAACTGGGGACTTGGGGGATTCAACAATGTAGTGAATGAAAAGACATTCACCCTTCAACCCAACGAAAGTGAATTGAAACTTCGAACCACATTAACTGGACATGGATTCGGAAACGATGCCAACAACTGCGGTGAGTTCTGCTACAACACGCACTCGATTAATGTAAATGGAAGCCCAACTTTCAGTTGGGAAATTATGCACGACTGCGATAAGAACCCATTATTCCCGCAAGGCGGAACGTGGATTTATGCTCGCGCTGGATGGTGCCCCGGAATGGAAGGAAAAACCGAAGAATTCGAATTGACTCCATTCATTCAAAACAATACAGTTAGCGCTGAATACAACATCACTACCGATCCTTACGGAAACTACGTTACTGAAAGTCAGGCTATTTATTACGGAGCGAAAAACCATGCGCACGACCCTGAAATTGAACAAGTCCTTGCACCAAGCAACTGGGAAAATCATTCGCGTTGGAACCCGATTTGCGACAATCCGAAATTCGTTTTGCGCAACAAAGGATCACAACCCTTGACCGATGTTAAGATTTCTTATGGTGTTATTGGAGGTGCAACTGAAGTCTATACTTGGACTGGAAACCTTGGCTTTATGGAAAGTGAAGTGGTTGAATTAACCTACAGCGATCCTGCACTTTGGAATGCAACTTCCACAACCGGAAGATTCTTTATTGACCTTGGTGAAAGCGCCGATGGTGCAGATAACAACCCGTCGAATAACCATGCTGAATCTGCATTTACTCGTCCTCCTGTATATTCTTATTTACCGAATACTGATAATAATAAACTCATTATCATTTTTAGAACGAATGCGTCATACTGGGAAAGCGCATATACGTTATACGACATAAACGACAATCCTATATTCACTAAATCATTCACACAAGCCAACACCACACATAGAGACACCCTTCAATTAAACGCAGGTTGCTACCGTTTTAAAATTACTGACACGGGTGGGGACGGACTTTCGTTTTTCGCAAACAACGATGGAAATGGATACTGCAATCTAGACCGCGCGGCAGGGGCTTATTTCAAGCAATTTGAAAATGACTTTGGCGCTGAAATTGAACAATATTTTTATTGGAATACAAATCTTGTTGGCGTTGAAGAAGAGCAAGCCAATGCAACACAAATTCTGCTCATGCCTAATCCTGCCAAGCAAAAAGTTAAACTCATTGCGAATGGATTTGATGAACGCTTGACGTATTCGTTGTACAACATACAAGGACAAGTCTGCAAGCAAGAGAGAATCAATCGTACAGACAAAGCAAGTTCAATAGACATTGACTTGAATGGAATAAGTGCTGGGGTTTATTTCGTGAAAGTGCAAGACAACAACAACAGCTCAACGGTGAAGCTGATTGTTGAATAAACTAGACTTTATTCGTTCTGGAAAGCAATGCCGCGTCTAACAGAGTGATTGCGGCCATTGCTTCAACAACTGCTACTGCACGCGGAAGAACACATGGATCGTGTCTTCCAGCGGCTTCTAATTCAACTTCTTGATTGTTTGAATCGCGCGCGATTTGTTTTTTTCCTATTGTGCTGGTTGGCTTGAAAGCTACTTTACAAACGATATCTTTTCCGTTTGAAATACCACCTTGTATTCCACCGTCATGGTTGGTTTGAAGGGAATCGTTGTTCTCACTTCCTTTTCTTAATGTGGAAGAAAATCCGTCTCCAATTTCAAATGCTTTCACCGCATTAATGGAAAGCATGGCTTGTCCCAATTGAGCATGCAGCTTATCGAATACAGGTTCTCCCCATCCGGAAGGAACGCCGGTTGCAACGCAAGTAATAATTCCTCCGAGACTGTCTTTCTCTTCTTTGGCTTGACGAATAGCAGCTTCCATACGAGCGGCTGTTTCTTCATGTGGACAACGAATGATCGAGCTATAGACTAAATCGAGATTCAATTTATCATAAGCAACAGGTACCATTATCTTGTGCACGCTGCTCACATAAGCACTCACCCGAATGTTCATTCGGTTTAGTACCGACTTCGCAATTGCTCCTGCAACCACGCGACAAGCTGTTTCTCTTGCCGAGCTTCTTCCACCACCTCTGTGATCCCGAATTCCAAACTTTTCTTGCCAAGTAAAATCGGCATGTCCGGGACGGAATACATCTTTCAAATTATCGTAGTCGCTCGAAATATGATCTTCATTTTGAATGATAAAACCTATTGGAGCACCTGTGGCTATTCCATTTAAAACACCTGAAAGAATTTGAACGCGATCTGATTCTCTTCGAGAAGTTGTAAGATCACTCTGGCCAGGTTTGCGGCGGTCCAATTCCATCTGAATAAAAACTTCATCGATGATCACGCCTGCAGGACAACCATCAATGATTCCGCCAATGGCAGGACCGTGGGATTCACCAAAAGTGGTGAGTCGAAATAAAGTTCCAAATGTATTTCCTGCCATGGTGCGAAGTTAATTAGCTTTTGCGTCTACAATTTTACCTTCCACAATAACTTGATCAATGTTGTTTTCGCCGAAGTAATAGAACAATTCAGCCAATGAATTCAATGGTTTTGTTATGATGAGAGACGCCTTCTTTCCTACCGTTATACTTCCTAAAACATCTTGCACATCCATCGCGAAAGCACCGTTCAATGTAGAAGCATTGACTACTTCATTGGGAAGCATACGCTGCTGAATACAGGCGAGACTATTTACAAAATTCATGTTTCCTGATGGAGAAGAACCGGGATTGAAGTCGGTTGCTAAAGCGATTGGCAAACCTGCATCGATTATTTTTCGCGCTGGCGTGTATGGAATTCGTAAAAAGAAAGAACACGCTGGAAGTGCGACGGGCATTGTATTTCCTTCCAACAAACTATTTACATCTTCATCTGTTAGCTCTTCCAAATGATCTGCACTGCGCGCATTTCGCTTGACCGCGGCATCTACTCCACCAATGACATTAAATTGATTTACGTGCACCTTAGCAGGAATAACTAACTCTTGAGCAGCGTCTATTAATTGATTCATTTGCCCTACAGAGAAATATCCTTCCTCGCAGAACGCATCTACAAAATCTGCGAGACCTTCTGCAGCAACTTTTGGAAGAACTTCATTCACCATTAGATTTACAAAATCATCTACTCGATTTTTATATTCAAGCGGAATGGCGTGCAACGCAAGAAAGGTAGATTTAATTTCTAAGGGATGCTCCGATTTTAATCGTTTGATAACTCGAAGCATTTTCAATTCGTTCTCTTCATCGAGACCGTATCCGCTTTTAATTTCAACAGCAACGGTTCCCGCCCTCATCATCACATTCAATCGTTCAAACGCGGTAGTGAACAACTCCTCTTCACTCAAAGAAGCGAGTTTCTTTGCGCTATTCAAAATACCACCACCACGCTTTGCTATTTCCTCGTATGTCAATCCGTTTAAACGATCTTCAAACTCATCGGCACGAGAAGCCGCGAAAACCGTGTGTGTATGACTGTCGCACCAACCGGGAAGAACATACTTGCCGGCCGCATCAATGACTGTTAAATCTCTCCAATCTTCAATCCCATCGAAATCGTCCATGGAACCGAAAGCTGCGATGGTTCCGTTATCCACTGCTAACCAAGCATTTTCAATACATGGAAGCACATTCATATTCGCTCCATTCACATGCGAGACTTCCTGAGAATGAGTCCCGTAGAGTGATTTTATGTTTTTTATGAATATTTTCATGTTGTACAAAGATGCATTATTCTTAAATTTGCCGTCCCGCGCCTATAGCTCAGTTGGTTAGAGCAACAGACTCATAATCTGTGGGTCCCTGGTTCGAGCCCAGGTGGGCGCACAAAGATAACCCCGCATTTGCGGGGTTATTCGTTTCTTAATTCACAATTAGTTTCTGTGTAACAATTGATTTTTCATTCGAAAGTTTCACCAAATAAACTCCCGATTTCAATTTTTCGTTTGCCTTGAAAATGTCTTGCTGCAAGAGCTTTTCCTTTACAATCGTTTTTCCTGTAGCATCGAATATTTCAATTCGAGTGTAAACCTCTCCTTTCCATTGAATGGTGAATTCGCCTTCACTTGGATTTGGAAAAACACTCACTTGTTTAGACTGCACTCCACTGACATTTCCACAGAGCATGCAAGCAGCAAGAGGATCCGCTGACACAAAAGAATGAGATGTTACATAGTCTGTATATAGCGCTTCAACACATTCCGCATTTAAAAAATAACGAAGCCAAGCTGTCATCAATGTCAAATAAGCTTCTTGTTGATCTGCTCTGGCTAAACTTCCACCTAGAGGTTCTCCAAAGTCGCACAAGGTTCCGGCGTTAATGTATCCGCAATGCGAGCCTCCTGTTAATGACACAAATGTTTTGCATCCTCCATTGGTTCCATCAAAAATGGGTTGATGATTATCTGCGGGAGGAGTTACTGAATCATCGCTTCCCGAAAAAACAAGTGTATTGCAATTTACCGAGGCAGCGGCGGCAATAGCACTCGGATTAGTTTCTGCTGGGGCCAAACCAACAACCGCATCAATTAAAGGGTCTGACGCTGCAGCCAACCAAGCTGCTCCACCACCCATGCTATGACCGATAACCGCTTCTCTTTCTTGACTAACAATATTATACAACAGCGAAGTTGAACTCAGTGATTCTTGCTGAAGGGCGTGGGTTACAAATGCCAAGTCCAAACCAAAATTCTCATGACTTGGGGCAAATCCTGTTTCCGTATTCACCAATGCAACAATAAATCCAAAAGGAATCAATTGTTCCGCTATTATATCATAGTTTGCCGCGCCAATCACAAAACCGTGTCCAACCGCAATTGCTGGAAACCCATTCAGCCCCAAAGACGCGGGATCTAAAGCAGTTGTATTGTCTCCGGCTGAAGTCGCTGGATAATAAACTTCGCAAGGAATAGGGCGATTGTTTCGCGCAGCATCCGTGAAGGTCAATGTGGTATGTCCAAGACCTTGCGCGAAAGAGAATCCAATTGAGAAGAAAGCAAAAACAAAAAGTAACGTTTTTTTCATTTTATTTTTTTTGAAGCGGAACTACTTGAATTCCTGTTGAAGATTCAATTACGAAATAATATTGACCGACAGGATGCGAAGTAAGATCAAGGTGATAAATAGCCCATGGCTCACTGTAGTTGTAATCCCATTTGTAATACTTAACTGACCTGCCGTTGCTGTCGTAGAGGTAGTGATAGTTATTTGTATCCGGAAAATTTCCTTCAACACGAATTTCGAACTGACCGTCTGAAGGTTGCGGAAAAACAAGGACCGAATGTTCATTCGGTTGACTGTATATCTGATTGGAAAGACTTACGAAAGCCTTCCAAAAATCAGGAATGCCATATCCCATCGAATCATTCGGATTTGAATATAAACTTGCACTTTGTTCTATGGCGTTGAAGATATCCATATTCGTTGCAGTTGGAAAAGCTTGCCAAAGCGTCGCTGCCATTCCAGCCAAAATAGGAGAGCTAAACGACGTTCCGTTTCCTCGCGATATAGTGCTATCCATTGCAGCGTATACAGTCTGTCTCCCCATCGCTACCACATTCGGCTTAACATCATTTAATCCAGGCGGATGATATCCAGAGAAAGAAGCGTGAATTCCATTCAAATCAACCGCACCTATACACAAAACGTGTTCTGCATCTGATGGAGCCGTAATGACGTGCCAAGGATCATCGCCGCTATTGCCGGCACTATTCACAACCAAAGTTCCTTTTAACGCGCAAATTTCAGCGGCTTGCGAAATTCGAGTAGTACTTCCGTTCATTTCCGAGGTTGAATAGTTCATGTAATCTTCATCGAACAGCGAATATCCCAAACTCGAATTAATTACATCAATGCCTATACTATCGGCCCACTCTGCCGCTTGAATCCACGTATCTTCTTCCAATCGAACTTCACGAAAAACATCTTCGGTTTGAAATAAATAATAGTTCGCTTCAACGGCAGTTCCGTAAAGCGAATCTTTCATTATTCCCGCCATATGGCTCAGCACCATAGTACCATGTGTTGAAGCGTCAAACACTGTTGGAGAATTGTAATGAAGAAAATCGTGCGTTTCAATGATTCTTCCTTCATCAAACAAATGAGACATTGCAGGAAGCAAATCTGCAAAGAGAAATCCGCCATCAAAAACGGCAATGTCCATACCTTGTCCATTCAAACCTAGCTGATGAAGTAGATGTCCGTTTAACATTTCTGTTTGACGAAAACTCGGGCCGTAGAACTCGTCTGAAACCATCGCATCTTCGGACTGCGTTCCTTTGTGAATGGAAACTTTCTCGAATGGAATACTTGGCAATGATTTCACTTGGAATACACACGGAAGAGACTCCACTTGCTGTTTCCAAGAAGCCGCAATAGCAGTATCCAAGAGCTCCACGGTAATTGAATTGAACCACTTACTCTTCAACAACAATTTTGAATTTCCAAGTTGAAGGACTTGTTGTATGTATAATTGGTTCACAGGAATATCGAGTGAATCGAAACCTACGCCAGTTCTAATCCTTCGATCCACTGCCTTCTGAGAAAGAAATTGACGGGGCGCCGAAAGAGAAAAACTCGAGTTGTCTTTATTTTTAAATTGAATGAAATAAGTATTGTACGACGACTGAGCATGGGCTATATAAAGACTACTCAAGGAAAAAGTCAGAAATAAAAAACAGAAAAAACTGCGCATACGCTTATTTCGTTGACTTTAATATACCCTTTTCATAAACTTCTATTTTCTCAACCTCACCGCCAATGTTGAAATAGGTAATCTCACCATTCAATTTACCTCCAAGATAATTGCCTTTCCTCTTAACTTGGGTGTCAACCAATTGCTCTCTATAAATTATTCCCTCAGCCCGATCTTCTTCACTTGCTGGTATCTGTATGAAATGCCCCGTTTCATAAAACTCTACAAATTTCCCTTCCAACAAAAAGTTTCTGTAAGTGTACTCTGCCTTTGGAATTTCATTTGCAAAATAAAAATCGAAGGTGCCATTCGCGTACTTCTTTTCTCCTTCTATATCATTTTTAAAAATCACAACAGCTTCTAAAACACCGCTTGGGGCATAGTATGACCACTCCCCTTCCTTTTTTCCTTTAACGAACTTACCCTCTTTACGTTTTCTTCCTTCAGTGTCATTAAAAAATACAACACCATGGTAGTTATCATCTAAATACGCACCTTTCTTGGCTAATAGGCCATCGCTGTTGAATTCCTGAAAAGGCCCGTTTAATTTACCATTCACATAAATTAATTCATGTGACAGCTGACCGTTGGAGTAATAAACCTTTGATTCTCCAGAAAGAATATTGTCTTTGTAGTTTTCAAACCGAATTAAATGTCCCTTTTCATCATAAAATTCCCAACGACCTTCCTTGTTCCTATTCCATTTTTTATTAATGCTCTTACCAACATACCTTCCTTTACTTATAACCGTTTTACCATCCGCGTAGTAATTGGTAACATCGTTAATAGTGGTATCTTGAACATGGTCTACAACTGATTTCAAAAGACCATTTTCGCTATAAAACTCAAAAACACCCGTCGGCACACCATGAGCGAATTTTCCTTTATAGTACATAATATCATTATGGCTTTGATAAACCCTTATCCATATACCATCACGCTTGTTCTTAGTGTCGAAGGCGTTGTAATCCTTTCCAAATTCCCCGTCAGGGAATACCTTTCCTGGAACTTGGGAGAAACAATGCTGCAATGAAACAAGTAATGCAGCCAAAGTAAATATCACACGGATTTTTGCAGTCATATCTCTGTAAGTTTCTTAATTACTAGGGAAAATTAGGCCAAAAAAAAACTGATTCCAATTTTAAATAAAAATCATTTTCAACAGCCCGCTTGTTTCACTAATTTTGCAAAAAATAGAACACATGAAAGTAACTGTTGTTGGAGCGGGAAATGTTGGTGCAACTTGTGCCGATGTATTAGCTCATCGAGAAATTGCCAACGAGATTGTATTGTTGGACATCAAGCCAGGATTTGCAGAAGGAAAAGCCCTTGACATCTGGCAAACAGCCCCTATAAATTTATATGACAGCAGAACCGTTGGTAGCACCAATGATTATGCTGCAACAGCTAATTCAGATGTTGTTGTAATCACAAGCGGATTGCCTAGAAAGCCAGGTATGAGTCGTGATGATTTGATCGCGACAAACGCCGGCATTGTAAAAAGTGTTACTGAAAATATCGTCAAGTATTCTCCAGATGCAATTATTGTTATTGTATCCAATCCACTTGACGTTATGACCTACTGCGCATTCCTTGCGGCAAAAGTTGACAGCAAGAAAGTATTCGGAATGGCTGGCATACTTGACACTGCGCGTTACCGTGCGTTCATTGCTTCTGAATTGAACTGCTCACCAAAAGACATTCAAGCGGTGTTGATGGGTGGACATGGGGATACCATGGTTCCGCTTCCGCGTTACACAACTGTTGGAGGGATTCCGGTAACTGAATTAATTTCTGAAGAGAAATTGAATGCTATTGTTGATCGCACGAAGACTGGCGGTGGCGAAATTGTAAATCTTTTGGGAACCTCTGCATGGTATGCTCCTGGAGCTGCTGCTGCACAGATGGTTGAAGCAATCGTTCGCGACCAAAAGCGAATTTTCCCAGTTTGCGCGTTATTGAACGGTGAGTACGGGATGAAAGATATTTATCTTGGCGTTCCAGTTAAACTTGGTAAAAACGGAATTGAAGAAATTATTGAATTGAAGTTGAATGATTCTGAGAAGGCTTTGTTAGAGAGCTCTGCTACTTCGGTTAAAGAAGTCATGGGGGTTTTAGATTCAATGAATTTGTTCTAGCTTATTTTGTTCGAAACGAAAACAGCACAAACAAGTGCTGTTTTTTTTTGCTATTTCTTTCTATAGAGCCGCACATAAAAAGGGAGGTCATTGAGGGGGCGGTATTCCTTTTTCGGTCTGAATTCCTTCAAAAAAACCAAGGTTGAATCTGCTTCTATTTCTTCGATTGGAGTTTGCTCTTCATTCGGGCCGTAGTGACCATCCCACACAATTAAATCGCCGCTTTGAGCGAACATAAAGTCCCGTAATTGGTGGTTCTTACTATAATCATTAGGATCGATGTTTAAAAGAACTGTTACATAGGCATGCCCCGCAAAAACTCTCCCTTCCGTTTTAATATTTTCAGCTAACATCCATTGATGCATGTTATCTAAAACAGATTCTTCAATTCCATATTCCACGGGGGCTCCAAAGGCTCCGAGAATGAGCGTATTTGAACCGAAAGCAGTTCCGCATAAAACAAATACGAGCACTTTCACGGAATTCCATTTTCCTAATCTCGGTTTCGCGTCTAAGAATTTATTCATTTCAATTAACGCAATAATTACCAAAGGTGCAGCCACCACGAACATAACTCGAAGCAATCCTAAACTAGCCCACATGCCCAACCACCACAATGTTGTATGTGCCATGAAATAACCCCAAAAGGAACCTAATACAATCCAGAAAAGCACTTGATGTTTCAATGCAAAAACCTTTGATTCCTCTGAATTATTCAAACCATTCCAATCTGATTTCACCCTATTCGGAATTCCTATAGCACTGTTCCAAGTATATTTCAGCAAGAAAAAAAATCCGATTCCAAAAACAGGAATTGACCAAATAAAGAAGTGAAAGAAACTTCCACTTCCGTATGCAGTAATCTCTGTATGAACATAAGGATTAGATTCGAAAATCCATAACGGTAAGCCTGTATAACAAAATCCTATAGTGTTCAGAACAATAGATCCGAAGGCCAGAAAAGGAAGGTATTTCCAACGTCTGGTAAAAAAGAAAAACATGGCTGCTATTCCAAGAACAACAAACCCCTCGCTTCTTGCAAAAGGCATAAAACTTAGAATAAAGGCGGCAACAGCGAACTTCCTTTTTAAACTCCAATGAATAAACAGGATAAGAAAAAGCGCACAAATTATTTCAGTTAGCGCTGAAACTGCATTATCAAAAACAACAGGACACGTGAGGAAAAGCAATGGTGCTAACCAACTTCTTTTCAGTTGAAGTTGATTTGCAATTTTCAACACGAGGTAGGCTTCAAAAAATATTAAGGCAAGATTCGTCCAGATCACTGCTTTCAATCCGAATTGCGCTATTGGTGAAAAAAGCACCGTAAATACTGGCTTTCCCCATTGATTTAAGAGAAGCTCAGGATGAATCCATGAATAACGAGACATTTGATAATGAACGAAGGTATCTGCTCCACCATTCACCCCATTTGCAAAGAGGACAAGCAGAATATAGACCACTGCCGCTAGGCCGAAAACCTTTCCTTCCGGCTTCTCCCAGAACCTGGTGAGGGTATTCATTAAGCCTTTACGCTTTCCGATTTAACACGGGAGATAAAATCATCGAAAAGGTATCTAGAGTCATGTGGTCCAGCGCTTGCTTCTGGATGATACTGAACAGAAAATACGGGTTTTGATTTCAAACGAATTCCAGCGACGGTATTGTCATTTAAGTGAATATGTGTAATCTCAATATCTGAATTGTTCGCTATGCTTTCCTTTGAGATCACAAAGCCATGATTTTGGCTCGTTATTTCACCTTTTCCGGTGATGAGATTTTTAATAGGGTGATTCACGCCACGATGACCGTTAAACATTTTTTCAGTTTTCAGCCCTTGACTTAATCCAATCAATTGATGGCCGAGGCAAATACCAAAACACGGTATTCCTGTTTCAATAATCTTTGCAGTCAAATCTATTGTATAGGGCATTGCCGACGGATCGCCGGGACCATTTGAAAACATGACACCGTCGGGAGCCCATGCCTGAATTTCTTCCAGGGTAACGTTCAAAGGAAATACTTTAAGAAATGCTCCGCGTTCTGCTAAACAGCGAAGAATATTCAACTTCACTCCGAAGTCGAGAACGGCAATTTTAATTTCAGCATCTACGTTTCCGTATTCAAAGGCCTCATTGCAAGCCACTCGGGAAGCCAATTCTAGGCCATCCATGTTAGGGGCCTTGTCCAACGATTGTCGTAGAAATTCAATATCGGTTGACTCGGTTGAAATAATACAATTCATTGCTCCATTGGTGCGAATATGACGAACCAATGCGCGAGTATCTATATCGCAAATCCCAACAACATGGTCACGAACGAGATAGTCTTGAAGTGTTCCTGCACCACCAACTCGGCTTGCAACATCGGAAAATTTCTTAATGATAATTCCTGACACTTGACATTTTCCAGATTCTACTTCTTCTGAATGAACTCCATAATTCCCAATGTGGGAAGTTGCCATAACCAAACACTGTCCGTAATAAGAGGGATCAGTAAAAACCTCTTGGTATCCAGTCATTGCCGTGTTGAAGGCAATCTCACCAGTTGATGTTCCCTTCGCGCCACAACTCTGGCCATAAAAAACGGTACCGTCTTGAAGGAGCAGCACCGCAGGTATAGATTCTTGTCTCATTAAAGAACAAAGTTAAGATTATCAGCCAAAGAATAAAAGCGAACTTTTCAACAACTTACAAATTCGCAGATAAGAAGGTAAACTTTCATCGAAATCCAGCACTAAATAAACAGTCCGACGATTGACATACATGATATTCTTGCGATTCTCTTTAAAGATACAATTTCCATCTATTCGAAATTCGCTGTAAAAACAAAAGCAGCAAGATTACAATATGCAATCTGCTGCTTTAATTTTTATTCATGTCAAGTGGAATTATTCCGCTGACGTAGAGTCGTCTTTCTTTTTTCTTGTTTTTTTCGGCTTCGCCTCTGCATCAACCTCTGTAGCTTCAATTACATCTGTACCGCCTTCTAAGGCAACATCATCTGTTTTCTTAGCCGCACCACGACGTGTACGTTTTTTAGCTGTTGCCTGCTCAACTTCTTTACCGTAGATTGTGTTAAAATCAACTAGCTCCATCATACACATTTCCGCGTTATCACCTTGACGGTATCCCGTGCGAATGATACGTGTGTATCCACCAGGGCGAGTCGCTATTTCCGGAGCGATGGCACGAAACAATTCAGTAACAGCTTCTTTGTTTTTCAAATAACTGAAAACGGTTCTTCTGTTGTGTGTGCTGTCGGTTTTCGACTTAGTAAGAAGTGGTTCAACATACTTTCGCAAAGCTTTTGCCTTTGCAAGAGTTGTAGTAATACGCTTGTGCTCGATAAGTGAGTTGGCCATATTAGCTAGCATTGCACGACGGTGCTCTGCCTTTCTACCTAAATGGTTATTCGTTTTTCCGTGTCTCATAATTGTACTTTCTGCTACTGATTGTCAGTAGGGGTTAATCTCTATCCAATTTATACTTTGCAACGTTCATTCCGAAGTGCAAACCTTTGCTTTCTACTAATTCTTCTAACTCGGTAAGAGATTTCTTTCCGAAGTTACGGAATTTCAACAAGTCGTTCTTGTTGAAAGAAACCAAATCTCCTAGTGTTTCAATATCAGCAGCTTTCAAGCAATTCAATGCACGAACGCTCAAGTCCATATCAACCAATTTGGTTTTCAATAACTGACGCATGTGTAAAGAACTTTCATCAAACTCTTCAACCTCTCTCTTGATCTCGGTTTCAAGCGTAATACGCTCGTCACTGAATAACATGAAGTGATGGATAAGTATTTTTGCAGCTTCTTGAAGTGCGTTTTTCGGAGTAATAGATCCGTCACCTTGGATTTCAAGGATTAACTTCTCATAGTCAGTCTTTTGCTCTACACGGAAGTTTTCTACAGAAAATTTCACGTTACGTATTGGAGTGAAGATCGAATCGATGAACACTGTTCCAACTGGTGCACTTGACGTTTTGTTTTCTTCAGCAGGTCTGTAACCACGTCCCATACCAATCGCTAAATCAATACGTAACTTTACTTTTGGCTCCATGTTGCAGATAACTAAATCCGGGTTCAACACTTGGAAAGCTGATGTGAAATTACTTATATCTCCAGCCTTGAATTGCTCCTGACCGTTAATGCTAATAGTAACTTTCTCGTAATCTGTTCCTTCAATTTGACGTTTGAAACGAACCTGTTTCAAATTAAGGATGATTTCGGTAACATCTTCCACAACTCCTTTGATAGAAGAAAACTCGTGATCTACGCCTTCAATTTTGATTGAAGTGATAGCGAAACCTTCAAGAGAAGAAAGAAGGATACGACGTAATGCGTTTCCAATCGTTATTCCGAAGCCTGGTTCCAGAGGACGAAATTCGAAAGTACCTGTAAAGTCATTGCTTTCTAGCATTACGACTTTGTCCGGTTTTACGAAATCTAATATAGCCATTGAGTTAATTTTAAATTAAGGATTATTTAGAGTACAATTCGACGATTAATTGCTCGCGAATGTTTTCTGGTATTTGAACACGCTCAGGGAATTTCATGAAAACGCCCTCTTTGTTAGAATCGTTCCAAGCCAACCAGTCGAAATTCTTACGGGTAGCTAATGCCATCGTAATTGCTTCTAATGATTTCGATTTTTCACGAACTGAAATACGATCTCCTGGACGCAATTGGTATGAAGGGATGTTTACAACATTCCCGTTTACCAAAATATGGTTGTGAGAAACCAGTTGACGAGCACCGCTGCGTTTTGTAGCAATTCCTAAACGGAAAACAGTGTTATCGAGACGTGATTCGCACAGTGCTAATAGGATTTCTCCTGTTACACCTGGACGTGCTGAAGCTTTCTTGTACAAATTAGAGAACTGACGCTCAAGGATACCGTAGGTATATTTTGCCTTCTGCTTTTCAGTTAACTGAATTGAATATTCACTTTGCTTCGCGCGACGCTTGTTCGGACCGTGTTGTCCGGGTGGGAAGTTACGCTTCTCTAGTCCTTTATCAGGTCCGTAGATTGCTTCACGAAATCTTCGCGCAATCTTTGTTTTTGGGCCAATGTATCTTGCCATTTCTTTTTCTTCTAAAAATTAGATTCTTCTTGCTTTTGGAGGGCGACAACCGTTGTGAGGAAGTGGAGTCGTGTCGACGATTTCCAATACTTCAATTCCAACTGTGTTAATGGTGCGGATAGCAGACTCGCGGCCGGCTCCTGGTCCTTTAACAAACACCTTCACCTTTCTTAGACCAAGATCATGGGCTTCTTTACCGCATTGCTCTGCAGCCATTTGAGCGGCGTACGGAGTGTTCTTTTTAGAACCACGAAATCCCATTTTCCCTGCAGACGACCATGAGATCACCTGTCCAGAATTATTGGTTAAACTAATGATGATGTTGTTAAACGTGGACTGAATATGGGCTTGTCCCATAGCTTCCACCACCACATTTTTCTTTTTCTTTTTTTCTACTTTGGCCATTTCTCTTGCCTTAGCTTATTGATTATTTAACTGCTTTCTTTTTATTCGCAACTGTCTTACGTTTTCCTTTACGGGTACGAGAGTTGTTTTTGGTGCTTTGACCACGAAGTGGCAAACCAGAGCGGTGACGAACACCTCTGTAGCAACCGATATCCATTAATCGCTTAATGTTTAATTGAGTCTCAGAACGCAAAGCGCCTTCTACTTTCAATTCTTCGGTGATGAAATTACGAATCAAACCTAATTCTTCGTCGTTCCATTCTTGAACTTTCTTATCATAAGAAATTCCAGCCTGTTCCAAGATTCTACGTGACGTTGAACGTCCTATTCCGTAGATGTAGGTGAGTCCTATTTCACCTCTTTTGTTACGCGGTAGATCTATACCTGCAATCCTTGCCATAGTTATTCTTTATTTTAAGGAATTATCCTTGTCTTTGTTTGAATTTCGGGTTTTTCTTGTTTATTACATAAAGCTTACCTTTTCGGCTAACGATTTTGCAGTCAGCTGAACGCTTTTTAATTGAAGCACGTACTTTCATATCTCTACTACTTTATTATTTATATCGAAAACAAATTCGACCTTTAGTTAAATCGTAAGGCGACATCTCCACTTTCACTTTATCTCCTGGAAGAATTCGAATGTAGTGCATTCGCATTTTTCCTGAAATGTGAGCTACGATGATGTGTCCATTTTCAAGCTCCACACGGAACATTGCATTTGACAATGCCTCAACAATGGTTCCGTCTAGTTCTATCGATGTCTGTTTCGCCATTCAGTTTTTTATTATTTTTTCCCAGCTAAAGCTGCGTCTATCTCTTCAAATGAAGACAATTTCTCTGCTCCTCCTACTCCAACTGCCACTGTGTGTTCAAAGTGTGCACTCGGCTTTCCGTCTTGCGTCTCAATTGTCCACCCGTCTTTCAATTGTCTTACGTTCTTCGTTCCCAGGTTAATCATTGGTTCAATTGCAATAACCAACCCTTCTGTCATTACCAAGCCATGTCCTCTTCTACCGTAGTTCGGCACTTCCGGAGCTTCATGTAACTGAATCCCCACTCCGTGTCCAACCAACTCACGAACTACACCGTAACCGTTTAACTCTGCATAACTCTGCACAGCATAACCAATATCGCCAATTCGCTTTCCAATGGCGGCCTGTTCAACTCCTAACTCCAAACACATTCTTGTTGCATCTAACAACTTTTGCAAATCGCTAGATATTTGACCAACTGCGAATGTGAATGCAGAATCTCCCCAAAACCCTTCCCATAACACCCCAATATCTACAGAGACAATATCTCCCTCTTTCAATGGTTGAGCATTCGGTATTCCATGAACAACGGCCTGATTAACGCTTGCACAGATTGAATTTGGAAAATCATGATATCCAAGAAACCCAGGGTAAGCCCCGTGATCTCGAATAAAACTCTCCGCAACTCGATCTAGTTGCAAGGTTGTTACACCCGGTTCAACGATTTTGGCAATTTCTGCCAACGTTTTTCCTACAAGTAAAGAACTCTTTCGGATGGCGTTTATCTCATCCTTTGTTTTAATAACTACCTTTTTGCTCACAGCTTATACGGTGTAACCACTGCTCGCCACGCTCCCACTGTTTCGTCCTCTCACTCTACCCGATTGCATTAACCCGTCGTAGTGACGAGAAAGCAAATGACTTTCTACTTGTTGAAGTAAATCTAAGATTACTCCTACTGTAATTAACATAGATGTTCCTCCGAAAAACTGAGCAAACATTTGAGCTTTTGTTAGTGACAAAGTCAAAACAAGAGCCGGTAATATTGCGATAAGGCCGACAAAGATACCACCAGGAAGGGTAATACTCGACAAAACTCTATCAATAAATTCTGCGGTGTCCTTTCCTGGCTTGATTCCAGGTACAAAATTTCCGTTTCTTTTCAGGTCATCTGCAATCTGATTTGGATTGGTAACGATGGCTGTATAGAAGAAGGTAAACAAGATAATCATTACCATCAGCAACATGTTGTATCCAACACCCTGATAGTTTGTTAGAGATGCCAAAACCTTGTTGTTTTGGAACATTTCAGTGTTGCTTAAGTAAAGCGGAACGAACATAATTGCCTGAGCAAAAATGATTGGCATTACACCCGCAGCGTTCACACGCAAAGGAATATAACTTCTTGCTCCTTCACCTTGCGGAAGGTGACTTCCACCGGCAGCCATTTTCGCCATTTGTACAGGAATTCTGCGAACGGCTTGAATGATTGCAACTGTTCCCCCGATCACAATAACCATTACAGCTATTTCAATTAAGAAGAAAAATGCAGTTTGTTGACTGAACTCTTGAGCAAAGGCTCCAGGGATATCAGACAAGATACCTGTCATGATAATCAATGAAGTTCCATTTCCAATTCCTTTATCCGTAATCTTTTCACCTAGCCACATGACAAACAAAGTAGAACTCGTTAGGATAATAATTGAAGTAATCATCCACATTGGACTGTTCACGTGAGCGTCTGCTGGGACGTATTGCGCTAAATAACCAGGAGCTTGCACCATTGCAATTCCTATAGTTAGAAAGCGGGTCCATTGATTTATTTTACGGCGACCACTTTCACCTTCACGTTGTAATTTTTGAACTGTTGGAACCGCAAGTCCTAACAATTGAATTACAATACTCGCTGAAATGTATGGCATAACACCAAGAGCAAATATCGAAGCTCTGTTGAAAGCACCACCCGTGAAAAGACCTAAAAAGTCTGCGATTGAACCTGATCCAGCCGCGCTTGTGTCTTGCATTTTCACAGCATCTATTCCAGGAAGAAGGACATAAGATCCAATTCTGTACACCAAAAGTATACCTAAGGTGAAAAGAATTTTCTTACGAAGTTCTTCGTGATTCCAGATGTTTCTTATTGCCGTAAAAAACTTTTTCATATAGTGTTCGCTGTTCCGCCCATTGCTTCAATAGCCGCTTTAGCAGTGGCTGTGAAAGCGTGTGCTGTCACATTTAACTTTCCTTTTAATTCGCCACGACCCATTACTTTCACAAGAGTCTTCTTGCTGCAAATTCCGTTTGCCACAAGTGTCTCGAAAGTTACTTCCGTTAGGTTGTGCTTGTCTACAAGCAACTGCAAGCTATCCAAGTTGATTCCTTTGTATTCAACGCGGTTTAAGCTTTTGAATCCAAATTTAGGCAAACGTCTTTGAAGAGGCATCTGACCACCTTCAAAACCAATTTTGCGCTTGCTACCAGAACGTGATCCAGCACCTTTGTGTCCACGTGTAGAAGTTCCACCGTGTCCAGAACCTTCACCACGACCGATACGCTTTCTGTCCTTAATAGAACCTTCAGCTGGCTTTAAGTTATTTAATTTCATCTCTTCTAATCGTTATTTGTATTCCACTTTCAAAAGGTGACTCACAGCGCGAATCATACCTACAATGTTTGGTGTCAATTCTTTTTCTACTGACACATTTAATTTCTTAATACCCAATGCTTCGATTGTAGCCTTTTGACGTTTTGGACGATCAATAGCACTTTTAACTTGGGTGATAACAACTTTAGCCATAATGGTCTGAATTATCCGTTAAAAACTTTATCTAATTGAATTCCGCGAATACGCGCAATTTCCTGAGGTGTTCTAAGTGCAGCAAGTGCTTGAACTGTAGCTTTCACTACGTTGTGTGGGTTTGAAGAACCTTTTGATTTTGCTAAAACGTCTCTTACTCCAGCAGACTCAAGTACCGCACGCATCGCTCCTCCAGCAATAACTCCAGTTCCCAATGAAGCAGGCTTCAAGAAAACACGAGCACCACCAAACTTGCCTGCAATCTCGTGAGGAATTGTACCTCTGTGGATTGGAACACGCACAAGGCTTTTCTTAGCGTCTTCAATTGCCTTGGTAACCGCTTCAGCAACTTCTTTGGATTTACCCAAACCGTGACCTACTACTCCGTTTTCGTTACCTACTACAACAATCGCTGCGAAACCAAATGTTCTTCCACCCTTGGTAACTTTAGTAACACGATTTACGCTTACTAAACGATCTTTCAATTCTGTTTCGCTAGCGCGAACTACTTTTCCTTCTAGCATTTGTATTAAAATTTAAGTCCGGCTTCGCGAGCAGCTTCAGCCAAAGATTTTACACGTCCATGATACAAGTATCCACCGCGGTCAAAAACCACTTCTTCAATACCTGCTGCCTTAGCTCTTTCAGCAATTGTTTTACCTATTATACGCGCCTGCTCTGTTTTAGCAATATTTTGCGCTTCTTTCATAACATTAGACGAAGCAGACGCAAGAGTTACCCCCTGGTTGTCATCTATGATTTGAGCATAAATCTGTTTGTTACTGCGGAACACACTTAAACGTGGTTTCACATCAGTACCTTTCACTCTAGCACGTATGCGAGTGCGTATTTTAGCTCTGCGAGAATCTTTTGAAAATGCCATTGTATTATCAATTATTTAGCTGCTGACTTACCCGCTTTCTTGCGAACAAATTCACCAACGTAACGAACACCTTTTCCTTTATATGGCTCCGGAGTACGAAGCGAACGAATTTTTGCTGCAACTTGACCTATCAGTTGTTTGTCGTATGACTCTAGCATAATGCGAGGGTTTTCACCTTTTTCTGCCTTCGCCGATACAACAACTTCTGTCGGAAGTTCGAATACAATTGGGTGGCTATATCCTAATGTCAAGCTCAATTTCTGGCCTTCAACATTCGCACGGTAACCAACACCGATCATTTCCAAATCCTTTTTCCAGCCCGTGCTTACACCAACAATCATGTTGTTGATTAACGAGCGGTACAATCCGTGTTTTGCACGAACATCTTTGTGGTCGCTAGAGCGTGTGCAAACGATCTCAGTTTCGCCGATTTCAACTGTTATTGAAGAATCAACCTCTTGAGACAACTCACCTTTAAGCCCCTTCACCTTAACTACGCCATTCTCCAAAATAACGCTAACGTCTTTTGGCAATGGAATTGGGTTTTTACCTATTCTTGACATGGGTCAATTTTTTTCTAGTTCTTAATATACGTAACACAACACTTCTCCGCCTACCTTCTCTTGGCGAGCTTTCTTATCTGTCATTACTCCTTTTGAAGTAGACATAACCGCTATTCCAAGTCCGTTTAATACACGAGGCAAATCGTCTGCGCCAGCATATTTACGGTGTCCCGGAGAAGATATTCTATCGATTTTAGCAATCGCAGGTTGTTTAGATTTGAAATCGTATTTTAAAGCGATTTTAATCACACCTGGAGCACCTTCTTCGAATTTAAAATTCAAGATGTATCCTGACTCGTGGAGGATTTTTGTAATTTCCTTCTTCAAATTGCTAGCAGGAATCTCAACCACCTTATGGCGAGCTTTCTGTGCGTTTCGAATGCGAGTCAAATAATCTGCTATTTGATCAGTAACCATGTTCTTCTATTCTTAATTATTACCAACTTGCTTTTTTAACACCTGGGATCAATCCGTTCAGAGCCAATTCGCGGAATTGGTTACGACATAATCCGAATTGACGCATATACCCTCTTGGCTTACCAGTCAACATGCAGCGGTTGTGAACACGCACAGCGCTACTGTTTTTTGGAAGTTTTTGAAGTGCATCCCAATCACCTGCTGCTTTAAGCTCTTCGCGCTTCTTAGCATATTTTTCAACCAGTGCGATACGCTTACGTTCGCGGGCTTTCATTGATTCTTTTGCCATTCTTTCTTATCTTATTATTTAACGAAAGGAAATCCAAATTCTTCAAGAAGAGCTTTTGCCTCTTCGTTTGTTTTAGCATTCGTAACGAACGTGATGTCCATTCCATTGATTGCTTTTACTTTCTCCAGATCAATCTCTGGGAAAATGATTTGCTCTTTCACTCCAAATGTGAAGTTTCCACGTCCGTCAAATCCTGAAGACTTAACACCACGGAAGTCACGTGTTCTTGGAAGAGCAACAGCGATCAAACGATCTAAGAATTCATACATCATGTTTCCACGCAATGTAACTCTTGCTCCGATAGGAACGCCTTTACGCAATTTGAAGTTAGAGATATCCTTTGTAGAGTAGGTAGCCACTGCGCGTTGTCCGCTTATCAGTGTCATCTCCTCCACAGCTGCATCTACTAATTTCTTGTCTGCAGTAGCTTTACCAATACCTTGGTTTAGGCAAATCTTCGTGATGCTCGGAACTTGCATGTTTGAAGAATATTCAAAACGTTTCTGAAGATTCGTCTTGATTTCAGCCTCGTACTTTGATCTTAATCTTGGTTGATAGTTCATTTGATTACCTCCCCTGATTTTTTAGAGATTCTTACTAACTTTCCTTCTTCATTGCGCGCTTTGCCAACACGTGTTGCATTACCTGCTGCATCGATTAACATTACGTTGCTAATGTGCATGGCCGCTTCGCGTTTTTCAATTCCGCCTTGAGGGTTTTGTGCAGATGGTTTACGGTGACGGGAAATCATATTTACCCCTTCAACAGTAACTCTGTCATTGTCGCGATCTACTGCAATCACAAGTCCTTTTTCGCCTTTGTGATTACCGGCAGTTACCACTACCATATCGCCTTTTTTTATTTTGAGTCGCTTGAACATCTCGCTATCTATTTACTTCGTTTATAGTACTTCAGGAGCCAAAGAAACAATTTTCATGTAGTCTTTCTCACGTAATTCACGAGCCACTGGGCCGAAAATACGGGTTCCTCTCATTTCTCCTTGTGCATTCAACAACACTACTGCATTGTCATCGAAACGAATGTAGCTACCATCTCCACGACGAACTTCTTTCTTCGTGCGAACAATAACTGCTTTCGAAACAACACCTTTTTTCACGTTGCCGCTAGGCATGGCATCTTTAACAGTAACCACTACTTGGTCACCTACTGATGCATATCGACGACGGGTACCACCCAACACGCGTATTACGAGCACTTCTTTCGCTCCGCTGTTGTCTGCAACCTTAAGTCTGGATTCGTTCTGTATCATATCCTTCTAATCTTTATTCGATTATTTCGCTTTTTCAATAACTTCAACCATTCTCCAGCGCTTAAGCTTGCTCATTGGTCGTGTCTCCATGATTTTAACTACGTCACCTATTCCGCATTCTCCGGTTTCATCGTGAGCCATGAATTTCTTCGTTTGCTTCACGAATTTTCCGTATTTCGGGTGCATAATTTTCATTTCAACTGCAACCACAATGCTTTTGTCCATCTTGTTAGATGTTACAGTGCCGGTTCTTTCTTTTCTTAGATTCCTTTCCATTACTTGAGTAGGATTAATGGTTGTTTTTCATTTCGTTGATAACCGTGTGAATTCGCGCAATTTCGCGGCGCTTCGCACGTAATACCATTGGGTTCTCTGTTCCTGCTACTGTGTGGTTAAACAACATTTTCGCAAGTTCCGCTTTTTTTTCCATGACCTGAGCATTTAAGTCTTCCGTGGTCATATTTCTGTAGTCTGATGCTTTCATGTCTTATTCGGTATAATCTGGACGAACAATAAATTTAGTGCGGCAAGGTAATTTTTGTGCCGCCAATCTTAGTGCCTCTTGAGCGGTTTCCAGAGAAACTCCTTCTGCTTCGAAAAGAATTCTTCCTGGTTTAACTACTGCTACCCAATGGTCTGGGGCCCCTTTACCTTTACCCATACGTACCTCGGCTGGTTTAGCTGTGATAGGCTTGTCTGGGAAAATACGAATCCACACTTTACCCTCACGCTTCATGAAACGTGTTAAAGCTACACGCGCTGCTTCAAGTTGACGTGATGTGATGAATCCTTCGTCCATGGTTTTGATAGCGAAGCTACCGAAAGCCAATTGCGATCCTCTGTAGGCAATTCCTTTGATTTTGCCTTTCTGTTGCTTTCTATATTTGGTCCTTTTGGGCTGTAACATAATCGTAATGTTTTAATATTATCTTCTTCCTCCGCGGCGATCGTTTCCACCACCACCGGCATTCGCTGGACGCTTTTGTTGTTGAGCAGCTTGTCCGAAGTTTGGAGAAAGATCACGCTTTCCGAAAACCTCACCGCGACAAATCCAAACTTTCAAACCAATACGACCGTAGCTAGTGTGAGCTTCTGCATGATGGTAATCGATGTCTGCACGAAGTGTATGCAAAGGAGTACGTCCTTCTTTGTAGGTCTCACTTCTAGCAATCTCAGCTCCGTTTACACGTCCAGAAATTGTAACTTTGATTCCTTCTGCACCCAATTTCATCGCTGAACTGATAGCCATTTTAGTTGCTCTTCTGTAGGAGATACGTCCTTCAATCTGGCGGCAGATACCTTCAGCTACTAAACGAGCATCGATTTCTGGACGTTTGATTTCAAAAATGTTGATTTGAGCGTCCTTTCCAGTAAGCTTTTTCAACTCTTCTTTTAACTTATCTACTTCAGAACCTTGTTTTCCGATGATTACACCTGGACGAGCTGTGTTGATAGTAACGGTTACCAACTTAAGCGTTCGCTCAATAATAATTTTCGATACAGACGCTTTCTTCAAACGCGCCATCAAGTATTTGCGGATTTTATCGTCTTCAACGATTTTTTCTCCGTAGCTTTTTCCACCAAACCAATTGCTGTCCCATCCCTTGATAAAACCTAAACGGAGGCCTATTGGATTACACTTTTGTCCCATTTCTTTTATCTCTTTTAATTATTTTTTATCGAGAATGATTGTCACGTGGTTGCTACGCTTACGTATGCGGTGAGCTCTACCCTGAGGAGCTGGGCTGATTCTTTTCAAAGTGCGAGAAACGTCTACACGAATTTCTTTCACGATTACATTTGATTCAGCTATATCGCTTCCTTCATTCTTAGCTTGCCAGTTTGCCATAGCAGAGCGTAAAAGCTTTTCTAAAGGCATTGCACTAACTGTACGAGTGAACTTTAAAATATTTAAAGCAGCACCTACTTCTTTTCCACGAATAATATCTGCAACCAAACGCATTTTGCGCGGTGATGTCGGATGATCATTCAATTTAGCGATGGCAGTTTTTTTCATCTGCTCTTTTATCGCGTTGGCCATTTCTCTTTTGCGAGCTCCCATAGTCTTGTTGTGTTTATCGGGATTGTTCGTTATTTTCTATTTCCACCGTGTCCACGGAAGGTGCGTGTTGGAGAAAACTCTCCAAGTTTGTGTCCAACCATGTTCTCTGTAACATATACAGGAATGAATTGCTTACCATTGTGCACTGCAATCGTCAAACCAACAAACTGAGGTGTGATGGTTGAAGCTCTGCTCCATGTTTTGATAACGCCTTTTTTCGCGTTTTCTTGGGCATCTTCTACGCGCATTTGAAGCTTGTAGTGTACAAAAGGTGGTTTTTTTAGTGACCTAGCCATTTCTCAATTATTTCTTTCTACGTTCAATGATAAATTTACTTGACGGCTTTTTGCTTTTGCGCGTCTTTAATCCTTTAGCAGGCGTTCCTTTGCGTGATCTTGGGATACCTCCGGACTGACGTCCTTCACCACCACCCATCGGGTGATCCACCGGATTCATTGCAACACCACGAACACGTGGACGACGACCTAACCAACGGCTTCTTCCTGCCTTACCTGAGCGAGTCAAGTTGTGCTCTCCGTTTGAAACTGTTCCGATAGTAGCAATACATTTCGCTAAGATCTTACGTGTTTCACCTGAAGGAAGAGTAATGATAGCATAATCACCGTCACGAGCACTCAATTGTGCGTATGAACCAGCGCTTCTAGCCATTGACCCACCTTTACCTGGACGCAACTCGATGTTGTGAATGACTGTTCCCAAAGGGATTTCACTCAATGTCATTGCATTTCCCATTTCAGGTGCACTTCCCGTTCCGCTTGAAAGCTTCATACCAACCGTTAAACCCGCAGGTGAAATGATATAGCGCTTCTCTCCATCAGCGTATTCCACAAGTGCAATACGTGCTGAACGATTTGGATCGTACTCGATTGTCATTACTGTACACTCGATTCCGTGTTTGTCTCTTTTGAAGTCGATAAGACGGTAGTTACGTTTGTGACCGCCACCAATCATACGCATAGTGCGCTTACCTTGGTTGTTACGTCCACCAGTCTTCTTTAATGTTACCACTAAAGGCTTGTATGGACGGTCGGTAGTCAACTCTTCGAAAGTGGAAGCCACTTTGAAGCGAGTACCTGGCGTTACCGGATTTAATTTCTTAATGCCCATTTCCTCTTCTGTTAGATGTTAGAATAAAAATCAATTGTTTCACCTGCAGCCAACTTCACGATGGCCTTCTTGTAGCTCGCGCTTCTTCCAGAAACAATTCCTGCCTTTGTGTTGCGGTATTTTGTCTTACCGTCGTAACGAAGGGTGTTGATTTGCATAACTGTCACACCGTAGTTTTTCTCGATCGCTTTTTTGATTTCAATCTTATTAGCGGTCAATGCTACCACGAAGCCGTACTTGCCTTGCTTTTCTTGGATTCCGGTCATTTTCTCCGTAACCAATGGTCGAATAAGGATTTCGCTCATGACAGTTATTTTTTAAGAATGTTAGTTACCATTTCGTGTGCGTTCCCTACGAAAACAATCTGATGACTGTTCATAATGTCATAGGTATTCACCATGCTAGCGATTTGCACGTTAGCGCCCTGAATGTTGCGTGAGCTCAAATAAAGGCTATCGTTTCTTTCTGGGATAAGGATAAGAGATTTACGACTGTTTAAAGAAAGATTCTTTAATACATTCAAAAATTCGCTTGTCTTCGGCTTATCAAAAGATAAAGCATCCACTAACATAATTCCGTTTTCTTTTGCTTTGTAGCTTAAAGCTGAAGCGCGAGCCAAACGAGTTGTGCTTCTGTTCACTTTGATATCGTAAGCTCTTGGACGTGGTCCGAATACGCTACCTCCTTGACGGAACAACGGATTCTTTGCACTACCCTTACGAGCACCACCAGTACCTTTTTGCTTATGTAATTTCTTCGTAGAACCGTGAATCTCACCTCTGTGCTTAGTCTTATGCGTTCCTGTACGTTGAGCAGCTAGGTAACGTTTTACATCTAAGTAAATCGCGTGATCATTCGGTTCGATTCCGAATACTTCTGCGTCAAGTTCAACGGAGCTTCCCGTCTTTTGACCTTGTATGTTGAATATATCCAGTTTCATATTACTTAATGATATAAACGGTTGAACCATTGTATCCTGGGATTGCACCTTTAACAAGAATCAAATTCTCATCGGCCAATACCTTAATAACTTCCAAGTTTTGCAATGTGCGTTGGTTTCCACCTGTGCGACCTGCCATGCGCATTCCCTTGAATACACGTGATGGGTCTGACGACGCTCCTAATGAACCCGGTGCACGTAAACGGTTGTGCTGACCGTGTGTGCTTTCTCCTACTCCACTGAAACCGTGGCGCTTTACAACCCCCTGGAATCCTTTTCCTTTAGAAGTTCCGATCACATCTACGTTCTCTCCTTCGGTGAATAACTCCGTGATTGTTACAACATCACCTAAGTTCTTTTCATCTGCGAAGTCGTGGAACTCAGCGATAAAACGCTTTGGAGTTGTTCCAGCTTTTTTGAAGTGACCTTGCATTGGCTTAGAAGTATTTTTCTCCTTCTTTTCGCCGTATGCTAGCTGAACAGCGGTATAGCCATCCTTTTCCAAGGTTCTTACTTGGGTCACTACACATGGACCAGCTTCTATCACTGTGCATGGGATATTTTTCCCAGCGGCACTGTAGACGCTAGTCATACCGATTTTTTTACCAATTATGCCTGGCATGTGTCTGTGTATTTAATTGTTAAACTTTGATTTCTACTTCTACTCCGCTAGGCAATTCTAGCTTCATCAATGCATCTACAGTTTTCGATGAAGAGCTGTAAATGTCTAATAAACGCTTGTACGAATTCAATTCGAACTGTTCACGCGCCTTCTTGTTCACGTGTGGTGAACGAAGCACTGTGTAAATACGTTTGTGTGTTGGTAACGGAATTGGTCCGTTTACAACAGCCCCGGTCGACTTCACAGTCTTCACAATTTTCTCAGCAGACTTATCTACTAAGTTGTGATCGTAGGACTTTAATTTAATTCTAATCTTTTGAGCCATCTAGGTTCTATATATTATGCGTTTTTGCCTTTTGCTTTTGCGATTACTACTTCAGCTACGTTGTTAGGAGCTGGAGCGTAATTGTTGAATTCCATTGAAGAAGTTGCACGTCCTGAAGTAATGGTTCGTAAGTCAGTCACATAACCAAACATTTCAGAAAGAGGCACTTTACCACTGATAACAGTTGCACCGCTACGCTCACTTGTTCCTTCAATCATACCACGACGCTTGTTCAAGTCACCGATAACATCACCCATGTTTTCAGATGGAGTAACGATTTCGAGTTTCATGATTGGCTCAAGAATGATTGGCTTACACTTAGGTGCTGCCTCACGAAAAGCCATCTTGGCACACAATTCAAACGAAAGAGCGTCCGAGTCAACCGCGTGGAAAGATCCATCATTCAACTCAACTCTCATTGTGTCGATGTTGTAACCGGCCAATACACCGTTGATCATTGCTTCCTTAAATCCTTTTTCAATAGAAGGGATAAATTCACGAGGAATGTTACCACCTTTAATGTTATTTACGAATACCAATCCGCTCTTCTCAGCATCGTCGTTGGGTCCGATATTGATTACAATATCTGCGAACTTACCACGACCACCCGATTGCTTCTTGAATACTTCTCTGTGATTTGACGCCGCAGTGATAGCTTCTTTGTAAGATACTTGTGGTGCACCTTGGTTACACTCTACCTTAAACTCACGACGAAGACGATCAATGATAATTTCCAAGTGCAACTCACCCATACCCGAGATTACTGTTTGACCAGTCTCGTCGTCTGTACGAACACGGAACGTTGGATCCTCTTCAGCTAATTTAGCCAAAGCCATACCTAACTTATCACTGTCTGCTTGTGTCTTTGGCTCAATCGCTAAACCAATTACCGGCTCTGGGAATACCATTGACTCAAGAACAATTGGGTGCTTTTCATCACACAACGTATCTCCAGTTTTAATATCTTTAAATCCTACTACTGCTCCAATATCTCCAGCACCTAAAACTTCAATTGGATTCTGCTTGTTCGCATGCATTTGGAAGATACGTGAAATACGCTCTTTGTTTCCGCTACGTGCATTCAACACATAAGAACCTGCATCTAACTTCCCGCTGTATGCGCGAGTAAATGCTAAACGTCCTACGAATGGGTCTGTTGCAATTTTGAAAGCTAAACCTGCGAACGGCTCATCTAAAGATGGACGACGCGTTAACTCTTCACCAGTATCAGGGTGAGTACCCGTAATACTTTCTTTATCTAAAGGTGATGGCATTAACTCCATAACCAAATCCAACATGGTTTGAACTCCTTTGTTTTTGAACGAAGAACCACACACCATTGGAACAATCTTCATATCGATAACAGCTTTGCGAAGTGCGTCAAGAATTTCACGCTCTGTCATGCTGTTTGGATCTTCGAAGAATTTCTCCATCAAAGACTCGTCATACTCTGCAACCGCTTCTAGAAGTTTCTCGCGATACTCTAAAGCCTCATCCATCATATCCGCTGGAATATCTACCTCTTGGTAAGTCATTCCTTTGTCATGTTCATTCCAAATCATTCCACGGAAGTTGATCAAGTCAACTACACCAGTGAAATCATCTTCAGCACCGATAGGTAATTGCAATGGAACTGCATTGCTTCCTAACATTTCTTTCACTTGCTTCACAACGTTCAAAAAGTCTGCTCCTTGACGATCCATTTTGTTAACGAATCCGATACGAGCAACGTTGTAGTTGTTAGCCAAACGCCAGTTCGTTTCCGACTGAGGCTCTACTCCATCTACTGCAGAAAACAAAAACACCAATCCATCTAATACACGCAATGAACGATTTACCTCAACGGTAAAGTCAACGTGACCAGGAGTGTCGATGATATTGATGTGATAAGACTGGTTGCGGTACATCCAATCAACTGTAGTCGCTGCTGAAGTAATGGTAATACCACGCTCCTGCTCTTGCGCCATCCAGTCCATTGTTGCGGCACCGTCGTGAACTTCTCCAATTTTGTGGTTTACACCAGCATAATAAAGAATACGCTCTGTAGTCGTTGTCTTACCCGCATCAATGTGGGCAGCAATTCCAATATTTCTTGTATATAAAAGGTCGCGTGACATACTTTCTTCTTTGTCTTAATTAGAAACGGAAATGTGAGAATGCTTTATTTGCTTCTGCCATTCTGTGAACGTCTTCTTTCTTTTTGAAAGCTGAACCCTCACCCTTTGACGCTGCTACGATTTCGTTAGCTAATTTCTCAGCCATGCTTTTCTCGTTTCTCTTGCGAGAATATCCGATTAACCATTTCATTGCCATTGAATTCTTACGATCTTCACGAATTGGTGAAGGAATTTGGAAAGTCGCTCCACCTACGCGGCGGCTTCTAACCTCTACAGCTGGAGTAACGTTCTCTAGCGCTTTCTTCCATATCTCTAATCCATCTTCGCTAGTCTTAGTAGCTACACGATCGATTGCGTCATAAAAGATTGAAAAGGCTACCCCTTTCTTTCCTTGAAGCATTAAATTATTTACGAACTTCGTTACAGTAACCTCGTTGAACTTCGGATCTGGAAGTACCGCAATTTTTTTGGCTTTTCTTCTTCTCATTGCAAAATATTCTTAATGCGATTATTTTTTAACTTTTGGACGCTTCGTACCGTACTTAGATCTTCTTTGACCACGACCGTTTACACCGGCAGTATCTAAAGCTCCACGAACGATGTGGTAACGAACACCTGGTAAATCTTTAACACGACCACCACGAACCAATACAATGCTATGCTCTTGTAGGTTGTGTCCTTCACCACCGATGTAAGCGATGATTTCAAAACCATTCGTTAAACGAACCTTAGCTACTTTACGTAATGCCGAGTTTGGTTTCTTAGGAGTAGTGGTGTACACTTTAGTACAAACCCCACGACGCTGTGGACATGAGGTTAAGGCAGCTGATTTGCTGCGATAGGTCTTTGGTGTGCGACCTTTTTTGATTAACTGTTGAACTGTTGGCATTGTTATAAAAGTTCCTTTATTTCACTATTTTTAATACGAGTACACGACTCGGAAAATTCGGGGTGCAAATGTACATCATGAATTGTTATTCACAAGCACTATTGTGAATTTCTTTTTAAAAAAATTATCGAGGGCATGTAACATACTGATTTTCAAATTAAAAAATATGAGCCAAGGCCTATTTTTTTTTCAATAAAAACAGCTAAAAGGCCCATTTCTTCATTTTTTTTCACTTCAAAACCCATTAGACATTGAAAAATGACTTCACCTTTTCAATGATAAATTCTTGCTCCTCCGGCTGCATTTCGGTATGAATTGGAAGAGACAAAACCTCGCTCGATAAAAGTTCTGTTATGGGCATCGCTCCTTTGGGATATCTTTCACTCTCGAATGCTTTTTGAAAATGAAGTGGCAACGGGTAATAAACCATACTTGGAACTCCGTTATCCTCAAGATGCTTTCTTAAGGCATCTCTTTTTCCATTTAGCACACGTAAAGTATATTGATGGAAAACGTGTGTTCCGTTTTCAATTCGATTTGGTGTTATTAAACCTTCCAAACTCTTCAGCGCAACATCATAGGTATCTGCAGCACTTCTGCGCGCCTCTGCATATCCATCTAGGTGCTTGAGCTTAATGTCGAGAATGGCAGCCTGCATGGTATCTAGTCGCGAATTCACTCCTATTACATCATGATAATAACGCACCTTCTGTCCGTGATTCGCGATCATGCGCAAATTAGCGGCTAACTCATCACTATTCGTGAACAGCGCACCGCCATCTCCAAAACATCCCAAATTTTTCGAAGGGAAAAAGCTCGTACAACCTATGTTTCCAATAGTTCCTAAAGCGGCTTTTTCACCAGTCGATAAATTGTAAGTAGCGCCCAAAGCCTGGGCAGTGTCTTCAATTACAAATAAATTGTGCTTCTTAGCAATTTCCATAATGGCATTCATGTCAGCACCTTGCCCAAACAAATGGACTGGAACTATTGCTTTAGTCTTAGGTGTAATTGCCTTCTCAATTTCCTGCGGATTAATGGTGAAATCGAGTTCATTTGCCTCAACCAAAACGGGCACTAATCCCAATAAAGCAATAACTTCCGCGGTAGCTACATACGTAAATGAAGCCGTAATTACTTCGTCGCCAGGTTTTAATCCTAAGCCCATCATAGCAATCTGAAGGGCATCTGTCCCATTTGCACATGGTATTACGTGCTTTACCCCTATATACTTTTCCAAATTAGATTGAAACTCTTTGACCTCTGGACCATTGATGAAAATACCGTGATCCATAACTCTTTGAATTGCGGCATCCACCTCCGGTTTGATCTTTAAATACTGGGATTTCAAATTAACCATTTCCATAAGCAAAAAAAATATTTCGGCAAACTTAACAAGTAAAATTCGCAGGGAAATCAAACCGCAAAGCCATTCAAGCCATTAAAAGATCATAGTTATTAACAATTTATTTGCAATTACTGTTAATAAAGTTTATTTTCGCAACCCAAAAAATTATTATGACAATCCGAAAATTACGTTTAGCAAGTATCCTTTTTAGCTTAAGTATAACAATTCTTGTCATTTCAGGATGCAACGATAGCACTAAACCTAAAGAAGTCCCTAAAGCACCTGTCAAGCCAGATACTTTAAAAACAGCTGACGTAAAAATTCCTATTGATACTTTACTGACAGATTTCGCATCAATAATTTCTGGTATAGCACCCATGAAAAACTATTCAGAAATCGCCATTTCTCAAGGATGGCTGAATATGAAAAATGAATTAGACAGCGAATGGGCCTTGGTTGACACGAATAAAATTTCGAAAATCAAAACTTGGGTAACGAAGACGAATTACCTGCCTAAGGATAGCGTCACTTTATTTTATCCGTTTGCAGGAGGCGACGCCCTCTACTCAAATTGTTTCTTCCCTACTAGTAAAAAAACAATCATGATTGGTCTTGAACCTATTGGTTCTGTTGGAAAAGATCTAAAGGCCGATTCATCTTGTCTTAATTACATTAAGAAAATTAAAAAAGCTCTTTACACCTCAAACCGAAGTGGCTATTTCATGACAATAAGCATGAATGCAGAATTACATCAGAATGACTTAAACGGAACTCTTCCGCTTTTACTTTTCTATGCAAGGCGCCAAGGACTGATGGTTTCGAAAATTGAATATTTCAAGTTGGACTCAATGGGTACTGAACAAATAGCAACTCAAGCTGAGGCGCTCGGAGTAACGTTAACCCTATGTAATCCTGACCAAACTCACAAAAAAATTATTCAATACATCTCCACCGATATTAGCAATGGTGGCTTGCAAAAGAATTCTGGACTGCAAAATTACATTAAATCAATAAACGGGAAATGTGTGTTTTTAAAAGCAGCCTCCTATTTGTTGCACCAAACTTCATTCAGCACAATTAGAGACCTTATTTTGGCCAACACCAAAACACTCTTACAAGATGACTCTGGCGTTCCCTTTAACTTTTTAAATGATTCCACTTGGAATGTTCAGTTGTTCGGGAAATACACCAAGCCAATTGGACTCTTTGCTGGCCGTATTCAGCCTGATTTAAAAAAGGCATTTGCGACGAATGCCCCAGCGGAACTACCCTTTCGTATTGGTTACAACATATCACACAATGAACCTCACTTGATTTTATCACAAAAAAAATAATATGAAAAAACTACTTGCACAAATTCTTTTTACCGCACTACTTTTCTCCTCTTTCACTATGAAGGCGGAAACTAAAATCATCGCTGATACTACTGAAAACGAGGGAGACAGTATTTATGTCGACAATAGCTCATACACCCTACACTGGAACACAAAGAGCCTTTACGCTGGCTGGAGTTCTTCAGAAAAATCAAAGGTTAATTCGGAGGTAATTTACATCGATACTCTTACCAAATTCACCATGCCTGTACCAGGCAAAAAGACAAGCGAATACAGCCGTCTTCACACCGGTTGGGATCTAAACCTCAAAGAGGGTGAGCCCGTAAAATCTGCTTTCGATGGAAGAGTGCGTTTTGCTGGAATGAATAATGGCGGGTATGGGAATATTGTAATTGTGAGACATACCAGCGGAATTGAAACCTGGTATGCGCATCTTTCTAGCACCTCGGTAGTACCTGGCCAACGCGTAAAATGTGGCGAGACAATCGGCCTTGGAGGCAGCACAGGACGTTCAACTGGACCACACCTGCATTGGGAAATGCGCTACAAAGATGTTCCATTAGACCTTGCCAAGATTATTAATTACGGGAACAAAACCATTCCTAAAAGAAAATTAAAAGTTAAAGATCTTACAGGAGACGGAATGCTGGCGCTCACTCACCACAAAATCGCAGATGGCGATACTATGGAAAGCATTGCAGCGAAGCACAAATCGACTCCTGAGCGCTTAATTAGACTTAATGGCCTAGCCGCAAATTACGTGCTCGTTCCCGGAAAATACATTCGTGTAAAATGAAGAAATACTTCCGACCGGGACAAATTGCAGCAATTCTGATTGCCAACATGATTGGCACAGGAGTATTCACATCCTTAGGCTTTCAAGTATTAGACATTCATTCAGGATATGCAATTTTACTGCTTTGGCTCATCGGAGGTGTTGTTTCTATGCTCGGAGCTGTTTGCTATTCGCGCCTAACCGTTTTAATGCCTCGCAGCGGCGGAGAATATGTATTTCTATCTAAAATATACCACCCCTCACTTGGTTTTTTAAGTGGTTGGGTATCCTTAATTATTGGTTTTGCTGCACCGATTGCCGCAGCTTCTTTTGCATTCGGCAGTTATTTCAACAATTTCAACCCTTGGATTTCTCAACATTTCGGGTTTTCAATATCGCCAGCAACTGCAGCAGCATCTGTCATCATATTGCTCACTTTGCTAAATATTTTAAAAAAGATAGCAGGCGCCAAATTTCAATTTGTGTTCACCACAATTAAAATTTTATCCATACTCGCCATCATATTCATTGGGCTTTGTGCACCTGAGACCGGAGATACGACATTTGCATTTGACCACACCTTCAGTTCTGAGATTTTCACACCTGCATTTGCAATTTCGCTCTTTTTCATAAGTTATTCCTACTCAGGTTGGAATTCGCTTTGTTATATCACAGAGGAGATTGAAAATGCACCAAAGAAGATTTTTAAAAATCTCCTGCTCGGTACATCTTTCGTTACAATAATTTACGTTGCGTTAAACTACACTTTCTTGCGTGTTATTCCTACACAAGAATTAAGCGGCTGCCCGGATATTGTTATGAAATTCGCAGAGCATGCGCTCAATCCTTCCGTGGCTCATTTGGCTAGCGGATTAATTTGTGTTCTCTTACTCTCTACCATCAATTCCATGATTATTATTGGTCCGCGCGTGAGTAAATCCATAGGGGAAGACTTTTCAAAATTAAATTTTCTATCTAAGGAAAACAAAGATGAGTCTCCATACTTCGGACTTATCATTCAACTTGCACTAGCCTTGATTTATCTATTCACGGCAAGTTTTGAGCAATTGATTATCTACACCGGATTTGTCTTGAATATATTTACTTTCTTATCTGTTCTAGGGTTGTTCTTTATCAAAGAAAACACTGAGCGTTTTAAACTAAAAAAACTTATTGCACCCTTGCTCTTTCTTTCATACAGTCTGTGGTTGTTATTCTACGGCGTATATAGAAAGCCGCTTGAATCAGGAATTGGAATAGGTGTATGTCTTTTAGGACTTGTAATCTATTTCTTGATTCGTCAATCTAGCACCAAAATAAAGGCCTAAGCGTCTTTACATTGATTCAATGCTATATTTTAGCGGAATGAAAAAGTTTCAACTGCTGTTTTCTTTTTTATTCGTTGTTAATCTTGCTTTCTCACAATGGCAAGTTCGCGACTCGGCGCTTTTCAATCCGCATGTAACTGTTGGTTATGGCTACTCCACTCCTGGCGGCGACTTAGCGAATCGATTTGGCAACAACGGAAGCCTTGAGATTGGATTTCACATTAAAGACAAGAAAAACTGGTACTACGGTGTTCAGTTCAACTATTTATTCGGAAATAAAGTTCATGAGCCAAATTTGATGGCTAACCTCCTCACGTCGCGTGGAGAAATTTTAGATGAGCAGGGACAGATTGCAACTATGTTCATTCAGGAGCGTGGATTTAATGTTTTTTTTCAATGTGGTAAGTTGTTTCCAATAATAGGACCCAATAAAAACTCGGGACTCCTTATTACTGGTGGAGTTGGTCTTCTTCAACACAAAATTAGACTGGAGCATCAAGAGGCAAAAATCACACAATTGGAGGGGGATTACTTAAAAGGTTATGATCGATTAACCAATGGCCTTTCTTTAAACCAATTCATCGGATATTATCATTTAAGCAACAACCGACTAATCAATTTCTACATTGGAGCCCAGGCAACTGAAGGGTTTACCCAAAGTCGAAGAGAATGGAATCTCGACACGCAAACACAGGACAATTCAAAACGTTTGGATATGCTTTTTGGTTTGCGTGCAGGATGGATCTTGAATTTGTATCAGCGCGCTCCCAACGACTACTACATTTATTAACATGTTTCGATTTTTTTACTCTATTGTTTGGCAACTCATTGAAGTTTTACTTCCAATAGTTGGGCTATTCAATAAGAAAATTCGGACAGGGAATTCAGGTAGAAGAAAGGCTATTTCTTCACTCAATAAATGGCGTTTATCCCTTCCAGCTGAATCGAAAATTATATGGTTTCATTGCGCTTCTTTGGGTGAATTCGAGCAAGGGAGACCGGTTATAGAGGCGCTGAAAGAAAAAGAACCTCATTCCTTCATAGCACTTACCTTCTTCTCTCCTTCCGGATATGAAGTGCGAAAAAATTACACCGGTGCCGACTGGATCGGATACCTTCCGCTAGACACGTTTTTTAACGCGCGGAAATTCGTTCAGATTTTACAACCTTCTGAAGCCTTTTTTGTGAAGTACGAATTCTGGACGAATTACTTTTTCAACCTAAAAAAAATAGGCGCGAAATTGTTTTGCATTTCCGTTATCCTCCATGAAGAACAGCGCTTTTTTCAATGGTATGGATTCGCCTGGAAAGCAACGCTGAAAGCAGTTTCACATTTCTTCGTTCAAAACGAAACGACTCAGAGACTCCTTCAAAAAATAAAATTTAACAACGTTAGTATTTCGGGCGATACGCGCTTTGACCGAGTGCTTCAGATTGGAAAATCTCCCAAGCTCCTCCCCTGGCTTTCTTCCTTCAAACAAAATGATTTTCTTCTTGTAATTGGTTCGAGCTACAGCGAAGAAGAGGCTCTCGTTGCAGTGCTTCTTTCGCGTGTTCCCGATTTGAAAGTTTGTGTTGTTCCTCACGAAATACATGCGAGTAGAATTCAAGAGTCCGAAACGCGATTTAAAAAATTCGGAGTGACGTTGTTTTCGACTTACGAAGAAAAAAACACTGAAGCACGCGTCTTAATTGTAGACTCCATTGGAATGCTCTCTTCAATCTATGCGCAAGCAAACGCCGTTATTCTGGGAGGCGGATTTGGCAAGGGTTTGCATAACTCGCTAGAGATAGCCGTTTACGGAGTGCCCATGGCCTTCGGCCCGAATCACAGAAAATTTCAAGAGGCCTTGGATCTCGTAAAAATAGGCGCAGCTTTTTCAATTGAAACTCATGAAGAACTTTCTTCATTTATTGAACACTGCCATTACGAAAATGCCATTCCAAATGCAGGAAAAAAGTATGTTGAAGAACAGGCCGGCGCGACTTCTGCAATTTTAAAAGGAATAGAAAAATACAGCGCTTAGGTAGCGTATCTTTGCCGTTCAAATTTTCACTATGAGCGACAAAAAAATCATCTTCTCCATGGTGGGTGTAAACAAGTACACCCCTACTGGCAAGCACATTATAAAAGACATTTACCTTTCGTTTTACTACGGAGCTAAAATTGGAATTATCGGATTGAACGGTGCGGGTAAATCGACCGTTATGAAGATCATTGCAAACCTTGACCAAGAGTTTCAGGGCGACGTGGTTTGGTCTGCGGGTTATTCCGTTGGTTACCTTCCACAAGAACCGCAATTGGACGATACCAAAACGGTTCGTGAAATTGTTGAAGAAGGGGTTAAACCCATCACTGATGTATTGAAAGAATACGAAGAGATTAACATGAAGTTTGGCGATGAAGAAATTCTAAACGATCCTGATAAAATGCAGGCGTTAATGGATCGACAAGCTGCTGTTCAAGATAAAATTGAAGCGTTAGGCGGATGGGATTTAGATACGAAATTATCTATTGCCATGGATGCTCTTCGTTGTCCAGATGAAGATTCCTTTATTGAAAAATTAAGCGGTGGAGAGCGACGTCGTGTTGCGCTTTGTAGATTGTTACTTCAGAATCCGGATGTCTTGTTATTGGATGAGCCTACCAACCACTTGGATGCTGAAAGCGTTGAATGGTTAGAGCAACACTTGCAACAATACCCTGGAACAGTATTGGCCGTTACCCACGACCGTTATTTCTTGGACAATGTTGCAGGATGGATCCTTGAGTTGGATCGTGGTGAAGGAATTCCATGGGAAGGAAACTACACCGAATGGTTAGATCAAAAATCGAAGCGTTTAGCTGCTGAGGAAAAACAAGAAAGCAAGCGCAGAAAAATATTGGAGCGCGAGTTAGAGTGGGTTCGAATGAATCCGAAAGGACGTCAGGCGAAGAACAAAGCGCGCATTCAGAACTACGATAAAATGATGTCGGAAGGCGAGCGTGAAAAAGACGCGAAACTTGAGCTTCCAATTCCGAACGGTCCTCGCTTAGGAAATGACGTTATTGACGCTGTTGAAATTTCGAAATCATTCGGAGATCGTTTGCTCATTGAAAATCTTTCGTTCAAACTTCCACCAGCTGGAATAGTTGGCGTTATTGGGCCGAATGGTGCGGGCAAGACTACTATGTTCCGCATGATTATGGGAGAAGAAACACCAGATAGCGGTGAATTCAAGGTTGGAGATACCGTGCAGATTGGATACGTGGATCAACGTCACGGCGAAATTGACCCGAATAAAAGTGTGTACGAAGTGATCAGCGGTGGAAACGAAGTCATTGACTTGGGTGGACAAACCATTAACTCTCGTGCCTACTGCAGCAAGTTCAACTTTGCCGGAGGAGATCAACAAAAGAAATGCGGCGTTTTATCAGGTGGAGAGCGCAATCGCTTGCACCTCGCAATGACATTGAAAACAGAAGCGAATGTGCTTTTGCTCGATGAGCCGACGAACGACATTGACATTAACACGCTTCGTGCGTTGGAGGAAGGGATTCAAAACTTCGCAGGATGTGCCGTTGTGATTAGTCACGACCGTTGGTTCTTAGACCGCATTTGCACACACATTCTCGCTTTCGAAGGAGACTCACAGGTTTATTATTTCGAAGGTTCTTATTCGGAATACGAAGAAAATAAAAAGAAACGATTAGGCGATACAGGACCTACTCGAATCAAATACAAAAAACTAACCCGATAGTTAAAAAGTCATCTGAATAGCGCTCGAAAGGCGCTATTCACTTTTTAGCGTGTAAAAGAATCCGTTTCGGAGTAACTTTTCCATCTCAAATTCGTTAGTTTAGATTAGCCAAAACGCGCGCTTATGCAAAAGATTCTTTCATTCTTGACCCTAACAGTTCTGTTGTCTTTTTCATTTGGAATGAAAGGGCAAATTGATTGTTCTGTAGCGAATACTTTGCAGTGTGGAAGTCCTTGGAGCATGCTGATTAACGCTGGTTCGGGAAATGACAATGTTAGTTATTGTGGATTTCAAAATGAAGGAAACGAAACCTATTACTATTTCCAACCAACGATTGCAGGAAATTATTTTATTTCTATTGATGAATTCGGAGGAACCTCAACAACCTACGAAATGCGCTATGGAGAGTGTTTCGGAACGAACTGGAATTGTTTAGGAATTTATTCTGGAAGCTCATCAACAGATTTTATTTATCTATCTACTGGAACTATATACGTTTTCTGTGTAGACCTTCAGTCTAGTTCTGCAAGTCTTGGCGGTTCCATTTCAATTAACTGCGCGCAACAAGCACCTTCGAACGATGATTGCACGAATGCGCAAAACATTTCTTGCGGAAGCAGTCTTTCAGGCACCTTGAATGGAGCTACACTTGACAACGTGCCGAATTGTTTAGCGCAAGGAAACGGGGAAGATGGCGTGTGGTATTCATTCACTGGAAACGATTCCTATGTCACCCTTTCAACATGCGGCTCAACGCTTTTCGACTCGCAGCTTTCAGTTTATTCTGGTGATTGTTCGAACTTGAGCTGCGTTGCAGCAAATGACGACAACCCTTTGTGCGAATCGAACGGATCTTCTTCTTACATATCTTTCAATGCTCATTCTGGAACAAATTATTTCATTCGAGTACACGCAAATACGCAGCCTAGCACCAGTTACAATTTCATATTGAATGCCAGTTGTGCTCCCCTTTGCGCGTTGCCATCGAACGACAATTGCAATCAAGCATTAGCGCTAGGAAACGTAAGTAATGCAGTATGCGCAGGCATGCAAATGAATTCAACGGCTTGTGCAACCCCATCGAATATTCAACCTACTTGCTTTTCTTCTTTCAACACGCTGAATGATGTTTGGTACACTTTCACTCCGGTTGATGGTGATATTGAATTAGTCATGAACGCCCTAGCAACCGAAGATATTGGTGTAGCCGTTTATACTGGCACATGCGGCAATCTAACTTCCATGTTCTGTTCTCCAAATACGTCGAGCTCTGGAGGAACTGTCATTGAAGGACTGAATGCTGGAGTGACTTATTACTTGCAATTTTTCAGTTTACAAAATGCATCAGGCGCTTTCAATTTCTGCCTAAGCAATCCAACTTGCTCCACTCCTATTGCAGCAATAGCCTCTAACATTACGGATTCGGGGGCTTTTCTTCAATGGACTTCGTTGAATGCTACAGGCGCCTTTGATATTTTAGTAACCACGACCAATCTGGGAACTGATATCAATTCTCAAAACATTACAAATGCTACGATATACGGCGTGCCTTTCACAGCCGCTCCCCTTTCTAACCTTCAGGAGAATACCACGTATTATGTATACGTTCGTCAAGATTGCGGACAAGTAGATCATAGCTTATGGAGCGACGGCATTTCCTTCACTACGAATTGGAATGTTCCAAATTGCTCAACAGCGGCTGAGTTGGAATGTGCAAGTACTTATTCTTTTTCCTTTGGAGGAAATGGTTCCTTAGCGGAAACAAATTGTAACAATGCATCTGGCCGCGAATTCGTTTTCAATTACACTCCAACATTAACTGGGACTTACGCGTTGAATTTCGCTTCCAACTCTTTGAATGTAACTGTTTCATACAAGGAAAATGACGGGGTTTGCAACTACTCCAACGCTACTTGTCTCGAAAGTAATTTCGGGAATTTCTACATGTATTTAGTTGGTGGAAATTCATACTCCATTTGGATAGACGCGCTAACGAACAATGCTTTCAACACCACTGCTACTTGGATTTGCCCGAGCATTGGTGAAGATCCCGGCAATGCCCTATTCGTCAACTCTACCTATTATCCGGTTTGCAATACGGTAAACGGAAGTCTTCTGAACAGTTCGCCAACTGCGGCTTTCGGTGCGGGAAATTCGAATCGCCACGACAAATGGGGGCGTTTCACTGCATTCACAACGGGCGCAAGTATTTCAGCAAACAGCACGGAGAACATTCGCATTGAGCTTCGAAATGCGAATTACGAATTGATTGATTCGGAAGATTTAACTTCAACTGGAAATGAAATTTTAAATACATCTAGCCTTGTTGCTGGACAAACTTATTATGTTGGAATTGTTTCAACGAATGACTTAGTTGGAAATGGAGCCTATACCCTTTGTGTTCGCCAATTGAAAAGAGGTGCATGCGGAAACAATCCGAGTGTAAACTATAGTATGGGACAATTCTTTAAAGCGCAGCCGGCAACTGGTGCGACATACAGATTTCAATTTTTTGGAGTATTGGGAAACGGGGCCGGTCAAAACGCGATAAAGAATCAAATCACTCCGCAGCTTATTTTGAGTAGCGTATTTCCAAATCTCCATCACGACACAGATTACGAAATAACGGTCAGCAATGTGTACACACTTCCAAACGGAAGTGGACAGAACGAAATCCTAACACTGCCTTCTTCTGGAACTTGCAACATTCACATCAACGCGCAACCGCTTTCGATTTTGCGTTTTGTAGACCGGTGCATTGTGACTACCAAGCCGCGTGTTTCATACATTGGAGCCACGCCGTTTGCTTTCGGAGCTACAGCTTGGACTTGGCGCTTTCAAAAATTAGATGCGTCTGGAACACCTATTGGCAGTGCCATTCAGCACAATGTATTGAATGCCACCAACTATTTGAATCTCGGAAATGTTTCGCTTTTGGAATACGCTACGAGCTACGCCGTAGACTGTGCGCCGGTGTATTCTTTTGGAACAGGAAACTATGGCACACCTTACACCCTTTGCATTGCGCCTCAATTTGGATTCACATCTGAAAGTAATAACCGAAATGTTACTGAATCAATTACAGAAGAAACCGGCACAACCATTTTCCCGAACCCCGCTCAAATGAATTGCTCTATTTCTTCGAATAAAGCCATTCAGCGCATCCGCGTGTATGATTTAAGCAGTAGGAAGGTTGAAGACATTTTTGTGAACGGAAACGTTCGGTATGAGCTGAACACTTCTGATTTTCCGAATGGAATATTTCATGTTGAAATTCAAACGGAAGAAATGACCGAAGTGAAAAAGCTGGTTGTTTCTCACTAACCGAAAATTTCCTTCACGCGTTTTTCTCGGTAGGAAAAAATTCCTTCTAATCTATTCTTCACATAAACAGCGTAAGCTATTCGACCTAGGACTCCCATTCCTATAGCATAATGAATGGTGTCGGTCATCTTAACGCCGCCTTCTACCGCTTCAAAGTGATGTTGGTGATGCCACAAAGCGTAAGGACCAAAACGCTGTTCGTCTACAAAGTATTTTCCTTCCTCACAATGGGTAATCTCTGTGGTCCATCCCATTGGGATATTCAACAACGGACGAACTTTGTATTGTATGATCATTCCCGCATACATCTTCACTCCTTCCACATCGGTTAGAATTTCGAAACTCATATCCGGCGGAGTCATTTCGTTCAGATTAATGGGTGTCGCGAAATAATTCCAAACAGTGTCGTGAGATGCTGGAATAAATGTCTCGGTAGATAAACGGTAAACTTTCATAATAAGAACAACAACAGATTCGTTGAAATGTTTTTACACCCGGTAACGAATCTTTTTCGTCCAGGCTAAAGACGGCTTTTCAATGAGTTCATACATTATCCAAGCACCTAGAACTGCATAGACTTGAATGGCTGCGAATACTACCCAGACTAACTTACCGTCTTGGGATTCGTGATAAAAGTACCCGTAGATAAACGACACGAAAAACAAATGGAACAAATAGTAAGAGTAGGAAACATCGCCGATGAAATTCAACCACTTCGGGCCGCGTTTGATGAAGTAGATAGCCAAGAAAGTACATCCCGCCACAATGGTAATGTGCGTGCCTAAGACCAGTTGATCGTATATATTGAATAGTCCAACGCATAGCGCCGCGATTACGCCGCTCCAAAATTCCAATTTCGAAATATTCTTTTTGTAATAGAGAAACAGTGAAAACCCTAAGGCGAAAACCGGTAGATGGAAAAACAAATTCTCCTTGGTATGAACAGGCACGAAAAAATGCGAGAGGAAGGTCAATGCTAAGGTTCCGTAATAGGCCATTAACCGAACAGAAAGCTTATTGCTCGCCAAAAACGGAAAGACCAAGGCTAGGTATATGTAATATTGGAATTCAACAAACAACGTCCAGTAAACTTCTATCACCCATTTCGATTCCTTGAATGGAACTAAAAAAGTAACACTGTCCATGAAGCGTTCTATGATTTCTATATCGTAGAACGAACGATTGTCTTTCATGATCCAAATGCCTATGATAAATACGAGAACTGAGATGATGAACGGTGGATATAACCTCACGATCCGTTTCAACAAAAATTTATCTAGATTCTTGAAACTGTATTTCCCTTGCTCCATGGACCAAGGAAGAACAACACCACTAATTACAAAAAAAACATAGACTCCTTCTTGTCCCCAATCTAAAAGAGGAAGCAGTTCTGGATAAAATGGTTTAATGATGAATCCGGAATGAAACATACAGACCATCCATGCGGCTATACCTCGCAGGGCATTTAAGAGTCCTATCGGATTGGTTGTTGCTTCCATTGTTAAATAAAAAAATCCTTGAATTTCTTCAAGGATTTTATTTGTGCGATTGCTCGCTTTTGTACCCGGAGTGGGACTTGAACCCACACGACCGCAATGGTCACAGGATTTTAAGTCCTGCGTGTCTACCGATTCCACCATCCGGGCAAAACACTCAGATAAAAAAAAACCTGACAATCAATCAGGCTTTTTTGAAACTTGAGCGAGAGACGAGACTCGAACTCGCGACCCTAACCTTGGCAAGGTTATGCTCTACCAACTGAGCTACTCTCGCTTAACTATAAAGAACTTTTGGATTGCAAAAATAAAAAGAACTTGCTATTCAACAAGACTTTTTTTTCATTTTCTT
>JBIIWZ010000038.1:0-8982 GCA_044338665.1 Flavobacteriales bacterium
TAGCTGGTTGCACCCAATGCGTTACCCGGAGCGAAGCTACGTGTTCCACCTGATCCAACGCCCGGCACGAAGTATGGCTCAATTGGATTGTTAAATTCTTTGTAGAACAATGCAGCACTCAAAAACTCTGTGTTCGAAGGGTAATGCTCAATTCGAATATCGGCGTTTGAATTGGTAGCGAAAGTCAAATTCGGATTGCCGCTATTGATGAAATTGTTTTCGAAATCATAGAAACTGAATGGCGCCAATTCACGAAACTCAGGTCTATTAACCGTTTTCCCGTATGCCGCTCTTAGCATTGTTTTCTTGCTTAGCGTATATGAGACATTTATGGAAGGAAGGAAAACCAATGAATCTAATGATGCCTTAATTGGCGTCCCAGTGATATCGGCACTTGTCAAAACCTGTGAATTCTGTTCTAAACGAACACCTCCTGAAATTGTTAATTTCTCGAAAGGCAAAGTTATCATGGCGTAACTAGCATAAAGGTTGGAGGAAGCATGATACCTATCTGCACCACGCGTATCCTCTCCAAGGGTAAACCCAGTTGAATCTTGCATGTTAGAAGGCGCAAGAATGTTTGCAATACTTGTTGTGTCCTTGTTCCAATCGAAATTGAAAGCATCTATAACGTATCCTAAATTTCTTGAACCGAAATCGCGGTCTTTGTCTTCAATATAAAAACCAGCCTTAACAGTGGCAAATTTAGGCTTCTCCTTATCCGAGTTTAATTGTTTCAGTTTATGCTCGTAATTGGCAGCGTATGAGCGCACATCTTCTTTCAGGCTCATGAATAGTCTTCCAGAATAAAATGGCTGAGCCACCGTTGTGAAATAAGCATGAAAATTCTCGTCAGAACCATCCAATGGACGAGTGTAACGGATACGCTTCCAGTCAGGGTCGTTTCTTCTCGTTTGTGCGTAACCCAATGCCCAATTCAGGTTTCCCTTTCCATTAAACAATTCATGAGTTCCTGTTAATTGGGTATTGTACATGCGTCGCTCAGTGTAGCGGAATGAATATTCCTGACGGTAGTTTCCCTCTTCCAATGCACGACCTGTTCTGAAGGTGTTCGATTGCAAACCGTTTTGATTCAAGAAGTTTTTGAATTCGATAAAACTTTTATCAGTCTTGATTCCCCAATTGTGAAGCACACCCACATTGGCATTCTTCTGATAAATCATATCGTCGAAAGAGAATACGGTGTCACTAACTTGTGTCGCAGCGTCGAACACGTTGTAATCTAGTCGATGTGAATTTTGACGTTGAGCAGTTCTTGAATAACTAATCGCAGTAAAATTACCGAATTGAACTTTCTCTGTCTGAAAGCGCTTTCCAAAAGATACGTTCACACGACGATCGGGTAAGGCTGTTTCTGATTCATATCCCCACGTATTGGGAAGGGCTTGGCTCAGTGTTCTAGCTTCTTGATCCGAAATGTTGCTTGAAATATTGGCTGGGAAAATTGAAGGTAAATCGCGTGTGCCATTATCGAAACCCAAAGCCTCTGACTTCGAATTCACGTTGCTTAAAAACTCTTGTCCCGTTGTATTTGAACGGTAGTTCGTGGCCATGCTAACATCTAACGAAGTCTTGTAGTCCGGAAAATTCTTTGTATAAACATTAATAGCGCCTCCAGCGAATTCACCGGGAAGATCCGGAGATGGTGATTTAAATATGAGGAAGCGATCGATTGCCTGACTCGGAATAAGATCGAAAGAGAATGAACGAACGTCTGGCTCCAAGGAAGGAACCAAAATTCCATTCATCATAACTGCATTGTAACGCTCGGTTAGTCCACGTACCATAACAAAACGGTTGTCGATGATGGTCACCCCGGGAATTCTACGAGCAACTTCAGAAGCATTTCTATCTTGTCCTTTTTGAATTTGAACAGCACCTACCCCACTTACCACTCCTTTCGCCTCGCGCATTTCCATAATAACTGCAGCCTCTGAACTGGTTTTGCGAAAGTCTTTGATTTCCACACCTCCGCCAACCATGAATGATTCAGATTGCAAAACGATATCGGCTTTTAATTCTTTTCCCGAAGCGATTTCTATACCTGAAATTTTCTGAGTCGCGTATGAAATGGCCTTCACTTCCAATGAATAATTTCCGCCCGTCTTCACATCAATACGATATTCACCAAAAGCGTTTGAGGCCGCACCAAAAGCGGTACCGTCTACCATAATAATGGCTCCAACAATGGGTTCGGCTGAAGAATTTAAAACGGTGCCTTTAATTATTGTCTGAGCACCAGCGGTTAAACATGTTAAAACCAATAAAAACAAGACTGATGTTTTTTTCATTTGACCATTCATTTTCATGAATGCGAAACAAATACAGATAAGTTGATTTAAAACACAAATTGAATTATCTCTGAGTTAACATTAGGACTCCAATGTTAAGTTAATGTTTCGAAATGACAGAAGAACTGTTTCGAAATATTCTCAAAAATGAGCAACGCTTCCTTGGAAATCCAATACTTCGAGCGCATACCGAAGATTCGTCCATCTATAATCGTGCTTTTCTTCATTTCTCTGAGATGTTGTATCACAGTAGACGGTGACATACCAGGCACCTCCACCACTCGCCCTTCAACAACACCGTTGGTTTTAATCATTTCCAAAAGAATGGTCACACGAGCAGGGTGGGCGAAGGCTCTCGAAAAGTGAGCAAAGTCATTTTCTAGCCCCGCGTGTATGTATGGCAATTTTACTTCGTCTTGCATGAAACAAAGAAATTCGATTATCCCACGAACTACATTTCGACAGCGTTAAATAAAGGTGAATCTATCTTTAACACCTTAACAATTCCATAACTCAAGATAACCCTTGAGAAAATCTATGTTTTCGCTGCGCAATTCGTAAATTCGCGAAACTATACTCGAACTATGCAAGAAGCCATTCCATATATCCCTAAAAACAAGATTCGCATTGTAACAGCAGCATCCCTTTTCGACGGGCACGATGCTGCCATTAACATCATGCGCAGGATTATTCAGTCCACTGGTTGTGAAGTCATTCACTTGGGTCACGACAGAAGTGTTGAAGAGGTTGTGAACACTGCCATTCAGGAAGACGCGCAAGCCATTGCCATGACCAGCTACCAAGGCGGTCACACGGAATATTTCAAATACATGTTTGATTTATTGAAGGAAAAAGGCTGCGGACACATTAAGATTTTCGGTGGTGGTGGCGGAACTATTCTTCCTGAAGAAATTGCTGAACTTCAAGATTACGGCATTGTGCGTATTTACCATCCAGATGATGGACGCGCCATGGGACTTCAAGGCATGATCAACGATTTGGTTGAGCGTTGCGATTTCCCAACGGGAAAAACATTGAATTATACTATTGACGATATTGCGTCTAAAAAAGACGCGTGTTTGGCGCAAGTGATTTCCTCGGCCGAGAACTTCCCAGAAGAGCACAGTGCATTCATTGCTGAGCTGCATGACAAAGCGAAGCTTTCTCAAACACCTGTTTTAGGAATTACTGGAACAGGAGGCTCAGGAAAATCGAGCATGGTCGACGAACTCGTTCGTCGCTTCCTTTTAGATTTTCCTAATCAGCACATCGGCATTATCTCTGTCGATCCTTCGAAAAGAAAGACCGGCGGTGCATTACTTGGCGATCGCATACGAATGAACGCCATTAAAAACGACCGCGTCTACATGCGATCGCTTGCAACACGTCAAAGCAATTTGGCGCTTTCAAAGCACGTAGCCGAAGCAGTTAACGTGTTGAAAGTTGCCGGATTCGATCTCATCATTTTAGAAACCAGCGGTATTGGGCAAAGCGATACGGAGATCATGGATCACAGCGATGTCGCATTGTACATCATGACTCCGGAATTCGGCGCAGCCAGTCAATTGGAGAAAATCGACATGCTCGATTTCGCCGATGTGGTTGCGATTAATAAATTCGACAAACGCGGAGCGCTAGATGCGCTGCGCGATGTGCGCAAGCAATACATTCGCAACCACCAATTGTGGGATGCACCAGAAGATAGCCTTCCCGTTGTTGGAACCATTGCTTCGCAATTCAACGATCCGGGGACGAATAGCTTGTTCCGCATGATCATTGACAAACTGAATGAAAAGACACAAGCTAAATTTCAAACAACGTTTGAACTCACCGCCGAGCAAAGCGAGAAGGTTTACATTATTCCACCAAACAGAACACGCTACCTCTCTGAAATCGCTGAAACCAATCGCGCATATGACGCTTGGGTAAACAAGCAATCCGAGATCGCTGAAAAATTATACGGTCTGAACATCGCGCTCACCGCGCTTCGCGAAGGAGAGAACAACGAGAACAATGAAATTTCCATCAAACATTTGGAAGCTTCATTTGACCGAATTAAAATGGATTTCGATCCACACTTGTGGAACCTGCTTCAAAACTGGGAAGCGAAGAAAGCTTCCTACAGCGGAGACATCTTTACTTTTAAAGTACGCGACAAAGAAATTCAAATGGAAGCCTCTACCCGATCGCTTTCACATTCTCGCATTCCGAAAGTGGCTCTTCCGAAATACAAATCGTGGGGAGACATTGTGAAATGGTCACTTCAAGAAAATGTTCCTGGAGAGTTCCCGTACACCGCAGGTCTCTTCCCTTTCAAACGCGAAGGAGAAGATCCAACGCGCATGTTCGCAGGTGAAGGCGGACCGGAAAGAACAAACCGTCGCTTCCACTACGTAAGCTTGGGCATGCCTGCAAAGCGCTTGTCTACTGCGTTTGACAGCGTTACTTTATATGGAAACGATCCAGGATATCGTCCAGATATCTTTGGAAAAGTAGGGAACTCAGGCGTGAGCATTTGTTGCTTAGACGACGCAAAAAAATTATACAGCGGATTCGATTTGTCTGATCCGAAGACTTCGGTTTCCATGACCATCAACGGTCCAGCGCCCATGCTCCTCGCCTTCTTCATGAATGCTGCCATTGATCAGGCTTGCGAAAAACACATTCGTGAAAACAAATTAGAAGGGAAGGTTGAAGCGGTTCTGAAAGCGAAGTGGGATGCAAAAGGTTTGACCCGTCCTACCTACCAAGGTCCTCTTCCGGAAGGAAACAGCGGACTTGGATTAATGCTTCTCGGTTGCACTGGCGACGAAGTTCTAGAGGCTTCCGATTACGAAAAAATTAAAGTTGAAACGTTGAGCGTGGTTCGCGGCACCGTTCAAGCAGATATCTTGAAAGAAGACCAAGCACAGAACACCTGCATCTTCTCCACTGAATTTGCATTGCGCTTAATGGGCGACGTGCAGTCGTACTTCATTCAACATAAAGTAAGAAATTTTTACAGTGTTTCCATCTCTGGATACCACATTGCAGAAGCGGGTGCGAATCCGATAACGCAATTGGCGTTCACGCTGGCGAATGGATTTACATATGTTGAATATTACCTCAGCAGAGGAATGGACATTAACGAGTTCGGTCCGAACTTGTCATTCTTCTTCAGCAACGGAATTGATCCAGAGTATGCCGTAATTGGAAGAGTAGCTCGTCGCATTTGGGCGAAAGCTATGGCGAAGAAATACGGAGCAAACCCTCGCGCGCAGATGTTGAAATACCACATTCAAACTTCCGGAAGAAGTTTGCACGCGCAAGAAATTGACTTCAATGATATTCGTACAACACTTCAAGCGTTGTATGCTATCTATGACAATTGCAACAGTTTACATACAAACGCCTACGACGAAGCTATAACCACTCCGACCGAAGAAAGTGTTCGTCGCGCTATGGCTATTCAATTAATCATCAACCGCGAATTGGGCTTAGCGAAAAACGAAAATCCAATGCAAGGTTCGTTCATTACGGAAGAACTTACTGAATTGGTTGAGGAAGCCGTGTTGACAGAGTTTGACAGAATCACAGAGCGTGGCGGAGTTCTTGGAGCCATGGAGACCATGTATCAACGCGGAAAGATTCAAGAAGAAAGTTTGTATTACGAAACCTTGAAGCACACAGGTGAGTTTCCGATTATTGGAGTGAACACATTCTTGTCTTCGAAAGGTTCTCCGACCGTTCTTCCAAAAGAAATCATTCGCGCTACCGAAGAAGAAAAAGAGTTTCAGATTCAAACGGTATCGAATCTTCAAAAAGGATTCGCTACTGAAGCTGCTGAAGAATTAATTCAACTTCAAAAAATTGCGATCACGCAAGAGAATTTATTTGAAAGATTAATGGAATCGGTAAAGTATTGTTCGCTTGGACAAATCACCTCCACTCTTTTCAACGTGGGCGGACAGTATAGAAGAAACATGTAATTATTATGAAACTCATTTCATTCAACGTAAACGGCGTTCGCGCAACCACGAAGAAAACCTTCTTTGAAGATTTTCGAACAATGAATCCAGATGTCCTTTGCTTGCAAGAAACCAAAGCAAACGACGCGCAGGTTCAAGAAGCGTTGCAAAATATTTCGGGTTATCACATTTACTCGAGTTCTGCAGTTCGTCCTGGATATAGCGGCACTGCGCTTATCTCCAAGGAAAAACCTTTGAGCGTTACTTTCGGTTTGGGCATTGAAGAGCACGATCAGGAAGGAAGAATAATTACTGCGGAGTACGAAAAGTTTTTCTTGGTGAATACTTACGTTCCGAACAGCGGGTCTGAATTGGCTCGATTGGATTACAGAGAAACGTGGGATGCCGATTTATTGAAGCACCTTCAAAATTTAGAAAAAACAAAACCGGTTGTTTTATGCGGAGACTTGAATGTGGCGCATCAAGCCATTGACTTGGCTAATCCGAAAAGCAATTACAACAAGAGCGCTGGATATACCCAACGCGAAATCGACGGGCTTTCAACATTCATTTCATCTGGATACAAAGATTCATTCAGACATTTTTATCCGGAAGTAGTGAAATACAGTTGGTGGAGCGCGCGATTCAACTCGCGTGCGAAGAATGTGGGCTGGAGAATTGATTACTTCTTAGTGAGTGAAAATTTCCTTCCACAAATAAAAGATGCATTCATCTTAAATGAAATTATGGGGTCGGATCATTGTCCGGTTGGAATTATTATCGAATAAATTATGGCATTTGGAAAATGGGTAGGTGGCGCGATTGGTTGGGCTTTAGGCGGACCAATTGGCGGATTAATTGGATTTGCTGTTGGCTACATGGCTGAGGATAAAACGCTCAGCACGCAAGAACAACAAACAGGCCCACGTCCGAGATCGTATGCCAGGCATACGCAGAGCGGAGATTTCTCTTCTGCCCTATTGGTCTTGTCTGCTGCTGTGATGAAAGCAGATGGCAAACTCATGAAGAGCGAGCTTCAATACATACGAGATTTTTTCGACAGACAATTCGGTCCGGCGGCGGCGGCGGAAAAAATAGGAATCTTAAAAGAGCTTTTGAATAAAGAAATACCTGTTCGTGAAGTCTGTCATCAGATTCGCGACTTCATGGAGCATCCGATGCGCCTGCAATTGCTTCATTATTTATTTGGAATTGCTAAATCTGACGGACAAGTAGCAAAGGCGGAAGCTGAGTTGATTAAGCAAATTGCATCAGATTTGAATATTAGTCAGAAAGACTACGAGAGTATTCAGGCCATGTTCTATAAAGATGCTGCTTCTGCCTACAAGATTTTAGAAATTGAAGCAACTGCAACAGATGATGAAGTGAAGAAAGCATTCCGAAAAATGGCTATGAAATATCATCCTGATAAAGTGAAAGATTTGGGTGATGAGTATCAGAAAGCGGCTCAAGAGAAATTTATTAAGGTTCAAGAGGCATACGATCAACTCAGAAAGGAGCGAGGAATGAAGTAAATGCGTATATTTACTTCTCTCATTTCCACTATGAAAAATTATCTTTTAATTGCATTTACTTTTTTAAGCTTAAGTAACCTTTTCGGACAAGCCTATTTCTTAAACGGATCTGCAACAGCTACTGGAAACGATTGCTACCAGCTTACCCCGGCTATTGGAACACAGAACGGTACCGTTTGGTATGCAGATCAGATTGATTTGAATCAACCATTCGATTTGTCCTTTGAAATGTTGCTCGGTTATACCGACGTGAACGGCGCAGACGGAATGTGTTTTGTTCTGCATACACAAGGAACAACGGCCATTGGAGCAACTGGGGGAGGAATGGGATATTTGAATTTCGGAACAAGTCTCGCTGTTGAGTTTGACACGTATCAGAATCAGAGTCCATATTCAGACCCTGCATATGACCACATTGCCATTCAACGAAATGGAAATGTATCGCACACTTCTGCAGATAATTTAGCGGGACCTGTTCAAATGAACGCGACCAATGCCAACACGGAAGACGGGCAGAACCACCCTGTTCGAATCGTTTGGGAACCTTCAACACAATTGTTCTCTGTTTATTTCGAATGTGTGCTGCGAATTCAAACAACAATCGACATTACGAATTCAATTTTCGGTGGACAAAATTTGGTAAATTGGGGATTCACGGCAGGAACAGGCGGCTTATCAAATGTTCAGAGCGTGTGTTTAACTCCTGACATTTTGAACGTGTCAAATGATTTGACGATTTGTCCAGGAGCAGCCGCTGTGCTCACGATAAGTGGGGCAGATGTAAACGGAACGTTTGACTGGTCTCCAACCACAGCATTAAGCACTTCAACAGGCCCAAGCCCCGTTGCTAATCCAGATACGACAACAACCTATCATGTTATATACACTGATTTATGTGGAATTATTTCGGAACAAGATTTCATTGTTACGGTTGAGCCTCTGACCATTGAAGCTACTGCCCTATCTGATATCAATTGCGCAAATCCTCAGACAACAATCAATTCAGTAAGCAACATCAATGGTGTCACCTTCATGTGGATTACCTCTGATGGAAATTTCATATCTGGTACTTCCGCATTTTCGGCGACGGTTAACTCACCGGGATTTTATTCGATCCTCACTGACTATCAGGGAATCTGTCAAGCTATGGATACCCTGACGATTGTTGCCGATTATTCAGATTTTCAA
>JBIIWZ010000022.1:0-29380 GCA_044338665.1 Flavobacteriales bacterium
CAAGTAAGTTTTCGGAGTAGTTTTGCCACATGTTAGCAAAAATCTATTTAAAGAAAGGAAAAGAACAAAGCGCAAAACGCTTTCACCCTTGGATATTTTCGGGCGCCATTGAAGCCATTTCTGAATTGTTGAAAGAAGGACAATTGGTAGAAGTGTTCACGCGTGCTAACGAAAAAATTGGAATCGGACATTTCTCTGAAGGAAGCATTGCGGTTCGCATCTTTTCATTCGGTGAGGAAATGTATTCGACAGATATCTGGCATTCAAAAATTCAACACGCCTATGATCTTCGCAAGAAGGTTATGGTTAATACCGAAAGCACCACGTTGTATCGTTTGATTAACGCAGAAGGCGACGGTTTCCCTGGACTTATTGTAGATGTATACGGAGAAACAGCGGTGCTTCAGTTTCACGGAGCAGGTATGTACCAGCACAGAAGCGAAATTGCAAACGCGCTGAAGATGGTGATGGGAGACAGTTTGAAAGCCATCTACGACAAGAGCGGAGAAAAAGTCAAAGGCGTTCCGAATGCACAAAACGAATATGTGTTTGGTGAAAAAGGAAACGACATTGCCCTTGAGCACGGCATTCAATTTCAAATCGATTGGGAAAAGGGACAGAAGACAGGCTTCTTTATTGACCAACGTGAAAACAGAAAATTACTCGGCGAATTAAGTCAAGGGAAAAAAGTATTGAATACGTTTTGCTACAGCGGTGGATTCTCTTTGTACGCCTTGAATAACGGTGCGAACTTGGTTCACAGTTTAGATAGCAGCGCTTCAGCACTTGCGCTTGTAGAGAACAATATTCTATTAAATAATTTAGACACCTCAAAGCACAAGCTGATTCAAGCAGATGCGGTTGAGTACATGAAAAATATTGAAGAGGATTACGATGTAATTGTATTGGATCCTCCGGCATTCGCGAAACACTTAAGCGCGAAACACAAAGCCATTCAAGGTTACAGAAGAATTAATGAAGCCGCTTTACGTCAGATTAAACCCGGCGGTATTCTCTTCACCTTCTCTTGCTCGCAGGTTATTGACAAGCAACAATTCACTTCTATTTTGTTGGCTTCTGCTATTTCTGTTGGACGCACCGTGAAGATTCTTCACCAGTTGCACCAAGGGGCAGACCATCCGATTAGCATCTTCCATCCAGAAGGAGAATATTTGAAAGGTTTGGTATTGGAAGTAATTTAGTATTTTAGACTTCATGAAAAAGCTACTCATCTTCGCAATTTTCATTTCGGTTGGAATGAATGCGTTTGCGCAAACCGATCTACTTCCTCATTTATTGAAACTTCAAGGCAATTGGGTTGGACTAACCGGAAGAGAAGAATGGACTAAGGTGCCTGATGAAATGGTTATTGAAGGCCTTTCATTTTACAACGTGAGTTTTGAAGAATACGGAACAAATGAATTACCGAACGAACATTCGGTAATTGTATACGACAACGACATGTGGGTGTATATCGCCACTCCTTTAGAAGCAGACAAAAGCACAACTTTCACCTGCACCAAAGCATCTTCAACGGAATGGATTTTTGAAAATCCAACACACGACTTCCCGAAGCGAATTACTTATCGCTTCCTTTCAGACGAGCAATTGGAAACGACTATCGACGCGGGCCCCGGTTCTGATCCGAAGGACGTGAAGGTCTGGAAGTATTGGAAGAAGAAGATCTAGATTTCTTAGACGTATACGGAACATTTCCGTTCGCATTCGTCCCCACATCCTTTTTAGGCGCACGCGGTTCATCACGCGCAATATCTTCTTCTCTTCCCTCCTCTTCCCTTCTCTCACCTTCTCTTACCTCTTTGTATCCTTTGCTTTCTTGATTCCCAAAAGAATCTCCAATGCGTCTGTTCGGAACAGGTAATTTCTTTGCGGTATATGGCTTACGCACATCATCTGTTGGCTTGTCCTTCCAATTTTCAATATCACGTGGCGTTGGCTTCTGACCTTCGGTCAACAACTTCACTCCGAACTTCATTAAGTCTACTTTCTCACGCTTATATAAAAGTCCAGCTGCTTTCTTGAATGTCTTCTTGGACATGCGCAAACGAATTTTAATTTCGTTAGGATCGCTGTCATCGTTCAGACGAATGTAACCGCCATTGTTCTCCAAGAACTCTAACAAACGTGCAGCAGCATCTTCAATTAAATCAACTCCTTCCTTCTGCATACTCACCACCACATCTTTCCCTTCAATCTTACGCACGTATCCTTTCACTTTATCGCCTTCAGAAACGCGACTCATGATTTCTTGTTGGAAGATGATGCCTTGGTACTTTCCATTTACAATCACCTTTCTTCCCACTTCCAATTTTTCGAAAATGGTCATTTCGATTTCATCGCCGCGTTTGAAGTCTGGCTCCTCTTTTAAGTGATTGAAAATCTTCGTCGTTCCGAAAAGTCTATGGTTAGCAGAATCGTAACACAGCATAATCAATGCTCTGCGATTCGCCATTAATTCTTGTCTTTGCTCTCGCTTTGGAATAAGAACATCGCGTCCAACACCTATGTTAATGAACGCACCTAAATCGTTCGAATTTAAAATGGAAAACATCCCCATTTCACCCACCTGAATTTCAGGTAATTTAATGGTAGCTTCCAATTCTTTCCTGTCGTTGAAGTAGCTGAAGATTTTCAGCGTTTGTCCCAATACAACACCTTTGGTGTCAATCTTATTCAAAGGAATTTCCTCGTGGTCATTTCCAACAAAAACTCCTTCTTCACTAATTGAAGTAACCATTAACTCTTGAATGGTGCCCGGACTCAAATAATCTGTCATAATGCAAAGTAAGCGCAGAACCGCTGAATTCAAGGCTTTTTCGCGATTTAGTTTTCAGACTTCGCTTGTTCGTGTTACATTTGAGGCACTAACCCTTAGCCATGAAATCTTTTTTACTCGCAGCGTCATTTATTCTTTTCAGTGCAATCATCGGTTTCGCGCAATGCGCCACTGGTGAGACTTCTGTAACATTCGTTATGCATACCGATGCATGGGCCTATGAAAACTATTGGCAGTTAAACCTAGCGGGAACGGGATGTACAGACCTGCCTATAGCAGAGGGTGCGAATTTAAATGTTGGCTGTGCAGGAACCGAATCCGCAAACAGTGCAAACGGCTATGCAGATAACACCGTTATTACTGAAGGACCTTTTTGTTTGACGAATAACACAGATTATGAATTGATCTATCTCGATTCTTATGGCGACGGGGGATTGGTGATTGAAGTCTTTGAAAACGGAGCCTTGACGCACGTATACGGCGGAGGCGGTAGCGGGAACACATGGACATTTACAATCGGCGTCAGCAATGCGCCTGCCTACGACAGTCCGTGCAGCGCCATTGAAATTACAGCCGACGGCCCTTCATTGGCATTGAATAACACAGATGCAATTGCTGGATTTGGTGAACTTGCTCCGGCCGGAATTGATTGCGGTGCATACGGATTTTGGTGTGAAGGAAATTCTACGAATTCAATCTGGGCGAAATTCATTCCAACGACCAACACAACTTCATTTGAAGTGACGACATGTAACCCTGGAACGAGCACAGATACTCAAATAGCAATTTACAAAGTAACAGACTGCTCGGATTTCTCGACGTTTGAATTAATTAGCTCAAATGACGATATGATTGGCGGATGTTCTGCTGGAGAGCTATACGCTTCTCAGACTTACACATCTTGCTTAGAAGCGGGTCAAATGTATTTGATTCAAATCGACGGTTGGGAAGGATCGGTTGGCGATATTGAATTGTCGGTGCATACATACAGCAACTCTGCTTCTTGGGACGCTTTGGTAAACGGAATTAGTTGTCCACTCAACAAAGGTGAAACTGGCGACGGAAGTGTTTATCCTTATAGCGTTGGCGCAGGTGCCAACTTCACTTCGGTTTGGACCGGTCCTTTTGGATTTACCACTTCCGATCAATATTTGCAAAATGTAGATCCAGGGACTTACACCTTAACAGCTACAAGCGGATGTGGTGAAGTACACACGCAAACTTTCGATATTGTTCAGCCTGAACCTTGGATGGTTACAACAAACATAATTCTTCCGAGTTGCGATGTGAATAATGACGCGAGTATTGAAGTGAATGTTGCTGGTGCAACTGCTCCGTATGAATTTGCTTGGAACGATGCTTCCGGAACGCCTATTGGAGTAGACAATCCGTTAACCGGAATTGGAATTGGAACATACAACATGTCCATTACAGATGATAACAATTGCACCTACAACTACACCTTCAACATTACAGATTGTGTTGGTGTTGAAGAACTTTTGCAAGCTACAATTAATGTCTTTCCTAATCCGTCGAAAGGTGCATTTACCTTCACACATGCATCATTCAAAAATGCAACTTGGAGCCTCTTCGATATATCTGGGAAAATGATTCATTCGGAGAGAATCGCTTCCGGCTCAACAAGCACTTCGGTAAATGTTGAAGTCCCTTCAGGAGTTTATTCTTTGCGAATTTCTTCAGAAGATATACAGATTCAGAAGAGCGTTGTTGTTGAGTAAAAATCTCCTTCGTCTAATTACAAACTCATCAACTTTTCTTTCAACTCCTGAACTTGCTCTGCAGAAACATTTCGGTGAAAGACAAAGCGAAGCCATACCGGTCCGAAAGGGAAACACTTGATTCCCAAAGGAGTTAATTTTTCAATCATTTCTGCTGAAGAATTGCTCGTTGGTCTCCAAATAACTATGTTCGTTTCAACCGGCATAATCTCGGCGCAATAGGGCATTGCACTCAACACATTTCCAATTGCTTTCGCATGCGCGTGATCTTCATGCAAGCGGAATCGCTCCACCTGCATACCATGTAAACCAGCTGCTGCAAGGAATCCCGCTTGACGCATTCCTCCGCCCATCGTTTTTCTGCGACGTCGTGCCTTCAAAATAAAATCCTTCGAACCAACTAAAAAACTTCCAACCGGAGCTGAAAGTCCTTTGCTTAAACAAATACTAATAGAGTCATACGCCTTCGCGTATTCAGCAGGAGTCATCTTTGTTTCTTCCAATGCATTGAAGAGTCTTGCTCCGTCGCAATGCAAAGCCATTCCATTCGCTTTACACACTTCTTGAATTTTTAAAATTTCATTGAAATCCCAAATGGCTCCTCCCCCTTTGTTCACGGTATCTTCCGTGCAAACCAAAGACGTGTTCGGCAAGTGAACGTCTGCTCTGTTGTTAATGTTCGCCTTCACCTGCTCTGCCGTGAACATACCACGTGGACCGTCTAATAAACGAACAGAGCTTCCACTGTTCAATGCAATTCCTCCACCTTCATAGATATAGACGTGTGCTATGTTGCTGCAAATAACCTCATCGCCTGGACGTGTGTGCACATTAATAGCTATCTGATTCGATTGCGTGCCGCTAGCACAAAACAATGCGGCTTCCATACCGAACAACTCTGCTGCATATTTTTCCAAAGCATTTACTGTTGGATCTTCCCCAAACACATCGTCGCCCACTTGTGCTTCAAACATTGCTTTTCTCATTTCGTCTGAAGGAACGGTGAACGTGTCACTGCGTAAATCAATTATATTCGCCATAGATGAATTCAATTTTCAATTCGAGCAAAAATAAGCGGAATCGTTCCATAACCTTTTTTCTAGTGCTATCATTTTTTCTTTCCTTCAGCACAGAAGTTCATGCACAACAATGGGGATATGTCATTTTCAAAGACAAAGGCCTTCACGACAATTCCTTTCAAAAGAATTTCACACCAGCCTCTATAGAAAGAAGATTTTTACAAGGCATTGCGTGGGATGAAAGAGACGTTCCTGTTTCCGAAGAATACATTTCTTTGGTTGAAACCTATTCAGACAGCACCTTCGGGACAAGCAGATGGCTGAACGCCTTTATTGTTTCTGCAACATCAGACAATTGGAATTTCATTTCGAAATTACCGTGTGTTCAGGAAATTGAATGGCTTAAGGAGCATTCACTTCTTTCCGCTGAATTTCCTATTACACTATCCGACAGCTCTTCGGTTCCGACAGACGAAGCAACGGAAGCCCGAAAACAACTTGATTTATTGGAACCGAAGCAATTCAGCGAACGTGAGCTCTTCGGGAAGAACACTATTATTGCCATATTCGATGCTGGATTTTCCAATGCCGACAACGCTGATCACCTTTCACATTTGTTCAAGAACAATCAAATCGCAGCCACAAAAGATTTCTTAAACAAGACCGAAGATGTCTATTCACACTCTATTCACGGGACAGAGGTCCTTACGTTTTTAGCTGGAAAGGATGACTCTGTTCAATTCGGATTGGCCACTGAAGCATCATACCTCCTAGCGCGAGTAACACCAAACATGGGATTCTTTCGCTTCCTGAATGACGTTCAATGGATACAAGCGCTAGAATGGGCCGATGAGAAAGGCGCCAGTTTGGTGAACTCTTCGCTAAGTTTTACCAATCAACTATACGAACGAAGAGATTTAGATGGAAGGACATGCAAGATTAGTATTGCTGCGAACACCGCGATGGATAAAGGGATTTTAGTAGTTAATGCGGCTGGAAATGAATTTCAAAACGACTGGGAAATTATAGGTGCACCCGCAGATGCAGAACGAATCTTAACCGTCGGATCTGTTAATCCAACAACGGGTTACATTTCTAGCTTCAGCTCCGTTGGACCTACCTCAGACGGACGTTTAAAGCCCGACGTATGTGCACCAGGAGAATTATTGTACCCAGAAGATGGCGAGTACAAAAGAATACAAGGCACATCATTCGCAACTCCGCTCGTTTGCGGATTCGCTGCATGTGTGCGTCAACTTCATCCAGAATGGGACACAGAAAAAGTTTGGTCTGAAATCCGAAAAAGCGGTTCTCTTTTTCCGTACTTCGACTACGCTCACGGATTCGGTATTCCCAAAGCGAAATACTTTTTTTCTGAAGAAAATGAAAAACCGAATGTTTATTCGGTTCAGTTCAGCGAAATAGACACATTGAATTGCAACAGTCTTCTGACCATCTGCCGCACAGACGGCGGCGAAATTCAAGAAAACTATTCTTCTCCTGTTGCCTTCATTCAATTTGTAAAAGCTACGGGCGAAGTGTTTAAATACAACGTCTCTCGTCCGCTGAATAAAATTCTGGCCTCAATTCCGGCTGATGAATTCAACGGCTGTAAACTTCGTGTGGTCTATGACCGTCATTTCTTCGAAATACCCATTCCTCAGCCATGAAAAAACTTTTCCTTTTTCTATTCACTGTTGGAATGTCTGTTCTTTCATTAGGGCAAACCGTATTGTTCGAGTCTACCATTGATTCTGTTATGAAGAGAACACGTGACTACAAACTCACAGGGGTGAATATTGACAATTACTCTTCTTTCTATTACGAAATTGGAAATTTCATTCCGAACAACAAAGACCTCTCAAAAAAGGAAAAGCTTGAATTGGGCAGAAGCTTTTCCTGCGGATATACCTTCAAAAAAGACATTGCTAAAATGTCATCTCTCGTCTTTGGCGCAAGTTATTACCGAAGAACGCAACGCTTGAATTCGAAATACCCCATTCAGTCTTTTGAACCAGACAGCAGTTGGAATCGAGCGAAGTACAGCTCCAATGCATTCAACGCGCAAATTCGATTGCGTAAATATATTTTGAAGCAGGGAAGTCAAACCAGCAGCTATGTTGAATGGGCTTTGGAGAGCTATTATTTTCTGAATGCCCGATATTTAGGAGTTAGAAAAATTGACGATATTAAATTGAAACGCATCGAAAACAATCCAACTGGATTCAATACCTGGCAATATGCTACTTCCCTTAAATTTAGTTTCAGCACCTTGGCTCTCGGAGTTCGTTATTTCCCTAAAGAAATATTCTCAGCTGGAAAATACAAAAATGAAGATTACGGAAGTTGGAGCATTTACCTAACCGTTAATCTTCCTGGAGCGAACGGCAAAAAGAAATAACACTTATTGAATAAACTTCCAACCGGAAGCTTCGGCGTGCCATTTACCCATTCCTGTATCGCTGTTAACTTCGCACAACGCGTGCTCGTGTCCATTTGAAATGAACAACCAAGGCGCCTTCAACACGGAATTGTAACGCAACGTCTGACTTAACACAGCCTCATCTATTTTCACCGTCGGCGCCTTGAATTCGGCAATGAGCAAAGGAAATGCTTCACGAGTGTACAATACCAAATCGGCTCTTCGTTTCATTCCGTGAAAAACAACTTCAGTTTCAACACCCACCCTTCCTTTCGGGAAATTCAAATCTTGAATAAAAAAATGAATGGCGTGCTGACGAACAAATTCTTCAGGCGTAAGAGCTACCCATTTGTTACGAACAATGTCCCAAACCTCGCGTGAAGATTCACCGCGAATGCGAAACGAATAGGAGGAAAATTGGAAATTGATCATAAAATTCTGTTGTGCAAATTAGTGTATATTTTTCAAGATTGAAATGTTGCGCTGCGACTCGACTATTCACGATATTTGCAAGACATGGAACATTCGCTTATCATTCGTGACATTCAAATGGGCAATCCGGCCCCTGTCTATCTTTTGCACGGCGAAGAGGCGTTCTTCATAGATCTTATTGCAGACGCCATCGAAAATAAAATCCTCGATGAAAGCGAAAAGGCCTTTGGTCTAACTGTTTGTTACGGAAAAGATTCAAACCTCGATTCCATCGTGTCCATGGCAAAGAGTTTCCCAATGATGGGAAACAAGCAGGTGATCATTGTTCGCGAAGCGCAAGATTTAAAATGTTGGAAAAAAGAAGAACTGTACAAGTGTCTTTTAAATTATTTAGACACACCCACTCAAAGCACTGTCTTGGCGTTTTGTCATAAAAATGGAAAAGTAGACGGCAGATCTTCACTCTTTAAAATATTAAAAAGCAAGGCCAAGACATATGAATCTGCTCCCATTAAGGAAAATCAATTGCCTACTTGGGTTCAAAACATTACCAAAGATCAAGGTCTTGTTATTCGAGGGACGGCCACTCAGTTGCTTGCAGATTATTTAGGATCTGACCTTCATAAACTGACCAATGAAATTGCAAAACTTAGTATTGTCTTGAATCAAGGCGATGAAATTACCACTCAGATTATTCAAGATCATATTGGAATTTCCAAAGACTTCAACGTTTGGGAATTGCAAACAGCACTCATTCGTAAAGATGTGATGAAAGCGAATCAAATCATCAACTTTTTCGAAAAGAATCCGAAAGACCATCCCCTCTTTCAAATCATTCCTGCCCTTTATGGTTTTTTTGCTAAGCTCTGCGTTATACAGAACAGCACAAACAAGGACGAAGCGTACAAAGAACTTGGAGTGAATTACTACGCTGCTCAAAATTTTAAAGATGGCGAACGTAATTACTCGCCAGGAAAATCTGAGCGCATCATCAAATACTTCAGAGATGCAGATGAGCAGTTGAAAGGATTAAAAGGAAACAGTATGTCGCATGGCGACATTATGCGAGAATTAATTTTTAAGATTCTGCATTAACGAATCAACGATCCTGCAGTGTACAATTCGTTCTTACCATCTTTGCATAACGCAAAGGTGAATCCGCTTCGCAAGCCGAATCCTCCGGTATTTCCTCCCTTGTCAACCGCTAACACACCTACCTGATATTCATCGACCATAAAGGCATTGTTCGATTTCAATCGAGCAATGGCTTCTTCGCAAGCTTCTTGTGCAGTTGCGCCTTGACGCATGAGTTCGACAACCAAGAAAGATGTACACGACCGAATTACCGTCTCACCAAGACCCGTGCAGGTTGCTCCGCCAATTTCATTGTCGATATAAAGACCCGCACCGATAATTGGACTATCGCCTACTCTACCGTGTAGCTTGTACGACAACCCGCTTGTGGTGCAAGACCCTGAAATACGTCCTTCATAATCCATCGCTAGTAGGCCAATGGTATCATGATTTTCAACATTAATAATTGGCTTATACTCCGAAGTCTTCAGCCATTCTTTCCAAGCTTTATGAGCTTCAGGATTTACATAATCGCTGTATTTGAAGCCCTGCTCCAATGCGAATTGCTCGGCACCTTTGCCAACAATCATGGCATGCGGTGTCTTTTCCAAAACAGCACGCGCTATTGAAATCGGGTGTTCAAAACCTTGCACAAACGCTACTGACCCCACCTTGTGCTGCCAGTCCATGATGCAGGCGTCTAAAGTCGTTCTTCCTTCTCTATCCGGCAATCCGCCAAGGCCTACACTCAGATTCGTTAAATCAGATTCAGTTTTCCAAACTCCCATCTCTGCCATATCAAGGGCGTTACCTCCTTTCTTCAAAGCGTCCATGGCAGCATCATTCGCTGCAATACCATGATCCCAAGTTGAGAGGACAAGGCCCTTGGTATAACGAACCTTTTCCGCAGGTTTTTTCTTTTTTTCACTGAAAGCAAAAAGAGCCGGCGAAAGTCCTAAAAGGGCTCCCGTTGCAGCTAACTGACCTATAAATTTCCTTCTGTTGTTAGACATTTATTTTACTACAAATGGTGTTCTATAAACTCCTCTTTCTCCAATCACTTGAACGAAATATACACCACTTGATAAGGTCGATGCGTTAAAGAACAATTTCGCCTGCTCAGGTGATAAGACACCTGAATAAATTTCCTCTACTCTTCTTCCTTGAGCATCCAAGATATATGCATTCACCTTTTGTGTAGCATGAACACTGAATTCAACACAAGTCATTTCACTTGCTGGGTTCGGATACAATCTCGAAAATTGAAATGCCTCCTCGTTAATCGCGTTTCCACCAAATACATCGAAACTCCAATAACCATCGGGCGCAGCAATCGGGCGTTGAAGAACTTTCCCTGTCGAGGCTTCTCCCTCAACGTAATAATAAACGCGAGTTCCAGCGGGCTGAGCAGGAATGAACCCTTCCCAGTTGTTGCTTCCAATACTCACCATGTCCACTTGCGTGTATACTCCAGTTAATGAAGTCTTCCAATACACTCTTCCAGCAGCAATTCCATCGCGGTGATTCATGTATGCCACAACACTGTAATCGACTGTTGAGTTGTCTGTATCTGGAAGGGGATTGTGACTAATCAATAGCGGGTTTGCAACGCCTACGCTATGTGTAATGCAGTGAATAGCGCCACTTGCTGCAATAATGTTATCGGGATTGTTGTCACTATCGATACCTACAATCTGGTAACCCGGCAAGGCCTCTTGCCAAATGCGCAATGCAGTGGTATCATATTGTTCGCGGTAAATCGGAAGTATTACCATCTTGTTTACGAAAACAGCATTGGTGTAGGTTCTGTATGAAGCTGGTGGATTCGAACTTGGCCAATTCCCTGCCACGCTCGGAGGCATGGGAATACGAATAACCTTGTAAGGCTCACCCCATTTATTCATAAAGTTTGAAACCACATAATCGATGTTTGCATTGATTTGAGGACCGTCTGAAATCCCTGCAGGATATTCACCAACAAGTATGGTTTGTTCGTCGATTAATTTCATGTGCATATCTACGTGATGAATACCATCGTAAGGAAGCGTTGGCATTTTAATGTATCTGTCTACACCGAGATAGGTCTCTGTAATTGCATCGATTTCGGTTTCTGTTTTGGCGGTAACACCGTATGGATTTCCAGCGGCGTTTTCTTCCAAGACAAGTTCTGATATGATTGCTGTTCCGAAACCATCACTCATCCAGTTTCCACCTGTGTTCACTAAATCGTCAGGTGCCGCGGTTGTTGTATACATGTCTAAGCCCAAGTAGTCGGCAATGTACTGCGGCGAGGAATTGTCGTTCGGTCTAGTTGGACGGTTGTATATCCAATCTACCAAAAACAAATCTTCCACTTCATTTGCGTAAGCTGGGTTCGCGCCATAGTCGCGCATCCAAACAGAATCGTAATTCGCAGGAAGAATAATAACGTTGTCTAAATTCGTAAATGCCGGACCACCTGCGGTTCCGAATAAATAAGCCTCTGTTGCGGCTACATCTTCCGACAAAATAACTACCAAGGTTTGAGTGCGCGCTGCAGCAACAATTTGTTTCAATATTGAAGGATAAGAAATCCATGAAATTGTAAGACACTGAATCTCTTCCCATTCGGCCATTGCGCGAATGTTTTGAAAGGGTGGTGGCGATGCTATACCTCTATCTGAATTAACAATTGAAAAATCGCCATGTGAAATTTGTTCAATCTCTGTCGGAGTTAAATTTCGCGGAAGATCTACTTGAGCATTCAAAAAAGAACACAATCCTAAAGCAATAAAAAGCAAGCTTACTATACGTTTCATTCGATTATTAATTTTTCGGTTTGAAATTAGTCATCTAATCATTAACATCTACAAATTCAACAACAAATTGTTCGTTTGAAAAGGCATACAAAACAAACTGTCTAAAAGAAAATTAGTCCCCGTACTAGACGTTATCACACAATTGTACTTCAACCATTTCCCACCGTACACATCACACTGAAAAATTGTGTCCGATAAATTATTGAAAGTGCGAACGTCGTTATCGCAGCAATTGCATGCGAAATTCGTCCCAACCCAATTAAACTGAATCAGCGCGGCTCCTGAAGCATTGTGAATATTCACTAAAACAGATGATTCAGGCCACAAGGCGATATTCTTAGTAAGGCTGACTTGATTTCTTAAATCATCCGGAGAAACAGCAACTTCCTGCGGATAATAGAACTCCCTTGAAATCATAAGACGCGCTTCTGTTAAATTTTCCTTCTTCCATTCCAACTTGTAATTTCCATTAAGATCAGAAGTTGTTCGAGCAGCTTCCAAAAAGTAATTGGTAAACACACCATTCACTAGGGACTTCTGTTCAAACACAGTTGTTACATAAGGGAGCGTTGCGCCAGAAGAAGCATCCGTTGTTTTCCCTTCCAATGAAAAATTCTCAGAAGGTTTTTTACATGCTCCCAAAACAATAAGGAACATAATCATCGTATTTCTCAATTTCATTTCGAAGCTGACTTATAGTGCTCAAAAATGGCAAGTATCTTATTTACAAAATTCACCGGCCCAACTCCATTTATATATCCATGTCTTACGCATGACATGGCGTAGTATTGTCGCTGAGATTTGAGAATTAAAGCTTCCGCTACATTCCCATCCCATAACGTGTCGTTTTTTCCAATCTGTTTCGCAATACACATGGCGTCTAAAACGTGACCGGGGCCACAATTGTAGCTTGCCAGCATAAATTTGATTCTCTCTTCCGGGTTCCGAACCCTTTGCTTCCAGAAATTATCTAAATTCTTCAGGTACTTAGCCCCTGTTTGAATATTATTGCTTGGAGGGCACATTGTATCTCCACCAAAATTCAATAACGTTGCTGGCATAAGTTGCATCAATCCCCTAGCGCCTGCCCATGATTCAGCATTTGCATTAAAACTTGATTCTACAAAACTTAGCGCCGTGAGCAACCGCCAATCCCAACCGACTATTGGAGCATGCAATCTATATAATGAATCATAAGGGGACAAATTTCCTTCTTTAATCGGAGGCATCGTGAACACTCTTTTAATTCCTCCCGTCCAGTTTTCTTCTGGACGACCAAAATAGCGCGCGTACAATTTTGTAACAAAGCTCAATCCTGCGTTGCCTCTCAAAAATTCATTCATGCGTTGTTGTAATAAAAACGCGTTTGGACGAACAGCCCAAGCAATATCATCCTCACCATCTAACTCTACCGACATATCCAAATTTGGATAATCTTCAAAGCACAAATAGGCTAAACTCTTATCTGTAACAGTCGAAGGAATCGTGCCATTCGAGACATCTTGAAGTAATTCCTCGGTGCCAATCTTTCCGCTTGCTTCTATCACTTGAATATTCGCTCCTGTGGATTGAATAATATTCGTTAGACGGTTATAAAAAGAAGAATATCTATGAACATGAATTGGAAGTTTGTCTAATTCATTTTGATTGTGAACGACTATACCATCGGCTAGCAATTTATTCGCTGTGTCTTTGCGCTGAACGAGCACCTGCTTGGTTTTGTAAATCGCCGGTGAAAAAGCTAAAAACTTCTTACGATCTTCATTCATAGAAAGATTGGAAGCAATGATATCTCCCTCGCCACGATATAGCATGGCAAACATGCTGTCTAAATTCTCAATGACCCGAATCTCCAATTTCACGCGAAGCGATTTAGCAAACTTCCGAGCCAATTCATAATCGAAACCCATTTCTTGTTCTTTATACAAGTAATAAGTTGAAGCACTATTTTCCGTTAATACTATCAATTTTCCCCGAGCCCGAATAGAATCTAAATCCACATTAACCAAATCTGGAAAATTCTCTGGCCCCGTTAATTCCTCTGCCTTTCGAACTTTTGGAGAAAGTAATGTAAACATGAATGCAACTCCTCCAAGGAGGGCCATTGAAATAAGAACAACGCGCCAAATAGATCTTTTCAACGAATGAAATTTATTTCAGAAAACTTAATTCTGAATGGGTTATCTACAAATTTAATGAATTTTATTTTCATTCAATAGGTTCATTCTTTTCAACTGAAACTCACGCTTCAATTCGACAAAAAAATCAGGGAAATAATTGGACGCCACTTCAACATGACTTGAGAAAAAGTCTCCGGCTTCAACAAGGGATTCTCCGCGAGGAATGCGCATTCCCATTTGCCGAACAATGACCGCCATTCCTTCCGAATGGGCATATTTCATAATGAATTCTTTGTGTTTCATATGGAAGAAATAACTCTTCATTTTTTCCGGAAAAATGTCTTCGTGTTTATTCAAAACAGAAAAAGTGTACTGCTGAAATTCTGCAAGATCTCTTCCCGAATGAATTTGAAAATCTTTCGCCAAAAAATAATCGAACACCAAATCAATGAGCACTCCGCTGTACAATCCTAGTTTTGGTCTGTATTCAGCACGAAGCTCTTTTACCAAATCATGCGTATCTGTGAAGGAATCTACCCACCTGTGAAGAAGTATTCCGTTGCGAATATCTCGACTGTATAAATTGAAATCATTTCCCTTCACCGCATCTGCGATGAACTGTCCAACCATTTCCTCTTCATTGTCAGAAGAAAGGTACAAATGGGCCAAGTGATTCATTCAACAAAGAACGAAGTTTAACTGTTTGCGTGAAGTATCTTTGCACAAGTTATTTTACAGACATGACCTTAATAAAATCTATTTCCGGATTTCGCGGAACCATTGGAGCTGTTCCGGGTGAACACTTAACTCCGCTCGATACCGTGAAATTCACAGCGGCTTTCGCTGCATTTCTTCAACAAAGAAACAACAAACAACATATTTCAATTGTAGTTGGAAGAGATGCGCGCATTAGCGGTGAGATGCTTCAAAACCTAGTCATGAATACCTTGGTTGGAATGGGCATTCACGTCTTAGACGCAGGTCTTTCAACCACGCCAACTGTGGAATGGGCTGTTACGGAAAGCAAAGCGAACGGTGGAATTATTCTTACCGCGAGTCACAATCCGAAAGAATGGAACGCATTGAAATTGCTTAATGAGAAAGGAGAGTTCATTTCAGGCGATGAAGGAAAAGATGTGTTGCGCAGAGCAGATGCCGATGATTACGCATTTTGTACTGTAGATGAATTGGGCAACATTGAAGAGCGCCATTTCATGAAAGCGCACATTCAACATATTCTTGGAATAAACACCATAGATGTTGAAGCCATTGCAAATAAAAAATTCAAAATCGCTGTAGACGGAATTAATTCTTCTGGAGGAATTTATGTCCCTGCATTGTTAGACGCCTTGGGCATTGAAAACATTGTACCGATTCACTGCAAAGCAGACGGACACTTCGCGCACAATCCAGAGCCGCTGGCAGAGCATCTTACAGACATCGTTGCCATTGTAAAGAAAGAGAAATGTGACTTAGGAATTGTGGTTGATCCAGATGTAGATCGCTTGGCTTTCGTTTGTGAAGATGGAAGTTTATTCGGTGAGGAATACACCTTGGTGGCCATTGCAGATTATTTGCTTGGAATTACTCCTGGTCCTACCGTGAGTAATCTTTCGAGCAGTCGTGCGCTTGCAGATGTAACGCACAAACACGGTCAACGCTACGAAGCTTCTGCCGTAGGCGAAGTGAACGTTGTTGCCAAGATGAAAGAAATTGGAGCCGTAATTGGCGGAGAAGGAAACGGTGGTATTATTTATCCTGAAACGCATTACGGAAGAGATGCGCTTGTTGGAATAGCGTTGTTCTTAACGCACCTAGCAAAGAACTTCAATTCTGTTTCTGAAATGCGTGCAACCTATCCAACCTATCAGATGATTAAAGACAAGGTTGTCTTAAGCCCGAGTCTCGATGTAGATGGAATACTTGCAACCGTTGCAAAAGAATTTCAGAATGAAAAAGTAAATACGATTGATGGAGTGAAGGTTGACTTCTCGAACGGATGGGTGCATTTGCGTAAGAGTAACACTGAGCCTATCGTTAGAATCTACGCTGAAGCGCCAACGAACGAAGAGGCGATTGAGCTTATTCAAAAAATTAAACAACACATTCCTTCCGCAGAATGAAAGCTTATTTAGACAATGCTGCAACAACTCCTGTTGCTCCTGAAGTGGTAGATGTCATTTCGAACTTCTTGAAAACAGAATTCGGAAATCCATCTTCCACACACTCTTTCGGAAGAAAAGTAAAGACGCAAATTGAAACAGCGCGTCGCAGCATTGCGAAGCATTTGAACTGCGAACCTGGCGAAATTTATTTCACAAGCGGAGGAACAGAGGCAGACAATCTTGCGATGAACATTGCCGTTCGCGACATGGGTTGCAAGCGTATTATCACTTCGAAAATTGAACACAGTGCCATTGTTAAGACTGCAGAAAAACTTCAAGAAGAAGGAAAAGTTTCTTTGCATTGGGTGGCATTGACTTCAGACGGAAGCATTGACTTAGAGGATATAAAGAAAACATTAAGCGATGGCGTGAAGACCTACGTTTCGCTTATGCACGGGAACAATGAGATAGCGAACTTACTTCCGTTGGAAGAAGTTGCATCAATCTGCGCAGAGTACGGCGCGATGTTTCACAGCGATACGGTTCAAACGATGGGACATTACCGTTTCAACTTAAAAGAAACACCCATTCATTTCCTTAACGCCGCTGCACACAAATACCACGGCCCGAAAGGAGTTGGATTTATTTTTATTCGGAAGAACATTCCTGGATTCGCCGATATAACTGGCGGTGGACAAGAACGCGGCATGCGCGGCGGAACAGAAAACACTGCAAGTATTATGGGTATGTCGAAAGCCATGGATATTGCCTACGCAGATGTGGAAGAGCATCGCTCGCATGTGAGCGAATTGAAGCAGTATATGATTGCTGAATTGAAAAAACGCATTCCAGGAATTGTGTTTAATGGTCTGTCAGAAAGTGTGGATAGTTTATACACCGTGCTTAGCACAACTTTTCCTCAAACAAAAAACAACGACATGTTTTTGTTCTTGTTAGATCTTGAAGGAATAGCCGCTTCGGGCGGAAGCGCATGCAGCAGCGGCGCAACAAAAGGGAGCCACGTATTAGACGCCATTGGTGCGTTGCGCGAAGGACAGCCCGCTGTCCGTTTCTCTTTCTCTCGTTACACGACGAAAGAAGAAATAGATTACACATTAGAAAAGGTTACTGAAATTTTTGAAGCCGGACAGATCTAATTGCAGTTCGTCCCGAACGTAGCTATGAATAGCATCACGTCTTCGATGGTAATTACACCATCTTGATTCATATCGCCGAAGCACGTGCCTATTAAATCGCAACTGCCATCGTCGACATTCGCAATCGGATTGAAGTTGTATGCTGAAGCATTTGTACAACCCGCATACAAACAAGTTCCGTTATCTACCGTTGCCGTCGCGTTGTAATTCGAAGCTGCGCTATTCGTGCATCCTGGAATAACCGCTGCAAACAAACAAGACCCATCGTCGAACGTGGCCGTTGGATCGTAATTCAATGCATTCGCATATTTACACCCGTAACACGACGCGAAGTCGCAAGACCCGTCGTTGGTGTTCGCAATCGGATTGAAATTACAGCTCAATGGATTGGTGCAACCGAGAATAGAAAGACTACAAGAAAATGTTCCTTCATAAATTCCCGCATTGGTAAAGCTTCCACCTACACGAATGAAATAGGTTACCCCTGCGGTAACCGGAAAAATAAGATCACTTGCGAATACCGGATTCACACAAGCATCGTCGTCTTCCGCAATAAAAGTTAAATTTCCACAAGCACCCGAATACGCATGAACGCGCGTGTCGTAATTGGTGTTGTTACTACAAAGACTTACTTCCACCGTTCCACTTCCAAGCGGAGTGAACGTGTACCACAACTGACCGGCAGTGCCTTCAAAATTTCCTGAATCGAAATTATCTGGAAGAACGCCAAGGGTTGTTCCTCCTATGGTCTGACCACAAGTAAGCGTCACTGCATTTGAGCAACTTGTTCCTCCCGCCTGACTAAAAGTCAACTGCGAGATGAACAAGAAGCTCAAGAGTGCAACAACGTGTTTTTTCATATTATTCTTACAAGTGAATCACCTCGCCGTATGCTGCAGCAGCCGCTTCCATAATGGCTTCGCTCATGGTTGGATGCGGGTGAATGGTTTTCACCAATTCCATTCCTGTTGTTTCCAACTTGCGCAATGCTACACATTCCGCAATCATTTCGGTAACGTTTGCTCCGATCAAATGTGCGCCTAACAATTCGCCGTATTTCGCATCGAAAATCAATTTAACGAAACCGTCTTTGTGTCCCGCAGCACTTGCTTTTCCAGATGCACTGAATGGGAACTTACCAATCTTCAATTCGTATCCAGCTTCTTTCGCAGCCTTCTCGGTGTAACCTACGCTAGCTATCTCAGGTGAACAGTAAGTACAACCGGGGATGTTATTATAATCGATAGGTTGTGGGTGGTGACCTGAAATTTTTTCCACGCAAGTAATACCTTCCGCGCTTGCCACGTGAGCCAATGATTGACCCGGTACGCAATCTCCGATAGCATAGTAACCCGGGATGTTTGTTTGGTAGTATTTATCTACCATGATCTTTCCTTTGTCGGTTACAATACCCACATCTTCCAATCCAATATTTTCAATGTTTGCTACAACACCTGCAGCAGACAATACAACGTCGGCTTCGATAACGAGCTCACCGCTTGCGGTTTTCACATTCACTTTACATCCTTTTCCTGAAGTATCCACTGAGGTAACCTCTGAAGAAGTGTGTATTTCAATTCCAGCAGACTTGAACGACTTCGCCAATGCTTTTGAGATATCCTCGTCTTCCACTGGAACTACGTTCGCGGCATATTCAACGATAGTCACTTTTGTTCCCATAGCGTTGTAGAAATACGCGAACTCCACTCCGATTGCACCCGACCCAACAACAACCATAGATTTTGGTTGCTCTGCTAAGGTCATCGCTTCACGGTACCCAATAATTTTAGTACCATCTTGCGGCATGTTCGGCAAGCTGCGTGAACGTCCGCCTGTAGCGATAATGATATTCTTTCCGCTTACTTCCGAAACAGTTCCGTCAGCAGCAGTCACTTGAATTTTCTTTCCAGGAAGAACTTTTCCGCTTCCCATGATCACGTCAATCTTGTTCTTCTTCATTAAGAATTGAACGCCTTTGCTCATGCCGTCGGCAACGCCGCGACTTCTTTTCACTACACCAGCAAAATCTGCCTTGGCGCCAGTAACTTCAATTCCGTATTCTTTTGCGTGATTGATATACTCAAAAACCGATGCGCTCTTCAAAAGAGCTTTGGTTGGAATGCAGCCCCAGTTCAAACAAATTCCGCCTAAGGCTTCGCGTTCGATAACAGCTGTTTTCAATCCCAATTGGCTAGCGCGAATTGCAGTTACATATCCGCCAGGTCCGGTTCCTAAAACAATAACATCGTAATTCATAATTTCATTATTTCTGCGAAGATAATTCAGATGGCCGAAAAGACCACGAAAACCATGCGCGTGTTGTACATTTGCAGTTCAATTCAACCTAAAGACATGATTAACATTGTACTCTTCGGCCCTCCGGGTGCTGGAAAAGGAACCCAAAGCGAACGTTTAGTAAGTAGATACAACCTTGTGCATTTGAGCACAGGAGACATTTTCCGCAAAAACATTAAAGAAGCTACAGCCTTAGGTACGCTTGCTAAAAGCTTCATGGATGCTGGAAATTTGGTTCCCGATGAAGTGACTATTAACATGTTGAAGAGCGAGTTAGAAGCATTTCCGGAAGCAAAAGGATTCATTTTCGACGGCTTCCCTAGAACTTCTCCGCAAGCCTTGGCACTTGACGAAATGTTAAGTGAAAAAGAACAAAGTATTTCATGCATGTTGGCTTTAGAAGTTGAAGAGACTGAATTAGAGAAGCGATTGTTAGGCCGCGCAGAAACTTCTGGACGTGCCGACGACGGCGATATTTCTATCGTTCGCAATCGCATTGAAGTGTATAAGAGAGAGACTGCTCCAGTAGCAGAGTATTATAAAGGACAAAATAAATTTTTTGCAATAGACGGAATTGGTGAGTTGGATGAAATCTCTAATCGCTTGTTCAGTGCAATAGACACATTAGCATGAGCAATTCAAACTTCGTTGACTACGTAAAAATTTGTTGTCGTTCAGGCGACGGCGGTGCTGGGTCTCGACACATGCACCGAGAGAAATTCGTTCCGCGTGGAGGTCCAGATGGAGGAAACGGTGGACGCGGTGGACACATTATTCTTCGTGGGAACCAAAACATTTGGACGCTGCTTCACTTGAAGTTCCGTAAGCACGTTATTGCTGAGCCGGGCGAAGGTGGAAGCAGTTCACACAAATCTGGAAAGCAAGGAGGCGACGAGTATTTGGAAGTTCCAATAGGCACAATAGCCCGCGATGTTGAAACAGGCGAAGTGCTTTGTGAAATAAATGAGGTAGGACAAGAATACATTATTGCAAAAGGTGGACGTGGTGGTTTAGGGAATCACAATTTCAAGACCGCTGTAAACCAAGCACCTGATTACGCTCAACCGGGAGAAGAGGGTGTTGAAGAATGGAAAATTCTTGAATTGAAAGTTCTTGCCGATGTTGGATTGGTTGGATTTCCGAATGCTGGAAAATCGACGTTGCTTTCTGTTGTTTCTGCTGCTAAACCAGAGATTGCCGATTATCCGTTTACAACTCTTGTTCCGAATTTAGGAATGGTGCGTTACCGCAACGATCGCAGTTTCGTCATGGCCGATATCCCTGGGATTATTGAAGGAGCATCAGAAGGAAAAGGTCTTGGACACCGCTTCCTGCGTCACATTGAGCGCAATGCAACGTTGTTGTTCATGGTTCCATGCGATTCCGATGACATTAAAGCAGAGTACAAAATTTTGTTGAATGAATTGAAGAAATTTAATGCTGAATTGCTCGACAAACCGCGCATTTTGGCCATTACGAAATGTGATATGATAGACGACGTTATGGAGAAACAAATGAAAAAGCTTTTGCCTCGCGGTATTAAGCATGTATTCATTTCGGCTGTAGGTCAAAAGAACATTGATGAATTAAAAGACGTTATCTGGGATAGCATTAATTCAAAAACAAATTAATTGCTTTGAATTAGCTCGAACCGTTTTTGCAAAACTCTGAATTCTACTCTTCTATTTTTAGCGCGACCGTCTTCTGACTCGTTCGGTTTAACTGGTTTTGACGCGCCAAAATATTTTATTTGAAGCCGTGATGTCTCTATGCCCTTTTTAGTAAGATAATTAACTACGGCTTCGGCTCTTTTCTTTGATAAGGTAACATTATATCCGCCTTCACCCTTATTATCTGTGTGTCCCTGAACTTCTAAATACATAGATCTATTTCGCTTTAGTAAAAGATAAACCTCATCCAATTCCGTTTTTGCGCTGTCGCAAAGAATCGTTTTGTCAAAGTCAAATAAAATATCATCTAAACGAATCTCATCATATTCACTTAACTGAAGAGGAGGATCAAAAACAAGAGACTCGAGTATTTCATTTTCACATGAACATTCTGATTTTAATTTGATGGGTTTAACCACAACGTCATCGATATAAACATAGCTATAATCACCCATTCTGCGCCCTGGAGCATTCCTCCGTAACACATTTGTTTGAGCATCTTTCTTAAAATTACCTAAGGTTATATATTTTTCTCCACCTATCGCTTTATAGATATTTCCCATTTTAACCCATCCACTGTCTTGATCTAACAAATACAAACGAGGATTATCAATCGTAGCCGGCACCTCAATACACTCTTGCCCTGCTTGCCTTGGTTCTTTTTCAGAGATTAAAACACCAAATCCATCCGAATAATACGAACATAAATCAGCAGATGAAATATTAACTTCAATACACACTAATTCTCCAGCATGCAGCGGACGAGTCAATTCAGAACACAAATATTCTCTATAATTTCTTTTCCCTTGCGTATAGGTAACTAAACCTGCGTAGGCAACACCAGTGGAAGCAATTTCATCTCCAAAAACATTGTTCGGAACACCAGCTGATTTGCTGCATGCGTTGAAATAATCGGGAGTGCCGTTCCCTAATTGTTTCCATGAAGCGAGGTGAGTGAGTTGAATTTGGGTGTAGTCTAATGGACATCCATTCTTTTCTTCAAAACTTGCGTTTACAACTAAATTCTGACATGAAACAGACGTTGTTTCATGAATAAAAAAAATTGTTGATAACAGCAACGTCTTAAGCTTTATATTCATTTGAATTGATTTAAACATAAAACAAAGGGGGAGCGCATATTATTGCAAGCTCCCCCAAATAAGTATTTAATCTAATTACTTAACCTTGAATACAACTCTTCTATTCTGAGCGTGACCAGATGGAGAATTGAACGTATTCGCGGGTTGCGAATCATCTACAGCACTCACGCTAATTCTAGACGCGTTAATGCCATATCCCACCAACGCTCCTTTTACAGAATCCGCGCGCTTCTGAGCCATATTTACAACTTCCTCATCTAATTTTGCCTCTGCTATTTCATCCATATCAGAGTGACCTATTAGTTCAAGAGACAGCGTTGGATTCGCTTTCATTATCGCTGCAATTTCTTCAACATTCGAATCAAATTGTCCTGGAATAAATTCAGACAAGGCTGCAAAGTATACCACCGTTGCATTTACAATATCCGCAGGCTTCGCTCCGGTTGCGCGAGCAACAGAACTGCTGTAAATAAATTGGGCCTGAGGCTTACTCTTCTTTGCACAATCACACTGACTTTTGGCTTCTACAGGCACAATATCAACATTATCTATGTAGTAATAAGCATCATTTGTTGCCGTAGTTAAAGTAATACCTGCAGCCTTCATTTTCTTATCAGTATCCGTCGATTTTTTCATTTTCTCAATCTTCATTTTGTCTTCAGCGCCAAATCCTCCGATTACAATATACTCCTCACCACCCGCAGCGGTATAGGTGCCGCAAATATTTTCCCACCCATCGGTAATGTTAACAGGAACATTTTCGGCAATGGTAATCTGAGGCACAAAAGTTAGAGCATCACTGTCAGATTTAGCCATCTTTTTTTCAGCAACATAAACCCCTACGTTATTCACGGCAAATCTCGAAAGGTCTGCCAATGACAAACTGAATCGAATACAATACTGCTGACCTTTAACTAGCTTTTGATTTAATTTAATTTGCAAATAACTTCTAGATTTTTTTGTGTCTTTTGAATACGCTCTAAAACCGGCATAATTCGAACCTGAAAGCGCATCTTGCATACCATGCTCATTGGCAGGAGTCTTGAACTTCACATTTTTTACATCTTTAGAAAATAAATCAGCTATCGCTGAATTCGGGGTATCCCATGGCGTGGCTAATTTTATTTGCCCTGCAGCTTTTAGAGTTTTGTCAACATCCACATCATCAAAACTTCCGTTTGATATAATTCCTTTAGGCGCTTCAGCAGCCTTATCGGTCTTCTTTTGTGCAGTTGCTCCTACTGAAGCAATCACTAAAACAGCTAATAATAAACGTTTCATATTCATTTTACTTTTCGTTAGGGTATTCTTTTATGTTATCAATAAAGCATTTTAAGTTGTCTGGAGAAATATCTGGATAAACTCCGTGGCCTAAGTTAGCAATATGTTTTTGAGTTCCAAACTTTTGAAGCATTTCTCTTGTGGCTTTTTTTATACTTGCAAAGTCTCCATAGAGCACCGAAGGGTCTAAGTTTCCTTGCACTGTTTTCGCTCCTGCCCATTTCCGTGCCAATTCTGGTTGAATGGTCCAATCGAGTCCGATTGTCTCGCACGGAGAGTTTGCGAAATCTTCTATCGCATACCAAGCTCCCTTTGCAAAAACGGTTCTTGGGACTTCTGGAATTGCTGATAAAATTCTATTAATATATGGAAGGGAAAACTCTCGATACGCATCGGGTCCCAATACTCCAGCCCATGAATCGAACAGCTGAATCAAATCGGCTCCCGATGCAATTTGCATTTTCAAATAAGAAATGGTCGCATCTGAAATAGCCGAAAGCAATGCATGAGCAAGTTCTGGATTCTCACGCATCATTCGTCTGGCTTTCGCAAACTCCTTGCTGCCTTGACCTTCGATCATATAACAAAAAAGAGTGAAGGGCGCTCCGGCAAAGCCTATCAGAGGCACTCTTCCATTCAATTCTTGCTTGGTTAGCTTCAAGGCTTCAGCTACGTAGTTCAACTTGCCTTCAATCTCTGTGGTTGAAAGCCTCGCTAAATCTTCTTTCGTTTTTATGGTGTTCGGAAAACGCGGTCCCTTCCCTTCGTCCATCTCATACGGCAACCCCATGGCTTCGGGGATAACTAAGATGTCTGAGAAAATTATGGCTGCGTCGACTCCTAAAATATCAACAGGTTGAAGTGTTACTTCGCACGCCAATTCAGGTGTGCGAACCAATGTAATGAACGAACCCGCTCTTGCGCGAGTGGCTCTGTATTCAGGAAGCACTCTTCCTGCTTGACGCATAACCCAAACAGGGGTGCGCTCGACTTGCTCGCCTCTTGCAGCGCGAAGCAATAAATTGTTCTGCAAATTCATGTGGTGCAAAAATACATCAGACATGCGCTACCTTCGTTTTTATGTTGAAGTCAATTTCAATTTACCCTATAAAATCGTTGAACGGCATAGAGCTGTCCTCTGCGGAAATCCTTCAACATGGAATTTCTTTCGACCGCAATTGGATGCTAGTCGATGCTGAAAACAAATTCATCACCCGACGTGAAAGACCAGAACTTTCGCTCGTTAAGATATCCTTGAATGAAGAAGGATTCCAATTTTCCTTCAACACAAAAACAGCAAATCTTTCCATTCATGCAAACGAATTCCATTCCGATAAAATTGAATCGAAAGTTTGGGATTCTGAAGTTTTCGGATTTGAGGAAGGAGAAAACTTCAACTCTTTCTTTTCTGATTTTTTGAAGGAAGAAGTGCGACTCATACGCATGCCCCTTCATACCGAACGAATGGAAACGTCTCCACTAACAGGAGAGCAAACGCCAAGTTCATTCGCAGACAGTTTTCCAATTTTAATCATTGGAACCGCTTCACTCGACGCATTGAATGCAAAATTGGAAGAACCAATCGACGCACGATATTTTCGTCCAAATTTACTTTTCAAAACCGAACGTCCATTCGAGGAAGACGAATGGCAGGAAATTCAGATTGGAAATGTATTACTTCGGAAAGCAAAACCTTGCGGCAGGTGCCGAATGATCAATGTCAATCCAGACACTGGTGAATATCGCACCGACGTCATGCGTGAACTCGCGAAATTGCGAACGGTGAAGAATAAAGTAATTCTTGGCGATTTGTACTATCCTATTCAAACAGAATCCATTGATATTCATTCTGAAGTGAAAGTTTTCACTAACTTCAACCCATAAAATATTTACCATGACGCAGGCCCTGTTCAAAATGTCACGACCAAACAATCTACTTATGATTGTATTCGCCATGTTCGCGTTTCGTTTTGGATATGCACACTCCATTGCCCCAAAAGATTTCGCAGAATGGATGCAGTTCATAGGTATGATTTTTACCATTGTATTGATAACTGCTGGGGGGAATTTCATTAACGATTATTTCGATGTTCGCGTTGATCGCATTAACAAGCCCGATGCAGTATATGTTGAAACGAAAGTGAAGCGAAGAGTGGTAATTCTTTCGCATATTATTGCAACGACATTGGGTGTTCTTATTTCGTTTTTTGTTGGAAAGAGCATGCACTCTTATCTTCCGTTTGTAGCAGCCATAGGAATTTCCATTGCCTTGGGATTGTATACACCTTTCTTCAAGAAGCGCGTATTATCAGGAAACTTATTGGTCTCTTTGTGCATCGGCGTTATTCCCATGTGGAGTGTTTGGCCGCAGCTTTCGAATTTGCACATTGCCTTTTGGACAACCGTTTTTGCTGGATTCGCATTTACGTTGAACTTCTCAAGAGAAATAATAAAAGATATTGAAGACGCAGAAGGAGACGCTGCAGAAAACTACAAAACTTTGCCGGTGGTAATGGGAACGCAAACCGCCAGAATCTATGCCCTACTCTTTTTGTTCGCAGCGCTCATTATTGGTGGAGTCGCGCTCTTTATTGCAGCCACGCAACATCATTCTATTGGAACACTTTATTTAATTGGATTGGGTATGTGCCTTCCGCTCGTTATTTCTTTATTCGCTGTTTTCATAGCGAATTCAAAAGAAGGATTTCACAAAGCCAGTCTTATCTTGAAGATAACTATGGCTGTTGGAATTACTTGTGGGTTTGTGTTGAGGTTTGTTTAGGCTTCCTGCTTATTCTTCGGAATGAAGAACATCAAGACAAAACCTATAACGAAAAACACAATCAACGCCAAAATGCTATAACGCATACTGAATTTTCCTTCAATAAATCCGAAGGAAATCAATCCAATGATCAATCCTACTTTTTCAGTTACATCGTAAAAACTAAAGAAGGAGGCAGTGTCCTTTGTTCCAGGAATTAATTTCGAATAGGTGCTACGCGCTATAGATTGCGTGCCTCCCATGATAAAACCAATAAGTCCTGCAACAATATAAAACATCATGACTTGACCTTCTTGAACAAAGAAAAATGCAAAAAAGCAAATGAACATCCACAACGCAAGTGCTATTTTCAACACTGAAAAATTTCCGATTTTATTCGACAACTTCGAAAAAAGATATGCTCCCGGAATCGCAATTATCTGAACCAAAATAATCGCTACAATTAAGTTGAGTGTTTCCAACTTCACCTCCTTCTTGCCGAAATAGGTGGCCATTTGCATAATGGTTTGAATACCCATGCTGAAAGTGAAGAAGGCCAATAAATAAGCCTTCAACTGAGGTAGATTTTTCAATTGCTTCAAAACACTTCCTAACTCAGAAAACCCTTTAGTAAATACATTTGTTCTTTCGGCATGAACGCGCTCACTCTCTTTCAAACGAGCGAAGGTGATTTGAGCAAACCCCATCCACCAAATTCCAACAGCAATAAAAGAATAACGCATCATCATCACTTTCTCTGGTCCGCTCTTCGCAATAACCATCACAGCGACCAAGGCACAAATAAGTAAAATCATACTTCCCAAATAACCCAATGAAAATCCTTTTGCGCTGAGTTTATCTTGTTCTTCCTCTGTCGCTACTATTGGCAAAAAGCTATTGCTAAAGGCGTAGCTTCCCCAGAAACCTATACATGCTAGAATTACACTTAGTATGCTCAATTCCATGTTTGAGGGATCGAAAAAATAAAGGCTCATGCAGGAGAGAGATCCTAAGTAACAAAAGAACTTTAAGAAGAATTTCTTCTTTCCATAATAATCTGCAAAACCTGAAAGAATGGGTAAAATCAAGCACACAATTGTAAGGCCGAATGCGGTTGCATAACTAATCAACTCTGTATTCTCCAAGGTTGCTCCAAACACCTGCACTTTGGACGAAGTAACGACTCCTGCTTCGTTTTTCACGGAGGTCATCACATCGTAAAAAATAGGGAAAATCGTAGATCCAATAACCAAATTGTAAACCGAGTTGGCCCAATCATACATGGCCCATCCGTTCTGAATCTTTTTGCGGGAGAGTGCAGTTTCTGTCATGTTACTTTTCTATTTTCAACCAAAATGATCCGCCGTGTTTTTCCACTACGTGTGGAATGGCATTCCAAATGGGTTCTATGATTTGACTTAATTCTTTGTTTTCGGAAAGATAATAATTCGGAATCATGGGCGCATACTTTTCGCTGTTGGCTAAAAGAAACGCTGCCAACATGTATTGCTCTGAATAAAAACGATCGCACATGAACTGCGGATAGTCGAAAGGCAAATACACATCGTGTATTTGAACCACCACTCCTTTCTTCAATCTTGGAAGGACTTCCAAGAAGAATACAGTCGCATCTGAATTCGGGAATACGCGGTGAGAATTGTCTACAAACAAAATATCGTTCTCTTCCAACGTTTCGAGAAAATCGAAATCACAATCTTCAAACGGAGAACGAATGATGGTGTTCGCCAAAGCATCTATTTCAGCGCGAGGCATTGGATCTATCGAAATAATTTCAGTCTTCAAACCTTGCTCTGCAATGGCCTTGTGCGCAACCTTGGTTGAATTTCCTGATCCAATTTCAACATAACGATTTGGCTTCAGTTCCGAGATGGCTGTGTACAACATAACCATGTCGAGACCTGGCAAAAACAAGTTGTTCCAAAAGGGCTCCTGAGTTGAAGGCTTTTCGGTATTGTTTTTTATGGATTGAAAATGATGCGTGTATTTCAATGCTGCGTGCAGCCACTTTTCGTATTCGCTATTTCTATTTTCAATAATGGAAAGCAATTGCGGATGCGCGGGTTGTCCATGCCCATAGCGCGGTTCAAACGAAACGGGGTATTCCAGAATTAATTTCTGAAACTTAGGATGAGCTAATTTGAATAATCTTTTAATCATGTTCTCGGTTCAGTCTTCTAACTAAAAAAATCAATAGCGAATGTACTACCTTTGCGGCAAAGACCGAAGAGGATTCATCGCTGGTTGAAAAACTAGAGGAAAGTCCGGGCTGCGCAGAGCGCCGCACCCTGTGAAAAGCGGGGGACGTTAAACGCAAGTTTAACGGACAGACAGTGCTGCAGAAATAAAACCGCCACTAGCAATAGTGGTAAGGGTGAAAAGGAGGTGTAAGAGACCACCGTCGTTCTTGGTAACAAGACGAGCTAGGAAAACCTTGCGGGCTGTAAGATCAAATAAACCGGGGCCGTTGGATTCGTTCCAACTGAAGAGTTGCTCGCTCAATCTCGGAGGGTAGATCGCATAGATAAATGATGAAACATGTGGCAACACATGAACAGAACCCGGCTTACGCTCACGGTCTTTTACTTTTTT
>JBIIWZ010000023.1:0-29045 GCA_044338665.1 Flavobacteriales bacterium
AATTCAGAAATGGCTTCAATGGCGCCCGAAAATATCCAAGGGTGAAAGCGTTTTGCGCTTTGTTCTTTTCCTTTCTTTAAATAGATTTTTGCTAACATGTGGCAAAACTACTCCGAAAACTTACTTGCTCGTGAAATACTTGTTTTCTTTTAGAATCAGCCATCCCTCTGCAAGTGCTTCTTGCACAAGTTCAATAATTTTTTCTTTGTTGAAGGGAACTGGCCACGCGTAGAGTTCGTCGAGTGTTTTACCAGTGAGGCAAGCGGTAAGTATTTCTTTTATAGTTGGAAGAGCGCGTTCGCGCTGACAAGTATCGCACTTCCCGCAAGGTTCGGCATCTTCACCGAAATACCGAAGGACGAATTGTTCGCGACAGTGTTCTTGTGCAAGCATGTTTTGCATGTGTTGAAGTTTCGCTTCGTCAATGCTCCTACGTTCTTCATACATACTTTCTGGAAATGAAATTTCTTCCGATGCTATTCGCGGTTTTGAATAACTGTATTGAGAAGTGGAACTTGCAGGAAGGTATTCAATGATTTGAAGTTTGTGCAAGTCGTTCAGAGAAGTGAGCACTTCATTTTTCGAACGTTCATTCAACACACTCAATTGATATTCTGATATGGGAACTGCGAATTCCCAGATGCTTCCGTACAATCGGAAGAGTGAACGAAGAAAATCTTCGTGCTTCGGATTTTCATCCACGAATGCACGAAGTTCGTCTTTCGAAGCAATCACGCGAACGCGGGAACGGTGCAATCCGCGAGCGAGAATGGAAATGTATCCCGCGCGTTCGAGCAACAGCAATGAAGCTGAGATGGTGTTTGCGCTCAGTTGACTTCGTTCTGCAATGTGATCGAGGTGCAACGCGAACAATTCGTTCATGCCCGAGCCAATGGCAATGCGATGAATGTTGGCGAGGGTTTGATAAACCGTTGCAATATCTTCTTTTGGCGGATAGCGCATGGCAACACTTTTTTTCAATTGAACGAAATCGCTATCGTTCCAAAGTGCTAATCCAATTGCGGGTTGTTCGTCGCGTCCAGCTCTTCCTACTTCCTGAAAATACGCTTCGGGCTGTGATGGAATATCAAAGTGAATCACGAAGCGCACATCGGGTTTGTCGATGCCCATACCGAAGGCGTTTGTAGCAACAATCACTTGTACTTCGTTGTTCTTCCATTTTAGAAAGGCTAGATCTTTTTTGTGCAGATCTAAGCCCGCGTGATAGGGAAGGGCTTTGATGTTTTTTTCGTTCAGCAGTGCAGCCAGGTCTTCGGTTTTTTTTCGTGAATTGCAATAGACAATTCCGGCGCCTTGAAGCACTTGCATGCGTTCAACGAGATCCTTTTCTTTTTGTGCCGAAAAGAGTGCGTTGTATCCGATGTTTTTGCGAGCGAAGCTCTTCTGAATAATGGTGCAATCGTTGTTGAAGATCAGCTCTGCAATATCGCTCACCACTTGTGGTGTGGCAGTTGCGGTAACGGCCATCACAACAGGATCGCGAAGTTCTTGAATGAACTTCGGAATGGCTCTGTAAGCAGGGCGGAAGTCATGTCCCCATTGCGAAATGCAATGCGCTTCATCAATGGCAACGAATGAAATGTTCAGGTAGCGAATGCGGGCGATGAAGTTGTCGTTTTCCAATCGCTCGGGAGAGACGTAGAGGAATTTGTATTTTCTATTTGTGCAATCGTCGAGAATTTTTTCAATCTCGAAGTTGTTTAATTCCGAAGAAAGGTATGCTGCAGGAATTTCTTTTTGAATGAGGCTTTCCACCTGATCTTTCATAAGTGCGAGCAGGGGAGTTATCACAATACACAATCCTTTGTGGCACAGCGCAGGCACTTGAAAGCAGATGCTTTTTCCTCCTCCAGTTGGCAGCAGCGCAAACACATGTTCTCCGTATGCGGCAGCATTAACGATTTCGCTTTGCTTATCGCGAAAGGCATCGTATCCCCAGTATTTTTTAAGAAGGTGGAGGGTTTTTGCTTGCATAGGTTAGGCGCAAATGTACGAAGGGTGTGAGAGGTAAGAAAAGTTAAGAAAGGGGAAGAGAAGGGAAGAAGCTTTGCGAGGGCAAATGGCTTTGCGAGGGCGATTTCATCGCGAGGGTCCTTCGGACGAGGGTCTTCGACTTTTTTAATTTGAGAAACAACGCACTTCCAATTACGAAGTGCGAATTACGCAATAGGAATTAAGCAGTAGTAATAAAATCTACGATTTTCCAATTACGTAGTTCCAATTACGCAGTAGGAATTATGAAATAGGAATAAAACCGAAGGTTTTCTAATAACGCAGTTCAATGTTTTCTCGGCGCATAAACCCCCGGCTCCTCCAAGAACTGCGAAGGCTTTTCTATTTCTGGAAGCACAGCATATACTTGGGCGTCCATAGCGGCTGCGAGCTTTGCGAGAGTGAGAATTTGTGGATTCGATTTGCCGTTTTCAATAACGCTGAGGTTCGGAACATCCATACCCACTTTGTAGGCGAGGTCTGCCTGCGACATCTTCAGTTTCTTGCGCTTGGCTTTTATGTTCTTACCAAGTTGTTCAAGGTATTCTTTGTCGTTCTTCGGCATGCAGCGAAGGAACTTTCATTACCAAAAATTAATGTTATGTATATACATAACTAATGATTTTTGATTTATGTTTGTCTAACATTAAAAATTTATTGCAATTCTTTCCTGAAAAATAAATTCAAACTTTATGAAAACAACTCGACATTTTTTCTTCCCCTCTCTTACCACTTTCTTAACCTCTCTTACCTTATTAGCCGTTCTTTCGGCTCATGCGCAAGTCCCTTCATATGTCCCCACAAACGGGCTCGCAGGTTGGTGGCCATTTAACGGCAATGCGAATGATGAAAGTGGGAATGGGAATAACGGGACGGTGAATGGACCAACATTAACTGCTGATCGCTTTGGAGCTTTGAATAGTGCCTATTATTTCAGTGGTTCAACGATCGATATTCCTCATAATCCGAATCTTGGGATTCAACAATTTCAGGGATTTACAGTAAGTATTTGGGCTTTAAAGGAATCGAGTATTAGTTTAACTCATCTTATCGGAAAGCGTCCGCAAAGTGCTCAGAATTATAATTGGCAGATTGCAGATTCGGATGGTCTACAGTTTTCGGCAACGGCTGCACCAGATGTGTTTGGAGCAATTTCAACTCAGCCCACCAATACTCAGGTTTGGGATCATATTGTTGGTATTTATGACAATGGGTTATGGGAGTTATATGTTAACAGTCAGTTGGTAGCATCTGCTCAGTCATCTTTCTTTCAAGCGGATATCGATACTCCATTAGCAATAGGTAATTCCGGGGGTTGGGGAGGCTTTTTAGGGAATCTAGATGATGTAGCAATCTGGAACCGCGCTTTAAGCACAGATGAATTATTGGCTCTTTACAATGGATGCAACGTTGCTCCGCAAGTTGTAACAGGAAGTTCAACTCCGAGTTCTTTTGCGAACTCAACCTACACATGCGTCAACGATGTTGGAAGCACATACACGTGGTCAGTAAACAACGGTGTGATTGCAAACGGGCAAGGAACAAATTCTGTAAGTATTTTATGGGGTGCCGAAGGTGTTGGAAGTGTTTCTGTTTTTGAAACAACAGCAGACGGATGTGTAGGAGATGTTGTGACATTTGATGTTGTTATTATTCCTAATAGCATTGAAGAGCTTTCGAATCAATTGATCTTATATCCGAATCCAGCAACCACGGAACTCAACCTTCAAATCACATCAGACCTTATCGGTACGGATGTTTTTGTTTTCGATGCACTCGGTAAACAAATTCACAAGCAGCAGATTCTTTCAACCAACATCAACATAAACACTTCATCATTTGCGGTTGGTAATTATGTTGTGAAAGTGGGTGGGGTGGTGAAGAGGTTTGAGGTGGTGAAATAGAGGTAATACGAGGAGAGTAAATAATTTTTAAGAACAAAATAGAAATAAAAATGGAAAACGAAATTGCTTTTTTAAAGACAGAGAATGGGTTAGAATTCAGATTGAATGATGATAAATTATTTATTAATAGCCCGAATGGGGGAGAGACAATAGCTCTAAGGTCTATTAATGGAATTGGATGTTTTGATCTTGTAGATCAACACAAGACTGCTCTTCAAAACTATAATTCAGCGCTTGTGTCGGTAAAAGTTACTGGTTGGATGTTAGTAATATTTGGAGTGCTCTGCTTGCTGCCAACATTGTTTTGGGGGTGGACATGGTTTTTAATTTTTTCTTTGCCGGTAATAGGTCTTGGATTTTTTATTCTCTCAAAACTGAGTAAGTCTAAACCTCCAAAGATGGAATCTTGTGTTCGAATTATGTTGAATGGAATGAATCGAGATTTTAGTTACGATAAGGAAGGAGCAAACGCGTCTGAAGTTTCGAACTTTGTTGCTCGAGTTGAGGAAACTTTAACATCTTTTCACAAAAAGAATTAAGAAAGCATTTTTTGGATTGAAAAATCGATGAGCTCGCTCCGCGAGCGGCATCCGAAATGCCCCCACTGATAGGTGGGGGTTATTTTTTGCAATAACCTTTTTGCTTAAGTCAATAGACATCTGCCCAACCTTTTTCCCCCAGCTTCACTGGGGGCAGTTCGGATGTCGCCCTGAGGGGCTCGTTGATGTGTTGCAAAATGAAGTTTCTATTTCTTCCTGAAAATTCCATTTCAGAATGATGTGACTTTTGGTTTTGAATATATTTTTTCAGTCCAGATACTTCTGATTGTCCAACACTGAAAACAGCATACCCCACCTGCCATTCAAAGTCTTTCAGGAAATCTGCTTTTGTTTTTATCCATCGAGATGAATTCGATTTTAATTTTTCAGCCAACTTCATTACAGGAATTTTTCGGGAGAGAAAACAAAACACATGAACATGATCATAATATCCTCCAATTTGAATACTCGGACATTCAAGCTCTTCGCATAATTTGGAGAGAAAACCATACAAATCATTTTCAATTTGAGGAAGAATAAAAGGCTGCCTGTATTTGGTTGAAAAGACCAAATGAATGGTCATCGTTGAAATTGATTTCGACATTTTTTTTCTCGCAAAATTGATTTGCACTTTCTGTAAAGTCAAGAAACTGTTATGCGCATATATGTGAGCTCGCTCTGCGAGCGGCATCCGAAATGCCCCCAGCAGAGCTGGGGGAGAGAGTTTGGAGATAGACCTAATATGTTAAGAGGAGGTTTTGATTCTTCTTTCAAACGAAAAACTACTCAACTCCTTTCCAATTTGCTGAATGCCTTTTATAATTCGAAGTGCTTGATCGGTCGATAGAGGTTTAATGCCTCTGATGTATTGCGAGAGTAATGTTGGATGTAATCCAATTCTTTCGGCGAGAATTTTTGCGTTGAGAATGCGGTAGTGAAGGAAGAATTCTGAGAATTGAATGTGGTACTGAACTTTTTTCCGAGGGGTATCTTCAAAATAGAGTTCTAGGGCTTCATCGAGATTTCGAAGTAATTGGGTAATTGTTTTTCCAGTTGAGAATATCGGTAGCTCATTGGAATAAGCTGAAAAACCCGTTCTTGTTTTTTCAATTTGAAAAATTATTTTTGAAGCTTTCATAATTGAGCAATTTTTTTAATTTTCAATTCAAGTCCTTTTCCCAATTCTTGACTACCGTGATTCGGGAAGATAATTATGTCCGGAATGGTGTGGTGTCTCAACTTGACATGCGAGCCTTTTTGTGAGACTTCTTTCCATCCATTCTTTTTCAAAAGCCTAAATAATTCTGAGCATTTCATTGAAGCAGATTTATGCGGCACAGCAAAAGTAAATAATTATTTACTTAGTCGCGTCGGTTGTTTCAATAAATTTAGATTTACCCCGCCTCAAATTATGCAAATATATATGGGAATAAACATTAGAGAATGCTATCACCTTCAGGATTGACGGAGGGTTGAGTCTGAATAAAATAGTCGACTTGCAAAAAAAAATAGTTCCAATTACAGAAATAAGGGAAGAAAAGTTAAGAGAGGGTAAGAGAAGGGAAGAATTAACAACGAAGTTCCAATTACGTAGTAAGAATTATGCAATAGGAATAAAATCTTCGATTTTCCAATTACGTAGTAGGAATAAAATCTTCGATTTTCCAATCACGAAGTTCCAATTAAGAAATAGGAATAAAATCTTCGATTTTCCAATTACGAAGTAGGTATAACGTAGTTCCAATTACGTAGTATATTCGCTTCATGAGAAACATCCGAATAGTACCGCCTGCAACTCTTACAGGCATTCGCTTGAAACACCTCAAAGACGCAGCATGCGGTGTGCCCGCTATTACTTCAACCATTAAACACATTGCCGATGAAATGGGCATGATCAAAGGTTGGAAACTGCTTCAAAAATTAAATCAAAAAGACGGAATCGACTGCCCGGGCTGCGCTTGGCCAGATCCTACACATAGATCTAAACTCGGAGAATACTGCGAAAACGGTGCAAAGGCCATTGCCGAAGAAGCCACCGACAAACGCTGCACTCCCGATTTCTTCGCACAACACACAGTGGAAGAAATGAGCGATTGGAGCGACTACATCATCGGAAAAAGCGGACGCATAACAAACCCTATGTTCCTTGAAAAGGGAAGCAGCAAATACAAACCTGTGTCTTGGGATTTCGCCCTCAGTCGCATTGCGCAAGAACTCGACAATTGCGCAACACCCGACGAAGCCGTATTCTATACTTCAGGAAGAACAGGCAACGAAGCAGCTTTTTTATATCAACTCTTTGTTCGGAAATTCGGAACCAACAACCTTCCAGATTGCAGCAACCTGTGTCACGAAAGTTCAGGAACCGCCCTCATTGAATCGCTCGGAATAGGCAAGGGGACAGTGAAACTCGAAGACCTCTATATCGCAGATGCCATATTGGTAATCGGACAAAACCCTGGAACCAATCATCCGCGTATGATGGCTGCGCTTTCCAAGTGCAAAGGAAACGGTGGAAAGATTATACACATTAATCCACTTCCGGAAGTGGGCACAACGAAGTTCATTGATCCACAAAGCCCAGTAGAAATTCTAAAAGGTGGAACACAACTCGCCGATCATTTTCTGCAGGTGCGCGTAGGCGGAGATCATGCGCTATTCAAAATGATCGGACATTACCTGAAGACGCTGGAACAAGAAATTGGAGGAGTGCTCGATCAAAAATTCGTGGAAGCAAAAACAGAAGGATTCATCAATTATTGGAACAGCCTCGATGAAGTGAACCTCGATGAATGCGCTGAAATCAGCGGCATCTCAAAAGCACAGGCTTTCGAAGTTGCGGAATTAATTTCCAAAAAGAAAAATATTATTTCATGCTGGGCCATGGGTCTTACGCAGCAGAAAAAAGCAGTAGCCATTATTCAAGAGGTGGTGAATATTCACCTGGTGTTAGGTGCTATTGGAAAGCCGGGCGCAGGACTTTGTCCAGTTCGCGGACACTCGAATGTGCAAGGAGACAGAACCATGGGCATTAACGAAAAGCCCCGCGAACCATTCCTTCTCGCGCTCGACAAACGCTACAACTTCACAGCACCGAGAGAACACGGGTTCGACGCGGTAGAGGCCATTGACGCCATGTCGGACGACAAGGTGAAGATATTTATTGGCCTAGGTGGAAACTTCGTTTCAGCAACGCCAGACAGCGTATTCACTGGGAAAGCCATGCAGCGCGTTCCATTAACCGTTCATATTTCAACCAAACTGAATCGCTCGCACTTGGTAACCGGAGAAGAGGCACTCATTCTTCCGTGCCTAGGAAGAACGGAAATAGATATGCAAGAAGGTGGAGAACAATTCGTGACCGTTGAAAATTCCATGGGAATAGTGCATCGCTCGCGTGGAAGCGTTACGCCTGCTTCTGAACTATGCATGAGCGAGCCAGCAATCGTTTGCGAAATCGGAAACGCTTGCAAGAAAACATCTGACCTGCCTTGGAAAAAGTGGAGAGGCAATTACGATTTCATTCGTGAAGAAATAGAAGCCACCATTCCAGGTTTCGATAATTACAACACACGCGTTCGTGGCGCCGACGGATTCTATCTTCCAAATGGTCCACGCGAAGGTAAGTTCACAACGCCTTCAGGAAAGGCACAGTTCAGAACAGAGCCGCTTCAACACATAGAAATTCCAACCGGACATTACGTCTTAATGACCATTCGCACGCACGATCAGTTCAACACAACGGTATACGGACTAGACGATCGCTACCGTGGAGTGGAGAACGAACGTCGCGTGTTAATGATGAACGAAGAAGATATTCTGAAGGCAGGATTTCAACACAAAGAATTGGTGAACATCATTTCAATTCACGAAGGAGTAGAGCGTAAAGCCATTAAGTTTCACATTATTCCTTACGACATTCCAAAGGGATGCGTGGGGACTTATTTTCCGGAAACGAATTGCTTGGTTCCGCTGCATCACACAGCTGAACGAAGCAACACACCAATCAGCAAATTCTTAATTGTTCGTTTCGAAAAATACAACGGAGAGGAAGGATGATTTCAAAAGTGTTGTGGTTTCCAATTAACGTGTTACAACTTGTATTGATTCTGGTTTGGACCATTTTCTGTGGGATTTTCGGAATCGTGTACGCGTTGCTTACTAACCCAACGTATTCGCACAGAATAATAGGATACTACATTTTTTCTCCAGTTATTCTAGCCATTTCCATGGTGCGAGTAAAGGCAAGCGGATTGAACAACATACTTGATGAACCTGCTATTTACGCAGCTAATCACGCTTCTCAATTAGACATTCCAATCATGTGCACAAGCGTGAATCGCCCCATGTTTTTTATTGGGAAAATTGAATTGAAAAAGATTCCTATACTTAGTCAATACATGAAAATTGTAGGTATGATTTTCGTCGATCGGAAAAATAGAGAGCGTGCCATGGCTAGCATGCGCACTGCCATTCAAGATATTCAAGGAGGAAAAAGTATTGCGGCATTTCCGGAAGGAACACGAACAAAAACAAGTGAGTTGCTTCAATTTAAAAAAGGTGTTTTTACTATTGCCAAAGAAGGAAGAATTCCAATCGTTCCTATCGCCATTGTTGGCAGCGCGAAGGCCTTGGCAAGCGGAAGTTTTTTCATGCGTCCAGCAACAGTTCAGCTATGCATTTTACCCGCTTTGAACAGCGATGAATTTTTCAATATGTCTATTGAAGAAATGGCGAATCACACGCGTTCGCTCATTCAACAAGAAATAGAAAAAGGTTAGAAAGGAAATCCCAAACCTAAGTTCAAGACAGGCTGAAGTTTGAATGTGCTCGACGAATTATTCACGTTGGAAAGAAATGCATTGTACTCGTCTTTTCCTTGCCACAACCATTTTTCACCGTCTACTTTCAACGGATCTCTTAACGGAATTCCAACATCCATTCGTACAATAAAGAAATCGAAATCGAAACGCAATCCAACTCCGGTACCGAGCGCGAACTCTTTGTAAAAACGATTTTTATCGAACTCTGCATTTGGACGGCTGTTGTCTTTGTTCGCTAACCAGATGTTTCCGGCATCTACGAAAAATGCAGCTTGAAACATGTGCGTAATCTTGAATCTATATTCCGCATTTAATTCCAATTTAATATCGCCAATGTTGTTGAAGGAACGAACGAGCGTAGTGTCGCGAAAACTTCCTGGGCCAAGTGTTCGTGCTTGCCAAGCGCGCAATCCATTCGCACCACCGCTGAAATAACTTTTTTCGAAGGGAAGGGAAGACAGATTCCTCAATGGGATACCTACGCCGACAAAGGCGCGAAAAGCGAATTTGTTGCGATCGTCTTTTTGCGTGTAGAATCGAACGTCGTGATCAGACTTCACATATTGCGCAAATCGAATGTTGTTAATCTCGTAGCTTCCCAAAGAGTCAACATCTGCATTTGGAAGGCGCTGATAAACCGCACGAAGTAAATTGCCCGCACCTTCAATAATGTTTCCGCGGTAATAAAATGCGCGTGGTTGGTTACCGTCTTTCTGCGTGTTTACGGTATATCCCAAGCGAGAAGCTAAGATCAAGTGATCTTGATAACTGTTCGCCAAATAGCTGTCGTTTAAAGATCCCAACCATTGATCGAAAGCGGCAGATCGATCAATTTTTATGACACTTAATTCAGCCCATTCAATGTCGAAAGAAGAAACCGTTTCTGGATTTTCAATGAAGTTCCAGCCGAAACTCACCTGTGAAAGTGTTCGCGTATAATCGGGTCTACGTTGATAATTCAATCCGGCGCGTAGGGTGGTTTTCGGGTCGTTACTTCGACTCGTCTTCGCCAAGTCTCGAGGAAACAGTCGCGGCAAAATCAAATTCAATTCCGGTCCTATTTCGAAGGTGTTCAATTGGAAGGTTCGTTGAACGATTTGATTGCCCGTGTTTGTTGAACCGTCACCAAGTACCTGAGACGCTTCAGCTCCAACAACCGTCTTGAATTCAAAAGACTCTGCTCCGCGAAATACATTCCTATGCTTGTAAATGAAGTTACCATAAATACCCATGTTACCAGAGCGATTGGTTACCCGAGGGTCAAAACTTAAGGCCTGTCTTTTGTTCGGAGCTAACAGTACTTTGACATCGAGAAGGGATTGTCCAGTTTTAGGGTCGTTTCTTGGCGATAGTTGAATGTTTACTGTTTTAAAAACTCCTAATTGCGAAAAGCGTTTGTAGGTCTCGTCGAGATACCGCTGCTGATAGAGTTGCGTTTCTTTAACCTCAACACGTCTGTCGAGTATAACCGGTTTTACACACGACAAACCAATGCTAAATATGTCAAGACCTTTGTATGCAATGGTGTCCGTGGGAGTTTCATTCGGATTCAAAGGATTGAAGGAAGTGTTAAAAGAAATTTCTCCAATGTAAAATTTACGGTGGGGCAATGTTTTTCCAGTGAAATTGCCGTAGCCGTCAAGGGCTTTTTGATTCAGAAAAGTGACTTTGATGTTAACTTCTTTAGGGGAAGTAACGGTGTCAAGCTGATAGACGATATAGTCTGGGATGAATTCGTAAAAGCCCTCATTGCTCAAGAACAAGGTAATTCTGCCCCGCTCTGCATCGAGATTCGTAACGCGAAAGCGTTCGTTTGATTTTATCAAAGTTTTCTCTTTGAGTTTGGGCAACTGTTTATTTAAGTTAGCGTCCTCAGTGGTCCATTCAACATTTTTAATCTTATATAAGTCCTTCAGTTCAACATGGTAAACCACCTTACTCTTTTTTCCTTTTTCCCAGAATAAATTTTTCTCTTCGTTAACAATACTTTCGCCTTTAACCTCTGCATTGAAATAACCATTCTTCCGCAAATAAATTTCCATTTGTCTAGCTCCCTTGTTAACGAGCATGGTGTCTAATAAAACAGGCGGCTCACCTACCGTATATGCAAGCCAAGGCCACAATCCGTTGCAGGTCTTAGGGTCTTTGTGTTTTTTGTTTTTTCTTGTTTCTTTGTCGAAGCGTTTCTTATTTATTCTCGCGCAGCGTTTGTTTATGCGTAATTCAGATCGCTCAAGAAACTTTCTTGGAACAAAAGTATTTAGACGCATGTTCAATCGAAACATCAAGGTTTTGCGATTGGGTTTAAGTTTTGCTAAATACAATAATTCGTCGGCGCTAACATCTGTTACAGTGAGTAGGTCGTTTTTATATCCGATAAAATCTACTTTGTGATCTTCAAAATAAATTTCTCCTTCTTGCAGATTATTTTGAATAGTACAAGATGTGTAGCTAATGCAAATGAATGCGCAAATAAGCATTCTTGAAAATCGGCTTTTTCTGAAAATTCTATTTTGCATCATTTGTACAAATATCTAACGCATCTTTGTAGAAATAAAATTTAATGTCCATTTCCAAGAACGAAATCAAACTAATTCGCTCCTTACAACAGAAGAAATTCAGAATCCAAGAGAATTTATTCGTTATTGAAGGAAGGAAAGCAGTGGAAGAGGCCTTGGGTTTTGCAAAGAAAGTTTTAAAAGTGTTTACCACCGATGAAGCTTTCGCTTCGAAATTTCAAGTTCCTTTGATTCATTCGCGGGACATGGAACAAATTTCTAGTCTGACCCAACCTCCAGGATATTTGGCTGTTATGAAGCAAGAATTTCTTGAGTTGAATAGTTTGGTTGGAAAAACATTTTGTATTGCCAATGCTATTTCAGATCCCGGAAATTTAGGAACACTCATTCGCACGTGTGAATGGTTCGGAGTAGATGCCTTGCTTCTCGACGAAAACAGTGTAGATGTTTTCAATTCGAAAGTAGTTCAAGCTTCCATGGGAAGTATTCTTCGTTTACCCGTTGTGAGTTCAACCTCTAAGGAGATAATTGATTTTTTTAGATTGAAAGAAATTCCGCTATTAGCGGCTGATCTGAATGGAACGCCTATCCAGACATTCAAAGCCCCAGAGCATTGGGCATTGGTGGTTGGAAGTGAAAGTCACGGAGTATCGGAAGAGTTTATTCAATCGTCGGCAACACGTTTAACCATTCCTTCTTTAGGAAATGCAGAAAGTTTGAACGCCTCTATTGCTGGAGGGATAGCTATCTATCAATTGAAGGTAAAAGCCTAGTTATTTGCCATAAAATCCTGCAGGCTGCAGCAACGGTTCGAAAACAAAGAACTGAGCAAGTCCTATTTCGTTTGCATCCGTCTTCGCCCAGAAATATTCTGGGTCATAAGGTGTCATTTGTCCGGTTGCATCAGGAGTCATCTCTTTTGCTTTCTTCAAATACAAATTAAGAGACGTAATAGCTCCCGAGTTGTTTTTTACGCGCAAAACAAAAGTCGGTGTAATATTCTTGATGGAATCAGCTGCACTCGGTTTCAGCATGGTGTTGTAGGTCTCTAAATTAACCTTTCGTATGCGCTTCAATAAATCGAAAGCCAGAGCAGTATCCAGTTGGGCGAAGGGAGTGAGCGTTCCATTTAAGTATCGCTCGAATTTCAATTTGTTATTCCCAAAGTAGGATAGTTTGAAACTACTGCCAGGGTCAGTCATGTGCAAGACTTCAATTTCAGCAATGTCGTTATTCGGATAGTAGAAAATATCTGTGCTGCGCCATTCCATTTCGTCAATAAAAAATCGCGGATTCAAGAAACCTGTGAATCCTTCTATGTGCGTAATGTAAGGTTCTTCACTTCGCCCGTCATTGGGAGTTTCCAATAACATAATGGTGCCCATGTGATCTTGGGTATTCGGGCCAATGAAATAGGTTTTGAGCAACTCGTTGTTCTTCCCGTAAATTTTCACTTCTTTGGCTGAAGTAGCCATTACGCTCATCATATTGTCGCGCATTTTTGAAGGAACATTTCCTCTTACACGAACATCATGAAAGCACTCGAGTAGCAGTTTAATAACATCTTTACGCGCGTTGAATTTTTTATTGATGGTCCATTCGGTGCTTCCGCTTTTTCTTTCCAGTAATGCTACATTTCCATTTCGATCTTGAATGGTAACTTTGGAAACCGAAGCGGTGTCTTCAATAGAAAACTGCATAAATGCATTGTCGCCTGTTGAGCTTTTCTTGCTCAATTTTGGGTAAAGATAAAAAGCTGTTCCTGCAAGAATTAAAAACAGAACGAGGAGAATAAGATTCTTTTTTTTCATATTAGTTCTGCTTGGTCCAACGTTTTTTCCTGGAGTAAACAACAGCAGAACCGAAGATGGCTAAGACTAAAAGAGGAGAGGCCGTATTCAACGTTTTCCAGTAATTTTTCTCTACTGAAATTTTATCCTTATTCAATTTTCTCACTTGAATGTTTCTAGAACGAACATCAATCAAACTAGCGTCGTCTAGAAGATAGTTTACGCAATTGAGAAGTAAATCTTTGTTGTCGTAAACCACACGTTTGAATTGCTTGCTGTAGCCTAAAGGATAAGGATATTCCTTTCCGTCTTCCATTTGAACCTCGTTGTATGCAATATCTGAGTCAGCAATCACAATCATACGAGTAGGATCGCTATTCTCTCTGTACGCAATCTCAGGCGACTTACGAATACTATCTGGTAGGTAATCGTTGAATGCAGATGGAAATGTTCCCTCCATTAAAATTCCCATAACTTGATTGGGCTTGTTGTTCGTTTTGAAATAATCTCCAGTCTCTCGCAAGAGCTCTAAATCAATTCGAACAGGTGCTTTGAATTCCTTCGCTAAATCGGAAGAAAATAAAAATGGAATCTTGCGAATGTTTTTGTCTTGATTTACGGTGTCAAGTGATCCCGCGAACTCAGTGAATATTGGATCAAGATTCGCTGCAATCGGATGCGAGTGTTTTTCAGAAGTGAGAATAGGAGCGAAGTAGTTACTCTTTTCCACATAACTTCTTTGGTTGCCCATAGGCCCGTTGTCAAGAATAATAGGAGCACCCTGGAAATCAATAACCATATTTCTGTTCAAGCGCACACCGTACTCATAAAGCATTTCGTAGAGTCCGTTTTCATTGGAGATGGCCAAGGCAGCGCCTCCGTTTTTTAAGCTGTCTAAGTTCATACTAAGCGCATCTAGCAGCCAAAGTACCTTTCCGCCATTCATAACGAATTGGTCAATTAAAAATCTGTCTTTATCTGGAACAACGGTATCTGGTCCCGCTACAATAAGCATGTCGTAGGCGTTAGAACGATATTGAAATTCAGGAAGCTTATCGCTCAAGGCATTCAATTTCCCTCCAATCGTAACCGGCTTTACGTTGTAGTTGTCTTTTAAGGAATACAGAAAATCGGCTAGATGAATACGCGGGATTTCTTTGTGACCCTCTAAAACGCCAATCAAAGGTTTCTTTTCTCTTAATATTCTTCTAAAGCTGCTGGCCAATTCGTATTCTAAGTTGTTCACCGAGAAGTTGACCATCTCCGGATCAGACAAAGGCATCTCACTTCCCATAAACTGAATCGGGTATTCTTTGCCTTTGTATTCGACTATGGCACCAGGCCAAATTATTTTATTGACTTCAGCACCGTCTTTTTCGTAAGTGATGTTCGAGAATTTCAATCCTTTTTCATCGAGAGCTTTGAAAATTTCTTGACGTTTTTTTTCATCGGCTTCTTCATACGGATCAATGAATTCGTATTCGATTAATCCGCTACTCAAGTTGTTGAATTCTGCTAAACGTTCTTCCACGGCCTGTTCGAGACGCTTGTAATCTGCAGGAAATTCTCCATGCAAATACACGCGCACGTACACAGGTTCTTCCAAGCTTTCGAGCATGTCAAGTGATGTCTTGGAAAGCGAATTTCTTTTTTCTGCAGTAATATCTAATTTAAAAAACACCACTGTGGAAAGAAGTGCTATGGCACATAAAATACCTACAGTTAGAAAAAATTGAACGAGGTCGGAATTGCGTTTCTTCATCTATGCAAAAATGCAATGCTTTCCGCGAAAAAAGAAACTAATTTCAGGAATTGTTAACATGCCCAAGAGTCTTTATTGAAGTCTTTCCCAAATTGAAAATAGCATCTATTATTGATAAGTCTTTTTCAAACGGAAATCGATCCGCAAATACCTGCGGATAACTCTTCAACTCAACGGGCCTTGTTCCTCGCTGCTTCCATCTCTCACCCTCTAATTCTTTCACGAAGTGAATCTTTGGCTCCGCCAATCTTTCCTCCGGAATCTTTGATTCAATCAATCTTCCCTCTGGGATTAGGGGAAACCACCTACAGCTCCAGTCATGCGCTTTCATATTGAAATCAATCAGAAACTTCTCTTCCTTCAAAAAAAGTTCTTCCAATTCAACTTCAACAAAATCATACATCGCTGAATTGCCGTATCCACTGCGAATGGCTTGAAGTGTTTTCTTCCCGCTGTATTCCGAACTTATACGAATGTCGCGAAGAAGTTTTCGCTCGCCTCCAGTCGATTCAACTGGAATCGTTAATGTTTGAACCCCGTTACCCGTGAGTATGTCGAATCGATTGCGATAGGTTTGCTTCTGAAAATATTCTTCATTGCTTATCTCGAAATTATTTTCAGCATTCAACACATACCAACTGATTGGAGCAAAGCAGCAGAGCGGGAGGGAAGTCATGAAGTGGTTTAGTCTACCAAGTGGAAGATACGATCCCAACGAACGTTGTTGCTTCCGTGGTAATCCATGTTTTCTTTCGAGAACCAAGTGAACACCGCTTTTCCTACAATGTGGTCTTCCGGAACGAATCCCCAGAAACGACTGTCGGCACTGTGATGGCGGTTGTCTCCCATCATGAAATAATAATTCTGCTTAAAAGTGTAGGCCGTGGCTTCTTGCCCGTTAATGAAAATCTTGCCGTCCTTCTCTGCTATTGTATTCCCTTCATAAGCTCCAATGACACGTCCGTAGCGAACAAATGCATCGTGCGACATTTCAATGGTCATACCTTCTGCCGGAATAGCCATGGGACCATAACGGTCGCTAGACCAACTGTTGAAAGGATAGTCTGCAGAATTTGGATAAATAGATAGTGAATTTTCCGATGTGGTATCTTGGTATTGAACAACGCTCGGAAAATCACTCGTCATTCCTCGCATTTTGTTTGCCTCGTCAGAGGTCAGTGGCACAAGTACTAGTGTGCCTTCTTGATTAACCATTTGAATTTCGCTATTCAATTTTCCAAATTCACGTTGAAGTTTCGAAATAGCCATTGCAGAAGAAACAGAAATCAAATGATTCCACATCATTCCTGCTTTGTTTTCGATAGCAGATCCATTGATATAAACTTGTCCGTTGCGCACCTCAAGAGTTTCCCACGGAAGTCCTATACAGCGCTTGATATACATTTCTTTTTTATCGAGTGGACGGTAGCGCGTGCCGCCAATTTTTAAGTTACCTCTTCCTCCGGCCGTATTTTCACGACAAGACTTGCAAATGTTTTTCTCGTTGAAATTATTGCGAGCCATGCTCTCATATTTAGCCCGGTCAGACAAATACAATTCAATATTGTTACCAGCAAGGGTTATTGCTTCGTTGCGAAGCAATTCATAATAATTGTGTCCAACGTAATACGGGTCAACCAAAACGGTATCTCCATTCGGGAAGTTGAATACAACTGGGTCGAAACGCTCTACTTTTCCGAATCCAGGCGTGCGCATATATGGCAAGCTGAACCAATCTAAATAACTGTTCGTTAATCCGCCTGGGATGGCGTTGTGGAAGAACGGAATTGAAACAGGCGTCATAGGTAAACGAGTTCCGTATGTGAACTTATCTACGAATAAATAATCTCCAACTTTCATGCTCGCTTCCATAGATGGAGTAGGAATGGTGAAGGCTTCGAAAGTGAATGAACGAATAATGCTTGCAGCTACAACAGCGAACAAAATCGCTTCGCCCCATTCGCGTCCCCAACTTTTCTTAACCTTTGACCAATTGCGGGGACCGACATATTTTTCTTCGTTCTTCTTGAATGCCAATGCATAGAGTGCATACCACGGCAAAGCACCGAATTTCCATTGTTCCTTGCTAGATCTTTGATTGAAAACAATTCCAACTTCAACATTTACAATAACCAACATGATTAGGTTTACTCCCGGCACCAAAAGCAACAAGAACCAATACCAAGGACGGCCAATAATTTTTAATAATGGAAGGAAATGCAAAATAGGAATGAAACCGGGCAACTTGAATTCCATTCCGCTTCGCTTCATGAAAGCAGGAGTGGTTGCGCATTGAATGGCAATTAGCAAAAACAGTAATATCCAGGGAACAAGATTCATTTTCTTTTTATTAGTGAGGCGAAGTTACAAATTCAAGACATCTTTCATGGTATAGACACCAGACTTTCCATAAAGAAATTCGGCAGCGCGAATAGCACCTGCCGCAAATCCTTTTCTGTTGTGAGCTTCGTGTTTCAATTCTATTGTGTCAATTTCGCTCGTGTAGCGGACGGTATGCGTTCCGGGAACATCGGGTAAACGCAGTGCTGAAATATTAAGCTCGTTCAGAATTTCTTCCCCAATCTTCCCTTCTCTTCCCTTTTCTTCCCTTTTCTCCCCCTCTCTTAACTTTTCTTCTCCATTCTCCTCGTTCAACTTCCATGAGCTCAGATTTGGAGCATTCTCTAAAATTCCTTCAGCAAGCGTAATGGCTGTCCCGCTTGGCTTGTCGAGTTTTGCGGTATGATGAATTTCTTCAATGCTTGCGGTGTACTCTGGGAATTTCGACATCACGCGAGCCAGTTCTTTATTCAAGTGGAAAGTAATCTGAACACCAATGCTGAAGTTCGTGGCTGAAAGCAGCGCGCTATTCGATTTCATTTTTGAAATCACTTCGTCGTACTGTCCGTACCACGCGGTTGTTCCAACAACAACGGGTACGTTTGCCTCGAAGCAAAGCGCAATGTTTTCCGAACATTGCTCAGGTGTGCTGAATTCAATGGCGACATCTGCTTGAGAAAGCGTTTCAATTGTTGCCGGATTTTCAGAATTGAATTTTCCAACGCACGTGTGACCGTATTCGGAAAGCAAGGCCTCAATTGCTTTGCCCATCTTTCCATATCCCAACAATGCAATTTTCATCAGTGAATATTTAAGGTAAAATGAAGTCCGGTAAATCGCGGAGAGACAACAGGAGTGTAGTTCAACGAAAGATTCGGACTCACATCGAATGAAAACAAATGTGCGTCGACATTCGCGTCAATAATCTGAAGAGCGTATACCCCAAGAAAGCTCATGTAACTTATATCAACGAACTTTTTATAATACTGCTGATTGAGATCGAGTTGTGTGCTGCTCAGCCCTTCCGCTTCTCCAGTTGGATTTGTTAAAGGATCAGTATCATTGAATGCGATATAGGAATTTTTCCAGAAACGATAGTTCTGCGTGTTATCTGAAATGAAATACACGCAAGCTCCAAGCCCAGCATAAACTATTGGTGCCTTCCAATATTTACGATTGTATATCTGACCGCTACCTGGGAGAATTGCCGAGTAAATTGTTGCTTTCATCGGACTGTGAGGTTGGTTCCATTTCAATTGAAATTTGGAACTGTCAGAAACAGCGACAGCATTGCTTTGGGCAATGCTGTTTAGTGCGATGAGCATTAGAAGTGCGATGAACGCGTGCTTCATAGGTTTTAGTTAAGTCCGAGCATGGAAATAATGCGCTCTAGATCGTCGTCTGTTGTAAACGGAATTTCCACTTTTCCAACGCCGCCTTCATTTCGAGTAACCTTGGCTTTCTTTCCGTATCGTAATTTTAAGTCGGCTTGCATCTTTTGAATTTCAAGCGGCATCAGATTCGCTTTCGAAGCGAATAATTTCGGTGCGTCATCTTCCTTCACCAACTCTTCCACCTTGCGAACGCTTAAATCTTTTTCAAGAATTAATTTGAAAATTTTCAATTGCTTGCTTTCAGGTTCTGCATTAATTAAGGCACGCGCATGTCCCATGCTAATGCGTTTCTCAATAATTCCAAATTGAATTTCTGGAGGAAGGCGAAGCAAACGAACATAGTTCGTTACGGTTGTTCTGTCTTTACCCACACGGTCTGCAAGCTTGTCGGTAGTAAGGCTGCACTCTTCCATTAAACGCTTGTAGCTTATGGCAATCTCGAGCGCATTCAAGTTTTCACGTTGAATGTTTTCCACCAACGCCATTTCCAACATGCCTTGATCATCTGCCTCACGCAAGTAAACTGGAACCTCTGTAAGGTTTGCCATTTGGCTTGCACGAAAGCGACGTTCCCCAGAAATGATTTGATATTTCTGAGAAGAAACTTTGCGCACTGTGATCGGCTGAATAAGCCCGAGCTCACCAATGCTAGTAGCCAGTTCAATTAACGCGTCGTTATTGAAGTCCTTACGCGGTTGGTAAGGATTGGCTTCAATTTGTGAAATATTCAATAAGGTAATTGGTCCAGCCACGTGACCCACCTCTTTCTCTCCAGTTGGAGGCGCCGCTTGTGAAACGAGTTCACTTTTACTAGATACCGGAGAATGCTCCAATAAAGCACTTAATCCTCTTCCTAATGCTTGTTTCTTACTCATGATCTACAGGAATGTATTTTTCGTCGCTACCCATCTTCGTCAAATTATTTTTTTGAAGAAGTTCGCGCGCCATATTCAAATAGTTCACCGCTCCCTTACACGAGGCGTCATGCATAATCACCGTTTGACCAAAGCTAGGCGCTTCTCCCAATGTAGTGTTGCGGTGAATTAAAGTGTCGAAAACCATCTCTTGGAAATGCATGCGCACTTCTTCAACCACCTGATTGCTCAAGCGAAGACGGGTATCGTACATCGTTAACAGAATGCCTTCAATGGTTAATTCTGTGTTTAATTTTTGCTGAACAATTTTTATCGTGTTCAATAATTTCCCCAATCCTTCCAAAGCGAAATACTCGCATTGAACCGGAACAATAACGCTGGCAGATGCTGACAATGCGTTCACAGTTACCAATCCTAAAGAAGGAGAGCAGTCAATGATTATGAAATCGTAATCGTCTTTAATTTTATTCAATGTGCCACGAAGCATATACTCGCGGCTAGGCATATTAATCAACTCAATTTCGGCTCCAACCAAATCAATGTGAGAAGGAAGAAGATCGAGGTTCGGACTTTCAGTCGTTATAATGATATCTCGCGGGTCAACGTCGTTAATCAAGCACTCGTAAATGCTTGTCTTAACAGTATTCGGATCTACACCAACACCGCTAGTTGCGTTTGCCTGTGGGTCGGCATCTACCAAAAGTGTTTTGAATTCCAACACGCCCAATGCAGCAGCAAGGTTAATGGCAGTGGTTGTTTTTCCAACGCCGCCTTTTTGATTTGCAACGGTTATTATTTTTCCCATGATATCGGGGTTTTTAGGTTCTTTTTACTTGTTTCACGGGTGTTTCACACGTTCAGCGAAAGTACGTTGCTTTATCTTCAGGAACTTTTTTTTTCTGAATGAAGTTTTACACACCACCTTTGTGCATGGAGTGTTAATAGACGTGTATAACTTTTTTAATTCACAAGGAATAAGGAGTTTAGCATTTTGACGAGTGCTCGAAGTAAAACCAAATTATAGAATATGATAGAAATTCAAGAGAGCGCTGAATGGCTTAGTAAAAGAGGAGTAGGGCACGTAGATGTAGGGATTGTTTTAGGGACAGGTTTACACGGATTGGTGAACAAGATAACTGTGCTGAAGGAATTCAGCTACAGCATGATTCCAAACTTCCCCATTGCGACTGTTGAGTTTCATTTTGGGAAATTGATTTATGGTGAAATGAACGGGAAGAAGGTTCTCGCTTGCGTTGGACGATTCCACTATTATGAGGGTTATTCTATGGATGAAGTGGTTTTGCCCGTTCGTGTCATGAAGTTACTTGGAGCGAAAGCTATCCTTCTTTCTAATGCAGCAGGGGCATTGAATCCTGATTTTGCCTTGGGCTCTCTGATGCTCATCGATGATCACATTAATCTGCAGCCTGAAAATCCGCTTCGCGGCCCCAATCACGACGACTTGGGAAATCGTTTTCCGGATATGTTAGAACCTTATAATAAGAGTCTAAACGGATTGTTGAAAGACATTGCCGCGGAAAAAGGGATAACTCTGAATGAGGGAGTCTATGTCTCTGTACCCGGTCCAAATTTAGAGACTCGCGCGGAATATCGCTTTCTGCGCACCATTGGCGCCGATGCGGTAGGCATGAGCACAGTTCCCGAGGTTATTGCCTGCGTGCACATGGGTGTTCCGTGTTGTGCGATAAGCATACTAACGGATGCCTGTGATCCAGCGCGGCTGAAGCAAACAAGTATCCAAGAGATTATTGCCATAGCGGAAAGCAATGAAGGATATTTAACTGATTTGTATTCAGAGCTTGTGGCTCGAATGTAGTTTTCAATAATTCCTCGGTTTTTTTCAAACAGCCAGTAGTGTTTTACTTGGCTTTGTTGTATTTTCACCTTCGAAATTTTGAAAACCAATTAACCTTTATGAAAAAACTTTACGTTTTAGCTCTTGCAATAGCATCGTTTGCGTCTGCAACTGCACAGACCTTTACAGCGGGAACGCTTCCAGGTTCTTATTACAGCGGAGGTGTTACAGGCGTTTGGGACATGAACAACGATGGATTGAATGACATCGTAGTTATGGACCAAAGTAAAACACTTCGCATTTTGCATCAACAAGCTAACGGTACTTTCACGCAGGTGGGTTCCGGCACTCAATTGGGTTCTTCGCAATGGGGAATGACAGTTGGTGACCTTGATAACGATGGATACGCTGACGTAATTTCAGGAGGAGCCTACGATAACCTTCACGTATATAAGATTAACGCGGCAGGAACTATTGCTGAATCAACTCTTCCAGTAGGAATCTTCACTCAAGCATGTACGCTTGGTGACATGGATAACGACGGATGGTTAGATTTCTTCGCTTGTCATGACGATGGTCCTTCTCACATGTGGAGAAACGACGGAGCTGGAAATATGGTTCACAAGAACACCATTATGACAGATGCTGCTGGAACTACAGTATTGGACTACAACCTATACGCTGGTAACTACCCAGGAACGAACGACCCACTTATGTCTGGTAACTACGGAAACGAGTTTTCTGACTTTGACCGCGATGGTGATCTTGACTTGTTGGTAGCGAAATGCCGTCAGGCTTCGAACGATCCATTAGACAAGCGTCGTACAAACTTGCTTTTCGTTAATGATGGAAATAATGTATTTATTGAAGATGCTGATGCTCGCGGATTGGTTAACCTGCAACAATCTTGGACCGCGACCTTTGGCGACATTGATAACGATGGAGACTTCGATTGTATGATGACTACGCACAGTAGCACCCTGAAATTATACGAAAACAATGGACTAGGATATTTCACTGACATCACACCAGGTTCTGGTTTACAAAACGTATCGGGATTCTTCATGCAAGGTCAAATGACTGACTTCGACAACGACGGATTCATTGATGTTGTTTACGCGGGTGGAGCTTTCGGATACTACCGCAACAATGGAGATCACACATTTACATCACAGACTAGTTCTTTCAACAATCCACAGACCATGCATGGTTTCGGATTGGGCGATTTGAATAACGATGGATTTGTTGACGTTTATGCTGGATATGGTAACTCAAACGGTTATGTAACTCCAAGTAACGTTGCAGACCGTCTTCAAATCAACGGTGGAAACAACAACCATTGGGTAGGTTTCCATTTGGAAGGTGTAATGTCTAACAAAAATGCAGTAGGCGCTATCGTGGAAATTCACGGTGCTTGGGGAACTCAAGTGCGTGAGGTTCGTTCAGGAGTGAGCTACGGTATTACAAACTCGAACATCTTAAACTTCGGTATTGGTTCTGAAACTTCTATCGACTACGCTGTTATTCACTGGCCTGCTGGAGGAACTACAGTTATCCCAAATCCTGGAACCGATCAGTACCACAACTTCGTTGAAGTTGATTGTACTGCTCCAGTTGCTTCAATTACCGCTGGAGGTAACACACAATTGTGCGTAGGTCAGACAGTAGATTTATCAGCTTCTGCATTCGGAAGTAGCTTCATTTGGAGCAACGGTGCTATTACAAGCACAATCACTGTTAGTGAGCCAGGTTTGTACACCGCAATTGCATACGATGCAAGCGGCTGTGCAGGACACTCGAACGCAATCACAGTTGCTGTAAATTCAGATGTGCAAACTCCAACTGTTACGGTTGCTGGAGCGCTTGATTTCTGTGAAGGCTCTTCTGTTCAATTGACCGCTTCTGAAGGCGCTAGCTACTTGTGGAGCAACGGAGAAGAGACTCAAACAATCAACGCGGCTTTACCTGGAGAATATACTGTTCAAGTAGAAGGTGGTTGCGGAATGGCAATGTCTGCTGCAACAACAGTTGTTGTTTACGACGCTCCTGCTGCTCCAACATCTGCCGATGTAACAATTGGTGTAACAGGTGTAACTGCAGACTTGACTGCTACAGGAACAAACCTTCAGTGGTATGACGTTGCAACTGGAGGATCTCCAATCGCAACAGGTTCAACGTTCACGACTCCAACAATCACAGCTTCTCCAACTTCATTCTGGGTGGAAGACGTAGCAACTTTCGGCGGTGCTGCTGGCAACGGCGGTAAGGTAATCAACGATGCAGGTGCATACTTTGCAAATACCCCAACCAACTTCAACAAATTCGATGCATTGGAAGATGTTATTTTGGATAGCGTTTTTGTATTCTCTAACGCTGCAGGTGCTCGCACTATTGAAGTTGTTGATGCTAACTTAACTGTGATTGCATCTGCAACAGTTACTATTCCGAATGACTCTGTTTATGTTCCTTTGAACTTCTTCATTCCAGCCGGAAACGGATACGGTTTAAGAACATCAACAGGTAACCCCGGTTTGTGGAGAGATCGTGACATTACTGTTGCTTCTCCATACGATTACCCGTATGATGTAAACGGATTAATCAGTATCACAGGTACTACAGTTACCAACGGTAACCAAAATCAAGACGGTGATAACTATTACTATTTCTTCTACAGATGGCATGCACACACTCCTTCTTTCGACTGTCCAAGTCCAAGAGAAGAAGTTGTTATCTCAATTGTTAATGTTGAAGAGATAGAGACTATTTCAAATGTAGTGGTGTTCCCAAATCCTGCTACAGACCACTTAACTGTTCGTTTGAACAGCACAAAGGGTGGCGCAATGAATGTGAACTTAATTGATGCAGTTGGTAAAATGGTTCAAGCGAATCAAGTTACTGTAAGCACAGGAACACAAAACATTGAGCTTAACCTGAACGGTATTGCTCCTGGTATCTATGAATTGCAAATGGTGAAAGATGGCAAAGCATCTTCTTCACGTATCGTAATTCGCTAAGAGACTTTTTAGCAGAGAGAAAGGGGTCGAGTAATCGGCCCCTTTTTTATTTGTCAGTGTTCGCTGACAGGTTGTCTTAAAGCCGCAAGTGGCATATTGGTTGAAAGAGCCTGCGAAAATTATCAAACTATGAGACAAGGAAATATTTCAGTTCAAACCGAAAACATTTTTCCCATTATTAAAAAATTCTTGTATTCAGATCATGAGATCTTTTTGCGAGAACTCGTAAGTAACGCAGTAGATGCTTGTCAAAAAGCAAAAACATTGAGCAGCCTTGGCGAATTGAAAGAAGGAGCAGAGAACTATCGTGTTGAAGTTATTTTGAATGAAGCGGACAAAACCTTAACCATTCGCGACAATGGAGTGGGTATGTCTGAAGAAGAAGTAGACAAGTACATCAATCAAATTGCCTTCAGCGGTGCTGAAGAATTCGTTAGTAAATATCAAGACGCCCAAATCATTGGGCATTTCGGTTTAGGATTCTATTCCGCATTTATGGTGGCGAAGGAAGTGGAAATTATTTCGAAGTCGAGAAAAGAAGCTCCAGCTGTGAAATGGGTGTGCGACGGTTCGCCGAACTTCACCATGGAAACAGTAGAAAAAGAAACCTACGGAACCGATATCATCTTGCACATCGCAGACGATTCAACTGAGTTTTCTGAAAAATCTCGGTTGGAAGGAATTCTAAATAAGTATTGTCGCTTCATGCCAGTAGAGATTGTGTTCGGTGAAAAATCAGAACACTTTGAAGATCCTAACGGAGAGGTTGACGATAAAGGAAATGTGAAGCGCGTTGAAACGACCGTGGACAACGTGATCAATTCAACCACGCCTCTTTGGACCAAGAAACCAGCCGATCTTCAACAAGAAGATTACGAGACGTTCTATCGTGAATTGTATCCGTATTCCTTCGAAGATCCGTTGTTCCACATTCACATCAACGTAGATTATCCTTTCAACCTAACCGGAATTTTATTCTTCCCGAAGTTGAAGGCGAACATGGAAAACAACCGCAACAAGGTTCAGTTGTATTGCAATCAAGTATTCATCACAGATGAAGTGAAGAACATTCTTCCCGATTTCCTTACGTTGCTGCACGGTGTTATCGATTCTCCAGATATCCCGTTAAACGTGTCGCGCAGCTATTTGCAAGAAGACGGAAACGTGAAGAAGATTTCTGCACACATCACCAAGAAAGTAGCAGACAAATTGAACAGTATGTTCAATGCAGACCGCAAAGACTTCGAATCGAAGTGGGACGACATCTCTGTTTTCATTCATTATGGAATGTTGTCGGAAGAGAAGTTCAACGAGAAGGCAATCAACTTCAATCTTTTCAAAACAACTGAAAATGAATATTTCAATTTGGAAGAATTGAAAGCGAAAGTCGACGTCCTTCAAAAAGATAAAAGTGGCAACACGGTTGTGCTATACAGTAACGATAGCCAAGCGCAAGATTCATTTATTGCCTCTGCGAAAGATCGTGGGTATGTGGTGATTGAAATGAACTCGCCATTGACTCCGCATTTGATTTCACAATTGGAATCGAAAGATCAAACGTTGAAGTTCAAGCGTGTGGATAGCGATGTGTTAGACAAGTTGATTGAGAAGGAAGAGAACTCTGCATCACTTCTTACCGAAGAAGAGAAGACGGCTTTGAAGCCGTTGTTCGAAGAGAATTTGGACACAAAGTCTTTCAATGTGAGTTTTGAAAATATGTCTTCAACGGAAGCACCGGTTACAATCGTGCAGAACGAATTCATGCGACGTATGAAGGAGCAGAGTGCCTTGGGCGGAGGCGGAGGAATGAATTTCTACGGTGAGCTTCCAGATAGTTACACGATTGTCGTGAATTCGAATCACCCCTTAATGCAGAAGATCAATGCCGATAAAGAATCGGGTAAAGGTCTGGCGCAACAAGCGGTTCAATTGGCCATGCTTTCAAAGGGTATTTTGAAAGGCGCTGAATTAACAAAGTTCATTCAAGCCAACTTCGAATCGTTAAATAAATAATTTGCGTAACAAGAAAAAAAAGAACAACTTCGTTCAACAATAAACAAAAATGAAATCAAATAAAGTGTTAATGGCTCTGCTCGCAGTAGTCGGAGTAATAGTCGTAAGTTTTGGAATCTTCTACCTTTACGGAACAAGCGTATACAGCGGAGCTGTAGAGAAGCAAGAAACCGTAAACGAGAAATGGGCGAACGTGCAAACCGCTTATCAGCGTCGCGCAGACTTGGTTCCGCAATTGATTGCAACCGTGAAAGGTGCTGCAGCGAATGAGGAGAAAATATTGATGGAAGTAACCAATGCACGTGCTGGTATAAAGAGCGCTACAACACCGGAAGAAATTCAACAGCAGGGAAGCATTATCAATCGCAACATTCAAGTGGTTTTCGAGAAATATCCAGAGATTCGCAGCACTGAAAATTTCGGAATGCTACAAACGCAGTTGGAAGGAACCGAGAATCAAGTCAAAACAGAACGCGATTATTACAACGAAGCGGTGAAGGAATTTAACAGTTACGTTCGTGGTTTTTGGAAGCACAAGGCGCTTGGATTAGTTGGCAACGACGATGAAGAGTTCAAGGTTCGTAAGATGTTTGAAGCCGATGCAGGAAGCGAAAACGCGCCTAAGGTTAGTTTCGAATAATGGGATTTTTCTTCGAGGAACAATTCTCTATTGAAGTAGAGAAGGCTATTGAAGAAGCAGAGCTGCTCACTTCAGCAGAATTCAAATTGCACATTGAAGAATCGTGCAACGAAGATTTGCTGGATCGAGCAGCTTTTGTTTTTTCAGAATTGGAGTTGCATAAAACAGAGAGGCGTAATGCCGTTCTCTTGTATGTGAGTGTGAACGACCGAAAGGTTTCGATACTTGCAGACGCCGGAGCTAAGGCGCATTTGCCGGAAGAGATTCTTTCCAATTGTCTTTCAACTTTAATTCATGATTTTAAATCGGACAACTACGCTGAAGGGATTCGTTCTTGTTTCCTCAGCATTGCTTCAGCATTAAAATCACATTTCCCTTATCAAGAAAACGACGTCAATGAGATCAGCAATACAGTCAGCCGTTAAGTTATTATTCGTCGCTGCTTTGCTCGTCTTTGGCGCAAACGCAAACGCTCAGGATTGCTTTCCTGCGAAAGATGATCGTCGATTGGTGTACGACGGAGCGGGCATGCTTGCGGCCAATGAAATCCAACTGTTGGAAGACAGCTTGCAGAATTTAGCTCGCACTACCGGGACACAAATCGTTGTTGTTATTGTGGAAGATCTATGCGGGTTTGTACCCTATGCTTTCGCTACGAAGTTGGGAGAGCAATGGGGTGTTGGTCAAGCCAAGCAAGACAACGGAATCGTATTCCTCATTAAACCAAAACAAGCGTCTTCGAAAGGAGAAGCTTTTATTGCGGTTGGAAGAGGGCTGCACGGAACCATTCCAGATGCAATCTCATACACCATTGTTGAAAATGAATTTATTCCTTTAGCAAAACAAAAAAAATATTTTGAAGGCATAGCGAAAAGTGTTCAAGTACTTTCCGATTTGTCTCGTGGAAAATATCCAGCAAGCGCATACGCTCCAGAGAAAAAAAATAACAAAGGGGGTATCTTGGGCGCAGTCATTTTCTTTATTGTAATTGCCGGTGTATTCTTTTTATTTAAAGTGAAGAGCACTCGTCAATATGCGCGCACAAACAACCTCGGTTTTTGGGCGGCATGGGCCTTACTGGCATCTATGAACACGCGTCATTCAGGATATTACAATTCGTTCCGAGGTGGAAGCGGTGGCTTCGGCGGAGGGTCAGGCGGCGGAGGTGGCTTCGGCGGTTTTGGAGGGGGAAGCTTTGGTGGTGGCGGAGCAGGTGGATCGTGGTAACTTGAATATTACCTATCTTCGTGACATGAATTTGAAAATAAGAACATCGTTAGCTGGAGCACTATTCGTGCTTTTTGTGGGTGTGCTTTCTTTTCAAACCGTTCACCAACTTTCGGCGCACAGTCATGATTCAGAAACTTCTCATGAGCATGAAGACGAGCAATGCCAGTATTGTGCAATCAAAGCCCTTCCTTATTTACCTGTAGAAATTTTAGACATTGCTTTTCATTGCAATGTTGAATTGCCTGTAGCAACGTCGGTTTATGTTTCGCCATTTTCAGATTCAGTTTTTGTAGAACAGTCGGGTAGAGGGCCGCCCCAAGGATAATCGTTAATTCTTTTCCGATTCATTCTTAATCTTTTTCAATGCGTTTAT
>JBIIWZ010000039.1:0-8600 GCA_044338665.1 Flavobacteriales bacterium
TAGACGTTGGCGACTCGCATTATTGGGGATTGTGGCACGACGAGCAGCCTTTTTCTGTGTTGGAAACGAAGGTTCCTCGATTCATGAGTGAGTTCGGCATGCAGAGTTTTCCGAGTGAAGATGTGTTAAAGTTAATGTCGCCTCTTGCTCCTTTCGATTTGAATTCTGAGGGAATAAAATTGCATCAGAAAAACGCTCGTGGCTTTTCGCTCATGAAGCAATACACCGAGCAATGGTATCCGCAAGCCAGCTCACTTCCAGTTCCCGAGTACGCGAAGCTTACCCAAGAAATGCAAGCAGAAGGCATGTGTCGCGCCATTGAAGTTCAGCGCAGCAGCCCGCGATGCGGAGGCACCTTATACTGGCAGTTGAATGACGTGTGGCCTTCGTTTTCGTGGAGCAGTATTGATGTGTTGGGAAAGGAAAAAATCTTCCATCAGAAATTAAAAGAGAGCTACGCTCCGCAATTGCTCACATACAAAATTGAAAACGATTCGCTCTACATTGTTTGGGTCGACGATCAATATAAAGAATCTTATTATGTGAAAGTTTTCGGAGAAATAAAACAGCTTCAAAAGAAACGTGCCCGCGGCATTGGTTTCAGCAATTACACCATTGCAGTTAATGGACGTATCTCTGTCAGCGAAGGCATTTCACTCAAAGAATTAAAAGGAAAGTATGAGCAAATGTTGTTGCTTAATGCAGAGTATAAGGATATTCTTTTAGAAAGAAGGTTTACGCTTCGGTAGAATGCCTTTCAGACGAATGTTGGCATTGCCAACGAATGTCTTTGACGAATGCCTATGGCGAATGTCCGAAGGACTTTAATTAATCTTGCGAAGCATCGTCGAAGACATTCGCCAAAGGCATTCGTTGGCAAAGCCAACATTCTTCGCCTAGAAAGGCGATTCCTCTCCTCCGGTGAACGTAAAGTCCTCATCATCTCCTAAGTCATCATTCATCTTCGAAGAGACTGTAATGGTTGTAGCACCGCTATCGAGGAAGGCATTGTTCGCAGGAATAGCTCTGGCTTCCGTTGAACCGCCATTAAAATCGTTATTGAAGTTATAGCCGTCAACATCCGCGAATTTCGCGAGGTTCGCAATGAAGCGAAGGCGAATGTTATCGAGTCCACCGTTACGGTGTTTCGCAATAATTAATTCGGCCAGCCCTTGAGAAGGTGTGCGTTCGTTATCGTTGAATTCGGTAAGTCCGTAATATTCTGGACGATAAATGAATCCTACGATATCGGCATCTTGCTCAATCGCACCTGATTCACGTAAGTCGGAAAGCATAGGGCGTTTGTCTCCGCCGCGTGTTTCAACAGAACGAGAGAGCTGTGACAACGCGATAACGGGCACATCAAGTTCTTTCGCTATTTGTTTAATGGAACGAGAGATAGCAGAGATCTCTTGCTCACGGTTTCCGCCTTTGCCTTCGCCAGCGGTCATGAGTTGCAAGTAGTCAATGATGATCAGTTCTATGCCGTGGTTCGACTTTAAGCGACGACATTTCGCACGCAATTCGAAAACCGAAAGTGCGGGGGTATCGTCTATATATATCGGTGCTTCAGACAAGTTAACCACTTGATGGTGCAATTGCGTTAATTCATAATCTTTGAGCTGTCCTTTACGAAGTTTCTCGGAATTGATTTCCGTTTCGCTGGCAATCAAACGTTGCACCAATTGAACGCCGGACATCTCGAGCGAAAAAACCGCAACTGGACGTTTGAAATCGACTGCTACATTTCGAGCCATCGATAGCACGAAAGCCGTTTTTCCCATACCCGGACGAGCCGCGATAACGATCATGTCTGACTTCTGCCATCCGCCAGTAAGTTTATCTACCGCGTTGAATCCGGTTGGTGTCCCGCTAATACCGTCTTTGTTCTTTCTGGCTAATTCTATCGCTTCCATGGCAGACTTCACGAGTGTGCTCATTTTGTCGGAAGACTTACGAATGTTTCCTTCTGCTACTTCGAAGATGTTACTTTCTGCTTTGTCTAGCAAGTCGAAGGTATCGGTGGTTTCGTCGTACGCCGCTTTAATAATTTCATTCGAAACGCGTATTAATTCACGTTGAATGAATTTTTGTGAAACGATACGTGCGTGAGTTTCAATGTTCGCTGTTGACGCTACGCGGTTGGTGAGTTGCGAAATGTAGAGCGGTCCGCCCACGAAGTCGAGTTTCCCTGCTTTGCGAAGGGCTTGCGTAACCGTAAGAATGTCCACTGCTTGTCCAGCCCCGAATAGCTCACGAATGGCTTCGAATATATCTCCGTTCGCCTCTTTGTAGAACGAATCGGGTTTCAGGATGTCGATAACCGCGTTCAGCGATTTCCCTTCGAGCAGCATGGCCCCGAGAACTGCCTCTTCCAAATCAACGGCTTGTGGCGGAAGTTTCCCCATTTCGTTCGCTGGCATGAAGTCGCGAATAGCGGAAACTCTGTCTTTGCGTGGATTTTTCGGTTTGTAGTTATTATCTGTTGCCATAGGTATTCGGTTCGAGGAGGACCTCAAAATTAGCTCAGACTGTTCGATGTTGGGGGCAAAAGTTTTACAACTTGGGTTTTTGATAGTATGTGAATAACTTGGAACTGCGTTGTTAGAACTGCGTTATTCCTGTTTCCCAATTGGAAAATCGGAGATTTTATTCCTACTGCGTAATTGGAACTGCGTTATTCCCACTTCGTAATTCATCCGAAGGATTGATCGCCTAAGGTGATTGATCACGCTGTGATTGATCCGAAGGATTAAAACTTAACATCGTGCAAATAATTCAAGCTTATAAGCGGCTATTAACAATGAAAATGATTATTCGAAGAGTCGAAACTATTGGAAATATCTGAAGACTAAGCTTAAGAAGGAAAACAATCAGTTGGTTAGTATTACTAACCAACTGAAACTTTCTGCTGCGGATGGCAAAATGTATAAAACTGATATGCTCGATAGCGAAGGAGTTTCAGCCCTTGCTAAAACATTTCCTAAAAATGGCGGCCTTCAATTCCTTGATTGGTTCATTTACAGCGAGGACAGTCTAGATGGACAAAGTAAGAAAAAAGCTTATACATTATTTGAAGGAAATTTAATTCACTCAATCGAAATTGGAACCACAAAAGGCCTGCAGCAAATTCACGCTTACTTGTTTGGTGGACTTTATGTTTTTGCTGGACAAATTAGACAGAAGAACATTTCAAAAGGCGGGTTTCAATTTGCGATGTCGAAATTCTTAGTTGAAAATCTGAAGCAAATTGAGTTGATGCCTGAGTCAACCTTTGATGAAATTGTTTCGAAGTATATTGAGATGAACATCGCTCATCCGTTTATGGAAGGTAACGGTCGAAGCGCACGCGTATGGCTTGATTTAATTCTAAAAAAACGCATTCAAAAGTGTATCGATTGGAGTCAAATAGGCAAACGTGAATACATGAATGCTATGGTACTTAGTCCAACAAAGAGCCAAGTCTTAAAAACCCTGCTTCAAAATGCATTAACCTCGAAGATCCATGATCGTGAAATGTTCATGAAAGGAATTGATTATTCTTACTACTACGAAGAGAATGAGTGAGGCACTGCATAATTCATCCGAAGGATTGATCGCCGAAGGTGATTGATCACGCAGTGATTGATCCAAAGGATTAATCCGTAGGAAAGTATATTCTTCTTAATATTACCGAGATAACTCAATATTAAAATCATGAGCCGCCAACACACCTTCACCGCAAACATAGAATGGACCGGAAACCTAGGAACAGGAACATCTGCTTATACCGCTTATTCACGAAATCATACGCTTTCTGCTGAAGGAAAGGCCCCACTGGCCTGTTCATCCGCGCCAGAGTTTCGCGGCGATAAAACAATGTATAATCCGGAAGATATGTTGTTGTATTCCGTGTCTTCGTGTCACATGCTGTGGTTCTTGCATTGCTGCGCAGATGCTGGAGTGATTGTAACGGCATACACAGACAAACCCCAAGGCACATTGGTTATCGATTCAAACGGAATTGGGAAATTCACTGAGATAACGCTAAATCCTTTGGTCACTTTTCAAAATCAGGAGGATGTACATCAGCTTTCCGCGCTGCATGAAAAAGCGCATAAACATTGCTTCATTGCGAATAGTTTGAACTGTCCGGTGCAGATTATTTAATCTGTGAAGTATTTCCTTGGATAAATTAATCTCTCTATTTCGATTGCACAACGCACAGCTTGTGAAATTATGCAATTCACTTTCATAAATTTCAAATAATACGTGCAAACCATTGTTCTAGAGTCAATTATCTCTAAATTCGCTCTATTATTTTCGGAATAAATTAATTTTGAATGCAATGCAGAAGCGTACATTAACGACTATTGTTTTAGCACTAATCTCACTTGGTGTTTTAACTGCGCAATCAAAAAAAACAACGCAATTTTTTCACCGTGTAGGAAATGAAATTATTCATCCCAATGGACAACATTTTCAAATCAAAGGAGCCAACGTAAGTTGTTGGCTATACCAAGAAAATTACGTTATCGGCGGCGCTCAGACTGCTCAAAAGGTAACCGCCGAAAAAATTTCTAAGCTCATTGGTAAAAAAGCTTATCTCGAATACATTAAGAAAATGATGGACTCTTTTATTCTTGAAGAGGACATCAAACTAATGAAGCGAATGGGAATAAATTGTGTAAGACTTGGATTTGATGCAGCACTTTTTGAGAATGACTCGACTAAGATATGGTTTTTCAACAGCATTGACAGATTGCTGCCCGCATTCAGAGAATACGACATATCTATTCTTCCCACGATGATGGTTCCACCCAAACCACCTGACAAACTATGGTGCACGGGCTATGTAAAGGGTGATATTATGCTGTGGGATTCTCAGGAGGCAAAAAAAAGAACGATAGAAATCTGGAATGAAATTGCAGAGCATTTCAAAAATGAAAAAATGATACTTGGATACGATCTAATAAATGAGCCTGCCATAGAAAAAAAAAGAGAGAAAGAAGTTATTGATTTATACAAAGAAATCTCGGAAGAGATTCGTAAACTTGATCCAAACCATATGATTGTATATGAGGGAAATAAATGCTCCACGGACCTTAGCATTCTTTCTAAGTATGACAATTTACTCGATAAAAACGGTTGTTATTCTTTTCACCTTTACACTTGGTATGGATTAAAAATGAACAAAGAATTACCGAAATTCATGAAAAATTCTCATCTCACCAATCGACCGGTATTCTGCGGAGAATGGGGTATAAATAAAACTACCGCCATAAAAGAACAAGTATACCTAATGAACGCAGAAAAAGACATGGACGGGTGGATAATTTATCTTTGGAAAGCATTGGAGCTACCTCTTGGGCCTGAGGAAAAGAAAAGACCTCCTTATTATGGAAATTGGTTTTTCATTCCTTTTGAAAAATTAAACATGTCGCTTTTAACTTTTAAAATTGATAACGAAACAAGAGATGTCATCGATTGGATGTCGGGGGTAAAAAATGCGAAAACACCAAGCGCTGAAAGCACTTTAAAGGCGTTGAATAATATTGTGAATATTAATCACGCAGACAAATGCAATTTTAATCTATCACTCATTGAAACGCTCGGATTTCATTTGACAAATTAGCCCGAAAAAATTCATTAGCTATGTCATTAAAATTTCACCTTTCCATTTTTAGCACATTCATTGGCCTATTTTGTTATTCCCAAAATTCTGAATACTCTGTTAAGGTAACCGAAAAGCCATTTAGATTCGAAGTAATCAAAGGAGATGAAGCTACCCCTCTCTTGTTAATTGAAAATGGTATTACCCTTCAGCATTTCACAAATAGTAATATCATCGAAAGGAGTCCATTTTCAGTGTGGATAGATGGGGAATGTGACTCTAAGCAAAGCGTAAATAGAGCTATTGAAATACTCGAGACAGATTCACTGCATATTTTCGTTTTGTTGAATGATGCTAACGACAGTTTATTCAATTTCCAATATGAGTTAATCGACAACAAACTTGATTTTAAATTATCAGAAATTAACCCACCTAAAGAAGATGAAAAACATCATTCGCGAATTGGTGTATATTTCTCTTCGCTACCGAATGACAGTTACCTCGGCATGGGAATGCGCTTCAACCAGGTAAATCACAAAGGAACTATAGTTACCAATTGGTGCAAAGAGGTTGGAGTTAATTTGCCAAAGGTTTCTCATTATGGTTCATCAGAAGGCCAAGATATTACCTATTTTCCTGTCCCCTTTTTTCTCAATCTAAGGGGATATGGGCTTTTGCTAAATAGTTATTACTTCAGTGAGTTTGATTTTGCAAAAACAAATCCCGAAAAAATAAAAATCACCAATTACAGCCATACTTTTCATGCTACATTATTTCTCTCTGATAAACCTTTAGAGATTATTGGCGATTATTACAAAAGCACAGGAGGCTACAAAAAACCAAAACCTTGGGTATTTGGTGTTTGGGCCGCAGCAAGTAATGATTGGCAAACGAAAGAAACCGGTCAACTTGTGAATGAAAAAGTTTTAAAAACACACAGAGAAAACAAAATTCCATTGAGCGCTATAATGGCCGAAGACTGGTATTGGAATAAAGATATTTTTCATCCGTTGGACGCTTGGACTTTAAATGAAAAACAATACCCAAAGTTTAATAACCTAATAGAAAATCAGCACAAAGCAGGTGTGAAGCATATTTCATATATCCTGCCTTATCTGTCCACTAATTTACTTTTTAAGAAAAGCCCACTTTACGAAGAAGCAAAACAAAAAGGTTACTTCACAAAAAACACAAAAGGTGAAACTTATGTTTTTCAATTTGCAGTATGGCGAAATTCTCAATTCGATTGGACTAATCCAGATGTAGCAGTGTGGTTCTGGGACAAATTCTACAAAAAATTGGCCGATGCAGGAGTGGATGGTTGGATGAATGATTTTGGAGAATACACCCCATATAATTCAAAATCATTCAACGGAGAATATGGATTGTCTATGCACAATAAATATCCCTTGCTTTGGGCAAAGAATGCCGATAGCTTTTGGAAAACTGCCTATCCAGATAGGGATTTTGTAATCTTTCCAAGAAGTGGATTTATCGGGCAACAATCGAACACGGCATTTCACTTTACTGGTGATCGTAATGCTACTTACGATAATCTTTCCGGATTTGGAGGGCAAATTGTTGGATTAAACACCTCAGGTATTTCAGCTCATCCAAATACTTCAATTGACATAGGTGCCTATAACTGTGAGAAAACAAAACCAATGGACAAACTCATGATGTTCCGTTGGATAGAAATGGGTGCCCTTGTCCCAGTAATGAGATTGCACCGTGGATTGCCCTTGTGCGATCATTGGCGATTTGATGAGGATAATGAAACCCTAAATCAATGGAAAAAATACGCAACACTTCACGCTAAGCTCTTTCCTTACATATACACCTTGGCCCAACAAGCCGAAGATTTTGGATGGCCCCTTATTCGCAGTCTATCAATTCTCTATCCGAGAGATAAAGACGCATTAACTCAAGACTACCAATTCATGCTAGGTGACCGAATCCTTAGCGCACCCGTAATTACAGAAAAAGAAGGAGGCGCAAGAGACGACATATCGAAAGGAGTAACATCATGGAGGGTGTATTTACCTGAGGGTAATTGGTATCATTACTGGACCAATAAAAAATATTCCGGCAATGGCTATATTGATGTACCAGCGCCACCTGGATTTTTACCCATGTTTATTCAAGAAGGCAAAATCATTCCAACTTATAACAAAGAACTTGATACGTTTGTAGAAGGCATGGAAGATCCAATTATCAGAGATTTCGAATATGTCGACGACACTATTGAAATTTGTTTTTATGGATATGGAAATGATTCAGTGAAACTTTGGGACGGAACTTTGATTCATTGTTCAAGAGAACCAGGAAAAGCAGGGTCTTATGAGGTGTTAAACGGTCATAACAGAACTTACACTTGTGTATTTATTGATTGATCCATGACAAAAAAAATATTTATTCTCGCATTATCTCTTTGGCATTTTAGTCAAGCTTCTGCTCAATTTTACTTTGACAGCACCTATATTCAGAAGTATTACAACAATGCAGTCTGGTCAATTTATCAGAACTACAGTAATCACTCCTTACAGATTTCACAACCAAACAGCAAGGACACAACTCAAAACACAAAACTTACGCCTTTTGCTGAGAGTCTTACTGACGTTGGGATAATTTATTCTGATGAAAAAAAATTCTTTTCATTCAATTTATATAGCATACCCAACCAACCTTCTGAAAGAAAACCACAACCTAAGGCAGTTAATTTTATAATTGGAACAAACGAAGACAACTTAGTTTCTGAATTAGGATTTAATTGGTTCACTGGTTATTACGACAAAAACTCATCAAATATTATAGCCAATTTTAATGACACTACCCCCTATTACCAATACAATGGTTTGAAAAACACAAATGTTTTTTACAACTACATGAATTTCACAAACAAAAGGAAATTTTCTTACGGTGCAGCATTTAAGGGAAACGCACTTCAAAAAAAATCAGCGACATCTTTTGTACATTATGCCAATATCACTTTTAACCGATTGAAATC
>JBIIWZ010000040.1:0-8552 GCA_044338665.1 Flavobacteriales bacterium
AGGTTAACAATCGATAATAACGCTAATCCTTTTAAACTTGCTAGAAGTCGCTTCATTCCTGGTCTTTTTACAAAAATCCTTATTTAATGCGTCGCAAATTTACTTCACGAGGTTTATCACAGAAATGTCATTTTCATCTATTTCTTAATTTATACCTATTCTAAATAACATTCGCGCCGTTTTTCAATCTTACTCTATTGATTCATTGACGTTTATGTTTTGTACTTCAAAAACGCTGGTGTACCTTTGTTGAGAAATGACAGACATCATGCGCCTTTTAATTACTCTTCTCTTATTTGCAGCTTTCAGCACCTCAGCTCAAAAGCCTGCAGCCAAAGACTTAACAGTTAAGTCTCACGTACAAGACACTCTCAAACCGGGGCATGTTGTTTTTAATGTTCCTCAATCTATCTCGGCTATTGAGCAAAACTCAAGAGGAATAAATAACCTTGAAGGGTTTCGTATTCAAATTTTCTTTGGCCCTCTCGAACAAGCAAAAGCAAAAAGACAGGAATTCATGGCTAAAGGCTTTGTTCATCAGGCCTATCTCGAACAAAACGTTCCCGATTTCAGTTTGCGCATTGGCGATTTTCTCACCGAAACCGACGCGAAAAATGAACTAAAAAACTTTAAGACATCATACCCAAATGCATTTATTGTTAGGGGGCACATTGAACCCCCAAATTTGAATTTTTACATCAATGCCATTAACGCTTCAGGGAAATAATCCAAATTGAGAAACATCAGTTCGAACAGAAGCATTCCTCATTATTTTTTCATTCAGGTTCATTCGTAACTTCGCCGCATGCCTATTTACCACTCACTCGGAAAAATACCTCCAAAACGTCACTCAACGTTTTATAAGGAATCTGGCGAATTGCATTACGAACAGCTATTCGGCACAGAAGGATTTACGGGAATGTCTTCGTTGCTTTATCACTTGCACAGACCTACCCAAATTAAAAGCATTAGCGCACCCGTTGATGTTTCACCAAAAGCAGCGGTCTATCACAACATAGAGCCACGCATGCTTAGCGGATTTAACGTTGCGCCACAAGACGATTTTCTAGAAAGCAGAACGGTTTTGCTTTTCAACAACGACCTGCACATTTCTGTGGCTGCACCGCGCAAAAGTTTAACAGAATATTTCTACAAAAACGCGGATGCCGATGAAGTAATTTTCGTGCACCGCGGCTCTGGAAAATTGCGAACGTTCTTAGGAAATATTCCTTTTGAATACGGCGACTACCTAGTCATTCCAAGAGGAATGATTTATCAAATCGATTTCGATACCGAAGACAATCGCCTGTTTATTGTTGAAAGTTTTTCACCCATTGTAACGCCGAAGCGATATAGAAATCAATTCGGACAATTGCTAGAAAGTTCACCCTTTTGCGAACGCGATATCAAACGTCCTTCTGAACTCGAAACGCACGACGAGAAAGGTGATTTCACCATGAAAATAAGAAAGGAAAATCACATGCACACCTTGGTGTATGCGACACATCCTTTCGATGTTGCAGGCTGGGACGGATATAACTATCCCTATGCATTTTCGATACACAATTTCGAACCCATTACCGGACGTATTCACCAACCGCCTCCAGTGCATCAAACGTTCGAAGGACACAACTTTGTAATTTGCTCCTTCGTTCCAAGATTATACGATTATCATCCAGATTCAATTCCCGCTCCCTACAACCACAGCAACATCGATTCTGATGAAGTTTTGTATTACGTAGACGGTGACTTCATGAGCAGAAACCACATTGAAAAAGGATTCATTTCACTTCACCCAGGTGGTATTCCACACGGACCGCACCCAGGTGCTTATGAAAGAAGCATTGGTCAAAAAGAAACGCAAGAACTTGCGGTAATGATAGACCCTTTCAGACCGCTTCGAATTACCGAAGCTGCCCTTCAAATTAACGATCCAAATTATATTAAAAGCTGGCTATAATGAATGTTTACGACGCAGGTTCAGAAATAGAAAAAATATTTCCTGACGCACAAGATTTCCTACCTCTATTAGGCACCGACTACGTTGAATTGTATGTTGGAAATGCGAAACAATCCGCGCACTATTACATGAGTGCATGGGGCTTCAAACCTCTTGCTTATCGCGGATTAGAAACCGGATCGAAAGATGCCGTTTCGTACGTGCTTCAACAAGATAAAATTCGCTTGGTTCTCACAACCGCGCTTGGTCCTGGCGGTCCAATTAACGAACACGTAAACCAACACGGAGACGGAGTTAAAGTCATTGCTTTAATGGTTAACGACGCGACTAAAGCTTGGGAAGAAACCACCGTTCGCGGAGGAGAAACATGTCTTGATCCTATTCGCTTGAACGACGCAAACGGAGAGATTATCCTAAGCGGAATTCGCACCTACGGAGAAACCTTTCACTACTTCGTGGAACGCAAAAATTACAACGGTGTATTCATGCCAGGTTATGTGAAATGGGAACCTGCTTATCAGCCCACAGAAGTTGGATTGAAATACATTGACCACATGGTGGGAAATGTGGGTTGGAATGAAATGAATAAGTGGGTAGAATTCTACGCAAAAGTAATGGGATTCACGCAGCTGGTTAGCTTCGACGATAAAGACATTTCTACTGAATACACTGCGTTAATGAGTAAGGTAATGGCGAACGGAAACGGCCGCGTTAAATTCCCAATTAACGAACCTGCTGAAGGAAGAAAGAAAAGTCAAATTGAAGAATACATTCAATTCTACAACGGTGCCGGCGTGCAGCACATTGCTGTTGCAACGAATAATATTATTGAAACGGTTACTGCCTTAAAAAATAACGGTGTTGAATTCTTAACAGTACCGAACACCTATTACGAAACCGTTTTAGATCGTGTTGGAAAAATTGACGAAGACCTTGCTCCGCTTCAAGAACTGGGAATCTTAATCGATCGTGACGACGAAGGTTACTTGCTTCAAATATTCACGAAGCCAGTTCTAGACAGACCAACCATGTTCTTCGAAATTATTCAAAGAAAAGGCGCACAGTCGTTTGGAAAAGGAAACTTCAAAGCACTTTTTGAATCCATTGAACGCGAACAAGAAAGACGCGGAACACTATAATTCGTGAAGCTATCGCTCTTCATTGCTAGACGCTATTTGTTCGCGAAGAAATCGCGAAACATTATAAATGCCATATCGCTCATATCCATGAGCGTTGTGGCATTTGTTGCTTGTGCAATGATTCTTGTAATGAGTGCCTTCAACGGACTCGAACTTCTTATTGAAGACTTATTCTCGAGCTTCGATGCGCCCATAACCATTGTTGCAAAACAAGGAATGCAAATCGAAGAGAAAACCATTCCTTTCGAAAAAATTCAACAGCTTGAAGGTGTTACTTTAATTGGAAAAGTGATTGAAAACGATGCTTGGTTGCAATACAACAATTCCAATACAGTGGCCACCATTAAAGGAATTGAAGCCGCCTATGTAAAAACGTTGCCCACCGACAGTATGGTCTACTCCGGTGAATTTTTACTGGAAGAAGATTCGGCAAATTATGCCGTTGTCGGGCTTGGCGTTCGTGGAGAATTGCAATTTCCTTCATCGTTAAATCAGCCCGTTATTCTGAACATTAAAACTCCAGTTGCAGGAAGAAGACTTTCAACCAACCGTGAAAATGCCTTCAACGAAACAAACCTGCGTGTAACTGGAATTTTCACAGCAAATGCCGAACTCGATAAGAAATATATTTTCCTTCCCTTCCGCTTAGCGCGTGAGCTCTATGAAATGGACTCTTCGTTTACTTCACTCGAAATTCAAACTTCACCCAACACCGATTTAAATAAGTTGAAAGAAGAATTGCAAGTGCTACTTCCAGACCTCAAAGTTCAAACCCGAGAAGATAAAAACGCACTAGTCTATAAAACGAACCAGAGCGAGAAATGGGCCACCTATCTCATTTTAGTTTTCATCTTAATCATTGCTAGCTTTAACATCTTGGCTTCCCTTACCCTTCTTATCATTGAAAAGAAAAAAGACATTCACGTGATGTATAGCATGGGAGCCACCAAAGCCACCATTCGAAATATATTTATTTTGGAAGGCGTCTTCATCAATCTTACCGGAGCGGTGATCGGAACCGCCATTGGATTATTGCTTACCTACCTGCAACAAACAGTGGGATTGGTGCGCATGCAAGGCGCTGTGGTCGAGTTTTATCCCGTGCACATTATCCCTTCATCTGTTGCATTAATTTTCGTTACCGTCTGCACAATCGGAAGTCTCTTTTGTCTTGCATTTGTTCCTGCTTTATTGAAAAAATTTCAATACAATAAGTCGCAAGATTAAGTCAGTTCAATTTTATTTCCAGGTAAACACCGCACCACTCCTTTCAATTCTAATTTCAATAAGTGAAGGGCCAAATTCTCGCCTTCGAATTTCCACTTTAAAACATCTAAATCGAGCGAATGCTCTCTTCGAAGTAAATTGAAAATTTTCGTTTCTTCAACGCTCAATTCTGGAATAACCAGCTGCGTAGCCGTTGTATCTATTTTCCAATCCATAAGCGTACACAACTCTTCAGCAGATGTAATTAGATGCGCCTTCTGCTGACGAATCAAATTGTTACATCCTTTGCTATACGCATCGTTGGAACGTCCGGGTAAGGCAAACACTTCCTTATTAAAATCATTCGCGAAATTGGCCGTCACAAGCGCTCCGCCTTTCGCAGCCGACTCTACGACTAGTAAAGCGTCTGAAAGCGCCGCTATGCACCTGTTTCGCGTTTGAAAATACTCTCGCTCAGCTTTTATTGTCGGAGCCAATTCTGAAAACACCAACCCCGTCTCTTCAATACGATGCACCAGTTTCCTGTTTTCTTTCGGATAAATGTTCTCGTGTCCGTTGGCCATGCAGGCCCACGTAACCAATTTATTCTCCAACGCAGACGAGTGCGCCTGGGCATCTATTCCAAGGGCCAATCCGCTTATGACCACCACATCCAATTCACGCAAAGAAGCCACGAGTTCATTGCAAAAAGACCTGCCGTAGGCCGTGGCATTGCGGGTTCCCACAACGCCAATGGTCCGTGCTGGATTCACTTCAGCATTACCTCGCTTGAATAGAAAGACCGGTGCATCATCGAAGTACTTCAATCTATTGGGGTAATGTGCACTTTCGTAACTTACTATTTCAATTTTATGTTGAAGGGCTTCGTTCATCTCTCGCTCGGCTTTACTCAGAAATTCAGTTTTCTTCTCTGAATCTAATTTGAAACGAATGGGAAGGTCCCATTTGGAAATGGGCGTGTGAAAGGCGGCTTCCGCCGAACCGAATTTCTCTAAGAGTTTTCGAAATCGAATGGGACCCAAATGTGGCACATTAGAAAGTGCCAACGTATATAAAAGCTGCTGTGCGTTCGTCATGCGCACAAAATTCATGAAAAGCGTTCAACGCCTTCACAAACACTTATGCCATAAAAGAGAATATTATTTCTGCTGAATGAACAGTTCGATAGCTTTACTCATGCTTGGCGCCTTAGGGTTCGGTGCCATAACATCTATGCGAAGCTTGGCATTCTCGACCGCCTGCGCAGTCGTTTGTCCAAAAACCGCAATCTTCGTTGTGTTCTGTTTGAACTTCGGGAAGTTCTTGAATAACGATTCAATATCTGATGGAGAGAAGAATACCAACATGTCGTATTTCACATCGGCCAAATCACTTAAATCGCTGCACACCGTTTTGTACATAACTGCTTTCGAGTAGTCGATCTTTTCTTTCGTTAGAATTTCAGGAATACTGGGCTTCAGCATATCCGAGCAAGGGAGCAAAAATTTCTCGGTCTTGTGTTTCTTCACAAAATCCATAATTTCTGCAAAGGTTCCGTTTCCGTAAAAGATTTTTCTTTTTCTGAACTGCGTATACTTCTGAAGGTAAAATGCAATGGCTTCACTCAAACAAAAATATTTCGTAGCATCGGAAACGGTAATGCGTAGTTCTTTCGCTAAACGGAAATAATGATCCACCGCATTTCTACTGGTGAATAACACAGAGGGGTGTTCAGCGTAATCTATTCGTTGCTGACGGAAGTCTTGTCCACTCAAGCCTTCAACATGAACGAAAGGACGATAATCAATTTTTAACTTATGCTTTTTTGCAAGATCAACATAAGGATTCTTTTCAGAACCGGGATCTTGTTGCGTAATTAAAATTGTTTTAATTTTCTCTGCCATCTCTGAAGGTTGAGGATATCCTCTAAAAAACGTTTAGCCAAATTAGTTTCGAAAGCACAGCCCAAGGCAGGACTTCGAAGGTGCAAAGGTAAAAAAAGATATAGAAAAACGGTACACCCATTTGCATTGCCGAAAACATAGCCTGAATGGTGCTCAAAAAAGGAACCGTTACTAGTAAAATCAAGGACAAATTCAAAGCGATATCGCTCACATTTCCGGTTGAATAAACCGCCAGCAATAAAGGAACTGTTAGAACGAGGACGGCAAACCTTGAAGTTAACGCTAAGTATTTGTTGTAGTCTTCCAAGGCAGATGATGCCCCAGCTGTAATGAAAGCAACAACCCATGTCATGATCCATTTGAATCCAAAAAGAACAACAACAATTGAAACACTGAATAGAAACTGATAAAACGGAGGCATCGTAAAGATGTCGGAAAAATAACGTTTACTCAGAAGGGTCAGCACCAATCCTCCCATGAGAAAAAAACAAATCAACATTCCGAAATTTTTCCAGCCGTGACCTTCTCTACGTTCTTCCTGCTTAAAAAATCTTCGACTTAAGACCGAACGCAAAATCGCACGCAAAACCGTATTGTCGCGATTTACCCACGCAATAACTCCCAAAGCGAAGACAAAGATGAGTAACATCCAGTCTTCAGAAAGTTGATTGGCAATGCGAACGGCTGGGTTCATTAACGAATCATTTTCAAGAATCCGACTTCACCTTCAGTTAATGGTCTATATCTTCCTCTCGTTAATTCCTTCTTCGTTAAACCAGCATACATGACGCGATCCAATTTTACAACGGTATAACCGAAGTGCTCGAACATGCGACGTACAATTCTATTTCTTCCGCTGTGGATACGAATACCCACTTGCTTCTTGGCATTTACTCCTTCAACATACTCTATCTCATCTGCCTTAATGAATCCGTCGTCTAAGACAAACCCTTCACGCATTTGATCCACGTGCTCTGATCTTACTTTCTGATCGGTTTCAACGTGATACAATTTCGGGAATTCATGTTTCGGATGCATCAGACGTTTCGCCAATTCACCGTCGTTGGTAAACAGCAACAACCCTGTGGTGGCGCGGTCTAATCTTCCAACCGGATAAATACGCTCAACACAAGCGTCTTTCACCAAATCCATAACTGTTTTTCTTCCTTCAGGATCTTCCATAGTGGTTAGGAATCCTTTTGGTTTATTCAACAAGAAGTAACGTAATTTTTCTGGACGAAGCACTGCGTCGTCGTATTTCACTACGTCGTTTTTTGGATCAATTTTCAATCCTAATTCTTTCACCACAACACCGTTCACATTCACCAAACCTAGTTCAATCAATTGATCGGCTTCTCTTCTCGAAGCTATACCTGCGTTGCTTAAGAATTTATTCAAACGAATTAATCCTTCACGCTCGGTCTTGCTTATGTATGCTTTTTCTGGAACGAACTCTTTGTGAAGTCCGCCACTTTTTTCTCTTTTCTTCTCTTCTTTTACACGCTCACGCGCGTTTGAACGATACGGCTTCGGCGCATCTTCGTCGCGTCCAGATTTCTTCGGCGCTTCGGTGCGTTTAGGTCTTGTGCCCAAAACATTCTTACCTCTGTCGTGACGGCTCGTGTCTTTCGGGGCCTTTGCCGGACGCTCGGGGCGCGCAGCAGCTTTGGGTTCTGGACGTTCCGCATTGTAACGACTTTCGTTTCTTCCACCTGTGCGGTTTGAACGTCCACCACCTGTTGGTCTTGCGCCACCTCTTCCACCTTCACTTTTTCCCTCACCGCGTGCAGGACGATCTGAGTAGGCCGGACGGTCACTGCGCTCTGGTCTATCCGATCCTGAGCGAGCAGGACGTTCTGGTCTAGCAGAACCAGAACGAACGGGACGGTCGGGTCTATCAGAACCTGAACGAGTTGGGCGATCCGGACGAGCAGAACCTGAACGAACAGGACGATCCGGACGAGCAGCACCTCCACGTGCAGGACGATCGGGTCTCGCCGAAGCAGGGCGCTCTGGACGAGCTCCTCTTTCTGGACGCTCCGATTTTGATGAACCCGAACGAGCGGGGCGCTCGGTGCGAGAACGATTTGGTTTTGGATTAGGCATAATGAATTATTAATGCAAAAATAAAGGGACACCTTCAAATTGAGGTGTCCCTTTTTTAATTGGGCGAAAATTATTTTTTCTTCTTTCCTTCAGGTGCTTTGTCTGCAGTAGCAGCAGCAATAGAAGCACGAGTTGCTTGAACTGCAACAACAGCAGCAGCATCAGCTTCCAATACTTTACAACCAGGGATAGCAATTTCGCGAATACGAATCATATCACCAATTTTCAAGTGTGTGA
>JBIIWZ010000025.1:0-27238 GCA_044338665.1 Flavobacteriales bacterium
GCGGAATGGCCGATTTCTCGGATTACAACGGTGGTCTTCGCGGTGGAAAGGTTCGTGTTCGCGCCAAAATCAAAAAGGACGATGCCGCGCGTTGCTTGGTTATTACTGAAATTCCATTTGGAACAACCACTTCTTCGTTAATTGATTCAATCTTGAAGGCCAACGACAAAGGTAAAATCAAGATTAAGAAAATTGAAGACAATACCGCAGCGGTTGTTGAAATCATGGTTCATCTGGCAACAGGTGTTTCTCCGGATAAGACCATTGATGCGTTATACGCCTTCACCGATTGTGAAATAAGCATTTCTCCGAACTCGTGTGTTATCCACGATGACCGTCCGAAATTCCTTCCTGTGGATGAGCTTCTGAAAATTTCAGCAGATAGAACGCGTGATTTAATTGGAAAGGAGTTGGAAATTCAGCTGAATGAACTTCAAGAAAGCTGGCATTTCGCTTCATTGGAAAAGATTTTTATTGAAAAGAGAATCTACCGCGACATTGAAGAATGCGAAACGTGGGATGACATCATTCTTGCGATTCACAAAGGATTAAAGCCACATACCAAGAAATTCTTGCGTGCGGTGACCGATGAAGATGTGGCGCGCTTGACTGAAATCAAGATCAAACGAATTTCGAAATTCGATAGCAACAAGGCAGACGATTTCATTTCTAGGTTGGAAGGTGAAATTGATCAAGTCAAAGAAAAACTGAATCATCTGACGGATACGGCCATTGCCTATTTCAAAGATTTGAAGGCGAAATACGGCAAAGGAAGAGAGCGTAAAACGGAAATCAGAACCTTCGATACGGTTCAGGCGGCTGCAGTGGCTATCGCTAACGCCAAACTTTCTGTGAATTTAGCAGAAGGCTTCGCTGGAATTGGATTGAAACGAGATGAAGGTGAATTCGTTTGTGAATGTTCCGATATCGATGACATCATTGTTTTCCGACGAGACGGAAAAATGATGGTTTCGAAAGTGCAACAAAAGGCTTTCTTCGGAAAAGACATCATTCACATTGCTGTTTGGAAGAAAGATGACCGCAGAACCATATACAACTTCATGTATCGCGACGGTAAAAACGGTGGTGCGAACATCAAGCGTTTTGCAGTGACTTCCATTACCCGCGACAAAGAATACGACCTCACCAAAGGAACTCCCGGAAGTGAAACGCTATACTTCAGCGCCAATCCGAACGGAGAAGCTGAAGTTGTTACGGTTAATTTAAGAGCCCTCGAGCGATTGAAGAAACTGAAGTTCGATGTCGACTTTTCTGAACTAGCCGTTAAAGGTCGTGATGCTCAAGGAAATGTGGCCACGAAATATCCGGTTAAAAAGGTTGAATTGAAATCGGCTGGGGTTTCTACTCTTAGCGCAAGAAAAATTTGGATAGACGAAAGTGTCCAACGACTAAACGACGAAGGTCGAGGCAGATTCCTAGGAGATTTCGGTCCTGAGGACAAGATTCTTGTCATACAATCTTCGGGAGATTATCAATTAATTGCACCAGATTTAAGTGTTCACTTTCCAGACAATATGATTTCCGTTGAAAAATGGCTCCCCGAGAAACCGCTGAGCTCCGTTTATTTCGACGGTGAGAAAGAAACTTGGATGGTGAAACGATTCTTGGTTGAACCCAGCAAAGGCTTGGTTCGATTTATTACCGAGCACCCAAAATCGAAATTGGCGGTGGCAACTACAAACCATTTCCCCAATGTGTATATCCGTTTCAATAAGAAATTCAAGCAATCGCAGAATAAGATGGACGAAACACTGAACCTACCCGATTTTATTTCCATTAAAGGAGTAAAGGCGATTGGAAACAGACTTTCAACTTATCCTATCCTTTCAGTTGATCTGCTTGAATCCGATATTGAGCGAGAGCAGCAAGCCGACGAGGCTATTTTAGCCACTCGTCCTCAGACGACAACCTCACTCAATGAAGACGGAACTGAAACCATTCAGCCTTCTTTATTTTAGATTGAAGTAAAGTCGATTAAGTTGCTGAAAATAAGAACTTAAAATGTATTGAGTTAAATGATAAGTACTGATAAAAATGAACGCACCGCACATACATCTTTTAATCAACCATTTGCCAATAATTGGACTAATTATCGGTATTTTGGTGGTTATTTTCGGCCTTTTAACCAAAAAACAGGTTGTTTCTTCAGTTGGATTGTGGATTACGATGATTGCTGGGATTTCAAGTTATCCTACTATGTATTCTGGAGGAGCTTCCGAGCATTTCTTTGAAGAAAAGAAAGGGAAATATTGTGTGAATGAAGATCTCATGCATGAGCACGAAGAAGCTGCAGAGTTGGCTTTTTGGCCATGTATCGTTACGGGTGTATTTGCTGGAATAGCTTTATTTGGTCACAAAAAAGGTCATAAACACACCAAAAAAGCTGAAATTTTGGTTGTTTTTATCGGAATTATCGCAATTGTGCTTATTAGTAAAGCTGGATTAACCGGAGGCGAAATTCGCCATCCAGAAATTTCAAGTTGTTGCTCAGCTGAAGGATCAGGAAGATCTTGTAAAGGAATGTCGGGACATGAAGGATGCGCATACATGAATTCAGAGAAATGCACTGCGAATTGCACACCTGGTTGCAAACACGACGGAACGGATCCTTGTTGTAAAGGAGATACAACTTTACAGAAATAAGCCTGTTATAAGAAAGATTCAGATGAATCTGAACTCACGGAGGAAGTGCATTAGAATAAGGCTTAACAATTGATTTTGCGAAACTCGGAGGAATCCGAGTTTTTTAATGCACTGAGATTCAATTTACAACGAACTCAAAAGACACATAATTTACATTATGTAAACTAGTTAAATCTGTTTCTTATCCTCGCTTAACCAATCTTACCCTTTCTTACCATATATCCAAATCTTCCCTTTTCTTACCCTTTCTTAAATTCTCACTAAAACGTCTCCATTCTTAACTTCTCTCACTATACGTGAGAATGATTATTCGTCCCTAATAATTACATTTGACTTGTTGAAGAGAATCTACGAAATATCCATCCCGCATTTTACGATTGAAGGCACCTTTGAGGCTGCTATTTGTCAGTTTAATGACATAAAATCTTTGGATATTGACGCCATTTATCTTCTTCCTATAAATCCGACCGACATTCAGAACAGCCGATCGCCTTATTGCATAACCGACCATTTTGAAGTTCGAAAGGAATTGGGTGGAGTTGATGGGTTAAAATTATTCACACAAGCCGCTCATGATAAGGGAATGAAGGTGATTCTCGATGTCGTTCTGAATCATGCTTCCATCAATCATAAGTATGCTCAAGAAAAGGATTTTTTTGCTTTAGATGGAAATGAAAAACCCTTTCATCCTATCGGAACGAATTGGAACGACGTCTATCAAATAAATCATTTCAACAAATACCACTCGGAATATTTGTTGAATTCACTTTTTTCTTTTTTGGAAATGGGAATCGATGGATTTCGATTCGACGCGACTTCCTTCCTTCCAGATAAAAAGTTAGAACATTGGCTTTCAGAACTAACTCGAAAGAAATCTGATGTAATCTTATGGAGCGATTCAAATCTTTTGGAAAAAGATAGACTTCCGTTCACGCATGTCTCAGTTCCTATTGGCAAATCGAAATTCGATGAGACAAGAAAGGCCATTCAAATAGCATCGCTCGGCTCACATGATTTACTTCGAAATGAAGGAAGTTTGTTGGAAATGTATGGTGAAAACGTTGGTGCTCTTCAACAAGAATTGATTCTTCAATCAGATGCTTTTTTATTTCCGATGGGAAGTGAAAAGGGTTTCGATTTCAAGTATGATTTTTTTCTTTAATTGGATGAGGTTCGAATCCGCGGATCGAGGATTCCATATACCCATTCAACCAAGACATTCACAAGAATAAAAACAGCAGAAACGAGTATCACTCCGCCCATGACTATGGGCTGATCTTGTTTTTCAATAGCCATGAAAAGTTCTTGACCTATCCCCTTCCAGCCGAAAACAAATTCTACAAATACTGCACCTGCCAGCAAGGATGCGAACCATCCGGAAACTGCTGTCACAACCGGATTCAAGGCATTGGGCAAGGCATGTCTGTATAGAACGCGTCGTTCTGAAAGTCCCTTTGCACGCGCTGTTCGGATGAAATCCTGAGACATCACCTCGAGCATGCTGCTTCTTGTTAATTGAACAATAATCGCCAATGGACGAATCATTAAGGTAATCATGGGAAGAATTAAATTCTTCAAGTCAATGTACTTCCCCTCCCAAACATCAACACTATACCAACTTCCAGTCATGCTCAGCCCCGTGTAATCGCGAAGTAACACCGCTCCTATCCAAGCCACGATTAGTGCGACAAAGAATGATGGTCCGGCCATTCCAATGGCTGATACGAATAAAACTGTTTTATCGATCCACGAATCTTTTTTCTGATAAGCCCAGATGCCGAGAGGAATTCCCAGCAACAAGCTGAGAAGAATACTTCCTAAGGCAAGCACAAATGTTCCCGGAAATGATTCAGCAAATATGGAAGACACCGACTTTTCGGAAATGAAGGATTTTCCCAAACTTGGAAATTTAATCCACAATGAACGCTCTTTGCTCAGAGAAAATGACCATCCCTTATAAATCGAGGAGTCTGCGTAAAAGGCTTCCGCGAAATTATCTGATCTGTTCACACTTATTGGAGAAAGATTATTCAAATACTCGAGGTAGCGAACACCAAGAGAATGGTTCAAGCGCAACTTGTTACGCATATTTGTTACAACTTCTTGATTGGCATTTTCGCCAACAAGGTTTTGAACAGGATCGGAACCTGTTAAATTGAAAAGGAAAAATACCACTGTGACCACGCCCCAGAGCACGAGCAATTGATAGCCTATTTTCTTTGCAACCTTCACCAAACGAAAATAGAGGATTTGATTCTTGAACATGGTTCAAGCAACAAATGTTATACACGGCACGTTTCTTGAAAAGTCGAGCGCAGTATTTATTCAATAACCTTCTTACTTTTGATTTATGGAAAAAAGAAATCTTTACATCTCTTGGACTTTACGCGTATTCTTATGCGCACTTTTTGTGTTTTCGGCCATTACGAAAATGCTTCCCTTAACTCCCTTCGAAAAACAATTAGTCGATTTAGGATTTGCCGATTGGCACACCGCTCCTTATTTCGCTAGATTAATTATTGGTATTGAACTCGGATTGGGTATCGCACTCATTCAAAATCATTTCTTCAAACGAATTGTACTTCCATTAACTGCTCTTTTACTTGTTGCCTTTTGTATTCACTTGTCTTATCAAATTGCAATCGGACAAGGTGGAAACTGCGGATGTTTCGGACAGTTTATTGAAATGACTCCGACAGAAGCATTAATTAAAAACATTGTTACCCTTGGACTATTGGGTTGGTTGTTTTTCATTAGTCATGAAAAGAAAAGCGCCAATCGTTTTTCATTCCTATTGTTAATCTGGTCCTTCTCTACCCTATTTATGTTCATGGCTTTTCCGTTTGCACCATTCAAGGAATTGGATACTATAACCACTGATACTTCTAATATTCCATGGGAGTCTGAGACTCCTGCTACACCTCAAGGAGTTGATACCACCAAGACACAAACCACAAATGCTCCCGAAGTTATTGTAAATCCTGGTCCTGCAGCTGTTGTTTCGAAATTTGCTAAATTGAATGTATTCAGCGGTTTGAAAGTTAAAATTGATGAGGGAAAACGCATCGTTTGTTTCTTCATTCCGGGTTGCGATCATTGCCGAGAAGCAGCTAAAGCGTTAACTGAATTATCAAAAGATCCCAATTTCCCAAAGGTGTATGTTTACTTCGGTGATGAAGAAGTAGAAAAAATTGATGAATTTTTCCAAGTAGCTGGAAAGAAATATCCATATCAAGTTTTAGGTATCGGTGAATTCTTTACCCTTATGGGAACAGAAGGAGAAACTCCGGGAATACTTTATTTATGGAATGGAAACATCCAAAAATCTTACTTCGGACAGCAATTCAACAAAGATGATTTAAAACAAACATGTAACAAATAGACGATTTACTCGTCATTAGATCGTGAATATTCAAACTTTCAAAATGAAATTTAAGGCAGCGCTTGTTAGCGTTGTCTTTTTGTTTTGTTGGAATTTGAGTTTCGCAACAACTGTAAAAGGGACCGTAAAAGATGAGCAAGGCCTTCCCCTATTTCACGTAGCAGTCTTTGTCCCAGGAACCAATTTAGGCACACACACAGACGAAAGTGGCGAGTACCAATTGAATCTTAAGCCTGGTAAATATGAGCTTAATTATAATTTTATAGGATACGAAACAGTCATTAAATCTCTTCAAATCGGACTAGAGAAAAATCTTTTTATTGATATTAATCTTAAGGTGAATAGCAACGAATTGCCTATGGTGGTTGTCAATGCAGATCGTAGAGATTTCGTAAAACGATTGGTCCGAGGAGCATCTGACCAGCGAGAGTTTTACGCTAAGCAAATGCAGAATTACTCCGTGGGCTTTTACGGAAGAACTTCGATGGAGAAAATTGATTTTAAACGTGATTCGGCATCTAAGGTTATTCAGCCTCCGGTTATTGAAAATTCTATTTACCATGTTAATGAAAGCGCCGGAACCCTGTACGCTAAAGAAAATGAAGTAAAACTAAAGGTCGACGCATTTCGCGATTTCACGCCAAAGCGAAATGAAAATTACGCGTCGGTTAATGTGAATTTTGAATACGGCGAAGAATCTATTGTGAACGATAGAGATCGCTATGAGGATCCTTATGAATTAACCAGCCAATCATGTTATTCAGAATTTAACCTGCGCGAAAATTCTCTTACCCTGCCGCAGTTATCCGATAAAAAAATAATATCGCCTATTGCCTCAACTGCGTTGCTTTCATACAGTTTTGATTTAGTTGGAATAGACACCTTAAACGGAGAAAAATTCTATAAGCTTTCGGTCATGCCTATCTTCAAACAAGAGGCGCTGTTCAATGGTTATATCTGGATTCAAGACACGACCTTTGCTGTTGGTAAAGTAGAATTAAATCTAGACGACGAGGTCATGCCTTTTTTCTCAGATTTTTCTTGGAAGGAAGAGTTCGTTCAGTTAGAATCTAATAAATGGATTAGCTATGGAAAATCCATTTATGGAAAGGTGAAAGAAGGAAAGACACAACGCATTTGTCACGTCGAATATATATTCAAGGAATATGAATTTAATATTTCAACCCCTTTGAACATGCAGAGCAGTGAAGTACTGAAATACGACGACAACGCCTTTGACAGGGATAGCGCATATTGGGATTCCAAGCAATTGATTCCACTCACAAATCTCGAGCTTAAATACAAATTCGAATGTGATAGTCTTCAGAAGAGGTATAACGACCCTAAGATTCTAGCCGAAACAGATTCTGCCTTTAATAAAGTAACTTTTTGGGATGTTACGCTTTCTGGAGTTGCTTGGAGAAACCGTGCAAAAGGCACCGCTTATTATATAAATCCGATTATTGCCCAAGCCAATGTATTCGGAATTGGTGGATATAGACACAAGTTCGGTGGTAGCTTCAGTCAATACTTTAAAAGCAATGATTTCACCTTAGAAACGGACGGTTTTATAGACTATGGATTTGCGAACAAAGATGTTCGTGGAAAAGGCGGAATTGGATTGACTTACTATCCTAAGAAATTTGTAAGGACGTACATACGATTTGGTGATTACTATGATATGATTAACACCTTCTCTTCATTTAGCACCGTGTTTAGTCGAAGCAATTACGTTAGAGCAAAAATGTACAGCATTGAGCAGCGAATGGAAGTTGTGAATGGATTGTATGCTTCGCTGACCTATGAGTTTTGTGATCAAATGCCCATTAACAATTTGGTTCAAGATGCTTGGTCTTCTCAGCTTTTTGGTGATGTGAATAACCCGATTGAATTTCAGCGATACACAAAATCTGAATTTAATCTGAATCTTCAGTGGAGACCGGGACAGACTTATTATTTCAAGAAAAATAGAAAAGTGGTTACTGGATTCAAATACCCCGAATTCAAGTTTAACTATCGTAAGGGAGTGCCTAAAATGTTCGGCAGTGAAGTGAACTTCGATTATGTTGAATTGAGAATTCACGATGACTATCAGCTTCCGCGATTTGGAACAGGCTCATGGACCATTCAAGGAGGTGCCTTCGTCAATAAAGCCAATTTAAGATTACTGGAATACAAGTACTTTAGAGGTTCTGACTTCTTTTTCTTCTCTGATCCCAACGCCTCTTTCCAATTACTTGATCGGGTATTCCTCACGCCGAATGCGTATTACAGAGGAAACTATGTACACAGTTTCAACGGAATGTTCTTCAATAAAATTCCATTATTGAATCGATTGAAGTTGAATGAGATTGCCGGAAGTGCGCTCATTGCTATACCAAGCGAGAACTTTATTCACCAAGAAATATTTGTTGGAATTCAAAAACAAATCCGTATAAAAGAACAACTTTTCCGTCTAGGTGCGTTTTTGGTAACTTCCGATTCTAATTTAGACAAAGCCAATTACACTTTCAAGTTTGGCATCAGTTATTGGAACACCTACACAAAAAAATGGAGTTATTAATCGCCAAATGAATTGTGGCACTATCTTTATAAACGAAACAAAAACAATTGCTATGAAAAAGCTATCTCTCTTTTTAGGATTCGCCATACTACTTCTTGCAGGATGTAAGACCAATGCGAACCTTGGTGAAAAAGTAAACGAACCATTCACAGGAAATAAATACGAATCGAACGATCGTTATTTCAGAGGAACTGGAAAAGGTCAATCGATGGACGAGAATATCTCTCGCAACAAAGCAGATCTTCAAGCCAAGAAAGTATTGGCTCAGCAGGTTGAAACTAACGTAAAGGTTGTAACAGATCAATACCTAGGAGAAACAGAATTGAATAACCGTTCTGAAATCACAGATAAGTTCCAATCATTAGCGCGTGAGGCAACGAATACACAGATTGCAGATTTACGTAAGATTGGCGAAGAGAAATACAAAATGCCCGATGGAACTTTCACAACTTACATCGCTTATGAAATTCACAAGCGCGATATGTATCGTTTCATGAAGAAGCAAATCAAGTTAAACTCTAAGCTTAACGAAGCCGAACGCAAGACTATTGAGGACATGATTGATGAAGAGTTGAAAAAGGCAGAAGCTTTAGGTGATTAATTTCCAACTTTATTAAAAAAGAAAAAGGTGCTTATGCACCTTTTTTGTTTTCACCACCTCTGTTTTTCGATGTGTATTTCGGTTTGAAATTTCGCTTTCCTCCTCCTCCTCCATTACCACCATGTCTTGGTTTTCCATTTCCTTTCATAACTGGATTGTATTCAGGGACAGCTCCGTAATTTTCTGCAACAGGTAACTTCACAACGTCCTGTTGAATAAGCATTTCAATCTTCTTAAACTTCACCTGATCGTCTGGAACAACGAAGGTTACAGCCTCGCCATAAGCATCAGCCCTTCCTGTTCTTCCAATGCGGTGAACATAGTCTTCAGCGTCGCCAGGGACGTCGAAATTAATGACACAGTCAATACCTTTAATGTCTATACCTCTACTTACAACATCGGTCGCTACAAGGACAGCACATTTTCTATTTCTGAATTCATTCAAGGAATGTTCACGTTCGCTTTGTTCCAAATCACTACTCATCATTAGGGCTTGAATTCCTTTTTTCCGAAGTGCACTGTGAATATTTATTACACCAGTCTTCGTGCTACTGAAAACGATGGTTGTTTTCTCCTTTCGCTCATACAAATAGTCTACGAGGATTGGAATTTTCTGATTTGGAAATACAACGAATGCCCCTTGCGTTACATTCGCCGGGGGCTTAGATAAGGCAATGTTTATGGTTATTGGATCATTTAAAAATCCGCGCGATAAACTAAAAATAGTATCGGGCATTGTAGCTGAAAACAGCAATCCTTGCTTAACGTCAGGAGTCTGTGCAATAATGCGCTGAATATCTGGCTGAAACCCCATGTCTAACATGCGATCGGCTTCGTCCAAAATCAAGAATTTCAATTTAGAAAAATCGACATATCCCAAATTAATGTGCATGTTCAATCGTCCTGGAGTAGCCACTATAATATCTGTTCCAGTTGTAAGGGCGTGCTTTTCTTGTGTAAAGACCTTACCATCACTTCCACCATAAATGGGCATGGAAGAAATATCTGTGAAATATCCGTAAGCTGAAATGGCCTGATCTATCTGTGTTGCTAACTCACGCGTTGGAACAACAATTAGCGCCGAAACACATGTCCGGTCGGTATCTTGAATAATCCTATGAATAACAGGCAGAAGAAAGGCCGCTGTCTTACCCGTTCCTGTTTGTGCAATTCCTAAAACGTCCTTTCCTTGTAAAATATGTGGTATCGATTCCCGCTGAATGGGAGTCGGTTTTTGAATTCCCATGGAATCGATTCCCTGTATCAAATCTTCATTTAAACCTAAACTCGAAAAATTTTCTTCACTACTCATAACACAAAGGTCTAACATTCTTCGAGTGTTTTAACAATATGCCTATTTTTGTTCCGTGAAGAATCCATTATTGACCACGATGTTTGTGCTTTTAAATTTTTTGTCTGTTTACGGACAAAAAGAGGAGCGCAATAAAAAATCAGACTACCCATTTATTAAACCCGAATTTATTTTTGACGGTCGGCTTACTTTGGTAAGTAATGAAGGGGCTCGACTTGGAGGTTTTCGAATTGGTGTTGAAATGAATCGCGTCAATCGATTCGGCTTAGGATTTTATTCATTTTCGAATGGGGTTAATACAGAATCGTTGAATGAAATTTCTTCCAATATTATCTCGGCAAATCTTGAATTAAACTACGCTTCTGCTTATTACGAGCGTGTCTGGTTGTTCACGAAAAAATATGAGTGGAGTTCTACCTTGCACCTAGGAATAGGCAATGTTTCAGGGTCTTACACCTACGCTAATGGTTCAGTAGGTAATTATAATGAACCCGTTCAACTTACTGAAATTAGCACAACACTGTTTCGACATTTAACCTACTTCATGTCTATTGGAGGAGGTATTGGTTATCGCCAAACGCGAAATGCACCCAATGAACTTTTACCCATCTACAACGCTCCGGTGTTCATTGTCAAACTTCGATTTCTGCCTGTTAAAGCCGTTCGTGGAATCTGGAACAAAGACATTCGCAAAAGATATTAATTCATGAATTCATTCGAAGCACAGATACGCATTGCTGAACTTTCAGAGCAATTGAATGCACACAATTACAATTATTATGTGTTGAATGCTCCTGTAATATCTGATCAGGAATTCGATTTTTTGTTGAAGGAATTAGAGCAATTGGAACTTCAATTTCCTGAATTGAAATCTTCCAATAGCCCTACCCAACGTGTAGGTGGAGACATTACAGATAAATTTGAAAAGGTTACACACAAGAGTCCAATGCTCTCGCTTTCTAATTCATACAACCAAGATGAAATTCAAGATTGGGCGAAGCGCGCGATAGAGCTAGCAGGCAAACCCATTGAGTTTGTCATGGAATTGAAATACGACGGAGTAGCCATTGCTCTGTGGTACAAGAACGGTCAGTTGGAAAGAGCGGTAACTCGCGGAGATGGTTCTGTGGGTGAAGACGTAACAATAAACGTTAGAACAATTTCAAGTATTCCGCTTCAATTGAAAGGCGACTTCCCTTCCGAATTTGAAATTCGGGGAGAAATATTTATGCCGAAAGGCGTCTTTCAAAAATTAAATGAAGAACGCGCTGAAGCTGGCGAAGAGTTATACGCAAATCCAAGGAACACTGCATCAGGCACATTAAAACAGCAAGACTCAAAAGCAGTAGCGAAACGCAAACTCGATTGTTTTTTGTACTTCGTATTGAATAGCACTTCAACCATTGAAACACACAGCGGACGTGTAAATCACGCACAATCATGGGGATTCAAAACTCCGGATCCTTCCAAACGAATGATAGAAACCACTTCAACTGTGGAAGGTATTATGTCGTTTATTTCTTATTGGGACGAACACCGTACGACACTTCCATTTGAAATCGATGGAATTGTAATTAAAGTCAACGAAGTTCAATTGTGGGACGAATTGGGAATGACAGCTAAGAGCCCTCGATGGGCCATTGCCTATAAATTCAAAGCTGAAAGCATTAGCACAAAGCTCTTAAGTATCACCTATCAAGTTGGAAGAACAGGGGCCATTACACCAGTTGCAAACCTCTCTCCTATTCAATTAGCAGGCACTACCGTCAAGCGCGCTTCACTTCACAACGCCGATCAAATTGAACGATTGGATATTCGCGTGGGAGATTTTGTTTGGGTGGAAAAAGGAGGAGAAATTATTCCAAAAGTAACGGCTGTTGACACTGCGCAGCCCCGCGGTGCAGAGAGCATGCATGAATACATTGCGAATTGTCCTGAGTGCAATACGCCTCTTATTCGATTGGAAGGTGAAGTCTTGCATTATTGTCCGAACGACACTCAATGTCTTCCGCAGCTCATTGGAAAATTAGAGCATTTCATTTCAAGAAAGGCCATGAACATTGAAGGTTTAGGGACTGAAACCGTTTCAGGATTGCTAGTTTCAGGATTGATTACAGATGCTGGAGATTTGTATTCCTTGACCTATGATCAATTGATTGGACTTGAATTTCAAGTTGGTGATGAAGCCGAAGAAACAAAAAAACGCTCACTTCAAACGAAGAGCGTTGAGAATTTGATGGCAGGATTGGAAGCAAGCAAACAAGTTTCCTTTGAACGAGTTCTTTTCGCTCTCGGAATTCGACATGTTGGTGAAACCGTTGCGAAGAAAATTGCGAGAGCAGTGAAGTCGTTCGATCATTTGAAGACACTCACATTTGAAGAATTGTGTGGGATTGATGAAGTCGGAGAAATCATTGCGCGCTCTATTCAGTCGTGGCTAACAAAGGAAGAGCATCTGCTCGTATTGAATAAACTCATTTCAGCCGGACTTCAATTCAACATAAATGAACAAGACGAAGTCTTGCTTTCGAATGCATTGGTTGGAAAAAGTATTGTGGTGAGCGGAACCTTTGAAACATTCTCACGCGATGGAATAAAAGAATTCATTGAACAACACGGGGGGAAAGTAGTTGGAAGTATATCGTCTAAGACAACTTATGTTGTTGCCGGAGCTGACATGGGTCCTGCGAAATTGAAGAAAGCAGAAGATTTGAAAATTCCGATTATTTCAGAACAAGATCTTCGGGCGTTAACAGATTAGATTACCAAAATTCCCAAGATCATAAAGAATGCGAGTTGAGCAATTCCGTATAGAACGGCTGTTCTATTCTGATTTCGAAAATGTGAATAGCTGAACAGTCCAAAACAAAATGAAACGCCGAACCATGCGATGAAGTTTTGCATTGGAGCGTAGTTCATGTGAGTAAAAGACCAGAAATCGAATTGAGGTGCCAAGACTTCAAGCAGTAAATCGAACATTGTCATAAGCACTGCAACAGAAATAGCTGAAAAAAAACGATTGTTAATTCCAATGTAGTGAGTAGTTAGTTGCTGCGCCACCATAATCAATGCGGCCCAGTTTACGCCAATAATCAACGGTACATCAAACAGCTTCCACCCAAGATTATTTCCATAGGTATAGGTGCCAAACAAATGTCCAGTTTTAACGCCGTACACTTCCACTAAATAAGCCATGACAACAATTACAGCAAATGCAACAAATCTCGATTGTCTGTATTTTTCATAACGAAGAATCACTACGCCGGCGCTTACTAAAATAACGAGTGGTGTTGCAGGCAAAAACCATTCAGGAAGAAAATAGACGCCAATAATTCCAAAAAAATGAACCAAAGTAATCCACAGTATTGCGAGAGCTTTTAGTTTTTTGTTTTTGTGTAGCTCTGTTGACATAGTTCAATTAGTGAATTAAATCTGACATGGTTCTAGCAGATAAGATGGCCAAAGGAACGCCACCACCAGGGTGAACACTTCCACCAACAAAAAATAAATTCTTAATTTTTGAAGAATTGTTTGCATGTCTCAAAAAAGCCGAGCTCGCAGAGTTTGAAGCGTTGCCGTATAGCGCACCCAAATGAGATGAGGTATCCGCTTCGATTCCACATGGATTCCAAACGTGTTCACAACAGATTTTATCGCCAATTTTCTCCCCTAACATACTTTCCAGTTTCTGCACAATATTTTCCCTGGCTTTCTTAACGATTCCATCCCAATCTTGTCCTTTGTTATTCGGAGCGTTCACCATAACAAACCAATTTTCGCCGTTTAACGGAGCGTCGGATGGAATGTGTTTTGAAGTAACATGCACATATACTGTTAAGTCTTCTGACAATGTCTCCTCCTCAAATATATTCCGAAATTCTTCAATATAATCTTCTGAGAAAAAGATATTGTGAATACTTAACGATTTGTTTACGCAGTTCTTCAGGCCCCAATAAAAGATAAGGGCCGAGGATGATTTCTCTTGATTTAAAATAACTCTAGGTTCTCTTTCTTTCGGCAAGAGTTTCTTGTAAGTAGGATAAACATCCATGTTACTTACGACAACATTTGCCTTCTCAATTTGATTACCGTTGTATCGAATTCCCGCAGCTCGTTTTTCTTCAATTATTATTTCTTCAACCTTTGAATTGAAGAGAAACTCAACACCTTGTCGTTTGGCGAGCTCAAACAATTGAAGGGTTATGTCATACATACCTTTGTCTGGAATGAAGGCACCAATTCCCTGCTCTACATGTGGAAGCAATTGCATAAGGGCCGGAGTCTTGTATGGGCTACTTCCATTGTAAGTGGCGTAGCGCTGAAAATATTGAATGGTCTTAGGATTCTTGAAATATTTTTTAAGTTGAACGGTGTAGCTACCTATTAAAGGCAGACGAGGAATTCGAGCGATGCCTTTCCAAAACGCTTTTGTTTTATAAAGTTTCGAAAGCTTAAGCGGACGTTCTAAAAACAACGGAACCGTTGTGTTGTATATGAATTCAGCTTTGGAAAAGAACGCTCTGACTTTTTCCTCGTCCTCATCAAAAGCTTGAACAATCGCTTTTATGTTTTCTTCTTTATTTCCTTTCGCTTGGAAATGAAATCCGTCTGGATAGAAATAATTGCATAAAATTGGAAGTTCCGAATAGGAAAAATGGTCTGACATTTTCTCGTTGCACAGTTCGAATAATTCTTCAACGTACCTAGGTAACGTAAACAAACTCGGGCCTCGATCGAAACGATACTCCCCCATTTTAAACTCAGATAATTTACCTCCAGGATAATTCGAAGCTTCGAAAACCTTTACTGAATAGCCTTTTCGGGCTAAACGAATAGATGCAGCAATGCCGCCAATCCCTGCTCCTATTACAATTGCATTTTTCATTCAGTAGTAGCAAAGAAAAAAGAAAAGAACCGAAATGTTCAAATCAATTTTCATTTTTAAAATAGATGTGTATATTTGCACCCCATTTATGGCGAGGTAGCTCAGCTGGTTAGAGCGTGCGATTCATAATCGCAAGGTCTTGGGTTCAAGCCCCAATCTCGCTACTTTTTAAACCCCTTGATATTTCAGGGGGTTTTTCATTTTTATTGTTGTACTTTTGCGCCCAAATTAAGAATCGCGCAATGCAAAAAATTAGAAACATCGCTATTATCGCCCACGTTGACCACGGTAAAACTACTTTGGTAGATAAAATGCTTCACGCAGCTAAATTGTTCAGAGATAATGAAGTACACAACGACTTGATTCTTGACAACAATGACTTGGAGCGCGAGCGTGGTATTACCATTTTGGCGAAGAACGTTTCTATTCAATACAAAGATTACAAGATTAACATTATTGACACTCCCGGTCACAGTGACTTCGGTGGAGAGGTTGAGCGTGTTTTGAATATGGCTGAAGGTGTTTTACTTTTAGTAGATGCCTTTGAAGGAGCAATGCCACAAACTCGTTTTGTATTGCAAAAGGCAATTCAAATGGGCTTGAAGCCGATTGTTGTCATCAACAAAGTAGATAAAGAGAACTGTCGTCCAGACGAAGTGCACGAACAAGTGTTCGACTTAATGTATAGTTTGGGTGCAACAGAAGACCAATTGGATTTCGCAACGGCATATGGTGCTGCGAAGAATGGTTGGATGAGTTTGGATTGGAAAGTTCAGACAGATACGATTGAGCCTCTATTGGACTTGGTTATTGAGCACATTCCTGCTCCAGTTAAAAGAGAAGGAACACCACAAATGTTGGTTACTTCATTAGACTATTCAACATACACGGGACGTATGGCTATTGGAAAACTTCATCGCGGCGAATTAAAAGCTGGAATGAATGTTACCCTTGCAAAGCGTGACGGTGTTATGGTAAAAGGAAAAATTAAAGAATTATACATTTTTGAAGGATTAGGCAAACGTAAGGTTGAGTCTGTTGTATCTGGAGATATCTGTGCGATTAACGGAATGGAGAATTTCGAAATTGGAGATACGTTCACTGATTACGAAAATCCTGAAGCATTGCCTACGATTTCTGTAGATGAGCCAACGATGAGTATGTTGTTTACCATCAATGACTCGCCTTTCTTCGGTAAAGAAGGTAAATTCGTTACTAGCCGTCACATTAAGGAGCGTTTAGAAAAAGAATTAGAAAAGAACTTAGCGCTTCGCGTTCAAGAAACAGACAAAGCAGACCGTTTCAATGTATTTGGAAGAGGTGTACTTCACTTGTCTGTATTGATTGAAACGATGCGTCGCGAAGGGTATGAATTGCAAATTGGACAACCTCGAGTTATTCTTAAAACCATTGACGGAGTTAAGAGTGAACCAATTGAAGAGTTGACGATTGACTTGCCAACGGAGATGGCGGGTACCGCTATTGAATCTGTATCGAAGCGCAGAGGTGAAATGAAAAACATGGAGCCTAAGGGGGATCGTACGGTGATTGAATTTGAAATCCCTTCAAGAGGTATCATTGGATTAAGAAGTTATTTGTTAACTGCTACTCAAGGTGAGGCTATTATGACTCACCGTTTCAAGGAATACCAACCAATGAAGGATGAAATTCCTGGACGTTTGAATGGGTCATTGATTTGTATGGAAACCGGAAACGCCATCGCATACAGTATCAGTAATCTTCAGGACCGTGGTAAATTCTTTGTTGAAGCCATGCAAGAAGTTTATGAAGGTCAAGTAATTGGTGAGCACTCACGTGATAACGACTTGGTTATTAACGTTACAAAGACGAAACAATTGACGAACATGCGTGCTTCAGGTACGGATGCAAAAACCGTTATGGCTCCACCTATTCAATTCACATTGGAAGAAGCTCTAGAATATATCGGTCCAGATGAATACGTTGAGGTGACTCCGAAGTCTATTCGTATCCGTAAGGTTTATTTGAATGAGGGAGACCGCAAGCGTTTTGCTAGACAGTTTACTCAACAATAAATTTTATTAGGGTTATTAACAATTTGATTGTTTATTAACTATCTTTGCTGTTATGGTAGTTGCTGTAACAGAAGGCGTAAAAATTTCAGTTTTTTCTTTGTTTGAAGAAAGAATGTCGGCTGCCCCTCAAGGCAGCTTCGTCTTTTCCTACCGTATTTCAATAGAGAATCAAAACGACTTCCCTATTCAACTTTTACGCAGACATTGGTTCATTAGTGACTCTAATGGATTGAAGCGCGAAATTGAGGGTCCTGGTGTTATTGGAGAACAACCTGTTATTGCCCCTGGAGAGAATTTTTCATACACCTCTGCCTGTGATTTACAATCTCCTTTTGGTATTATGAAAGGATTTTACTCCATGCAAATGAAAGGCGCCTCCTCCCTATTCAAGGTCCAAGTTCCTGAATTTTCTTTTGAAGCAGATTTCATGAAAAACTAAGATTTTTTCATTTTAATAAATAACAAAAAAGCGGCCTGAGCCGCTTTTTTAATCTGCTATTTCACTCAAATTACTTTCTTGGAGTATCAACAATATCAATATCTACTCTTCTATTCTTTTTGCGACCTTCTATGGTCTCATTAGAACCGATTGGCTTAGAGCTTCCATAATATTCAATTTTTATTCTCTCTGCTGGAATTCCTTGTGAAATTAAATATGCCTTAACGTTTGCCGCACGCTTGCGAGAGAGAGACAAATTATATCCTTCAGCACCCGTTTTATCGGCGTGCCCGGATAGAACCAACGATAATTGAACATTTCCTTTTAATTTGTCTGCAAGACCTTTAAGAATTAGTTTTTGAGTGGCGGGCACTTCAGACATATTAACCGGGTAATCATAAATTGTATTATCATATGTACGTGTTTCAGTAAGCACAACAGGAGTTGGATCAGGGGTAACAACTGGATCGGGTGTAACAATATCTAATGTGTCAGGAATCGTGTCAATGATTGGGTCAGGAACAACGACAACAACCTTAGATGTAGTATCAAATGGTGTTACATCAACAAGCACTCGCGGTCTTGTTGACTTCAATATTACTGAAATCCCTGCGCTGACATTCATTAAATGACCGTTAAACATTGTCTTTGTTACGGCTTGGTTCATATCGAAAGATTTCGATTGTAAGGAATGTGAAACAAATGTAGACGCCACGAAAACAGAAACTTTTTCAGAAACTTTATATGTAGGAACAATTTTGGCAGCAACGTTCAACATATCGTCTCCCTTAGAAATAAAGTAATCATTACTTCCTTCAGAACGTAATGTACTTGCCCCGAATCCTATACCAAACTGGACATCGAACCTTTTAGGAACACGCGTGGATTCAGCTGATTTACATAATTGATTTTGAATTGAAGTCATTAAGAAATAATTGGCTCTCAAGTATTTCGTAGAAAAGTCAGAAGATGATTTATTCGCACCAAGGGCATCGAATGCAAATTCAAACCTTCCAAAATATACTGGATTTATAAAAGGATGATTCAATCCTATTGCCACATGTTTGGTAGGGTTAGCACTTAAACCTTGATTATCGGAAAGGGGCGCTGCTAGGAAATGACTTCCAATAGCGGCATCAACTGACAATACCTTCATAATTCTACCAGATATATCACTCGTGTAATTTGTTCTGCGATCGGCCATGTGGTAACGCAACCCCAAACTCAGATTCATAAACTTACCGTTAAAGGCTGTGTTTGCGAGAGGCTGTTGCAAGTTCCAATTACTAGATTGAAGCGAATGACTGGTAAGCGTACCTGTTGCTATTAATGATAGCGAATTTGAAATTCTGTACGACGGATTTACACTAAAAACTAAAGCATACATATCATCGCCATTCAAAAACACATCACCCAAAGAATTGGAACTTTCTGGGTTATACATGGTAGCGAAGCCTACTCCAAAGCCGAATGCTAAATCCATTTTGTTGGACACATTATTTACGCCACGCAGTGTGCGCATGTCTGCTATTACTTGGTAAGTAGTTCTGAAGTATTTAGAAGTAAAAGCGGGTTCGTTTTTAGCTTCTTTAAAAACATCAAAACCGATGTCAAATCTTCCGTAAAGTTTCGAATTCGGATACTTGTGATTAGCTCCGATGTTTAGATGACTGATCGAAGCCCCTTTAAAATTGCCGTCTCCTACCTTTGTTGAACCAGCAAAGTGATTTCCAATAGACGCATCGAAAGACGTGAAGAAATGCCACTTACTGTGCTCCTCCTTTAATTTTCTACTATACGTTCTATTCGTATTTGGAGTGTATCGCAATCCGACATTAAGAGTTCTAAAAGCCCCTTTAAAAGCCGTGTTTTCTATCGGGTTAGAAAAATCGAAAGTCGTTGATTGCGCCGAATGATTTATTCGTGTGTAAGACGCAAATAGTTTTAATTCATTACTCAGTTGAAGACTCGGAGCTATTCGGAAACTAATATTGAGCATATCATCCGCTCGCTTCAAAAAAACGGACTCGTCAATTGTAGAGGTTTTACTCTTCATAGCGGAGTATCCCATACCCATACCAAGATCGATATCAAATGCTTGCCAAAAATTTCTCTTGTCGAAACCAGAGCTAGAACCGCCCCAACCCGATAAATTCTTAAGGCTTGCATTGAGATAATAGGTTGTTCTAAAATAATTTGTCTCAAATTTCTGAGACGAAGAATTGTTCAACATCTTATCGTAAGAAAGCTCTAATCGTCCTCCAAATTTATTATTGGTGAAATAGTTATTCCATCCAAGAGTAATATTAGAAGCCGTGAGTGCATTTACATTATAGCCCTCTTGAATCTGGCGCAATCCAAAATGATTTCCAAAGCCAAAATCATAAGAAGATTCTAATTTTCTTTGACTTCTTTGAGAAAAAGAAACAAGTGAAATTGCAAACAACAGAAACGTAAAGATATATTTCATCTTATTTATGTATAGTACTGCGCAAATTTAAGAAGAATACTTCGTTTTGATTCTGCATTCAGCCTAAAATAAAGTTATGTTTCCAACAATTAAGCGTTAAATTTGAGACCATGAATTTTGAGCATGATGAATACAGAGGCTAAAATATTTGTAGCCGGTCACAACGGCTTGGTTGGAAGCGCTATTGTAAAGGGACTCAGAAGGATGGGATATAATAACTTACTTCTTAAAAACCGAAGTGAACTTGATCTCCTCAACCCAAATTCGGTAACTGATTTTTTTCAATTAGAAAAGCCAGAATATGTATTTTTAGCTGCAGCCAAAGTTGGAGGTATTGTGGCTAACAATACTTATCGGGCTGATTTTCTTTTAGAAAATCTTTCCATTCAAAACAACGTTATTTCAAGTGCATACAAATCAGGTGTCAAGAAGTTATTGTTTTTAGGAAGCACCTGTATATACCCCAAAAACGCTCAACAACCTCTTAGAGAAGAAACCCTCCTTTCGAGCGAGTTAGAATACACAAATGAACCCTACGCCATTGCTAAGATTGCCGGAATTAAATTATGTGAGAGTTTTAATATTCAATACGGGACGAATTTTATATCTGTAATGCCAACGAATTTGTACGGTCCTGGCGATAATTTTAACTTCGAGAAATCACACGTTTTGCCTGCTCTACTGAGAAAAATACACCTTGCGAAGTGCCTTCAAGAAAATAATAATGAAGCTATTCTAGCAGATTTAAATGAAACAGACTTTTCAGTAGCTATTCAAAATTTAAAATCAATTGGAGTAAGCGAGTTCGGAGTTAATATTTGGGGCTCAGGTAAGCCCATGCGCGAATTTATGTGGTCCGAGGATATGGCGAATGCCTGCATTCACATCATGAAAAATATCAATTTTTCAGATCTTCACAATTTGAAGGATGAGGTTAGAAACACACACATAAACATTGGAACAGGAGAAGAGATTTCAATTGAAGATTTAGCAAAATTAATTGCACAAGTCATTGGATACAGCGGTGACTTTCATTTCGATTCCACCAAGCCAGATGGAACCATGCGCAAATTGACTGATGTCTCGAAATTGCATTCACTTGGATACAAACACGAAATTTCATTGAGAGAAGGAATTGAGCGCGTTTATGCATGGTATCTTGAAAATTCAGCAAACGCAAAACATTAATTGAAGACACTACTGTACATACTATACTGGCCCCTTAACGCCTTTTGGTTAAGTCTTCAGGGTGTAGCTTTTTGGAAGGTTCACTGTTATGGTTTTCTCTTCGTTTCGAATAAGGGAAATTTCAAATTAGGTAAAGACTTTCTAGTCAATTCGCACCGATTCGCGAATATTATTGGTTGCGGTTCCTCCTCTTCCATTATGATTGGAAAAAATGCCCAATTGACCATCGGTGAAGATGTTGGTTTTTCAAATTCTACCATTTGTTGTCGCGAAGAAATTACAATTGGTGACCACACCATTATTGGTGGAAATTGTAAAATTTGGGACACCGATTTCCATCCAACTTCCATTGAACAGCGAACTATAGATATCGATTCAAATGCCAAGAACTCCCCTATTCATATTGGGAAATATGTCTTTATTGGTGCAGATTCAATCTTAATGAAAGGCATTACTGTTGGTGATTTCGCTGTCATTGGCGCAGGAAGTGTTGTTCGAACAAACATTCCTGAAAACGAAGTATGGGCTGGAAATCCTGCCGTTTTCGTCAAGAAAATCTCGAAATAAAAAAAGGCTGGAAAAATTCCAGCCTCTCTATTTGAAGTCATCTTCTTATTCTTTAATGATCTTGTAAGTTCCAATGTTCTTTCTATTCTGACGAAGTGTTACCTGATAGGTTCCTTTCGCCCATTTTTCAGAAGGGATTAAAATGTTCTGCTGTTGCGTTCCATATTCATGAGCCGGAATTGTGTAGATCGTTCTTCCAACGGCGTCTAAAACTAAAACCTCAATGGACTCAGGTTTTGATAGCTGGAATTGAATTCGCGTAGATGCTGTTGTTGGATTTGGGAAAGCAATAACATTGAATACATTCACCATATTCTCTTCAACACCAATGATTGCATCTTCATAAACAATGAAATCGTCCAAAGCACCTTCAACCAAAGAACCGCCATTTAGATTCACTGTTGGACGAAGGCTATCGCTTGCTATAAATTGAAGTTTCATCTGTGCAGTTGGAGTCATGTAATCACTGACATGGAATGCATTTCTTCTCCAGCGCATATCACTTGTTTTTGTATTTTCAACATACGTCCAAGTAGATCCATTGTTGTTACTCATTCTTACCTGCCAATAATCAGCTCCCGGATTTGCTCCACCTGGAGGGCTGTTCGTATACCAGCGGTAGTAGCTAATCACAGGATTCGTGAAACTTGAAAGATCAATTGTTGTGGTTTGCAAAGTGGTTCTTCCTGCATCAACGTCGTTCTCACCAATTCCACCACCGATGGTTCCGTTTCCGGTGAAGAAACAATACTCACCCGCTGGAGTTACTTGATCGCCTGTTTGAACAATAGTTCCTGGAGCGACATCAACTGTTGTGCTTGGAATTGGAATTTCCAATAACCAGATTCCTGTAGTCGCATTGTCACCCGCAACACCTGTTTGCCATGTGCCCCAATCTTCGTTGTTATCGCAATCGTGACGTCCAACTTCGTTTACACCAATTAATGTTATGTGCGGAAGTGTTGGGAATAAAGCTTGATGCGAACCTACAGGATTAACAGTTCCAACTGAACCGTTAACATCATTCGCCGTGAAATAGTATTTAAGAATTGTTCCTGGATTGAAACCATCAAAGGTGGTTTCAAAAGATCCCGATGCGTCGGTCATTGCCACAGTTTGCCAAGTTGCATTATTCACTTGATAATGACAGTTTACATCAGATAAATATTGCGTATATGGAAAGAATAAATCTAAATCAGCTGTAAGTGTAATCGGCACAATAGGATTTGCAAAAGCTTGTGGTGTGTGATTTATGACAGCTGGAGAGATTAGTGTAATGCCGTGCAAATAGAATCCTTGAACAATGGCATTCCCATTTGGAGTTCCGTTGGTTATATCTCCATCATTATCATCGGCCAATAAAACATCTAATAAAATGTCAGTATATGCTTCTCCTTCGTTTCCATCAGCAGTTTCAGCTTGCAAACCAGCATAGGCTTCAACGAATAAAGGCATTGTTGCATTCCAATCTCCGCCCATTAATAAATGCGTGTCGTACCATGCTCCCATAATTATTTCTCCATCGGCATGCACTTCACCAACTAAATCTTGCGGATAAACCTTGCGCTCGGTATCATATCTTCTTATACCATCTTCGTTGTCTGTATAGAAACCAACACCTACAACTGGGCTGTTGCCTAAAGAAATTCCCCAATAATCAGCGTAACCCTCTCCAACAGCTCCATTGAAAAAAAATGAACTTTGGCTTTGATAATAGTTATCGTTAATTCCATGACCGTATTCGTGAAATACGACGTCTGATAAAAGACTTGTCGCGTTACAACCATTACCGATAGCATAAAAGTTAATTGAACTGCCATCATAAAAGGCATTACAATCACCGGAAGTTAAGTCGATGTTGGTTGGAAGTTGGAAATCCATTCCCGTAAAAGTTGGCATCCAACTTTTGCAATGGTCATGAATACGATTCACACTTTTATATGCCGAAAGTTCACGAACATTAGCAGCTGTATTCATATCAATAATGTTTAATCCAGCCTGAAGCGTTACATTCTTTTGTGGAATTGTTCCGTTTGTATTCACAGAACTCCATGGCCCCTCAAGTCTTACAATTGCATTAGTACCAGCGTTAACAGGTAAGGTTCCAGATCCGTTTATATCCGAAGCATAATCAGTTCCTCCCACTGTAACATAAATGTTATTCAATCCTTCATTTGTAACTACTCCGTATGGATTGGTCATATGTACATCGCCATTAACCTGAACATCAACAACAAGCTCTTCTCCTCCGGTTTTTTTAGGACCACCTTCAGCATGGCAAACCAAGTTCTTTCGCATTAATATTTTTCCTGTTAGTGCGTCAATATATGTAAGGAAACGTTGGGGAACATTCTGAGAGTTGCGCGTTGAAACAGTTACAACGTAGATTTTGCGATACTCAAATGAACTTGCCTTAGGTACAGGTAAAATTGAAATATCGCCCGTTGATCGAATTATTTCAATTGATGTAGTGATTCCCTGTAATGCCGCTATTCGCGCTTGTTGCAATCCTATGACAGGCTTGTCCTCCAATTGAATGTTCGGATGAACACCAAATGCGAATTGAACCACTTTTCCATTCACCAGCTTCACTGAAGCCTTACTAAATAAAACTTTCATTCCATTGAAAGTCTGATCAAAAACAACGTTTGTGAATTTACTAGTCTTTATTTCTGGTCTCGCAGAGAGCAGAATCGTTCCAGCAGAAAAAGACTGATTCATTTCATTCAAAAATGAAGTGGCTCTTTCAGTATCGGTAGAGCCTATTGCTTCAATCGGATTTCCGAAAGCCTTTGTCGGCATACCCGTCCTCTCATTAAAGAGTGAAGTCCATTTAGAATGCGCTCCTTGAAACGCCTTCCAAACGGAAGAATTCGATAGAGTCATTTGTTTGTCGGAGTGATAGGCCTCTTCAGATTGATAGAGTCTTACTTCCAAAGGGTCGAAATTTCTTTCAATATCGTTTTGTCCAAAAATGGAAAAAGATAAAAACAACGAAAGTCCTAAGAATATCTTGCGCATTTTGATTAAGGTTTATGAGCCTAAGAAACGAAGAAAAGTTGAAACAAAAAAGCGAATTACTTTTTCTTTTCGGCCAAAAGAGAAAACATACTTTGCATTAATTCTTCACGAGCCAACAACTCACGTTCGAGTTTTTCATTTTGTGCTTTCACGTCGTTCAATTCTTCTTGAAGCGGATTCACAGGGGTTGGTGTAGAATTATTCTTGTTTTCCATGGTTATGAGATGAACAAATATATTTCAATTTGTCTGAAATACGTCCTTCAAAGTAAAAAAGTTCGATGAAAGTACTTTTCTCGCCACTCTATTTCAGGCTTTTCGTTAAAGATGCCATACACTGTACTGCCCGTGCCCGACATACTTGCGTAATACGCACCGGCATTCAAAAGACGCTCTTTTATGATTTGTATTTCAGGAAATAATTTGAAGACTTGAGGCTCGAAATCATTACTAAGCGTTTTATTCAACTCTTGACTTTCAATAAGTTTCTTCCAATCGAAATTCGATGGTTGTGGCTGAATGCCTTGAAAAGCTTGGGCGGTGGAGATGTGAATTCTCGGATTAACCAATTCGAGATATTTTCCACCTAAACTAAAATCTACTGGGTTAACCACTTCTCCCCTTCCTGAAATGAGAGCTGCTTTGTTCTGAACGAAAAAAGGACAATCGCTTCCCAATTGGGCCGAAAGTTCTTCTAGGCGATCGATGCTCAAATTCAAATTGAACAATTCATTCAACGCCTTCAACATAAAAGTCCCGTCACTTGATCCACCGCCCATACCTGCTCCACTTGGGATAATCTTATGCAAATGAATTTTTACAGAACCAATACCGTAGGCCTCTTGAAGCAGCCTCCAAGCTTTGTAAACTATATTTTTCTCGGTTGGAATATCAGAAGATTCTCCGGTGCAAACCAAGGATGTGTCTTCCGTAGTAACAGTCACTTCCAAAATATCGCACAAGGGAATGGGCAAAAACAAACTCTCCAAATTATGAAAACCATCTGTTCGCTTTTCTGTGATGAACAGCCCTAAATTTATTTTTGCATTTGGAAAAACTAACATCTTAATCGAGATAACCCATTTGAGTCAGCGCGCGTGTGTCGTTTCTCCACTTTTCAACTTTCACAAACATTTCAAGGAATACTTTCTTACCTAAGAAACTCTCCATATCCTTGCGGGCATTGGTTCCTACTCGCTTCAGCATACTTCCTTGGTGACCAATGATGATGGCCTTTTGCGATTCGCGTTCGGTAAGAATAACGGCTGAAATACGAATGATAGTTGGCTCTTCTTTGAAAGCCTCAACGATTACTTCACATGAATAAGGAATCTCACGATCGTAGGTGGTGAAGATTTTCTCGCGAATGATTTCACTTACGAAGAAGCGTTGTGTACGATCTGAGATTTCATCTTTCGGGAAGAAAGCCGGGTGTTCAGGAAGAACAGCAAGTATCTCGTTTAACAACTCTTTGGTATAAATTTTCTCAAGTGCTGAAACAGGAAAAACCTTTGCATTTGGAAGAGCTTCATTCCAGAATTGAAAAGCTAAATTGGCTTTTTCAGTACCTGCTTTGTCGAATTTATTCAGAACAACGAAGATGGGAACTTCCATTTTCTTCAAGCGATTGAAGGTTTCTTCGTGAAGTCCTTTTTTGTCTAAAAGATCAATAACGAGCAAAATTAGATCGGCATCTTTCAATGCTGTTCCAACCGATTTCATCATTCCTTCTTGAAGTTTATACTTCGGATCGAGCACTCCTGGGGTGTCGCTGTAGACAATTTGATAGTCTTCATCGTTTAAAATACCCATTATTCGGTGACGCGTGGTTTGAGCTTTGGGCGTAACAATGCTGAGTTTTTCACCCATTAACGCGTTCATTAGCGTAGACTTACCTGCATTGGGATTACCAATCAAGTTCACGAAACCCGCTTTGTGCGTGGTTTTTTTTTCTCCTTCTTCTGAATTTTCTTGCATATTGCTTGTAAAATTAGTTATATTTGCACTCCCAAAGGGGAAAACTTTTATAGTGCGGGGTGGAGCAGTTGGTAGCTCGTTGGGCTCATAACCCAAAGGCCACAGGTTCGAGTCCT
>JBIIWZ010000010.1:0-69920 GCA_044338665.1 Flavobacteriales bacterium
CGCCATTACAAGAGATACTTGTTGCTGTTGAACTTGCAGTGAGCAAAGTTGGCTCAGTTAAAGTGATGCTTGTTGTTGCAGTACATCCGTTAGCGTCGGTTACCGTGTAAGTATATGTTCCTGCTGTAACAGTGAAGTTGCCTGTTCCAGTGTATGGACCTGTGCCACCTGCTGATGTTACAGTAACTGTCGCAGTTCCGCCGTTACAAGCGATGCTTGTTGCGGTTGATCCAGCTGTAAGAGCTGTAGGTTGAGTAACCGTGATACTCGTTGTTGCAGTACATCCGTTCGCGTCGGTTACCGTGTAGGTATGCGTTCCTGCGCTAACAGTGAAGTTGCCTGTTCCTGTGTATGGTCCTGTGCCGCCGTTGCCGGTTACAGTAACTGTCGCAGTTCCTCCATTACAAGCGATGCTTGTTGCGGTTGAGCCTGCGGTAAGAGCTGTTGGCTCTGTTACAGTGATGCTCGTCGCTGCAGTACATCCGTTAGCGTCGGTTACCGTGTAGGTATGCGTTTCTGCGCTAACAGTGAAGTTGCCTGTTCCTGTGTATGGTCCTGTGCCGCCGTTGCCGGTTACAGTAACTGTTGCTGATCCGCCGTTACAAGAGATGCTTGTTGCGGTTGAGCCTGCGGTAAGAGCTGTTGGTTGAGTAACCGTGATGCTCGTCGTTGCCATCCAACCAATCGCATCGGTTATAGTGTATGAATATGTTCCTGCACTTACCGTGAAGTTACCTGTTCCTGTATAAGGAGCAATTCCGCCAGAACCGGAGATGGTAACTATTCCCGTACCTCCATTACACTGAACAGGAGCGAGACTAGAATTTATTACTAAGGGCGGTGTTACTGTGAATGTAGCCTTATAATTAAGTCCACCATTGCTTGCGAATACAGTCCCTCCGAGACATGTAACTGCAGCAGCGCTATACACTTCAATATAATACGTATTTGGTGTAAGTCCAGAAAGCAAATTAATGCTGCTTCCTGCTGATGACCACACTTGATCTTGTCCTCCACAGCCGTTGTTAAAACCCGATGTAAAAGGTAAAGACAATGTTGAAAATCCCGATCCTGCTCCTGACGTAGGATAGATTCTGTAATAAAGTGACGTTGCGGTTAAATCGCATCCGTTACATTTCCATACATTGTGCTCTGCACCTTTTAAGGTCAACTGATTGGAGCTTTCTGCAAAAACACCTAGGTTGTTCCCGTTAAAATCAGGATTTCCTGTTGTTGCCTTTAAATCGTAAAAAACGTTACTCCCTCCATTCAGTGAGAGCACAACAAACGTATTGTTGAAACCCGATGTTTGGGCTGAACTTTTGTAGGAAATAATAGATGCCAAGAAAACAAAAACAAAAACCAATAATGGAGTGATTGTAGTTTGTATTCTATTATAAAATTCATTTTTCATATTTGGACGAATCAATGGTTATGAAATCTAATCTTGTTTTATGTGTTTGAACGTTTATTGACAAACAGTAACACATGAACCGCTCGGAACCATTTTAACATTGATGACATCCCCGGGGGCTAATCCAGTAGCGGAATACGTTGATTGATTCGCACCCGAAATGGCTATACCGCCGTTGTACCACTGAAAAGTTGGATTAGTCCCACCATTCACAGGCGTTGATGTAAAGAGTAAAACACCTCCTGGACAAGCGGTTGTACCTGTAATTGAAACAGTGGCGGTTAACAAAGGGTCTTCCGTCACAACCACAGGAGTTCTTGAAAGACTTATACAACCATTGCTACCAACTACCTCTAAATAATAAGTCGTGGTGCCCAATGTCAATCCTTGAGATGTGCTTAATGATGTTCCGCCCGTTGAGGCCGTGTACCATAAATATGAAGAGCCTGCATTACTCGAATACTGAAGCGAAGCAATCGTTGAATTGCTAGTTTCACAAAACTGCTGTGGACTAGTTGCTGTTGGAGCAATCGGTGCCTCCAATACGGTTATAGTTCCGGTGGCATTCAAACTTCCAAAACCACCAGTTAGCGGAATAGAATAACCAAATACACCCGAGACAGTTGGTATGCCAGATATTGTGATGATATTAGAACTCCAAGCAGCAGTAACCCCTGAAGGAAGCCCTGTTGCAGTTCCAATGCCTGTTGCACCTTGGGTGTTATGGGTTATCGAAGTCATAACTGTCCCTTGACAAAGCGTTGGAGTGCTGCTCGCCGCTGAAACTGAATTTGGTGTTGAGAAATTACTTGTAAGAGACCAAGCGCTCGTCGATGATCCGCAGTTCGCTCGGTAATAAATATCATAATTGGTTCCTGCTTGCAATCCAGTAACAGTGTATGAAGCATTCGGTGCAGATATAGTTACAGTTTGGTTTGAAACCAATGTTCCTAATCCTAATGTAAATCCAACCGGACCGTATTCAAAATCGTATGAAGACGCAGAGGAACAAGAAGTTGCCCAAGTCAAAGCGACTGAATTCGATGATGCTGTAATGCTAGAAACCAATCCTGGTGAAGGACAAGCCGGGGCCGGAGCAATGGTAATCATATAATCCTCAATTTCACCGTACCCAAAACCTTCATTATTACCACAAGGAGTAATTGTAACACCACTTGTTTGGTTATAAACTTCCCTAATTCTCAATAGATGCTGTCCCGCTGGAGGCGTACAAGCTAAGGTCACAGGAAAAGATGCAGATGAACCCAAAACTCCAACAAATCCAGACCCTGCAACAGTTGATAAGGTATAACCTATTCGCTCTGACGCTTCGAAAACAAAATTGTCGTTGTAATCAATCCATGCCGCGTAGTTGGCGGCATACTGACCTGCATAAACAATGCAGTTGTATGATGTGCTTGGCTGTAAAGTCGTTGTCAAAGCAGCATTGGTCGTATAATTTGAATAACCCAAAGTACCACTCGGGCAGCCGGTACCTGAATTATTGTCAAGAGTATTCAAAATCACCCGTGCAATTACGTCACCATCGGTACATCCGTAAGTCATTGTTGGAATACAAGCAGATAAAGTAACCTGCACAGGGCTAGAGGTGCCTGAATTTCCCGCGCACGTCACTACGCATCTAAACCAAGTGACAGAAGAAACGGTCGCAGTGTAGGTAGACGACGTTGCGCCGCCTATATTCGTGTATGTGCCTGTTTGAGAAGTTGATGACTGCCATTGGTATGTAACCCCAGTTCCAACAGTCGCGTTTTGCAGTGAAAGATTGACGTTTCCGCTAGGCGCTGCAACAAACGATGGAGATGAAATAGTATTCCCTGGAGTTGGCGTTCCTGAACATACAGGAACTACGCAGGAACCACTGTAAACGGCGTTCAATGATATACCAGCTGCATTTCCAGAAATATCAGAAGTAAATTGAACTGTAATTGTTTGTCCAGCGGAACTAGTAAATGGTGTAATTGTTCCAGATCCACTATAGGAGGCAATTAATGTTCCTGCAGTACCTGTGCCATTATATATTCGGAGATAATCATAATTAGCCTCAGTTGCATATGTTCCTGTCAATGAAATTACAGAAGTAGAGCCTAGGTTATTGTTTAAAACAATATAACCATTTGCATTAATTGTATAATCAGTTGAAGCACCGGCATGGTCATAAATTAAAGTACTTGTTCCACAAGCTACAGATGATGAACCTGAGATAGGAATATTATTTGCAACTAATGCAGTAACCTGCACAGGTGCAGAGGTACCGGTAGTAACACCCGAGCAAGTAACTATACATCTGTACCAAGTTGTTGCTGAAACAGTTGCTGTATAGGTAGCTGCAGATGTACCAATATTAGTCCAAGAACCAGTGGATGTTGGCGCACTTTGCCATTGGTAGGTGAGTCCTGATCCCGTTGGAGGCGTTGAAAGTGAAAGATTTACAGTAGATCCTGTTGCAACACTTGCGGAGGAAGCGACGGTGTTACCTGGAGATGGAATGCCTGAGCATGAAGATGCTGCAGCTACTGTGAAAGTATAGTCTTCTGTTTCACCTGTAATTGCAACCGGACATGAAATTGGTGATGTAGAATTGTAATCAATCACAATTCTCATTCTATAGCTTCCTACAGGAGTGCCTAATGGTATATTAATTGTTCCGGTGTAAGGACTGTAATTCCAACCTGTGGTTATTCCAATTTGCTCATTTGCATCTAGAAAATCAAAGTCATTGTTCCAATTAATCCAAACTCCTACACCAGCGCCGCCGCCAGTTGCACTATGCGCCACAGAAAAACCTGTACCTGTTCCAATGCTATTGCTTGCAGATTGAGCAGTGAAATTCCCGTAACCTGCATTTGATGCAGTTGCATTCGCAATATTTGTTGCACCGCCTGTAGTAGTTACGTTTGAAATATAATAACCTGAAGTTCCTGTTGGTGTGCAATATCCACTGGGTGCTCCACAACTAATTGATCTTGTTCTGTTAACTGAGGCAGCTCCACATCCCGAATTGGTGTGTGTGTAAAAACGATAGATACCGGTCGCAGTGCATGTCCAGGGAATACCATTACTACTACTAACACCAATAACTCCCACCAACGGTGCAAAACCATCATTGTCGACTGTAATATAATCCGTTGTGACTGAACTTTTAAACGTATATGTATTACCTGCAACTAGATTAACATTTGAATATTCACTGGCATAACCAGCAGTCGTGATATTTGCAAACACACCATTGCAAGCTGGTGTGAACGTAGTTGAGGGCCACAAACCATTTGTTGCTGTATAACATTGAGCATGTGAACTTTCAACTAGAACTAGTTGAACCAGAATTCCCGCAGTGAGAAGGATAAATTTCTTAAATAAACTTTCAGATTGGTTCGTTGCGGTTGATACGCTCAACTTAACGTTCGACGCGTTATTTGCGCGAGATAAAAAAGAATACAATGACTTCATGCCAGTTGCGATTTAGTTAAGAATTTTAGTTATCGGTATGTGACAATTTCGAGAAAGTGTTTGCTTTCAAAAAATCGCTGTATTCCAAATATAGAAAGAAAATGAGAAAACCAAATTCTTTTTAACAAAAAAAGTTGTGATTCGGAGTAAGATTAAATTCGGTTTCCAGATCTTCCAACGGACCTTTCGAAGAACCTTTCGAAGAATCTACGAAGTAATAGCTCTAACCCCCGGCAATTCAATACCCTCCAGGGATTCCAACATAGCACCACCGCCGGTGCTGACGTATGAGACGTCGTTGGCTAATCCAAACTGATTAATCGCGGCCACTGAATCGCCGCCGCCGACTAAGGTGAATGATCCGTTTTTGGTGGCTTCAACCAAGGCGTTAGCAACGGCAATTGTCCCCGCTGCAAAGGCCTCCATTTCAAACACACCCATGGGGCCGTTCCATAATACTGTTTTAGACTGAGCAATAATCGCAGCGAAATGCTCGCGCGATTTCACACCAATATCCAATCCCATCCATCCCGATGGAATGTTCGCAATGCTGCACTCCTTGTGATTCGCATCGGCTGAAAAAGCGTCCGCAATAATCGCATCGGTAGGCAAATACAAATTCACATTCTTGTTGCGTGCCATCTCCATAAGTTCCAACGCCAAGGCTAACTTGTCGTCTTCCACCAATGAATTTCCAACTTTACCCTTCTGCGCTTTAATGAACGTGAACGCCATGCCACCACCAATGATGATGTTGTCTACGGCATTCATTAAATTTTCCAAAATAGCAATCTTGCTGCTGACTTTGCTTCCGCCAATAATAGCGGTAACCGGAGAAGCATTGCCGTTCAAGACACGATCAATACTTTTCACTTCGTCTTCCATTAAATAACCGAAATATTTATCGGTTGGAAAAAATTTCGCTATCACAGCCGTCGATGCGTGCGCGCGATGTGCCGTGCCGAAGGCATCGTTCACATACACATCTCCCAACTCAGCCAACTGTCCGGCGAAGAATTCATCTCCACCTTCTTCTTCCTTATAGAAACGTAAATTTTCCAACAACAGAATTTCTCCTGCCTTCATTTTTTCTACCGCATGCTTTGCTTCTTCACCCACACAATTTCCAGAAAATGTAACGGGCTTCCCCAACACATTTGAGACTTCTTGTTGAATGTGCTTCAACGAAAATTTATCTTCTGGACCTCCCTTTGGACGGCCCAAATGCGACATCAAAATCACCTTCGCTCCGTCTGAAGACAACTTCAAAATGGTTTTCGCTGCTGCTCGAATACGCGTGTTATCAGTTACTTCGAATTTTTCATTCAAAGGAACATTGAAGTCTACGCGCACAAGCACCGCTTTGTTCGCGAAGGTGTGTTGATCTAATTGATACATGCTTATTTCTTAACGCGCTCGTGATAATGTCCGGTTGAAGTGTCAATGCGAATCTTGTCGCCCACTTCAATAAACAATGGAACACGCACTTCAACATTCACATCGAGCATTGCTTTCTTCATAGCATTTGTTGCAGTGTCTCCGCGCAAACCTGGCTCGGTATACGTAATTTCATATTCAACCAATGTTGGAAGGTCGCACGTCATAGGCGCTTCGTCTTCCGCATTGAACATAACCATACACACCATTCCTTCTTTCAAGAATTTCGGTGCGTTAATCATGGTTGCAGGAATAGTGATTTGCTCGAAATCTTCCGTGTTCATGAAGTTGTACTCATCGTCTTGAAACAAGAACTGATACTCGCGTGTTTCAATTCGAACCACATCCATCTTCACTCCAGAGTTAAACGTATGGTCAACGATTTTTCCGTTGTTCAAATTTTTGATTTTCGTTCTTACGAAAGCCGGACCTTTTCCTGGTTTAACGTGTAAGAATTCAATGATTTTCCAGATGTGTGAATCCATTCTGAAACACATTCCGTTGTGAATGTCTGCGGTAGTTGATGCCATGATTATTTTTTATAAAGGTGTGTTACAAGGTTCTGCGAAAGGTGTGTTACAAGGTGTGTTTCAAGGTTCTGCGAAAGGTGTGTTACAAGGTTCTGCGAAAGGTGCTTTGCAAGGACGCTTCGCGTAGCGACCTTCCGTAGGACCTTCCATGGGACCTAACGAAGTTAACGCTAGTAAGCCCACTTCACATAAATAGCTCCCCACGTGAATCCACCGCCAAATGCGGCTAGTACGAGGTTGTCTCCTTTTTTCAATTGAGATTCCCAATCGCAAAGACAAAGTGGAATGGTTGCGCTAGTAGTGTTTCCGTATTTGTGAATGTTTATCATTACCTTCTCGCTGCCTACTCCCATGCGGCGTGCAGTAGCGTCGATAATTCTGAGGTTCGCTTGATGAGGAACCAACCACGCCACATCGTCTGATGTAAGGTTGTTCTTCTCCATGATTTCAGCAGACACATCGGCCATTCCCATTACCGCAGCTTTGAAAACGGGTTGACCGTCTTGGGTAATGAAATGTTCGCGGTTGGCAACGGTTTCAGCGGTAGACGGATTAACCGAACCGCCTGACTTCTGATATAAATAGTGTCTTCCGTGTCCGTCTGTTTTCAGTATGCTATCCATGATTCCGTTGTCGTCTTCTGTTGGTTCAAGAAGCACAGCTCCCGCGCCATCTCCGAATAGCACACATGTAGCGCGATCGGTGTAGTCTACGATGCTCGACATTTTGTCTGCACCTACAACAACAACCTTTTTACACTTTCCTGTTTCAATGAATTGTGAACCGGTTGCTACGGCAAAAAGAAAACCTGAACAAGCAGCACCGAGGTCATATCCCCAAGCGTTTTTCGCTCCAATTTTATCGCAAATAATATTTGCAGTAGCGGGAAATAAATGGTCTGGAGTTACGGTTGCGCAAATGAGCAAATCAATGTCCATCGGTGAAATCCCACGCTTTTCGCAAAGCACCTTCACGGCTTCCACCGCCATGTCGCTAGTGCCTAATCCTTCGCCTTTCAGTATATGACGTTCTGAAATACCTGTTCGCGAGCGAATCCACTCGTCGTTGGTATCTACCATTTTCTCTAAATCGGCGTTTGTAAGAAGGTCGGGGGGAAGGTAACCGCCTATTGCGGTAATGGCTGCTCTCATGTGGTATTAGATTGAAGATGCGAAGATAGGCAATTCTTTGAAAGATGCGAAGCAAGGTCCGGAGGAAGGTGCTGCGCAAGGTCCGGGGGAAGAGAAGTATACCAAACACAAAAACCTCCGATTGGAGGTTTGAAAAAATACTGTATTAACTACCGACAGGTCCTACCGAAGGTCCTATTGGAAGATACTACCGAAAGTCTTTGAGCGTTAGGCTTCTTTCTCTATTAGAACTTTTCCTTTGTAGTACAACTTCCCTTCGTACCAGTGTGCGTGGTGGAAAAGGTGTGGTTGACCAGTAGTAGTACAAGTAGAAACGTTAGGTGTTTCTAATTTGTAGTGTGTTCTACGCTTCGCTTGACGCGTTTGGGAAATCCTGTGTTTGGGATGTGCCATGGGTTCTTATTTAAAAAGTTATTCTTCCTCGTCGGAAGGATCAAATTCATCGGTATCAAAATCTTTCAAGTCTTTCCAGATGCTGTCTGCGTTTTCTTCTACTCGGTATGTATTCAAGGCTCCTAAAACAACTGGGTTACAGTCGGCTTCTTTGTTATGTATTCTTCTTGAAGGAAGAGATAACAATGCCATTTCAAACATACGTCGTTTAATATCCAATTGGTATTCACTTGGTCCAAGTGTCCAAACATCGTCTTCGTCGGTGTTTGTCTTGTCTCCAAATTTCACTAAAAGGTGATCAACGTTTTCAACGTGAATCCAAGTGTCTTCGGCACATCTGTCGCAGGGCAATAAGACTTCTCCTTCCACCTGCAAATCGAGGATAAGCATGTTTTGTTTTTTGTCTAAAGTGCCTGTGACATTCAGTTTTGATTCTTGAATTTCACTGTCGGGAAAGTCTGCAAAGAACGTTTTATCCAGTTGGAATTCTAACTCATGCGTTCCAATTTTCCAGCCTGAAAAGTTCAGGATATAAAGTGAATCTTGCATAGATAGATTTTCAAAAGGACGGCAAAGATACGTTTCTTTTTTGGAAAAACAACATGCGGAGCAAGATTCTTCGAAAGGTGCTTTGCAAGGTCCTACAGAAGGTTCTTCGAAAGGTGCTTTGCAAGGTCCTACAGAAGGTTCTTCGAAAGGTGCTTCGCGTAGCGACCTTCTAAAAGACCTTGCATTGCATCTTGAAACAGGTCCTGCGGAAGGTGTTTCACAAGGTCTGACGAAGGTGGGTAGCAAGGGAAAGTGCATTTAAATAAAGGAATTTATGCTTCTGGAAGTAAGCACTGACAAGGGCTGTAGAGAAATGTAGGAATAAGTGTTTGTAGAGGTGAAAGGAATAAAGTCACATTTTTGAAAGAAAAAAGATGAAAAAATCAGTTTATAAAAAGTCAGAAGAGCTTGCACTTGAAATAATGGCAATAACAAAAGACATAAGGAATGTGAAAAAAGATTATTACATGGCCGATCAAATATTCCGAAGTTCAACATCTGTGGCAGCCAACTTAAGAGAGGCAAAGTTTTCAAACACTGATAAAATGTATCTACATAAATTATCAATTTCCATTCGGGAAGCCGACGAGACTAATTATTGGATAAGTGTTATGAAATTCAAAGATTATATAACCCAAGAAGTGCACGACGAACTATCAAACAAGTCCAGAGAAATACTAAATGAACTCTATGCCTTATCGCGGTTTGTAAAAAATAAAGCGAATAAATAAACCTCCCCTTGCGAAGAACCTGTTTCAAAATGCATTGTAAGGTCTTTCAGAAGGTGCTTAGCAAGGTCCGATGTAAGGTCCCGAGGAAGGTCGCTACGCGAAGTCTACTTGCGAAGCACCTTGCATAGCACCTTCGTAAGACCTTTCATCGAAACTTCCATTTTTCTCAAAAACGAACCAAAAAGCTATATATTTGCCCTCAATTCAAACGAAAAATTCAAAAAACGATGAATATTACTCAAATTCAAGATCTAATCAAGTTCGTTGCGAAAAGTGGCGTAAGTGAGGTGGAAATCGAGCAAAAAGATTTCAAAATCACCATTAAGACTCCTGGAAAAGGAAAACAAGAATTCGTTCAAGTGGCTTCTGCGCCAATGATGGCTGCACCTGCCCCAATGGCTATGCCAGCTGCTGCGCCTGTGGCATCTGCTGCTCCGGTGGCTCCGGTGGCTGAAGCTCCAGTTGCTTCGAATCTTATTGAGATTAGAAGCCCAATGATTGGGACGTTCTACCGTTCTGCTTCTCCAGAGAAACCTGCATTCGTTGAGGTGGGTTCTGAAATTAAAGTTGGAGATAAAGTTTGTATCGTTGAAGCGATGAAATTGTTCAACGACATTGAATCTGAAGTTTCAGGTAGAATCGTGAAGATTTTGGTGAACGACATGTCCCCGATTGAATTTGATCAACCATTATTTTTGGTTGAACCAGCATAATTGCACTTAAACACTACTTCCATGTTTAACAAAATATTAATTGCCAATCGCGGCGAAATTGCGCTACGTGTTATTCGTACGTGCAAAGAAATGGGTATTAAAACGGTTGCTGTTTATTCAACAGCCGACCGCGATAGCCTTCATGTGCGCTTTGCAGATGAGGCCGTATGTATAGGACCCCCTTCTAGTAAAGAGTCCTATTTAAAGATTTCAAGCATTATTGCTGCTGCTGAAATCACCAATGCAGATGCGATTCACCCAGGATACGGATTCCTTTCTGAAAATGCTACCTTCTCTAAGGTATGTAAAGAGAATGGAATCAAATTCATAGGCGCTTCTCCTGAGATGATCGACTCTATGGGCGATAAGTCTTCAGCAAAGCAAACCATGCGCGATGCTGGAGTTCCTACCATTCCGGGTAGCGATGGGTTAATTGAAAGTCTTGAGCACGCGAAGGAATTGGCTGTTGGAATTGTGTATCCTGTAATCTTGAAAGCTACCGCAGGCGGTGGTGGAAAAGGTATGCGTGTGGTGAACAGCGAAGACGAAATGGAAAGCGCTTGGGAAATGGTGAGACGCGAAGCCGGTGCTGCCTTCGGAAACGACGGTATTTACATGGAGAAATTCGTAGTTGAACCGCGTCACATTGAAATTCAAATTGCAGGTGACCAATACGGAAAAGCTTGTCACCTTTCAGAACGCGATTGCTCTATTCAAAGAAGACATCAGAAATTGGTTGAGGAAACTCCTTCTCCATACATGACTCCGGAATTGCGCGAGCGCATGGGTGAGGCCGCTATTAAAGCTGCTCTTGCTGTCGGATACGAAGGCGTTGGAACAGTAGAATTCTTGGTCGACAAAGACCGCAATTTCTACTTCATGGAAATGAATACACGTATTCAAGTAGAGCATACCATAACCGAAGAAGTTATAGACTACGACTTGGTGAAGGAACAAATTAAATTGGCTGCAGGTGAGCCTATTTCAGGAAGAAATTACTATCCGACTATGCATGCCATTCAGTGTCGTATTAACGCTGAAGACCCCTACAAAAACTTCATGCCTTCTCCAGGCAAAATCACCGACTACCATTGTCCTGGCGGCCACGGTGTTCGCATAGATGCTCACGCCTATGCTGGATACGTGATTCCCCCGTTCTATGATTCTATGATTTCGAAATTGATTACCGTTGCTCAAACACGTGAAGAAGCCATTGCGAAAATGCAACGCGCTTTAGACGAGTATATCATTGAAGGAATTAAGACCACGATTCCTTTCCACCAAAAACTCATGAAAGACGAGAAGTTCCGTTCAGGGGATTTCACGACGAAGTTTTTGGAAGATTGGACGATGTAATCAGACGGAGTCTGAGTTTAGCTATTCAGCTTAAGCACCGCCAAAAACGCTGCCTGTGGAACTTCTACAGAACCAACTTGTCGCATGCGTTTCTTTCCTTCTTTTTGCTTTTCAAGAAGCTTGCGCTTACGCGAGATATCACCGCCGTAACACTTTGCAGTAACGTCTTTACGCAAGGCGTTAATGGTTTCGCGGGCAATGATTTTGGCGCCAATGGCAGCTTGAAGTGCTATTAAGAACTGTTGTCTTGGGATCAACTCACGCAATTTCATGCAGATTTTCTTACCCAATTCGTATGCGTGGTCTTTGTGAATAAGAGCACTTAGAGCATCTACTTGATCTCCGTTTAAGAGTATATCTAATTTCACTAACAAACTTTGTTGGTAGCCAATTCTGAAATAATCGAACGAGGCATAGCCTTTCGAAATGGTCTTTAAACGATCGTAGAAATCGAATACGATTTCAGCCAAAGGCATTTCAAATGTTAACTCTATGCGGTCTGTTGTTAGGTAAAGTTGGTTTTGCAGCATCCCTCGTTTTTCAATACACAAGGTCATAATTGCGCCAATGTACTCGGTCTTGGTTATGATTTGCGCTTTGATAAACGGTTCTTCAACATAGTCTATTAAGTTCTGTTCTGGCAGTTCCGATGGATTGTTAATCTCTAACTTCTCTCCCTTCGTGGTGTAACAGATGTAGCTAACGTTCGGAACAGTCGTAATAACAGTCATGTTGAACTCGCGTTCCAAGCGTTCTTGAATAATCTCCATGTGCAACATTCCTAAGAATCCGCAACGGAAACCGAATCCAAGCGCCGCCGAACTTTCCGGTTCGAACACCAAAGACGCATCGTTCAACTGAAGCTTTTCCATACTCGCGCGAAGCTCTTCGTACTCGTCTGTATCTACCGGATAAATTCCCGCGAATACCATGGGCTTAACATCTTCAAAACCTTGAAGAGCTTCAGGAGAAGGGTTAGCAAGGGTTGTTATGGTATCACCAACTTTTACTTCGGTAGCAGTTTTAATTCCAGAAATAATATATCCAACATCGCCAGCAGCAACAAAGTCGCGCGGCTTCAAATCCATTCCCAAAACACCTACTTCATCTGCATAGTACTCTTTTCCTGTGCTCATGAATTTCACTTTGTCTCCTTTACGAAGAACACCGTTCTTAATTCGGAAGTAAGCGATAATTCCACGGAATGAATTGAACACTGAGTCGAAAACCATTGCCTGCAATGGTGCGTCAACGGTTCCAACCGGACCTGGAATGCGCGCGCAAATAGCATCTAAAATTTCAAGAACGCCCTCACCTGTTTTTCCGCTTGCGGCTAAAATTTCATCACGTTCGCAACCGATTAAATCTACAATCTGATCTTTCACCAACTCAGGGTCGGCGTTCGGAAGATCTATTTTATTCAAAATTGGAATGATTGTCAAATCATTTTCCAATGCTAAGTACAAGTTTGAAATCGTTTGCGCTTGAATTCCTTGAGAAGCGTCTACAATAAGAATGGCGCCTTCGCAAGAAGCAATGGCGCGAGAAACTTCATAAGAAAAGTCTACGTGACCGGGAGTGTCGATCAAATTCAACACGAATTGTTCGTTGCCAATTTTGTGCAACATTTGAATCGCGTGCGCCTTGATGGTAATTCCTTTCTCACGCTCAAGATCCATGTCGTCTAGCGCTTGCGCTACCATCTTACGATCTTCAATGGTCTTGGTAATTTGCAACATTCTGTCTGCAAGGGTCGATTTCCCGTGATCAATGTGCGCAATGATGCAAAAATTTCGAATATTTTTCATGTTCTTTCTAAGACCTACAAAGTTACATCGAAAGCTAGGTATAAAACAATGAAAAGAAAATACTCCGAAAACAAAATTGTTCAAGCCAACATTCGTTTATTTTTGTTACCCATGAAAATTTTGAAATCTCTTTTAGTGGTTGCTCTTGGAATTGCAAGCACAGGAATATTTGCTCAGGAAGAGCACTTGTATTGTGGCGAGCGTGAAAATCGCGTGCGCATGTTCGGCATGTATCCTGAAGCCGAAGGAATCGCCCGTCGTGCAGGAGAAGCCCTTGAAACTTACACCGAAAATTTCGTTGATAATGCGCCCGAGCGAGGGTCACAAACCATTTATACCATTCCTGTTGTATTTCATGTCATTCATAACAATGGAACAGAAAACATCTCTGACGATCAGATTTTAAACGGTCTTTCGATTTTAAATCGCGATTACGCTATGTTGAACTCCGATATTAGCTTAGTTGTAACCGCATTTGAAAACATAACTGCCGATATAGGTATTGAATTCGTGTTGGCAACCAAAGACCCTAATGGCAATTGCACACGAGGAATAAACAGAATTGTTTCACCTCTTACCTCTGATGGTGGACAAGACATGAAGGATCTCATTATTTGGCCGCGAAATAAATATTTAAATATTTGGATTTGCCTAGATGCTGCTGGGGCTGCTGGTTATACCAATTTACCAGGTGACGTTGCTGGATTTTGGGGAGCTGGTACAGATGGTATAGTGGTGCGCTCTGACTATGTGGGAGCTATCGGAACAAGCACTTCCCAACGCAGTCGAACCCTCACGCATGAAGTGGGACATTGGTTGAACTTATACCACACATGGGGTCCTGGTAACTCTCCTGGAGTTTCTACGAATTGCAATCAAGATGATAATGTAACGGATACGCCAAACACAATCGGTTGGACCAGTTGTTCACTGACCGGAAGTTCATGCGGAAATACCGTGGACAACGTTCAGAATTACATGGAGTATTCTTACTGTTCACGCATGTTTACCCAAGGGCAGCGCACACGCATGCGTGCTGCGATTACGAGTAGCGTTGCTCAACGCAGTAGTCTAATTACAGCTTCAAATTTATTGGCTACAGGGGTAACAAATCCTGCACTTTGTGTTGCCGATTTCGAATTCGATAAAAATATTTTATGCGATGGAGACAGCGTGTCTTTCACCGACATCTCATACCACGGAATAACATCTTGGAATTGGAATTTCGGAGACGGTGTAACACTTGTGGGCAGCGATCCCGCTGTTCATCAAAATCCAATACACACCTACAACACACCTGGAACTTTCACTGTTACACTTACGGTTAGCAACGGAGCTGATCAACTTTCAAAAACGTATTCAAACGTTATTACTGTTTTGGGTGGTGCAGGAATGAACACACCATTGATGGAAGGATTTGAAGGGACTTGGCCTGGCAACAACTGGTTCGTGAACAACCCAGATTTGGACGAAACATGGCAAGTGGTTAATACCAATTACAGCGGCGCTAAAGGATTGAAACTTGCTAATTTCACCAGCGAATCTGGACACGTAGACGAATTCATTTCGAACACCTTCGACATGAGCGCTATGGATACCATTTTCGTGAGCTACAAATGGGCTTACGCAAGTAGAGTTTCGGTAACCGATGATCGCCTTCGCGTTAGTGCATCAGGAGATTGCGGAACTTCATGGACCCTTGCTAGAATTCGCAAAGGAACAACCAACTTACCAACCGGAACAGCGACTAACCTTGCCTTCACTCCGAGTTCAACAGCTCAATGGAGCGGTGAAACGCTTACGCTAACCGCGCAAAATTACATGACCGATCACTTCCAATTGAAATATGAATTCATAAGTTACGGTGGAAATAATCTATACCTTGACGATATCAATATCACAGTTGTAGACACGCTTGGAAATTATATTGAAATGACAGAGTCTCCTCTAGAAGTTTCGCTTTATCCAAATCCAACAAGCGATGCAGCAACGCTCGTTCTTGGAAGCGCTGCTCACAAGAAAACCAGCGTTGTCTTGTTTAACAGTGCAGGGGAAATCGTTGACCAGATTTACAACGGAAATCTAAGTGTGGGAACACATACATTTTCAATTCCGAAACATGCTGCTGGTTTCTACATTGTTCAAATTCAAAGTGGAAACTCGGTAACACACCGAAAACTTATTTTCGAGTAAGTTTCCTTGAACAAACTTGGCTTGTAGTTGTTAACTTTGTTTAATATGTCGACATTCACTCCAGGCCCTCTACTCGCTCAATTCGATAATCCCATTGCCCTTCGCAATGGCTTAAAAGACGAGCAACTCAAACAATTGTGTACAGAACTTCGTCAGTACATTGTTGACATTGTTTCTGAAAAAGGCGGACACTTCGGAGCAAGTTTAGGTGTGGTTGAAATGACCGTTGCTCTTCATTACGTTTTCGAAACACCCTACGATCAATTGATTTGGGACGTTGGGCACCAGGCATACGGACATAAAATCTTAACGGGAAGAAGAGACAATTTCCACACAAATAGAATTTACAAAGGTCTTTCGGGTTTCCCGAAAAGAAGCGAAAGCGAATACGATACGTTTGGAGTTGGACACAGTTCCACTTCAATCTCTGCAGCCATTGGAATGGCAGTTGCTAGCAAAGTGAAAGAAGAAAAAGACCGCCAAGTTATTGCCGTTATTGGCGATGGAGCCATGACTGCAGGTCTCGCCTTCGAAGGTCTGAACCACGGTTCTACAGCGGATTGCAACGTGCTTGTTGTGTTGAACGACAATTGCATGAGCATTGACCCGAATGTGGGTGCGTTGAAAGAATACTTAACAGACATCACTACTTCACACACGTACAATAAAGTGAAAGACGATGTGTGGCAGTTGTTGGGAAAGGTTTCGAAATTCGGACCGAACGCGCAACACATTGCACACAAAATTTCTGAAGCACTGAAAGGCACGTTAATCAAAGAAAGTAATTATTTCGAATCGTTGAAGTGGAGATACTTCGGTCCAATTGACGGGCACGATGTGGACTATATGGTGAAGGTGATGCGCGATTTGAAAGACATTCCTGGTCCAAAAATTTTGCACTGTGTTACGAAGAAAGGAAAAGGCTACGCTCCAGCAGAGGCGGGCTCTCCAACGAAGTGGCACGCACCTGGACTCTTCAACAAAGAGACCGGAGAAATTGTAAAAGTGGTTCCGAAAAATCCACAACCGCCGTTGTACCAAGATGTATTCGGACATACCATTATTGAATTAGCAGAGAAGAACGAAAAGATAGTAGGGGTTACTCCTGCCATGCCAAGTGGTTGTTCATTGAAACTGATGATGGAGGCTATGCCGAAGCGTGCCTTCGACGTAGGAATTGCAGAGCAGCACGCGGTTACTTTTTCTGCGGGAATGGCTACGCAAGGACTTGTTCCTTTCTGTAATATTTATTCAAGCTTCATGCAACGCGCCTATGACCAAGTCATTCATGACGTTGCCATTCAAAAATTAAATGTAGTTTTCTGTTTAGATCGCGGTGGATTGGTTGGTGCCGATGGCCCTACACACCACGGAGCCTATGACCTTGCTTACATGCGCTGCATTCCAAACATGGTCGTTTCAAGCCCAATGAACGAAAGTGAATTGCGCGATTTGATGTTCACCGGACAGCTTCCAGACCAAGGTCCGTTTAGCATTCGTTATCCGAGAGGTAACGGTGTTCTAACCGACTGGAAAACACCTATGAAAGAAATTAAAGTAGGTACTGGAAGGAAGATAAAATCAGGAGACGACGTTGCTATTTTAACGATAGGTCCAATTGGAAATTATGCTGTGAAGGCATGCGAAGCATTAGCAGATCAAGGCATTTCAGCAGCACATTACGACATGCGTTTCGCGAAACCAATTGATGAATTAATGCTTCATGAAGTCTTCGGAAAATTCAAACATGTGATTACCGTAGAAGACGGATGTGTTCAAGGTGGAATGGGCAGTGCAGTAATTGAATTCATGGCCGATAACGGTTACACCTCTCAAGTGAAGCGTCTGGGAATTCCTGATCAATACATAGAACACGGAACACAAGATCAGCTCTATGCAGAATGCGGTTACGATGTAGCTGGAATGGTTCGCACAGCAGTGGAATTGGTTGGAAAAGAAGCAGCACAATCTTTAGGAGCGTGATAAATTCTTCCAACGAACAAATTCTTCATTACTCTATTTTCAATCACGACAGCTCGAATGAATGGGTAACCTTCATTCACGGAGCCGGCGGTAGCAGTGCCATCTGGTTCAAACAGATTCGCGCATTTCAAAAACACTTCAACGTTTTACTCATCGATCTACGCGGTCACGGACAATCGAAAAATGTTCGTCCGCTTAAAAAAGAAAAATATAACTTCGAAGAAATAGGCAACGAAGTCATTGAAGTGCTTGAACATTTGAAAATCAAATGCACCCACTTCGTTGGAATTTCCATGGGAACCATTGTCATTCGTGACATTAGCGAACGCGCAACAACACTCGTGAAATCAATGATACTGGCCGGAGCTACCATGAAGTTGAATGTTCGCGGACAGTTTCTCATGCGATTTGGCGACACTTTCAAGTCGCTAATTCCTTATCTCATCCTTTACAGACTTTTCGCCTTCATTATTATGCCGAAAAAAAGCAATTCGGAAGCGCGAAACTTATTCATTCAAGAAGCGAAAAAACTCGAGCAAACCGAATTCAAAAAGTGGTTCGGATTAGTTACTCAAGTGAATCCGCTCCTTTCTTCCTTCCGAAAAAAAGAAACCACCGCAAAGACGCTCTACGTCATGGGCGCAGAAGACCATATGTTTCTTCCTTCCATAAAAAAACTCGCTTTGCGATTCTCTTCCTCTGAACTCATCGTTGTTCCCAACAGCGGTCATGTGGTGAATATTGAGAAGCCGGTGGAGTTTAATGAAATCTGTATTTCGTTTTTGAGTAATAACTCAAAGATCTAACGAAGGTGTTTTACAAGGTTCTTCGAAAGGTCTACGAAGGTGTTTTACAAGGTTCTTCGAAAGGTCTACGAAGGTGTTTTACAAGGTCTTTCAGAAGGTCTACGAAGGTGTTTTACAAGGTCTTTCAGAAGGTCTACGAAGGTGTTTTACAAGGTCTTTCAGAAGGTCTACGAAGGTGCGTTGCAAGGACGCTTCGCGTAGCGACCTTCCTCAGGACCTTTCGTAGAACCTTGTAACGCGCCTTCGAAGAATCTTCCTATATTTGAAAAATGCGCTTCCGCCTTATCCTTCTCTTAACAATTCTTGCGACTTCGCTTTCAGCGCAGACATTAAAAATTCGCATTTTCGACGAAACCTCTCGTGAGCCCTTGCCCGGTGCAATGGTGTTCTCGAAGAAAGTTACCATTGGCGTTACAGATCTTTCAGGGACTACTAAATTGAATAAAGCCGATATTCTCGATTCAATTACCATTCGTCACATTGGTCATGCAGACAGCACATTGGCCATTACAAATGCAATGTATGAAGCGGGTTTGAGCATCTTTTTGAAAGCACAAAGCTCTTCCACAGGAACGGTTGTTATTGGTTCATCACGCTACTTACAAGCGCTCGAATTGCAAACCCTAAGCATAGATGTCATTAAATCTACCGAACTCATTCAGCGTATTACTCCGGATTTAGCGAAGGCGGTTGAACGTTTGCCAGGATTGACCATTATTGATGGACAAGCGAGTATTCGCGGGGGAAGTGGGTATGCCTTCGGTGCAGGGACGCGCGTGTTGCTTATCGTAGACAATCAGCCACTCATAACAGCAGATCGCAACGACATTAAATGGAATTATGTTCCGCTCGAATTGGCCGAACAAATTGAAGTGGTGAAAGGCGCGTCGTCTGTGCAATACGGAAGTGCTGCATTGAACGGAGTGATTCATGTGCGCACTGCCTATCCCGGAAAAGAACCGGAAACATTTGTTTCAACCTTCGGAACCACCTACGACAAACCGCGCGATGCATCTATGGCTTGGTGGACGGGCAATCGCATTCCTTATCAAAGTGGATTGCAATTCCGTCACAAAGAGCGTTTGAAGAATGGAATTGATTTGGTTGTAGGTGGAAATGTATTGCGCAGTGTGGGCTGGTTGAACGGCGAATACGAAGACCGCGAACGTATCTCCTTCCGTACACGAAAAATTTGGAAGAACGGAAGAAGAAGCGCGGGTATAGATGGAAATGTCATGCATCAAAAACAAGGATTCTTTTTTATGTGGAAAGGAACCGGTGCCGACTCTTATTTACCCTACAGCGAAACCACTTTGCTTAAGTTGAACGACCTGTGGGCCAACATAGATCCGTGGTTCACGGCCTTCGATAAAAAAGCAAACAAACACACGCTTCGCGGTAGATATTATTACACCCTTCAAGTAGGCGGAAAAGACTGGTATCCGGCTACGAACTTGATAAGCGCCGATTACCAATTTCAACACAATACCCAATCGAAAGGAACCTTGGTTGCTGGATTGAGTGCTTCGCAATTCTTCTTCGACGATGGAAGTTTTGGTGGAAGACACGACGGGAATTTCGCGGGCACGTATGTTCAGTTCGATCAGCCGTGGAAGAAATTTCAGTTTAGCGCAGGGGCACGCATGGAGTTGTTTCGTTTGGATGCCATGGTTGTGCGTTCGCTTCCAGTGGGAAGAGCAGGCATAAACTACGAAGCGGGTAAAAACACATTTCTTCGCGCTTCGTTCGGACAAGGATTTCGTTTCCCTTCTCCGGCCGAGCGATTCGTGAATACCAACCTTGATATTATTCGCGTTTATCCAAACCCAAATCTTCTGCCAGAACAGGGATGGGGTGCGGAAATTGGCGTGAAGCAAAAAATAAAAATTGGTGAGTGGAGCGCATCTGCAGATGCTGCTCTTTTCTTAACACGATACAAAAATTTACTTGAGTTTTCTTTTGGTCTATGGGGCACTGAAAACGATCCGCTTATAGGATACGGATTCAAGAGCATTAACATTACCGAAGCGCAAATTGGAGGTATTGAACTTTCACTCAATGGCGACAGTTACATTGGAGATTGGAAGGTCAATCTCGGCGGAGGTTACACCTATATCTCTCCGGTTGACTTGGACATTGCACCTGAATTGAAATCGCTTATGCCCTATACGAAATACGCCATTCAATCTTTTGCTGCCGACGAACGCGGGCCAGAAACGCCTATCTTGAAATACCGTTACCGCCACATGGGCAAGTTCAACATAGACGCAGAATCGCCCGAAGGATTCACCATTGGTGCGGGAGTGCGGGCCTACAGCTATATGGAGAAAGTTGACTCTGTGTTCGTTGTGTTCGTCCCTGGATTGGCTCAATACAGAAAAGAAAATGGCGGGCCTTCAACCATACTAGACATCCGCGGAGGATACATGAAAAACGGACATCGCTTTACCCTTCAAATTACCAATCTTACGAATGCATTTGTAACCATTCGTCCTGCGAAGCCAGAGGCTCCGAGAGGGTTTATGATTCAATATGCCTTAACGCTCTCTAGAAAAAAGTCAAGATCAGAAATTGGTACGTGAGCGTTAGATGTTGCACAAGGTCCTGTGGAAGGTGTGTTACAAGGTTCTTCGAAAGGTGTATCACAAGGTTCTTCGAAAGGTGCTTTGCAAGGACGCTTCGCGTAGCGACCTTCATCTGACCTTGCGTAGCACCTTCTGAAAGACCTTCATAGAACTTCGTAGACCTTCTGCAAGATCTTGTAACACACCTTTCGAAGAATCCTTATCTTTGAATCCCATGTTTTTAGAAAACACCGTAAATAGAGGAAGAAGCGCCGGCTGGATTGAAGTCGTATGCGGATCTATGTTTTCTGGAAAAACCGAAGAATTGATTCGACGTTTAAAGCGTGCGGAATTTGCGAAGATGAACGTTGAAATTTTCAAACCGAAATTCGATATTCGCTACAGTGAAGAAGAAGTGGTGAGTCATGTAGGAACAACTATTCGCTCTACTCCTGTTGAACATTCCTCTCAAATATTATTGCTTGCTTCGACAGCAGAAGTGATTGGAATTGACGAAGCACAATTCTTCGACGATGGACTTCCGGAAGTGTGCAATCAATTGGCGAATATGGGTGTTCGAGTTATTGTCGCCGGATTGGATATGGATTACACAGGCAAGCCATTCGGGCCTATGCCGCATTTATTGGCCATTGCAGAATATGTAACGAAAGTTCATGCGATATGTGTTGAAACAGGGCAGCTTGCGCACTATTCGCATCGCATTATAGATGGGGACAAACAGGTGCAGCTCGGAGAAAAAGAATCTTATGCTCCGCTATCGAGAGCCGCGTTTGTGAAAAAGCAGAAATAAAAAAGGGTCTCCGAAGAGACCCTTTCAAAATATTAATTGAAATATTATTTCGCCGAGTAGTGTACTTCGTAAGTTCCTCCGTTAGAATCTGACTGCTCTAACCACAATTCTTTGTTCGTTAAACGTAAGATTTTAGAAGAATCCATTTGGCCACTTCCATCGGTAACTTCTAAAGACGATTTGTCACTTGAGAAAGCCCATGTACCGCTAATAGATCCGTTTGTTGGAAATCCTAAGATTACAAAATCGTAAGAATACGTGTATGCACCATCCTTATCGAATATAAGGTCAACAGTTCCTCCGTTTGTAAGGCTAGTTGTGATATTTGTAGAACCTTGAAATGCCTCTGTCACTGTCCATGAACCAACTAAACGTGAAGTCTTAGAACGAAGTGAAAATCCAGGACCGTCTTCATATTTTCCACATGAAGCTAAAAAGACAACTGCAAATGCAGCGAAAAGAATTGATAGTTTTTTCATTTTTCTAGTTATTAGTAATTAGTGCGAATTTAATACAAAGTCGTTTGCCATTTGCATAACTGCTGGCAATCCAGATTCATCGCTTCCTCCGGCCGTTGCGAAGAACGGTTGTCCGCCGCCGCCGCCTTTAATGGCCTTCGCCCATTCACGAACCAGCTGACCAGCATTCCATTTCTTATCGTTCACCAACGAATCGCTTAATGCTAATGATATGGTTGGCTTTCCGCCTTGCACATTCGCCAATAAAATAAATGCATTTGGAATTTCCGATTTCAATTGGAAACAAATATCCTTGATCGCATTCGCGTCTAAATCTACTTGATCAATCAAGATATTCATTCCATTTTTCTCTTCGAACTTCTCTTTCAACACGCCTTTCATTTGCATGGCTTTCTCGTGCTTCAGAGCGTCCAATTCTTTTTCCAACAAAGAAAATTTGCTTAACAAATCTTCTACTGCTTTGCTTGCGTTTTTGTTCTTCACCAACGAACGAACTGCTTCCAATTCGTTGCGCTCTTCTTCCAACAATGCATCTACCGCATCGGCTGTAATGGCTTCAATTCTTCGAATACCCGCAGCAACTGCAGCTTCCGATGTTATCTGGAATGAACGAATGTCGCTGGTCTTTTGAACGTGCGTTCCTCCACATAATTCAACACTGTTTCCGAATTGAATCACACGAACCGTTGATCCATATTTTTCACCAAACAACATCATGGCACCTTGTGCTTTCGCCTCGTCCATGGTTGCGTTTCTATTTTCATTCAGTGGGAAAGCTGCGCGAATGCGGCTGTTCACCAATTGCTCCACTTGCTTCAATTCTTCATCTGTCATTTTCGCGAAATGCGAAAAGTCGAAACGCAAATAATCTGCATTCACCAACGATCCTTTTTGCTCTACGTGTGTTCCCAACACTTCACGCAATGCCTCGTGTAGCAAGTGCGTTACGCTGTGATTGCGTTGTGAGCTTTCGCGCTTCGTGCGATCTACAACCGCAGTAAAAGTTGCATTCACATTTTCCGGAAGTTGCTCTACAAAATGAACACTCAAGTTGTTTTCTTTCTTCGTGTCTATAACAGCAATACTCTCGTTAATGGTTTTCAAAACACCGGTGTCTCCCACTTGTCCGCCGCCTTCCGCATAGAAAGGCGTGTTGCTCAACACCAATTGAAAACTCTCTTTTCCTTTTGCTTTAATCTTTCTGTATTTCAGAATTTTCGTTTCGCATTCCAACGAATCGTATCCAACAAATGTTGGATCTCCTGCTTGCAATTCAACCCAGTCGTCGGTCTCTAATTTAGTAGCGCTGCGACTGCGCTCTTTTTGCTTGGCGAGTTCTTCTTCGAATCCTGCAGCATCCACGCCCACGACTTTTTCAGAAGCAATCAACGAGGTTAAATCGAAGGGAAATCCGAAAGTATCGTACAATTCAAAAACTGTTTTTCCATCTAACACTTCCGCACCTTTGCTCAGGTGATCGTCTAACAGTTGAATGCCTTTGTCGAGTGTGCGCAAGAAGCTTTCTTCTTCCTCGCGAATCACACGCTTCACTAAATCTTTGTTTGAAATAATTTCAGGGAAGAAACCGCCCATCTCTGCTGCAAGAACATCTACCAATTCAAAAATGAAAGGATCTTTTCTATTCAAGAAACTATATCCATAACGAATGGCTCTGCGTAAGATTCTTCGAATCACATATCCCGCTCCACCGCTTGCAGGAAGTTGTCCGTCTGCAATAGAAAAAGAAACAGCGCGCACGTGGTCTGCAATCACACGAATAGCAATGTCTTGTTTCGAATCGGTGCGCGTATAAGCAACACCAGATATTTTCGAAATACGCTCAATCAAAGGCGAGAACACATCGGTGTCGTAGTTCGATTGTTTGCCTTGAAGGGCAACGCACAAACGCTCGAAGCCCATTCCAGTATCTACGTGTTTGTTTGGAAGGGGTTCTAGTTCTCCGCTCGATTTGCGATTGAATTGCATGAACACGTTGTTCCAAATTTCAATCACCTGCGGATGGCTATCGTTCACCAATATTTTTCCATCGACTTTCGCACGATCTTCGTCAGAGCGAATGTCAATGTGAATTTCGCTACACGGACCGCATGGACCCGTTTCGCCCATTTCCCAAAAATTGTCTTTTTTATTTCCTTTTAAAATTCTGTCTTCCGCAATGCAGCGTTTCCAGATGTCGAAAGCCTCTTGATCGAATTCCAACCCTTCTTTTTCATCGCCTTCGAAAACTGTTACGTACAATCTGTCTTTTGGAAGTTTGTATACTTCAGTCAATAATTCCCATGCCCACGTGATAGCCTCTTCCTTGAAGTAATCTCCGAACGACCAGTTGCCTAACATTTCGAACATGGTGTGGTGGTAGGTATCTACTCCAACCTCTTCCAAGTCGTTGTGCTTTCCGCTAACACGAAGACACTTCTGAGAGTTCGCAATTCGCTTGTGCTCTATTGTTCCGTGTCCAAGAAATAAATCTTTGAACTGATTCATTCCTGCGTTGGTGAACATAAGCGTAGGATCGCCCTTCACCACAATGGGTGCCGACGAAACAATGTGGTGACCTTTCGATTTGAAAAAGTCTAAAAAAGTTTGGCGAATCTCTTGAGCTGTCATCATGCGCGCAAATTTACATCTCACAAGGGAAGAAGCGATTAAAAAAAGTGACGTAAATTCGCAAAGCATGAAGAAATTCAAGTACAAATACTTTTTCAATCCGAATACCCTCAATTACGAGGCAATTACGTATACCATTCGCGACTACGCATGGATTGTCACGCGCTATGTTTTGGCCGGTGTAGTTTTAGGCGGAATAGGAATTGTGCTTTACGCATCGTTCTTCAAAGACCCTGAAACCAATCAGCTCGAGAAAAAAATAAAATACCTCGAAACGCAAATTGAAACGTTCAATACTAAAATAGATACGCTTGAATTATTTGCAACTGACTTAGAGCGCAGAGATGAAATGGTTTACAGATCCATCTTCGGCGCGGAGCCGTATGTGCGCAAATTCTCAGGATTATCTTCGAAAACGAATAATGATTTCGCATCTGACAATGATGTTCAAGAAACGATGTTCCGTATCAGGAAGCTGCAAGAAATGTTTGTGAGTCAGAGCAAGTCTTACGAAGAGATTTATTCATTGGCTCGCGGACAGGACGCTATGCTTCAGAGTATACCCGCTATTCAGCCTGTTTCGAACAAAGACTTGGAGCGCATTTCATCGGGATTTGGATATCGCATACACCCGATATATAAAGTTGCAAAACTTCACGCCGGTTTAGATTTCGCAGCTGATATCGGCACCGAAATTTATGCCACCGGAGACGGAATTGTTGAAAAAACAGAAAGTGCATTAACGGGTTATGGAAATAGCGTTGTAATTGAGCATGGATACGGGTTTCAGACTCGATATGGACACATGAGCAAAATTATTATCGGTCAAGGGCAAAAAGTTAGAAGAGGCCAATTGATAGGGCTTGTGGGGAATACGGGGTCGTCTACCGGTCCTCACCTCCATTATGAAGTTATTAGAAATGGTGAAAAGGTAGATCCTGCGTTTTATTTTTACAACGATATTACGCCGGAGCAATACGAAGAGGTATTGCAGCGTGCTGCCAACGCCAACCAAAGTTTCGACTAATTATGTCTAAGACCTTCGAAATAGAAAAAATATATTACAGCATCTCTGAAGTTGCTGAAATGTTTGATGTGAACGCTTCTCTTTTACGTTTTTGGGAAAAAGAATTTCCGCAATTGCAACCGCGCAAGAACAGCAAGGGCAATCGCATGTATTCGAAGAAAGACATTGAGTTGTTCAAGAAGATTCACGAGTTGGTGCGTGTGCAAGGATTCACGCTGGAAGGCGCCAAGAACGCGCTTCGTCAGAAAGTAAGCGAGACCGATGGCGCAGCTATTCAAGCGCGTTTAATTCGCGTTCGTTCCGAGTTAGTTAGCATTTTAAGCAGTTTGTAAAAACAAACGAACGCGTGGCTTGTTTCTAAGTCATGTTATCTGAAACAGACATTGATCGAATCATTGAAATGGCGTGGGAAGACCGCACGCCATTCGACGCTATTACCGCGCAGTTCGGCGTTAGCGAAGCAGAAGTTATTGCGCTTATGCGCAAAGAAATGAAGGCCACTTCCTTCCGCATGTGGCGTGCCCGCGTGCAAGGAAGAGCCACGAAGCATGTGATGCTGCGCACGGAATCGCTGAACGACGACAGTCGCTTTAAATGCACCCGCCAGCGAAGCGTTTCCAACAATAAAATTTCCAAAAGGAAATGAAGATCGGCTTGGTATTTCCGCACCAACTGTTCGAAGAGCACGAACTCTTCCGTTCGTGCGATTGTCTTTTGCTTATTGAAGAACCCTTGTTCTTTTCCCAATACCCCTTCCATAAGAAAAAAATAATCTTGCATCGCGCAAGCATGAAAGCCTTTCTGGAAGAGCAATCCAGAACTTCTTCCAACTGGAATTACCTGTCACACGACGAAGCTTCTTCCCTTCAAATTGAAAATGAATTGAAGTCTTTGGGAGCGAAGGAATTGTTGTGGATCGACACGGTTGATTTCAACCTAGAAAAAAAAATAAACAAGTGGGCGCAACGATTAAGTCTTGCGACCAAGCGATTCGATTCTCCGAATTTTTACAACACAGAAGAAGAATTGAAGGCGTACTTCAACAAGAAAAAATTCTTCTTGAATGACTTTTACATTCACGAAAGAAAGAAGCGTCAGGTGCTGTTAGAGCCTTCTGGAGAGCCTGTTGGCGGAAAGTGGACCTTTGATACCGAGAACCGCGCGAAAGCTCCAAAGGGCATGGAATTTCCTGCTCCGTATTCTTCAACACGAAATGAATTTGTGGTTGAAGCAACGGCTTACGTAGAAGCGCATTTCGCAAAGCATGTGGGCACTTCCGAGAACTTCATTTACGCCGTTACAAGAGACGAAGCAAAAGCCGCTTTGCAGTATTTCATTCAACATAAAATAAATGAATACGGAACGTATCAAGATGCCATTGTGCCGCAAGAATCGTGGCTGTTTCACTCGGTCATTTCTCCGTATTTAAACATAGGCTTGCTCACTCCGCAAGAGTGCGTTCAAGCGGCTTTGGACTCCCATGCTGAAATGAATAATGTGGAAGGATTCGTGCGGCAGATCTTGGGATGGCGCGAGTTTATTCGTGCGGTGTATGTGTTGAAGGGTGTGGAAGAGCGCACTTCGAATTTCTTTCAACACGATCGAAAATTACCGAACGGATTTTGGGATGCGACGACCGGTATTCGTCCGATTGACGATTGTTTGGAAGGGCTTCTTAAGAATGCCTATTCACATCACATAGAGCGTTTGATGATCTTGGGGAATTTCATGCTGTTGAGCGAAGTTCATCCGCATGAAGTGTACGAGTGGTTCATGACTTTTTACATAGATGCATACGACTGGGTAATGGTTCCGAATGTTTATGGAATGTCGCAATTCGCTGACGGCGGACTCATGAGCACGAAGCCATATATGAGTGGTTCAAATTACATTTATAAAATGAGCAATTACAAAAAGGGCGAGCCGTGGGAGAAAATCTGGGATGCTCTTTTTTGGAATTTCATTGAACGAAACACCCCCTTTCTTTCGCGGAACTATCGGTTGAGTATGATGGTTGCTTTGCTAAACAAAATGGACGAGCAAAAAAAACAAGGGCACATGGCCCTTGCTCAATCTTTTTTGAATAAAGAAGCTTAAGATCCGCAGTAAAGACAGCCATCGTCAGCGTCTTCCAATTGGCCCGCGCCGCTTACTTGGCGCTTCACTTCGTTTTCTACATCTGCTTCAGACCAGGTAGGGTTTACCGCCTTAATGCGTGCTTTTAAAAATAGGTATTCGTTCGATTCCATAAGAGTGTTGTTTTGGTAAAAGGAAGTTACAAAGGTGAATATGAAGCCCACATTAAGTTGAATTGACTTACTAACAGCCACCCGTTCACGAGCATTTATCGGCTGATTATCAAGGAAAAAACCCGTGGATAATCCTTTATGGAAATGAAATACCTGCCATTCGGCAAGTCGGAAACATCGAGGTCTGAATGGCTTCGAATCCGAGTCTTCAAAACCAGCTTTCCCTCGCCATTCCTCATTTCCAGACACAAGGACTTGTTCGGAGATTGAATGTGAACGGTGTCTTTCGCCGGATTGGGATAGATGCGAATTTCCGAAGACTCGGAATCAATGTTGTTTCCCGAAAGGTATTCTCCGAGAACAGGAGTCAAATCGAACTTGTGCAACTTCTGCTGATTCGTAATAAAGCTTTGGCTAAAGTATTCATTGGTTAGATACACGTCTATTCCGTTGGTGGTTGATACGCCTTCCACCTGGTGAAAATTCAAAGACAAATTTATTTTTTGTTGGAAGGAAGAGAAGAAATCTGTTCCTTCAAAATCGAAAAGCAAATACATGAATGGCTGAAGCAAAGAAGAGTAACCAGAGAGAATGACTAACTTTTTTGAAGGAATAAATGTCGCTCCGGTTATTAATCCATTTACATCTGAAGAGTCTTTTCGATGTGCCAAATAATTCCCTGGGATTTTAGGTAAACTGTAACAAACAGTGGTTTGATTGTCCCAATTCTTTGTGAAAAGAAATAGGCTGTCGGTTCCGGCTATGAAGGCCTCGCAATCGAAGGCCGTATTTTGGTTGGAAGGCGTGAAGTCTATTTGATCTTCGTAAGCGAAGGCAATGGTGTCTATTGCAGGCGTGCCTTCAAGAAGAGAAGATTTTTCAATTCGAAGAATATGCAAATCTGTTCTGTTTCCAGCGTTGTTTCCGAAATCTCCGACATACAAATACAAGCTGTCTTGGGCGATTTCTTCCCAATCGAAATTGGAAGTTCCAAGTAGTGCAAAGGTTTGAAGAATTGCACCATTCAAGGTGTCGATCACATATAAATTCTCATCTGAATTATCGTTGTGTGTTAGCAATCCCTGTTGAAAAAAAACGAGTCCCGATGTTTCAGATATTTCCGATGAAAGTTGCACGGAATAAACGGGCGAAAGGGTAACGGTTGGAAGGTTGGGTTGGGCGAAAACTCCCACACAAATACTTTGCAATAAAAAGATGAGAAAAATTCTTGCAAGAGCCTTCATGAATCAAAGTTAAGTTAAAAGCAATGATGTAACTTGGAACTTCAAAATAGACGACTATGAAACGAATTGAATCGTTTGAAGAATATAAATCGGTGTACGCGGAAAGCATTGCTAATCCTAATAAATTCTGGGGTGAAATAGCTGAATCTTTTTCTTGGAAAAAGAAATGGGACACTGTTCTATCGGGAACCTTCGCCGATGCAAAAACCCGATGGTTCGACGGAGGTGAATTGAACATTACTGAAAATTTACTCGACAGACATTTGGCTGAAAAAGGAAATGAAACTGCACTCATTTGGGAACCGAATGAACGTTCGGTTCAGGTGCGTTCATTCACGTATACTGAACTTCATAAAGAAGTTTGTATCGCTGCTGAAATGCTTCGCACGATGGGTGTTCAAAAAGGAGATCGTGTTTGTATTTACATGAGCATGGTGCCTGAGTTGGTGTTCAGTGTGCTCGCCTGCGCGCGCATTGGGGCGGTGCATTCTGTTATTTTCGGCGGATTCAGCGCACGAAGCATTGCAGATCGCGTAGACGATGCTGAAGCAGACTTCGTGATAACCATGGACGGGGGACTTCGCGGAAACAAGATTATTCCATTGAAGTCGGTGGTGGATGAAGCATTGAATTCAACAAGAAAAATAAAAAATGTTTTGGTCTTCAACTACCTCAACCTTCCAACCGAAAAAAAAGAAGTAGATATCGATTGGAAGAAATTGAAAGGAAAAGTTCTTTCCTCCAATAATTATATGAAGCCCGGAGCGACGCTTCAATCGGAAGATCCTTCGTTCATCTTGTACACCAGCGGATCAACGGGCAAACCGAAAGGCGTTGTGCACAGCACTGCGGGTTACATGGTATGGACGGCCTATACTTTTTTGAATGTGTTTCAATACGAAAAAGGAGATATTCATTTTTGTACTGCCGATATTGGATGGGTTACAGGGCACAGTTATTTGATCTATGGACCTTTGCTGAACGGTGCTACTTCATTGATGTTTGAAGGCATTCCAACTTATCCCGATGCTGGAAGATTTTGGGACATTGTAGCGAAGCACAAAGTGAGTATTTTCTACACGGCTCCAACGGCCATTCGCAGTTTAATGTCGGCCGGAGATGAATTTTTAGAAGGAAAAGATTTGTCTTCGTTGCGCATACTCGGAAGCGTTGGCGAACCCATTAACGAAGAAGCTTGGAATTGGTACCACGATAAAATTGGAAAAGGAAATTGTCCGGTTGTCGATACTTTTTGGCAAACGGAAACAGGCGGTGTTATGATCTCGAGTTTAGCCGGAGTAACGCCATCGAAACCGGTGTTTGCTACGTTGCCTATGCCGGGGGTTCTTCCTGTTTTGTTGGATGATAAAGGGAATGAAATTCTTGAAAACGATTTAACCGGAAACCTGTGTTTCAAACAGTCGTGGCCTTCTATGATTCGCACCACGTATGGCGACCACGAGCGTTGTATTTTGAATTACTTCAGCACATATAAAAATTATTACTTCACCGGTGACGGCGCTTACCGTGACGAGAAAGGAATGTATCGTTTAGCAGGAAGGGTTGACGATGTGTTGAATGTTAGCGGACACCGTATAGGCACTGCTGAAGTGGAGAACGCGATTAATCATACGCACGGTGTTATTGAAAGCGCTGTAGTTGGGTATCCGCATGACATTAAGGGGCAAGGAATCTATGCGTTTGTGATTTGTGCAGAGCAAGGTGGTGAACAAGATGCGATGCAAGGTCCTACGGAAGGTGCTTCGCAAGGGTTTGAGCAGGAGATGGTTTATTCCATTACCAAAACAGTGAGTGAGCAGATTGGGGCGATTGCGAAACCGGATAAAATCGTAATTGTAAGCGGTCTTCCGAAAACGAGAAGTGGAAAGATTATGCGTCGCATTTTAAGGAAAATTGCTGAAGGGGAATTCGATGCTATTGGCGATACGACTACCTTACTTGATCCGAGTGTGGTTAAAGAAATTATTGACAAAGCGAAATAATTATTTGCCTACTTTCTTTTTTTAAGTAATTTCACTTTATGAGGCGAAAGATATTTTCAACAGATAAAAAGATCAGTTCTTTCTTAATTATCGGTGCGCTTATTCCTAGTTCGGGATTGTTTGTCGTAAACAGTCTTTTCGCAAGTTCTGGCAGTCACAGCGAATTACTTGTCCTTTATTTTCAATCGGTTTTAGCCGTTGTTTTCGGGGCTATCTTTTTTGCACCGGCTTGGGGGCGCATGCCTTTGAAAACGGAAGGTGAGCTCATTCCATATCGATTTATTGGGAAAGGCGCCGTTTCGCTAGCCAGGTTTAGAGGGCTTTATTTAGGATTCCTTATCCTGCCATTGGCTATCGCTGTGAGTATTCAGCCGTTATCTGAATACCTCTTTCCTGATACAAGCAGCCAGCATAAATTTACGGTTTTCACTTTGGTTGTTTTGTCGGTTAATGTATTTTTCAATACACTGTACAACCGAATTCGAATTGATGCAATCCTAGGGTATTTGACATTTGCTGTTGCCATTTTCTATTTAGTTGTGCAGCTCTCAACCGGAACTGGTTATTCCACTCCCCCTGAAAATCATTTAGCTTCTTGGGCAGACCATTTAAATCTCAAAACCATTCTGTTCTCTATAACCTTGCTTTGGTGGTTCGCTACCATTGTGGATTTACCGGACATGAGAGGGCAGCTGTTATTGACACTCAAAAACGGAAATGAATCGAGAAGAAATATGATTTTCTCCTTTCTCATAGCGTATTTCATTCAAGGAATTCTTCTCACCTTTCCTTTGATTTATCATTCAACAACTGATTGGAGTTGGATTAACAGTTTGTTTATTGCATTTATTATTTTGAATGCCTTTCAGGCTATGTTCAGTGCGAACCACTGGGGCGCTAGCTTAATTTATGCAGGAGTCATACGTCCAATGTTATCGAACGACAACAATGAGAAAGCGTATGGCTTTGGAACCATGGTCCTCGCGATAGGAATATCCGCTCTTTGGTTGCTTGTTGGAAAAACAACTGCGGAACTATTCGCTACCATTTTTCTTTTTACTGCAGGCGTAGGACCTGTGTTTATTGCGCGTTGGTTATGGTCGAAGGTGAATGCACAGACTGTCTTGTCGGCCATGATAGGCGCACCAATCATTTGGATCTTATGGTTGTTGCTGAAGCAAACTTCAATCTATCCTTTTTTAATGAACACACTTGGTATCTCCGAAACCTTTATAGATATTTTAATTCCGGGAATATTGAATACGCTTGTGTGGTTAACGACACTTCTCATTAGTCAAAACAAAGAAGAAGAACTTCATGCTAAGCAATGGATTCAAGAGGTTGGTGTGTTAAGGGAATTCAATAGTAAAAGAAACTGGATTCTCTTCGTTGGATTGTCTATACTTTCTGGATTGATTTTATTTGGGCCTTCGCTGGTTTTTGGAAAATAAAAAAACCAACGATGAAATCGTTGGCTTAATGGGTGGCGGAGAGAGAGGGATTCGAACCTTCACTAAAAACCCTTTGTTTTCAAGTGTTTCAGAAGACCCTTAATCCCTGACGCTCCGATTACGCTCGTCTTTTCATTTTCAATTAGAACGAAGGTAATAATTTTTTCGTCAACTTAAAAATGAGTCAAATGAATTTTCAACACTACATAATTAAAGGTCTCTGTCTAAATTTATAAGAATAAGGCAAAAATCATTGGGGTTCTCACGTTTAAGTTTAGTGATATTTTTCAGGATGTGCTTTGAGAAATAACCGGTGTATTTCGCCCAATAGAGCACGACGGTTTTGGGGTAATTTTTCGCTTGACTTCGGACTTGTTGCTTCTCCTCTTCACTGATTTTCAGAAGTTCAAGTTCGTGTTCGAACTTTAAATCTGTGTTTATGTATGGATGAGACTTTTTTTCAGGAGGAAAAGTAGCGAACGGCTTTTTCGCAACGAAATCCCCTGTGCACTGAGAGAATCCTGTATATAATTCACCATTTGAATCGTAGATCCGCAATTGAACAGCCGAGAACAGCTTTTCATTGTCTAGAAAGAGCATATGTCTTTTTGAATACAAATCTTTATGCAGCGTATCTACAACCTCAAAACTAAAATCGCATATGTATTTTCCGTTGGAAAGAAACAGTTCTTGCTCTTGCTCTGTTGTATTCCTCTGCTCCGAAATACTTAGGATATGAACAAAGTTGCAAGATTGAAGAAAAACAAAAGAAAGAACCAAATAACAATATTTCATGAAGTATGTGCTTAGTGAACGATTTACTTTTTTAGGACGAGACGATGTTTCAATTACGATCCCGATAGCTATCGGGAGCATAATTCCAATTCGTAATTGGAACTTCGTTGCTCAGAGATGTCATTGCGATTTGTAGTGCTCATTCAAGAAATCCTACATCTGTCCGTCTGGCCGGTTATATACTATTGTCATTTTTTTTTCAAAAGCTGAAGTAGAAATTTCTAATTCCCAAGATTTGTCAATTGTCGGAAGTGCTTTTTTAGAATGGTCTAAAAACCTAAACCAACCCCGTGTCTCCTCTGTTATCTTAAAGCTCTGGTTGTTGTCACAAAATACGTCTAAGCAAATATTGTCAGTGACATAGTGGTCCTCTTTATATCCATGCATTGATATAATTTCTGTCCACTGAATCGATTGTACACCCTCGTTTGTTTTTATTGAAAAGCCTAAGTCGCTGAAGGTGAAAATACCGTTATCTGTGTAAATTTCTTTAAAATTCTTTTCGTTTTGATCTTTATAACCTGTGATATTTTGGTCAGAAATCTCAACTCTTCTGATGGTTGATCTGAAGAATTTTATAATGAAAAAGATTGTTCCGCCACCAAAAAAGATAGTCCCAACCCAACTAAATGCCAAGCCTCTTGAAATACCCCAAGCAGATAAACTGGTCATCATAAGTCCAATTAATATGTTTCTTCTTGCTTTCATTTTCCGTGAGTTATTCTAATAACCTTGCTGTCTCGACCGTCAATAATTATTGAAAACGTCCCGCCCTTCATACCCGAAGGAAGTGTTCCTTCAATTAACCAATAATTGTCTTTGAAGTAAATTTCGTAAGGTCGTTGATTTATTATGTTTTCTTTGCCGTAAATACTGAAGAGGATTGGTTCGGCTACATTTATTGCAGTTACACTGTCTTTAATAATTGCAGTATTGTTGTGAATTAAGTTGTGCTTTGAGCTGTCGACAAGGGAAGATTGAAGTTCCTGCTCTGCTTGAACTTGTGAAGTTGTCGGCTTAAATCCTTTGCCATTGTCACAGGTGTCACTTTCGAAAACAACAAAGTCTTGAACATGCTTTCTTTCTGAGTCGTTACAACTAACCAAAAATAATATGATCAATTTAGAGATTGTTCGTCTTATCATAACAGCCACTTTTGCCAAACTGATGCTGGGAGTAGATTTACTCTGCGTTACATCCATATTCTCTGTCTTTTGGCGATTTCAAACAATGTCCACTAAAGAATAAATCTAAAGTTGGTGGATTATATCTTTCGTGAGTTACTTTCATTAATTTCGGATAATTAGCTAATGCGATTTTTGCTTTTTTCAGAACAATTTCTTCCATTAAATCAGGTGCTTCCGAATTAAAAATCATTTCAACTTTGTCTATTTTTCCATTTTTTTTGAAAGTAACATTTACTATGCATGAGCTTTCTTCATCAAATTGATTTCTTTCATCTATTGTAATTTCTTGCAGTATTAATTTTTTAATGGAGTCGGACAATCTTCTTTCTGCTGGAAATATCTGTTTGTCATTGTACTTAACATATTCTTTTATTTCCGTATTTTTAATTTTACCATTTTCAAATTTGTAATAAATTTCTTTCTCATAAATAGACATATAGCCCATATGGACGTATTGAATTAGTTGTCCTTTTGGTTGTATAATGGTGTGATTAACCCAATTAGCAAAGACGTTTGAAGTTCCAAATTCTATTTTAACATCCAAATCAATAGGGTTTTTACCACAATAATCTGTTTGTATTCTGACTAAAAACAAACTGTCATTTTGCAACTTCCAAGTTGCGACATATCCTCTCCATAGTGCCGTGCAACTACCTTGCATTTCCTCGCCATTTATAGTCCGCGTACCTTTTCTATCAAAGTATCCCTCTAACGGATTTGAATTGATCTCAAATGTGTCTTTCGAAATAATTAAGAGGTCGCCAAACTGGGCAGTCCCCAATACCTCAGTGATTTGCGTTAGGGTAAAAAAAATAAGTATTAAAGTTCTAAGGTTCATAATGTCTATATCTGTTCTTTTTTGAAAATTACTGCCAACGGTTTGGCGTTTGGTGAAGAGGCCGATTTCGAAGCACTTCACTGTCAACTAAGCACAAAGCTTTAATTAACCACTGAACCGCCACTTTTAGGTAGGTGCTGTTATAGCCAGTTATTCTCATTCTCGTCCGTATGTTTTTAAATTGTCAACAGGTAATAAACAACCGTCCCAACAAGTATCATATTCTCCTTTGTTGTTCTCAAGTCCTTTGTTACCTTGGAGTTTTATTGCAGGTTTTTTAAAGTAAAACATAGCAGTGCTGCCAGTAAATCCAGGAGACCAAAATCTATAATTGTCATCTTGTTTGTGTGCAAAAAGTGATATGTAACCATTCTGTCCCACAACAATGAGAACTTTGTCCCCCTGTACAGGCCAATATCCTGTTGTGTGCTTGTCAAATTTTTGTCCTTGAACAACAGCTCCCCGAATTTTTGCTGTCAAAACTTTGTTGCTGTCAATGGTCTTAAATATAATTGTTGTGTCTGTATAATTTACTATTTCAACATATTCGGTTAGCAAGGCTTCTTTCAGTTCTTTGTCAAGATAAACAGAACGTGGTTTTGCATTCAGGCCTGTTGTCAACAGAACGAAAAAAAGTAATGTGAGAATATTTTTACTGTCTCGTGTCATACTATAATTGGCTATAACGTTTTGTGGGTTTAAGAAGTTGGCGATTTCGGAGTACAAAACCGTCTGCCAGCATCGAACTTGATACGAAGCACAAAACTTCATTTAACCACTGAACCGCCAATTTCTTAAACCCGCTGTTAGCGGTTCGGGCTTCTGTCTGTCCGTTGTCGTGTATCACTCTCATTTTAGTGTCAAATAAGAATAAAGTTTTTTAGCAATGTCAGCTAGTTTGTTGTCCGTTTCAAATTTATAGTCGTTGTCAGAATACTGAATTGATAAAGTATAAATGTAACCGCTTTGTGCTTTGTCTGAATAAACAACTAAGTCAAAACGGCTTTGATTAAGTCCTTTAGATTGTCTGTAAAAACGAGTGTTTAGCAAATATGCGTCCTGTCCCGAAGCAAGTTTTATTTTCTCTTGACCGTCTTTGAATTTTTTAGGAAATTCTCTGTCGGAGTTTGCTCTGTAACCGCTTAAACACTTGTCTTTGCAGTCGTCAAGATTTTTACCGTCTTGCTTAACATAAAAAATTGTCACCATAACAGGCGAGCCGTTAAACGAAGCAGGAAGTGCAAGTCCGCTGGCTTCTAAAAGTTGTTCTGGTCCTTGTCCACCAGTTGGCATTTGTCGCCACTTGTATGGAAATTTAAATTCATAGTTGTCTGTCGAAACCGTTTTTAAGCTGTCCCAAACTGTTGGGTCAACTTGTCCAAAAGCGGTCATTGTAAATAACGTTACTGTCAAAATTGTCAAGAGTTTTTTCATTGTCTATTTGTTTGGCGTTTGTTTATTTTTTGCACTACTGTTTTGGTTTAGCACGGTCATCATAGCCTGACCGCTAACTTACTTATACGCGCTACGAACCTACCTAATACATCCCAGCGCAGTATGTTCGATGAGGTTAAATTACGCATATTTTAGAGTACTTCAATTCACTTTTCATGTCAGCCTAAATTCTATATATTCTCCAATTACAAATTAATTTGACGCAACTTGGTGAAATCAATGTGCACCCGATTTTCATCTTCCAAACAAGTTAATCTTATGGCCTCGCCTGTCGTATCAATTTGAACATTACCCAAAACGGTTCCGTAGTAATCATAAACCGTTACATTGGCCACTTCGGTGGAATCGAACAGGTAGCTATAGTCCGAGAATAATTCTTCTTTTCCAATGACGTCTACTTGATTTTCTTCCGACGGTTGAAAGAGTTTCAAGTCTAATCTGTGACCATCAAACCCTCCAAAAAGTAATTTAGCTTCCGTGAAATGGAGCGGACCTTGGTTAGTTTGGATTGATTCACTTTTTGAATCTTCCGAATGATTATTAACTGCACTCTCAACTAACAATATTGCGACTACAATTGCAACAAAAATTAATACCGGGTAATTAATTGGTGATTTATAATAGAACCAATTCATTTTTAGTTTGTGTTGTGTTACGATTAATTTTCGACGATATCAACTTCAATGAAGAACCTTCTCTCCTAAACTCAAGCATAAGATCTACTTGAAAATCTGACGGAAAATGTCCGTCTAAAATCGAATCCACACGCTCCTTTGCTAACGTGCTATTCACAAAGTAGAAAGTCATTTCCTCTGAATTTTCCAATGTTGAATACTGCTTAATAGCATTAACCAAGGAATCAGATTCGTCCATGCTATATAATCTCTCATCTATGGTCTCAAAAACCAAGATGCCATTTCGGTGATCTAATAATCTGACATACCTATCGTCTTTGGTAAAGGCCTTATAGATAAGAATGCCTGCAATTATCACTACAACCAGAATTACCAAAGCTATCACTGTATCGGTAATTTTCAGATAGTTATTTCTTCCGTTTGAATTCATTTCTAAATTTTCGTCATTCAATTTCAACACAAAAAAAGAATTACCATTTCTAAAATATTAAAAGTACAGAAATATTCTCCCCTACTAACCCCAAACACCATCAATTCTCTTCTTCCCAAAAAACTGCGCAGTTTTCTCGAGCTTCATTTTTGAAAAAAATCATATTTCACAAGGGGTTTGGCAGATTGGGACCGGAGAAAAATCCGCACAAATACCTAGGAACTTCGTAATTGGAAAATCGGAGATTTTATTCCTGCTGCTTAATTCCTCCCGATAGCTATCGGGATCATACTTCCTAATTCATAATTGGAACTACGTTGTTGTTCTTTATTTTTCTGGAATGAAACTGAAATTCTAATCTCAATTCTTTAAAAATTTTCAAACTAGAAAAACTTTTCCAAAGAGAATTACACCAAAGAACAGTAAACCCGAAAAAAAGAAATAAAAAATAAACGCCTTGCCATCGAAATGAAGCCTTCTTTTTCTCATTAGTTTTAAGAATCTGTTCTTGTAAAATATTGAAAAATAGTTAACTATAAAAAAGGTAAGTAAAAAGTTAAAAATCCAGAGAAAGCTGTATTCAAATATTGCCCTGGAAAAAAATCAATTTTTTTAATAGCGGATTAAATTTCACAAATGAACCAACTAAAAAATAAATAGACACCAAATTAAAACCTTGGGCTATTGAGAATGCAACTAACAGAGTTATCATTTTTTCCCTGTTGGATTTTCCACTATTAGTTTTTTTTTGCTTTAGCAATTCCGTCTAACCATATTTCATAATACCAATTCATGTTTTGTACTTGTATCCTAGACGATCTATTATTCTCATTTTTATTTTCTGCTTACTTTAACTATCTATTAAAAGATATAAGCGTTGAATATAACAAATAAAACCGCTGTTACTATTCCCGCCAAAGCCACTGTCTTCATTTGTTTTCTTTTATCAGTATTCTCTTTACTATTTTTTGATTTCATTGAGACGTATTCAAACATCACAATTGTGCAGATCAAAAACGAAAGAATGAACATGACGATTATTATTTAGTTACCTATAAAAATAACTTACTCAAAGGCACTATTCCCAGGGAAATCTATCAATTCTACGAAGAATAGCCGAGCCTCCCCCATGTTCCGAAGATTCAGGATACTCGTTTATCCATTTTTCGCCTGTCTTTACGTCAACATAGAAAACAACCCAATTCTCTTTGTTGACTTCTTTTAACGTTTTTATTTTATCGTAATATAACTTTCCTTCTTCGTATATATCAGTGTCTTTCATTATTGAGAAATCGGAGATTTTAATACTAACTTATCGTTTAGATTTTGAAACGAGATTCGATTCTAGTGGTCCATAGTATTCGCAGATGAACAGTGTGAATTATAGATCTCTAAGAATTCAGTTATAGCCACAATAATCAAATAAATCAAAGTGAAACTGATTTTAACTTCAGTATCCTCTTCAAAAAAAGAAATCACAAAATACACCAGTGTGTAACGGATCATTGAAATCATTAATACACTCAGATTAGACTCTAATCCTATTCTCTTTGCCAAAAAAATTGAAATTCTTAGCAATACATTACTCAATATAAAAAGAGAAAAAGACAACCAAGATGCTTTGAAAAGCCAATAAAGTAGCAACAAGACAGCAATAGGAACATCATTATATGGAACGTCACGACTTACGTTGAATTTAAAAAGCATGTAACAACAAAATAGAACATTACAAACTATGGCGATAAGAATTTGCCTTATCAGTCGCGATCGAATGTTCTTGTTCAAACAAAAAAAGATGCTTTCCATAAAATTACAATTTCTTCAAATACTAAGCGAAATAAAAGAATTCGATCAAAATAGTATCGTCTTTTTTCCAGCGAACCCAACCAAAATTCGTATTTCCGTTGAGTTCCCATTCCACTTGTAACCAATCTCCTTCAATTTTTACTGGATGGAAGACGCAGTCCTTATCGAAATTTATAGGTTCAGATTTTTCTGAGGCCTGTTTTCTCGGAGGATTTTTAGATTCAAATTCAATCGAAAATAAATTGAGTATATGTTCCTCAAAGGTGTTTAAAAGAACTTTACCCGAAGCAACGTCCAAATAACCAACCTCGCCACTCTCTAATCGGACTTTATAAAACTCTTCTGTTACATCTAAACAGTCCAATGCCAATATCTCATATTCTTCTTTCAGAATAATGAATTGCGCAATTTGATTTTTATCGTTGTAAACGACAATTGTATCGCCGAATTTACACTCTGAACTACACACGACAATTCCAATTACCCCTTTAATATTTTTATATTCCGACTCAATCTTTGAAATTTCCTCCGTATTCGAATATCTCTCAATGTTATTGCATATCGAACCATTTCCGGCAAGTGCGCATAACCATAGGCTGATAATGAGAATAGTATTTTTCATTTTTTCAATTTCGTTTATTAATTAGAAAAGAAATGCGCTGAATAAAACAAATAAGACAGCTGTTACTATTCCTGCCAAAGCCACTGTCTTCATATATTTTCTCTTAGCAACATTCTCATTACTTTTTGTTGGTTTATATGAGGCGTATACAAACATTATAATTGTGCAGATCAAAAACGAAAGAATAAACATAACCGAAATCCAAGCTTTTCCTTCGGCATCATCAGTACCACCTGCGAAGCATCGGACGAGAATGTCATTGACAAGTAAGAGTCCGTAATTGTATATAACTGTCTTTGAAAAACTAGTTTTATAAAGTGGGAAGTTAATGATTGCAATTACGATTGTAAGTACCCAGGGTGTTGCAAGAATTGAAAATGGTGGATTAGAATTTCCAAGAATATTACTGATTACAATTAAAGCAACTCCTAAAAATACTAATTGAATTTCTCTTGTACTTTCGTTCATAATGTTTGTGTTTCGTTACTTCCTGTTATTAAATCCCTTCACTATATGAAGGGTTACAACTGTTTGCTGTTGTCTTTGTGATAAACTCAATGCAATATTTCAATATTCTAATTCATATGTATTGTTTCAAATCCCAATTCCTTAATATCGGCCTCAAACATGTCCTTTGAGTTTCTCAATTCCCAACTAAGTTTTTGATTGTTCCATTTGAAAATAACAGGATAATTCAGCGTAATGGAATCACAACTTGCATTAAGGTACGAATAAAAATTCCCACGCAGAAAATGAGTGTCATCCTGAAAACTAATCAAATTGTATAAATTATCATATGATTTAAAATCAACAAAATCCTCGCTATAATTAACAATGACATAGTTAATTACTAAGTACCAGTTTTCAAAATTCTTGGTAAAAACTCTAGGTATTGCAAATCGAAATTCTATATTATCCTCCAAACAATCTACTTTTTCACCCCATTTAACTACATCTCCAAAATGGTTATCATGAAATTCATTAAAATCTTTAAGTTGTGACTCAGACAATCCAAAATCATGGTAAGAATAATACTTAAAATGTGTTTCTAAATCCCATACACGATTACCAAATTGCTTTCCTCTTCTTATGAAACTCGCAGAATATGCATTGCGTTGCTCATCAAATCTCAATTGCTTCTCGCCAAAAACCTTCGGAAAGTAAAATGTATCATTCAACATTTGATTAAATACACTTTCAAAATTAATATCCACAGTGTCCGCAACAGAAAAATGTTCTTCTCTTGAGGAACAAGATGAAAGGACCATTGTCATGACTGCAAAGAAGACAAAGAACTGGTCCTTAATTATTTTATTTGATTTCACCATTAATTTTCAATCTCAATTAGGTGTGATTTTCTTCTGTTAGTTTAAAAACTCGTTAGAGTATGTCATTTCATAAACAATCCAAAACCCAATTATGATAATGGGCAAAATAACTGCCCACTTCCATGAGATATCAATTGGATACTTTTGGAAAATCTCGGGCTGGATGTAATTAAAAAGGATGATTAGGATTAATGTCAAAACGAATAGCAATGCAAAACCAACACCTAAAACCAGGAGCAGAAAAGGCATACCCATCATTGCTTGTAGCAAGATCATAGTTGTTGATTTGGTTTGTTCTTTTTCTATTTCATTTTTAAAATTGAAATGCTTTCAATCTTTTCATTTCGAAATCATCTTGTAAAATGAAAACTTCGTGGATCCATTAACTTCCACTGATCATGAAAATCGAATGGAGTTAAGCTTAGAACATAATGCTTACGACCTATGGAAAAATACAACTTCATATCGGCGCGAGTATGTGCCTGAGGCGCAACTTCAAAATCTTTAGATGCCGGCCATAAAACTTCCATGTCGGGCCCATCTATCTTTGGAATTATATAATTGTAAGTAATACTATCTAAAATCGCTTTTGACCAATTTATCTTTCCTAGATCTTGTATTTCCTCATTAAAATTTAATATGAATTCATTTCTCAATTGATTGTATACTTCAGCAGAGATACTTTCTTGCTCTACTCTTTTCACAAGCTCGCCTTGAACCCCTCTGGCCTTCATCTCGTCTAAAATCGCTATTTTCAATTGCTCCTGAGAAACATAGAGGTAATCTATTAATTTCTCAGATTGCTGTGATTGTAATCTGCGAAAAACTTCTTGTGCCCAAATTATTGGATTCATCGCGTAGCTCGCTGATATTGAATTCAGCGAAATTGTGAAAAGAACTAGTGTTTTCAATCTCATATTTTCATTCCATTTCTACATCTAAATAAACAGATAAATCTGGTGAATTACTTTTCAGTAGAGTCTTTTTCATTTTCTCTAAAGACAAGTGAACGTTTTTATTGCGATTGTTTATCCAAATAGTTCCTGTAACGTTTTTTATTGAAGACAAATCTGGTTCATTTTCGAAATACCCATAGATGTTTAAAAAATCAACTGAACTTAACGATGAGATTATACCAGGAATACCATTCGAATCACACTCCAACGTTAACGTTCCTAATTTCTTATCCTTCAAAAAATTTGAATCGTCCACATTCAAATAGCTTAATCCTATATCCTTTAAATCGCGACTTATTATACTGCCTTTTAATTCCGCGTAACGTGTGGCATATAAACGCAAACTAACTAAACCTTCTATTTCAATATTCTCATTTATTATTAAGGAATCGGTTAATATCTCCAAATGTTTGACTTTGGTCTTCCCTATTGACTTTAGAATGATTGAAAGCATTTTACTTTCAGCAGGATAAATATTCAACAAAAAAATAGAGTCGACATTTTCAAGGTACTTCAAATCGTATAAACTTTCCAAACTGCAAAAAGTATAGTAGTTAAGTTCAGGCTGATTGCTCTGAGGCTCTGGTTGATTGCAAGCGAAAAGAAGTATGGAAAGGAATATTACACAACATTTTTGCATTCGATTTCGACTAATCAAAATGTGAAGTAATAAAATCAATTGTTTCATTAAATTAAAAGTACAGAAATATTCTCCCCTACTAACCCCAAACACCATCAATTCTCTTCTTCCCAAAAAACTGCGCAGTTTTTTCGGCCTTCATTTTTGAATATTTTCAGATTTAACAAGAGATACAGAAGATTTGGAGTAAATAAAAATCCGCACAAATACCTAGGAACTTCGTAATTAGAAAATCGGAGATTTTATTCCTGCTTAGTAATTAAAACTGCGTTGTTGGAACTATGTTGTTTGAACTTCGTTGTTAAAATCGTCGAAGACATTCGCGAAGCATTCGCACAAAGTGCATTCGTCCGTAGGACATTCGCCTCCGGCATTTGTTCCTACGGAACATTTTGCCCTTCAAAAAAAACTGCACAGTTTTTTACACCAGGCTTCTTTCATTTTTCCATAAAAATCAATACTTTCAACGATTTTGACTTCCTGAAAAATCCGTAGAAATACCTAGAAAAAAAATTCAATCTAAAAAAGAACAACACCCTAGATTTCAGCAGTTTAGATTTGATATGAAAATAGAATGGTAATTTATAAAAATCTCTGAAATTCTTAGGATGTTGGAATTGTGCTATTTTCGGTGATATGACAACTTACGAATACGCGGTAGTCTTAACGAGCGCAACAGAAATTGTTGCTGTTGCTGCCGCTATTTTCTACAAAGTGTATAAAACCAAATTCGGTTTCATTCTGTTCTTGTTTCCGCTTAGTTCACTCATTGCCGACTCAATGATTATCTATAACAACTACGGCTATATGCCCATTGGTATGATTTATCACGTGTTTTCACTGTTCAACTCATGGGTGTTATTCAAAGCTATTCAAGTGTTTTCAAGAAAAGAATTGAAGCTTATTCTGCTTGCCATCGTTATCTTCAGTTGCTTCATTGTTCATATCGTTGTAAAAACTTTCCAAACCCAGACGCCACACCCCGATGTATTTCAAGGCATTTCCTCCATTTTCATTGCCTTTCTTGGAACTATTGGAACCTTCAGATTAATTAAAAAAGCCGATTCGAAAAAAAACGGAATCTCTTACTATTTCCAAGCAATTGTGAGTGTCACGATTTTCTATTTCATTATGTTCACCCCACTTATAGGTTTTCATCTCATATACTACAATCAAATTGATGCAAGCCTTTGTTCATACCTATTGATCTGGTGCCCCTTGGCTAACATTTTTAGAAACATTATACTCATACGTCTCTTCTTTGTAGGCCGACAAGCCATGCTATGAACCCAGTTGAATTCGCCATCCTTGCAGGAATTGTAATTGCCGCGCTAGCACTATTGCTAGTAGGTATACTTTTCTTTGCTATGCGCAAGGTTATTCAAAACTCGAGACAAGAAGAGTTTCACAAAACAGAACTTCAAAAAGCCATTATTGCCACACAAGAATCGGAACGCGAAGAAATGGCCAACAACCTTCACGACGACATTGGCCCACAATTGAACATTCTTGCACACAAGCTTATTGAACAAGACTCTAACCTCTACCGCACTTCCTTCCAACGTGAAGAAATGAACGAGATTCAAGACATTGTGGAAACACTTACCCTTGATCTGCGCAGATACACCACGGCTATCTTCCCGCATGTGGTGCGCACGCAAGGACTTATTGCTGCCCTTCGAATTACCCTTCAACACTTTCAACCGCAATGGGAAATAACTTTTCAGTCGACCATGTCTGAAGATAAGGTATTCCCCGACTCGTTCGCCCTTCCTGTCTTTCGCATCTACAACGAACTGCTAAACAACCTGGCGAAACACGCCAAACCCGGACAAGTAGATGTTGAACTATATTTCAACTACAACCAATTCATTGTTCACATAGATCACAACGGAGATGGACTTAAACAAGAAGAATTCATGCACCACGCTCAACAAGCCAAAGGACGCGGTTGCTCTTCCATACTGAATAGAATAGACCAATTGCACGGCACCATTCACTTTTGGAACAACATAGAAATTTCGAAAATAACCATTGACATTCCGTATGAGCAGCCCAAAAATTAAAGTCGTCTTGGTCGACGACCATACCATTTTGCGAAACGGTATAAAAAGCATTTTATCGAAAGACTATAAAAAGCGCTTCGACATTGTGGCTGAATATTCCAATGGAAAAGAATTCTTGAACGATTTAGAAAATGTCATATTTGATGTGGTGCTGCTCGATTTAAACATGCCGGTGAAAGGTGGAGAAAACACATTGGAAATACTTCAGCTTTCTCATCCGAATGTAAGATCCATTGTCCTTACCCAGCTAAGTATGGACTACATGGTTGAATCGTGCGCGCGTCTGGGTGCGCGGGCTTTTCTTCCAAAAGAAGTAAAACCGTTGGAACTGAAACGCGCCATTGAAACCGTGCATGCCGATGGTTATTATTTCAATCAATTGTTTTCGGAAGAAACGTTGCAGAATTTGTCTTTTCGGAAAAAGAAAAACGAGCAATTGACCCTTCAGGAAAAGCGCGTGTTGCGACACATTGTTAACGGATCTACATCACACGAGATTGCAGATTTACTCGGACTAAGCGAAAGCACCATTAAGAGCCATCGCGAGAACATTCATCGAAAACTTAACACATCCAATCCGTATGAATTGGCGACTTATTGCATTCGAAATGGGATTGTTGTGGAATGAACCATTGCGAAGCAAGAATGCCCGAAGGGCGAATGTCCTATGGACGAATGCACTTCGTGCGAATGCTTCGCGAATGTCTGCGACGATTTTATTTAAGAAGCATCAACTATCATCTTCGGTGAGCAATACCGAGGATGAATTGAAAATTGATAATTAAACAAGAACGAATACCATGAAATTTCAATTTCAAATCTTTTACTTTCTTGTTCGAATCATAACCATTGGCTTGTTGCTTCGAAACAGAAAAACGGCTGGTTTAAGAATTTGGCCTTTAACTATTTTCCTATTCGCATCTCTGATCTCAGATGCTTTAGGCTTAACCCTGTGCCAAAATAATATCGAAAACACTTTCGTTATTAATATCTATACCGTCTTCGAACTTCTTTTCATTACTTTTTATTGTTTAGGACTGGTAGAGCTGAATCGTAACGTTAAGCTTGTTTTTAAGATCTTTTCAATTGCAATTTCCGCTATACTACTCTTTGAAATTCTCTACTTTAAAAGGAATATATACAAAGAGTTTATATCGGGATACTGTATTATATTTCAAAGCATTGTAGTATTTGTTTGCTGTCTTTCTATGATAGGGCGTTCGAAACCAAAAAACACTTCTATTCCAATAGAACTAATTGTTTTGTTTGGGCTTTTTATTTATTCTTGTTTGTGCATTTTGCCTACCATTGCCTACACCTTGTATTTCGATTGTAACTACAAATCTACTTTTGCGCAATTCGCCTATGCCTCTGTGAGTATTGGAAATATTATTCGAGACATTTGTTTTGGGTGGTTCGGAGTTATTTTGTACCGTAATAATCGCAATGCGATTAATTGAGAAGGCGAATGAGCAAGCGGACGAATGCACTTCGTGCGAAAGCTTTGCGAATGTCTTCGACGATTTTAACAAAGAAGTTCCCTAGGTATTTATACGGATTTTTTCTACCCTCCCTTCTCCTCTATTGCCTGTAAAACCTGAAATACTTCAGAAAACCACCCCTAAAAAACTGCGCAGTTTTTTAGACCGGCGAAAATTGACCGAATCTAGGGTGAAATGAATTAGGGATTGAAGTACTTTTAAAATACGCAATTAGTCTTCGCCATTGATTCCAAATGAGAATATATAGAGGAGATCATTTGCAAATACAATCAAGTTATGTGGCGGCTTAAAAGATCAACAACCTTGACCATTAGAACTATATTCATATTGGGATTACTATTAACGATTGAAAACGTGTCGTTTGGGCAATCTGACTCCTCTTCCATTGGAAAAAACCATGATAAAACTTTAAATCAAAGCAGCCAAGCTGACTCAGCAACAGTTTTTGTCTCCTTCACTGTGGAAACCAATGGTAAAATAACGAATGTGCAGGTTTCTAAAATAACGTGTAAAAAATGCAGCAAAGAATTTAAGGAAAAACTAAAATCAGAATCAATAAAAACTATCCAATCAATGTCTGATTTTGACCCACAAAAGGAGAGAATGAATTACACTCTACCCATTAAATTTGAATTAACAGATTAAAAAAATAACGTTGAACTCAACTTTTAATGTTGATCCAATTCCGATTTTTTGACTTCGAAAAAAAGCTGTTGCAATCATCATGACACTCATCAAAATGAACAAAACATTGACATTATTCCTAACACTTTTTGCGTTGAGTGTATTGGGACAAAAAAATCCGACAGCCGAAGCGCAATCAATAGTAGCGGAAGGTAAACTTCTGTATAAATCAGAAATGGCTTCGTGGTATGGAACAGATTTGTTTTTGGAAAATTATAAAAACAGAGAAAACATTGGTGGTTACTTTTCCTATACAGACCAAGACATTGTAAAATGTATTTTCTTCTCGAAAGCAGAAAGTCCAAAAGTAATTGGGACAATTTCTTTTGACAGCACCTTCAATGTTAAAACAGCAAAAACCGACTTGACTGAAAGAGATTATACACAAGCTGAAAACGATTTGTATCAAATCAGAAAAATTGCATCAGACGAATTGAATACAAACAAGGACGGACTATTCAAGTTTTACAAGAACACAAGCCCCAATATAATCCCGCTGATAAACGGACAAGAAAAGAAAGTATACATATTGACTGGACCGCAACAAAGTGGTGTTATAATTTTTGGTAACGACTATTTGCTGACATTTGATAACAACAACAAACTACTAACGAAGAAACAGCTTCATAAAAACATAATACCAACGGAATACGGAAAGTCAGAAGATGGGAAAGAAGTTGTTGGGGCAATGCACAGTCACTTACCAGAAACAGGTGACTTTATTACAGCTACAGACATTTGCACATTAATGCTTTATGAAAAGTTTGCAAATTGGAAAACCTATAATGTCGTTTCCGAAAAATATTTGAATACTTGGAATTGCGAGACAGACCAACTGACTGTAATACCCATGAAAACTGTTGAAAAGATCAACAAAGACCAAGAAAAGAGAAATAGAAAAAAGAAAAAAGACGAGTAAATAGTATTGATCATTTGGTCAGTACTCAACTTCCCAAAATAAAAATTGCATTAAACCGCTTTATCCCGTGATATCTAGATAATACATAACATGAAAAAAATACTTCTCGCGATCTTGACTATTCTGTTTGTGCAACAAACTTTCGGACAATCGAAAATGATTGTAGGAGAAAAACACACAATTTTCGTGGAGATTCCTCGCAATTGGATTCAAGCAGAAAATGAACAACTTCCTTTTTTTTTAAAACCTGATTATTCCACTATCAACAACAAAACTGATGTTAGGTATGTCAGTCCGAACAGCTATATGTATGTCTACGGAATCGATTACAAGGGAAAACCCGATATGATTGCATGGATAAACGCTGAAAATGACTATCTGCTTCGTGAGCATCCCGATTTAGTCATTGACACATTAAACCTGACATTAGACAATATCTTTCCAGATGACTACTCAACTGGGAACTATAAAATATTAACATACGAATACATATCAGGAAGGCAAGAAGCTATGATTGTTGTGGAATGTGAATCCACGATTGTTACTGCTGTCTTATCGACTGAAAAAAGTATGATGCCTCATTTTTCACCTGCATTCATTGAATTGTGTAAATCAATAAAAATAATGGGAAGTACATTGAATGACGATTGAAGCGATTTTGAATTTTTAGAATGGGCATAAATTCAGCCTTCGACGAAAGGGATTACTGCTGAGAAAAAGCCTAAAAGAAACAATGGAAACGGAGACTCCTAAAACACGAATATTGTAAATTACATATGAATTTAGATAAACAGATTTCTACTTCAACCTACAACTGGGAAATCGTAAAATCGTTGCTGACCATTGCACTTTTCTTGTTCGTTTACATTTCTATTGGAATTATTACACTTGGACTAACCTACTCCGCCATTTGGTTTCTCTTTTTCGCTTTTACTACTTCGGGCGTGCATTTTCTAATTGTTTTTGCTCTGGGATTTCTCTTGCTTTCGTTAGCCATAACCATTTTTGTTTTTAAGTTTCTGTTCAAGAAAAATTCAAATTATACCGGTGAACAAATAGAAATTACGAAAGAAACAAACCCTAAGCTTTTCCAATTAATAGAGGAAACGGCGAAGAAAGTGGGAACGAACTTTCCAAGTAGAATATACATTGACGGGAGTAACAATGCTTTTGTAAAATCTCCGAATAGCTTTATTGGAACATTTTTTTCGAACAAACTCGAATTAACTCTAGGCATTGGCCTTATCAATTCGGTTACAGTGCTTGAGCTAAAAGCCATTGTTGCACATGAATTCGGCCACTTCTCGCAAAAATCGTTAAAGATTAAAACGCTTGCCTATCAATTAAACAGAGCCATCTCGGATATGCTTTATGACAATGAAAAATATGACGAATGGGTAACTAAATGGTTCGACAGAGGCATTTACGCCGTGTTTATCTATGTTGCTACTAAGTATAACAATTGTGTGAAAGCAATACTTACATTTTTCTCGAAACTCGTTACTCTTAATTTTCTTGCCCTTTCGAGACAACTCGAATTTCACGCAGATGAAATTTCAGCAACCGTATGTGGCCCCGCACCTTTGATAAATTTTTTGTTAAGATCTGAATATTCCAATCAATGTCTAGATCTTATTCAAAGCTATTACGAGTACGAGGAGAAAGCTGAAAAAAAAATATTGGGTCGTAATATCTATAGAGACCATTTTTCATACATGCAAGCCTTGTCACAATGGAATGAAATACCATTAGAGAATGATCTTCCTTTGATTTCAAAAGACATCTATGGACAATTCACAAATTCAAAATTGGTCCTTAATAATCAATGGTCTAGTCATCCTGAAGTGATTCAACGCATTTCCAACATTGAATCGAAATTTGAACAACGAGAAAAAGAAATTGACTATCCGGCTTTTACAATCTTAGAAAATCACGAGGAAATTGAATTGCACTTCACTGAATTATTTAACCAGAATATTTGGTGGGACGAAACTCCCGAATTTATTGAAACTGACAAATTAATTAGCGATCTGAAACTTGACTTTGAAAAACAAGAATTCAACAAAGCCTATAGAGGGTATTACAGGGACAGAGGCTTTAGTCGATTCTTTGAAGAATCTGAAGTACAAAAGAATTATCAGACTTCGTTCAATGATCTTTTCAGAGAGCAAATAATTCAAATGGTCCGCGAAGAGCGCACTTTGAGAAATGACCTGTCAACCCTTCACGCAATTGCAAATGGCGGGATAAACATTAGATCCTTTGATTATGAAGGCCAGCGATATTCAAAGAAAAAATTAAGCACTCTTTTTTCTCAATTACAGCAAAAGCAACAAAAGCTTTCGATAATCCTTGAGGAATCTGATTTGAAAATTCTATCTTATTTCGTTGGATTAGAGACCAAACTGAACCTATCGCCTTATCTCCTCAAAGGGTATAATCAGCTTCACGAATTCGAGCTGGAAAATAAAGAAGAAAACAACATTCACAATCGAATGCTTCGTGCATTTCAATTTATGAATGAAACGGTTTATCATTTTGACATTAAATCTAATCTATTAGGGACTCTAAAGCTTGAGCGTGAATTTAAAAATGCCTTTCAAGATCTTCTATCAGACCCTAGGGTTAATGCTGAACTTGAAAATTACGACATCGAAAAAATTACAACCTATCTCAAGGGTGAACTAGAATATTTCGTCAAAAACACCTACGTTGAAAAGAACGTAATCATTCTCAATACAGCAATTTACACCTATAGAGCATTGATCAACTTCAAATACCACATTATGAAGCAGGACATTTTAAACTACCAGATAGAGCTTTATAATAAAGCTTCATAGCCATTAAACAGAATAAACAGATGACTCCTGAAAAACTCATACAACGCATTGGAATACTGCTCATCCTTACTTTTCTTTTTGAAGTAATACGAAGTTTTCAAATGCTCGAGGTTGTTCTTTTAAGTTTAAAGGAGGAATTCAAGTTCAACCTTGTTCTTTCCGTATTTGTAACGCTGCTCCTACCTGTTGCTGGAGTTCTAATGTGGTATAAGAAAAAATTGGGTTGGACATTAATCTGCAGTATATCTCCTAATTACTGTCGCAGGTGCTGTGTGGTTTATGTTTATTGAATTTATAACTCCCGAACCTGAAGACGGATTTATCACCTCAATTGCCCCAGTAGATAACACCAGCGGACATCTATTCTCCATCCTATTCAATGGTGCCATACTTTATCTTCTTTTCAAGAAAAGCATTCGCGATGTTCTACAAATAGATCAAAAGACCATAATGAATGCTGGAATCATAAGTGCTGCCGTTCTATTAATCTTGATAAGTGGGATATGAAAAATAGAAACACCTATTTTCTGAGTATAATCATTTCAGCCTGCCTTTTCTATGGATGTGCAATTCAAGAGAAATCAGCACGGAACGTGCGATTGAGTGAATACAATGGATATGTCATCACTCATATGAAACGAGATTACTCCAATCCGAATAGCGATCTAAGATTATCAGATCAATTTCATGAAGACTATTCCATTCTTTGTAAAGACTTTCAAGATTTAGAAACTTATTTAGCTGACCCAGTGAAGCTCATGTCTTTCTCTGCAGATGAACTATCCACTCAAATTGAAAATCAGCACTATCAAATATTCTCTAATTTGGATATGCTAGATTTTGACTATCGACTTGACACCATTGTGTCAAGTCCAAATGCTGTCGTAAACACCATAAATTTTCCTACTTCGTTAAGTGGTCTAATAGACAAAAAAATAGATGAAATCTATTATATAAAGAAGGTCAGTTTTGAGGGAATTCGAGGCGACAAAATTATTGAATCAGGATTGTTCGCGAACTCGAGATCACATGATTTGAAGAAGATTATTATTTATGACCCGAAGTCACTAAAAGTTTTTTCGGACTACTACTTATTGAAAGCCAGTTAATAAATGAAAACAATCCAACGCCTAATATTTTACGCATTGATCATAGGGTTTGTTTCTTGTGGACAGACAAGCGAGAATATAGAAAACACCAGTGAATCAACAGATATTTTTCAAAACCCTTTTAATCTCGAAGAAAGTATACGTCTAAGAAAAAGAAGGGAGATTGAAGAACAGGATAGCGCCTACAAGCTGCAACTTGATAAAGTATTAGAAGATGCGCTTGTAATCGCAAACCAAAATTTCAATAAAGACCAATTTATTTCGGAATACAAAGCCAATGTTTCATTGGCTTCGAATGAAAATATTCCGATAAGCGTTGAAATAAACTTAGATTTTCACTTTTCAAAAAACAACCCTCATCTCTTTATAACGCGACACGAGCCGAATTCTATTTATTTTGACATCTACAAAAAAGGTGAGAACAAATTTGAAAAAGTAATCGCACATGAAGAATGGTTGATGACGTATGTGAACGACACTATCCGAGACATTAATGGTGACGGTTTAAATGATTTCGTTGTGAACTGGTATGGCTCAGTTGGTTGTTGTTTAAAGGCATTTAGCAATGTCTATCTTTTAAGAGAAGATAGAAAAGCATTTTCAGAAGATTTCGAATTTATAAATCCTACGTTTTCCCCAAAAGAGAAAATAATCAGAGGCGTTTGTTATGGACACCCTACTGAAACCGAAATATATAAATACAAATGGAATGGAGAAAAAGTGGATACAATTGAATACGTTTCTTATGAACGAGATGAAAACGGACTTACAGGCAAAATCCTAATTGCAACTGGAGAAGGCTGGGAAAGCAATTACAAAATATTAAAAAGATTAAATTCTGTTCCCGCTGAATATAGAAAAATTGAAGGCTATGATTGGTTTACAGGTAATTTCAAATAAGATTCTTGAGTATTCAGTATTTCTGCACAGACCAATTCGATTGACCGAATTTATCAATTTCGAAATATAAAATTAAATATGAGACCAATTCACATACTTGCCACACTTCTTGTTTTAACCACAAGTTGCGGTAATTCGCAAACGCTACAAGAGCAAAAAGCGTTAACTGGAGACATCGAGACTGACGTGAATAACTTATTACCTCGCGGCAAAAAAACAGTTGATGTAATGGATGGTATAATGCAAACTAAGCGTCAAGAAGAATTGACCATAAAGTTTCAAGAAGCAATTAAACAAAATTATGACTGGTTTATAGATTATTCACAAACTAAGCCTGCGGGGCAGCCTATGGCCTATCATCCCAACACAGGTTTAACAGAAAAAGAATTCGAAGAATTAATGAGTTACGCGGTTAACATCGAGCTTGTTTCCACGGGTAAAAAGGAAATGGAAATAACTAACATAAGCAATATAATTGAATTTCAAACCAATGAAGAAAAGCTAAAGTTGCTTGAATCTGTTCAAATTGATTTATCCAGAAATATTGTGTATTTGGGCGAATACCAATTATCATTCTCCGACTCAATAAATGCTGCTGACAATACAAATGCATTAAAAAGCAAATGGAAAGGATATTCTTGGAAATATGAGGAGCCTGGTAACCACGATATAAATGCTTTTAAAAACAAAGAGAGAATGAATGTTAAGAAGTATGAATTTAGAATAGGTCGGTTAGAAAAAAATGAGAAGACATACTTATCCATTAAGGGTCTAGAAATTGAAAACGGTGTCAAGAAAGTTGAATTTGATTTACCTATTATATTTTAATTTCATTGTGCATCAAATTCAATTCAAACAGAGAATAAATCGAACTAAAAACTATTTATGAAGCCTAAATTCAAACTTGTAATATTCGTTTTCGTTTGCATACTTTTTATCCCTTTTTTTTCTCAAACGTTTCGTAGATCACTCTCAAGCACATTAGGAAGTTGGATTTCACCAATCGACAATCAATATATAATTGCAGAAGCTGAGTGGTTAAGCGAATCGGGGGGAATAATAAGATTTGATAATGGCTTTTCATTATTGAGAAACGACACTATTTATTCTGAAGGAGAACCAAAGCGCGTGGTTATAAATTTAAATAAATACTTTAATGAAATGACGACAAGAGATCTCAAAACAAACGAGATCAGGAAATATACTAGCACGCGTGAATTCGTGAAGTAGTTGCAAAACCAAATACTCTACATATGCCCTCTCATAAAAACAAAAGGATAGCAGTTATCTTACTTTCAATCATTGGTGGAATCACTTTTGCCGCATTTGCACTTTATAATCAAAGCGGAAAAATTGGCAATACTGAAGTTATTTCTTTAGCATTGACTGCTATCATAGGAATAGTTATTTCAATCATTATTATTAAAAAATCTGACAAATGATTACCTATTTACCATACATATTCGGACTTTCTTCATTCCTAATCGGAATTTATATTGTCATTGCCGTATTTATAGCCTGGATATGGGTTGATTACTACCGACTCATTGACATTTATGAAAATGAAAAACTAAAGTATTTCATTCCAACTTTCATTCTTGGCTGCTCTTCTGTATTCATTGTATTGGGACTGAACAAATACGTTCTTGAGAGCTTCCATTTTCAAATCAATGGAGAATTCGTTAATGACTTTTTGTATTGCATTTTCAAAATTGGAATGGTCGAAGAATTTGCGAAGACGATGCCGTTTGTTATCGTGCTTTTACTCTTTAAAAAGCAACTTAACGAACCCATCGACTATCTCGCATTTATTTCCATATCTGCTCTTGGTTTCTCGGCTGCCGAAAATGTTCTTTACTTTCATAAAAGTGGTCCATCTGTAATAAATGGCAGAGCCATTCTATCGACTGTTGGACACATGTTCGACACCTCTCTTATAGCCTATGGGATAATCAGATATAAATACTTCTATAAGAACAAAGGTATTTTTAGAATTATATTCTTCTTTTTCCTTGCTGCATTTTCCCACGGATTTTATGATTTTTGGTTAATCTATGAAGGAACACAATCGGGAGGTTGGATAATTACCATTCTCTATTACTTTGTGACAATTTCCGTATTTGCCGTTATCATTAATAATGCGATTAACAATTCCACTTTCTTCACATACAAAAAAGTAATAAATAGCGATAAGGTTGCCGGAAGACTCGTAGCTTATTACAGTATCGTTTTTTTATGTCAACTACTGCTCTTGTCCTTTTTTGAAGATCTGACAAACGCATTCCTTAATCTAAGAGCTTCAATTTTTTCTTCCGGTTTTATTATTGCTGTCACCAGTGTTCGACTGAGCAGGTTTAAGCTAATCAAAGACCGCTGGGAAAATCTAAAATTAGAAATGCCATTTACTATGGCTCCGGGCGACACTTTTGGACGCAGGTCCTCTCCTATTCGAATTCGAATTAAGGGCGATTCCTACAACGAGACATTTATCAATCAGTATTACGAAGAATATTTTGAACTGAACCCAATTTCAACTCGAAATACATACCTCGAAAATACCCGAAATGCATTTATCGAAAGGAAAATATTCTTAAAAGACGAAGAGACCTTTTACCTAGCGAAAGTATTTCATGCATATAAAACAGAGGTGTTCGAAATGTATCTTTTAAAACCAAAGACAGCGAACAAAACAATGGTCAATGAAAAACACCCTATCGTTGCTGTCTTAAAAATTGAGAATATCGAAGACATTGAAAACACTGCATTAACCTCTCACGATTTCGAATTTTTAGAATGGGCATATATTACGCCGCAAGCACAATTGTAAAGAAATCAATTTCACTTATGGCGAAGAGGAAAAGAATAATAATTGGCGTATAACAATAGCAAACATGAACATGACCCGACTTACCACCACATTCATATTATTCTTTTTGACGATTGCGACATTCGGACAAACTCGAAAAGATCTTTTATACTCGAAAATTTATTTAAAGGGAACCTACTTAGATAATAAATATGAAATTACGGGATTTCAACTAAGATCGGATTTTTCAGACACCGTTATCGATAACCTAAAATATCGCAAATTCCAAACATCAGACTTTACAGACTATTATGGAAAGCACACAACAAAAACTTTCTATGAATCTTTTGAAAAAGGTAATTATTGCTTATTAGATCATAACGAGGTCGTAATTCATAAAATTAACTTTCAAGAGATAAACGAACAGAAAGGAATAATTTACGGAAGAGAAGCGCAAATTTCACTAGAATTCATAAATAAATCCAAGAATTTCCCTTTGGATAGCGCAGTTCATACAGATAAAACACCAAGGAGATATTATCTGAAAGATGATTCAGAAATATATCTTGTAATTATTCCTGAATTGCTTTCACTCGTTGTATCAAGCAATGGAGAATTTTATTCCAAACAGCTGTTTGATCAGAAATACGATGATATAACCACAGGATTGCGCAATAATTACAAGGCTTCAACAAAATTTGACATAAATAAAGATGATGAAATCCAATTACTTTATGTAAGAAAATGGATGAACGATACAACAAATCTGGAGGAGCACACGGATAAACAATTTAAAAATTTAAAGTATCAAGGCGACACCATTATCAATGAATTTAAAAATCTAAAATTCGAAATTGAGGGTTATAGTTATTTGAACGGTTCTTATGACAGACCGGAAGAGCTTTTGGTTCCAATCTCTGATAGCGGATATTTCATTGGAAATCTATTCATCCCTTTCAAAGAGTATAGAACAGAACTCAAAATTATTGAAACAGAAAATGGTAATGACTTCTTAATTCAAGGTATTGTCTGCGATACAATTAACGGAAGTACTTATCAAAAAATCATTCAAATAAACAGTAGGCCATATACAATTAACATTTTACCATTCTTCCCCGTTTCTTATGCTGAAGTTGGGAATGTACATGGTGACATAACTTATAAAAAAATCAAAGGAGTTGAAAATGGCAGTAAACGTGAAAGAACTTATATAATAGACAGAAATAATATTAGAGACATAATAAATAAAAAGAAAAACCAGGTAGAGGTAGTTATTTACTTTATGGAAGAGGCGAAAGTTGAAATCGAAATTAAGGACTATAAAACCCATAAAACCATAGCTTCAAAAAGAGCAAAATCAAAAAAAGGAATAAATACGTTTATTATTCGATCTGGGAATTATGAGAAAAATGAAGAATATGAAGTTGTAATAAACTACAAATGCAATCAGAGTTCTGGCGGTTTTTCGAATAGCGTGAAGATAAAATATTAATAGCGCACTTATTTCCAACTCCGTTTAAACAACGAAGTTCGAATTACACATTAGGAATAAACCCTCGGGATTTCGCAAAAAAAGAGTCCAAAAAACTTTAAATCAAAGACAAAAAGAAAAGTACCAATGACAAAAAATATAACCATCCTTCTTCTAATTCTCTCAACTCAGACTTTGGGGCAAACTCTTAAAAATCCCGTAGCATCAAAAACGTATAAAAATAATTTAAAAAGCTCAGTTCTCCATATTAAAAACCCGTCTCCAATCCTGAGCTATCCAGATTTTCTTTCATATTTACCTAAAGTCAAATATGAGTTCGGAAGTGTTCAAAGCATTAATGTCGGATTAACAACAATTGATTTTGATGGGGAACTTCCACAAAGGTATGATGGTCCCTTCATAGAAAGTGGAATCACTCTTTCCGAACCTCGTCATCTGATGTGCAATAAAGTTGGATATGAATATTTCAGCATGGTGATGTGGGGCGGAAGACTCAATGTAGTTCACTATACTGATTTTCACAGTAACCAATTTTTTGTCCGACCCGAAATAGGGTACTCTCTCCTAAGTCTAGTAACCCTTACTTACGGTTATAATTTCAAGTTACCTGGTAACTCAAATTTGATTAAACCAGGAAGTATCTACTCTATAAATCTTGCCCTTCCTATTTACAAAAAGGAATATCGTGATATGGAATGAGAATTATTATGCGCTTCGCGGACTGTTTCAACAACTCTGTTCCAACAACGTAGTTCCCTAAGTAATTGCAAGGATTTTTTCCACCCCATCTGTCCTACTCTTTCTTGATTTTTTTCTAGAATTAGAAACAGAAAGACAAACGGAATGAGTCGAGTTGCGTGAGGGATAGCAGTGGAAAGCCCGGAGCGGATGGAAACCGCGAGGACTTGGAACGAATAGCCCGACCCGAAGGGGCACGCCCAACTAAGTCTTAACGACGAATGTACTTCGTACGAATGCTTCGCGAATGTCTTCGACTTTTCCAACAAGGAAGTTCCCTAGGTATTTGTACGGATTTTTTCTACTCTCCCTTCTCCTCTATTGCCTGTAAAACCTGAAATACTTCAGAAAACCGCCCCTAAAAAACTGCGCAGTTTTTTAGATCGGCGAAAATTGACTGAATCTAGGGTGAAATGAATTGGGGATTGAAGTACTTTTAATATGCGTAATTGAACTTCGCCAATTAGACTATGATGGAATGTATTGGGGAGGTGTGTAGGGCAAATAGGCAAGCTATACACAATTTCAGCATGACACCGCTATGAAACGACTAACAACAATATTGATTTTGTTTTTTCTGACTTTAACCAGTCTAACATTCGCTTGTGACTGTGAATCTCAAGGGGATTTTTTATCAGTTGCACCGAAATCAAAACTTGTTGCACTTGTCAAAGTAAATAGTTACTCGACCTTTAAAGACATTTACGATAGGCCGACACCAATGTCAATGGAAGTTGAAATAGTAAAAGTTTATCACGGACAGGAAATTAGAAAAACTGTTACTGTTTGGGGAGACAACGGTAATTTATGTAGACCGTACTTGAGCATTTTCAAGACCGAAAATTACTATGTAATAGCATTTGAACAAGACTCAAAAGAAAATCCCTTAGAATATGCAATCTCCAATTGTGGAGACTTTTGGTTGAACGCTGATTACGAAAAGAAAATCGCTACAGGACCAGTCAGTGAAAAACAAAATGAAGTTGCATTTACCGAACTAATGAAATTTTTCAATGGAGACAAAACGAAACTATTAACACCAGAGGACTTTCAAGAAATATTTCAACTTGCTCTTGACCTTCCAGCAATGCAACAATATTTCCACATTGAAACCGATACAACAAGAAAACAGATAATAATTCAACATTTTGGTGAGGCAAACCACAACAATTTAACATCAGTTAAAAAATTCGATCAACAAATAAAAATAATGACCGAAGAGGAAATAAAGAATCAGCAAATCAAATATTATTTTGAGGTTGGTGATTGGGTTTGCTTACTAAATTCGGTTAGACTTCAACTTTTTTATAACGGAGAAGGACTGACGACAAGTTATATGTTTAAAAAAGTTGACGACACATGGACAATTTTAAACTCTGAGCTTTGGGAAGAGTAAGAAAACCTTGGCATAAAAGCACCCGTAAGAAATTGGCGGTTCGGTGATTAAGTGATCCCGATAGCAATCGGGAAGCACTCCTTCGCCGAGCTTGAAACAATTGACTCAAACTTTAAAAAAACGACAATACAACAATGAGCAAAAAATCACTCGACAGAAAATCAGCACAAAAATTCATCGTTGACAACAGGGCCAACGGGAAAACAGATCAAGAAATTTACAACGAACTATCTCAACAGTATTACGACAAGAAATCTATAACACTTTTAATTACAGGGACCGTTAAGACAGAGAATAAGAACAAGTATAAAATTTACAATAACATTTTACTTGGGCTTTTAGTACTTGCAATTTTGTTACGCATACTGCTAGTGTTTAGTTTGACAATTCAAACAGGACAGCTTTGGACTCTTTTACTTGTATTCATTGTCCCACTTTTTGCTGCGTACTTTATATATGAAATAGCTCGATACAACGCACCTACTTATCGTTTCTGCGGTATAATGACATTAGTAGGGTTTATGAGGACAATTGGTCAATCAGAAGGTGGCACAGAAATTTTAATAAACTTGGTGTTTGCAGGTGCAATTGCTGGACTTTCATTTTATCTGGATAGTAAAATGTTTCCAAACTTTAGCCCAATGAACTTAAAAAAGGACAGCAATGGAGAATATATTTTAAGCTAACCAATGACAGTAGAAAGAAAAACTGTTGCTCACAGCGTTCAGGCGTTATAGTCCTGCTGCCGGCGAAACAAAAGACTTAAATCGCCTTTACGTAAAACAATCTGTGCAATTATAAAACAAACAACTTACGCATTAATTAGAACACCATGAGGCAATTTAGAAATATTATGATATTATTTGGAACTGTATGGTTTTCAAATTTTGCATACGGACAAGACTCACAAAGAGACTTCTCTGAGATGATGCAAACTTATTATCTGCATCAAGACCGAGATATTGTTGAGAAAACAATCGAATTTGTAAATAATCCCAATGCAGACTACCTTAAACTTGAGCCAATACTAACTGGCTTTTTCGGAGCACTTTTTTCTGCTGACACAACGATTAGAAGTGCCTTTATGAAAAATTCAGATAAATTCCAGAACATAGACTTCAAAGAATTATTTATTTTCCTTAACGCAACTAATATTGACTCAATCTACTCAAAGACGCCTATTACTCCAACTTTTAATGATATGAATTGGGCATCTTACTTTGCAACCGGAAATGTAAAATTTCTCGACAGAATAATATCGAATATTCCTCTTGCTGAAAACAGAGTTGATCTAAACTTATTTCTGACGGGAATTACAGCTAAATGGTCTTTAAGTTCAAATGCAAGGCAGGACAAACAAGTTAAAGAGCATCTTAGAAATCAGAAAGAAAATAAAAAAGTTATAAAAGAAATTCTTAAAAAAGACCCTGAAAAATTTAAACAAGACCTGAGAGACATTGTAATTGAGCAAAGGGCGAAAGGGCTTTGGAATTAATGTAACTGCAGCTGTAAGAAATTGGCGGTTCAGTGATTAAATAATCCCAATAGCTATCGAAACGCTCAACTTCGCAAAGCCAAAAACAGCTAAATCCAATCGAAAAGAATGCAACGTCTGATACAAATATTAAGCACTGATAAAAACCAAAGAATTATCAATGGACTAATTTTCCTTATTCTTCTCTTTTGGATAACTGCCAAATTGAAATACGTTCATTACGCAAGTGGCACTATGGTTCAATACAAGTATTACCTGATTCAATTCATTGCTCTAATCTATTTGTCACAAACAATTCTTAACAAGACTTGGATTAATTTTATGACAAGAGGTGTTTATGCAATTTTGATAGGATACGTCTTGTGCACTTACATTTATTCTTTTATTGACAAGAATGATTTTGTTGCCCAAGAAGAATATGGCGCTTTAATAAAATCAGGGCAGACCTTCGTTAAATTGGCCATACTGTCTGTAATTCTGTGGTTTACAATAACAATAAGTCCAATTGCAAAAAAGCTAAATACTTTATGACGGCACGCATATTTATACTCTTAGTAATCTCAGCAACTGCGTTTTCATGCAATGACAAAAAGGTTGAACACCAGCGGAAAAACGAAATTCATAAAATAGTTTTTGCAACCGGAGGTTGCTTTGGACCATGCCCGATACAAGTATTTTCAATCGATAGCAGTCTGGCTGTAAAATATCAAGGACTTAAATACACCGACAACATTGGCAGCTATGTTGGTACCGTTGATAGAGCTCTTTTCGATTCTCTAAACATCAAATTTGAAAACGTAAATTACAAGCAATTGGACACGACCTACAGCGGCACAAAAGACGATCTTTTGACAGAATTATTCATCTACTATGGCGACGAAGTAAAGCATATCTCTTCAACCTTTAGCGACATGCCCGTTAACGTTCAAGTATTATACAACTGGTTATTAGCGACGCAGGAGAAATTTGATTTAACGAAGACGAACGATAGTCTTGTGTTTGAAACTAAAATACAAAAAGGACTTCCGCCTATTAACCGAACAATAACTTTTACCCCGTAGACCACAGGACCATGAAAAAGACATTACTCGGATTACTTTTTACTCTACTCGTTTCATCAGTATTATTTGCGCAAGACAGCGAAATACAAAACGGTGATCTCATTTTTCAGACTTCACTTTCAGAACAGAGTAAGGCCATTCAGCTGGCAACAAAATCTGAATATTCACACTGCGGGATTATATTTAATGAAGGCAACGACTATTATGTTTTTGAAGCCATTCAACCCGTAAAGCGCACACCCCTCGACAAATGGATCGCTCGAGGTAAAAATGGTGAATACGCTATCAAGCGACTTAAAAACGCAGCACAAGTTTTAACTCCAACGACAATAGCAAAAATGAAACAGGTTGGTGACGAATTTCGCGGTAAAAATTACGACTTGACTTTCGATTGGAGTGACGATAAAATTTATTGCTCTGAACTAATTTGGAAGATCTATCAGCGTGCAACAGGAATTGAAATAGGCAAACTTGAAAAATTGAGCGACTTCGATTTGACCAGCGATGCGGTGAAGAAAAAAATGAACGAACGTTATGGCAATAAAATTCCTCTAAACGAAATAGTCATTTCTCCTGCTTCCATTTTTAACAGCGAATTGCTCGTTACGGTAAAATCGAATTGAAGGATTTAGGTTGAAATGAAATGGGGATTGAAGTTTTTGACGAATTTGGTGTTCCCTTAAATTCTTGGATTGCAAAACCAGAATAAAATCAAATGAAAAAATTTGGGGAAAAGCAAAACTAAAAATGGTAGGACAAACCACGACAAAAGCACAACACAATGAAGGACCTACCCGAAACGTAATTCGACCACTACATCCGAGATCCCACGTAAACGACGTAAGTAATTCAGGCGATTTTCGTTTTACGGCGTAAAACGACGTTCAACGGCGTAAAAAAATGAAACGTTTCGATTTTTATAGGCATCTAGTCAGATAGCGCGAATTTCACCTTGTACGCTTTCGGCTATTTCGATTAATAAGAAAACTATTTTGAAAAATGCTAATCCTATTGATTACGATAATTGTTCTTGCCCCATTCTTTCCAATTTACCAGATACCACAAGCCGAGACAATGACTTTCGAATTGCCGTTGAAGCGCGCAATACGTTAATTAAAGCGTGGTGAAATTTTCAAAATGCCATCTGAATCTTCCATAAATGCTTTGCATGAAGTTAAATACTCTTGCATATTCTCCATGCTTTCATCATATACATTGGCACTGAACTGATGTGCTCTTTGGAGCATTTTAATGTAGGTGTCGCACTTTCCCTGCTTCGTGAATTTCTTCAATGCTCCCATATAGTCTTCACGGTAAACGGTTGGAATGATAATTTTCGATTGCTCGGCTTTTACCAATTCGGCATTCATCATCACACGCGCTATACGACCGTTGCCATCCAAGAAAGGATGCACCTCACTCATCACAAACATTATATAGGCAGCTTTTGCGAAAGGATGATCCAAGGCTGAATAAAATCCAAAGCTCTGTTCCAATGTTCCCCTCACCAAATTAAAATCCACAAAGGCTGTACTTCCAGCAAAATTATTCTTGTCCTTAAAAAGACCTGGATTTTTATCTACCCTAGCACGGAGCAATATCGAATGTCGTAACGATATTATTTTCAAAAACTCCTCTGGCGATGAAGGTGTAACCTCCATTTCCTTTTTATTTGATACAATCTGATATGTACCCAACACATCATGACTATCATCGTTTCTTGCAGGAATTGGCTTATTGGATTGAATGATTTGTTTTGCTTCTTCAATTTCAAAAACAGTTCCCTCAATGTAATTTGAAAAATAGCTTTCAAAAAAAGCGAAGTTCCGGAATGATGTAGGTGTTGTATTTTTCTCTTCCCTGAACGGGAATTCTGTTTGCTTTAATTCACGAAACAACGTTTCAAATAATTCTAGCCTTGCAGGATCATAAGGCTTTCCAAATGCCCTCGCTTTTGCCAAAGGAGAACTAAGAATTTTAGATGTTTTCGTTGTCAGCAATGCGCTAATCAAACGATTTAATCTTTCAAATTCTTCAGGCATCTCCAACTTATCGGCAAGGTCTCTAGCTCGATCTCTCAACTTGTTGATTTCAACCTCGCCATTCACTCGTATTATTTGCTCTAAACGCTCCTCTATTTCGGGTAAACTCAAACACTTTGATTCACTACCTAATTTCCTGGATGCTTGCAAATTTTCCAGAAAAGCACGTGCTTTCTGAGAAGCGTGCAATTCACCAGAAAATTTATTGTCCCCTTCTATCGGTGAAGGGCCATTGAGAAATTGGATAGTAATTCCAGGAAGTTTTACTTTTTTAGTGTAGCTCGTAGTTAAAAATATCTTCCCCGTTTTAGTTGGCTGAAATTCAAAAGCAGAGCGATGGCTAAGCATTGTTCCTGGGTAGAGCGTTCCTAAAATATGAAAGAGATTTCTTCGGATAATGCCTTCAATTGGTTCTTCTAAATTTGAAGAATACACCCTTGGTGCAATTTTTCTAATGACCCCAGCCGATAACAATTTTGTTATTTGTTTAGAAATCTTAGAATCCTGCGAACTGCAGATTACCTCTTGCAAGTGAATTGGGCGATTTTTTTCCATTATTCATCAGATCTGACACAAGATTAGCTAAATTTTTCCACTATAAAGCCATTTTGGGAAAATATTTTCCAGTAAGAAGATTGCGTTAATTAGTAGGTTTCTCAAAATATTAGCAACCCATAAAGGTGAATTGGGATTCGAATCTTTACTAAAAACCTTGTGTTTCCATGTGTTTCAGAAGACCCTTAATCCTTGACGCTCCAAAGAAATACTCTGCTACGATTTCGCCAATCCCTGGTAATTAAAAAATCCCGTTTCGAGCGAATATGTGAGGACCGAAGATTGAGGTTATTCCTTTCCGTTGAACTTATCCTCGAGCAGTTTTGCAGCTAGCATAATCTCCTCGAATGTTGGTGCATTACCATAGATCATCTCTGAACGCATAACTTCATAGTCATTCTTCAGTGCGTGAAGAATTTCATTATCCGGCACAATTGAAATGCTTCCGGGAATCAACGAGGTGTAATCGAAACGTTTCAATCTTGAATAAAACTTTCGATGCTCAATTACTTCGTTGATAAAAATTTCGTTGTTCATTGTGTCGGATGAAAAATCTTGTCTTCCCAAATGAAACAAATCGTAATAATGTCTAGACATACGTTCTGTTCGCATCTTATCTCGCTCATCGCGATTGTACTCTTCGTGTAGCAATAAAATCTTTTCCACCAGTGTTCTTTGCGGATGAATGGTAAGTACTTCAACGTCTTCTTCAACGTAGTTCGAATTCGGGAAATATGTGACCAAAAGAGATTTCATACTTCGCATAACACTCGGTTCTCTCATCGAACGAACACTGAATTCTATTTTCACACTGTCTCGCAGATAGGGATTCGGATCGAATAACGAAATGAAATTCACATAAATACTCTGCGGATCGGTATCGGGCATATCCGCTCGCACCGGCTCCGCCTCTATCGAGTACAAATTTTCGGGAACTTGTGATTCAACAAATTTAGATTTTAATGCCTCTAGCAGCTGATTTGAAGTAAACGCACATCCTGCTCTTCGCAATTGTTCAACATAGTTTTTAGTAGGTGTTTGCTTATACGTCATTCCAACTGCTTCGGAGCTTAGCGATATATCAATATCTTCAGAAAAACGATCAATTAAATGCCAGCCTTTACTCAATGAAGTCCCCCCCTTAAAGGCGAAATAATTGGCATACTTCGTTTCGAACAATAGCTTTATTGAAAGTGTGACCCACCAATCTTTTTCAATTGCCTTTGCCGGTATTCCTGAAATTCGAGACGCTTCGTTTATTGACGCCAATCGTGAAGCATCGCTTAAGTTCTTTAACCAACCAATCATTCTACCTGGCATTTAAGATTTTTACAATGAAGTCACTCACCTTCGTTTGAGTTAGTCGTAAATCATGCTTCAAATTTTCTGGACTCTCTTTCTTCAATAACTGAATTATTCTATCCCTCTGCCCGACCGACAACTTCTCTAAATCTAATTCCTCCAAAGCCAAAAACAACAAACTTGTTATGTCACCTTTCATGGAAAGCCTTTTGGCTGTTGTTGACTTAAAAACTATAGCGCTTTTTCCAATCTGAATTCTCTTTGAATGACCACTAGTTAGATACACTAGCTTCATTGGAACTTGGGTAGATAGACCAACTTTGTTCAATGCATATTGCCCAGAAGGTTTTATTTTAACGTGCTCCTTCCGCGATAGCACTTCCGCCAATTCTTCTAAAGAAGGCAACACTTTACCGAAAACCCTATCAACTTTAGGCACCACATATATCCCTTGCCCCATTCTTTCCAATTTACCGGATACCACAATTCTAGACAATGACTTTCGAATTGCCGTTGAAGCGCCCATTGCCTTAAAATCAGAAGGTAAAAAGACACTCCCAGGCTTTGCCTTCCTGATTTTCAATTCAATAATTTGATTAACCGACTCTTTCATGTCACAAATATATAAAAAATTGTGACATACTACTGACTTAAAATTAAGGGTGTTTTTTGATTAAAACATCTGTTGACGAGATGAATAGCTTAGCATTAAACATAAAAGCTCCTCCACTAGAAATTATTCTTGAAACTAGCTCCTGCTCTTACAATCGTGCTCCAACAAACTGATTTTCTCGTAACAAAATAGCCCTACAAATTGTTACGAAAAATCGCCCTGTATTTAAGGGCCATATCGCCCTTTCCTCTTAATTCGTTTATTGGAAACCTCTTCTTTCATTCTGCGAAAAATGCGTTTACCACTTCTTGTGTATTCGGTTATTTCAACTAAGTCCGTATCGTTTTGCTTCAGAATAGAATAACAATATTTGAAAAGCACAAATACGGTTTTGTCCATTCGGGTATCAACTCTTGTATGCAAATCTTGACGGAAACCATCGGACACCAATTCTTTCATTTCGTAAAAAACACTTCTTCCGGCCGACCTCCTGAAATAATTACCCAAGATCTTTTCGTTCCGTTCCAATTGATTTTGAATCTTCCGAACTTCATTGCCTTTCAATTTCCGTGTGGTGTTGTTGTAATGAAAATCTGAATGCTGCTTGTTCAAGTAAATTTGATTCGAACGATTGGGTTGAAAAAAGTACCCACATCCACAAGGACATTGGCGACTCTGCAGTGGATGTGGATTCATGCTGATTTGTCATTCGTTTTCGTAAATCGGGACATCAAATGCATTGCGCTATTTTGAATCGCTTCGTCGATTTGTTCTATGTTGAACAAAATTTTTCCACCCAATCTATGGGATATGAATAGTCCCTTCTTGACATAATTTTCAATCGAGCGAAGAGAGATGGGGAGGTAACGAGTCAAGTCTTTTTTCGTTAGCCATTTGCTTTGGTTTTGGTATTCAGTCATATAATCTGTTTTCGCAAATTTTCCGAAAAAACCGTTCAATAAACGAATAAACAGCCCTGCACTTACGCAACTTCTAGGCAACCCTATTTACCATTTAAAGCACTCAGTCTACTCTGAAGTTTCTGCATATCTTCTTCCAATTTTTTATCGACCATCTTCGCATAATGTTGCGTAGTAGCAATGCGTTTATGCCCCAGCATAGACGACACACTTTCAATGGGAACACCGTTGGTTAACAAAACCGTTGTCGCAAATGAGTGGCGAGCTAAATGGAAATGCAGGCTCTTCGTTATTCCACAATGAAGCGCAATGATCTTCAGGTAGTCGTTTGTCTTTTGATTGCTCAATACGGGGAACACCAAGTCGTTGTCGGCAAGCTCATGCAATTTGCTGTTGTACTTCAACAAGATGGCCTTCGGCTTCTCCAAAAGTGGAACATTCGTAATGACATTCGTCTTCAATCTTCTGGTCCGAATCCAATATTGACCATTCTCCAATTGAATGTTCTTCGCCTTCAGATTGTATATTTCAGCATAAGCCAATCCGGTATAGCAAGAGAACAAAAAGAAGTCGCGCACCCGCATTAGTTTCTTGTTGCTTAACTCGACCGATTCAATGCGGTCGATTTCATCTTGATTCAAACAATCGCGAACGACCTCTTGCAAACGAATCTTGTAATTTGCAAACGGATCGTTTTTTACGTATCCATGTGCAATGGCTGTTTTGAAAATCGTTCGAAAGGTTTGAATGTGCTTCATGGCAGAGTTATGCTGACAATTGCCTCGATTCTTCAGATAGACCTCAAAATCTTCAATGAACTTCAACGTAATGTCTTCACAAGGAAAGATGCTTTTGTTGAAGGTGGCCTTTACAAAATTTTCCAAGTGCCCCTTCGTGCGTCCGTATTTCTGAATGGTAGCAGCTGAGTTGTTTTCTCCTGCGAGCGCCCTTTTACGCTCAATGGCCTTTCGAAACATCTCGAAAATACAAGATGCTGAAGCTCCTTCTTCGGGAATCCCGAGCAATTCGTTTCTAACGTCAAACACCGAAGGCGACTTTCCAAGCTGAATACTCTCTTGATAAATAGCGTGCGCACGGTGACGATACTCATTCATAAGCACTGACACTCGAGTCTGATCAGGATGCTTCGGTTTCAACCTTTGGTGAGTTTTGTCCCACGAATCAAGCGTTAGTTTGTATTCAAGCGAAATATCGCAGCGGTCATCACCTATGCGCATGCGCATATACAGCGAGTAGTTGTTTGATTTGGCTCTCCTTTTAAGAAAGAAATGCAGTTGAATTGGCTTTATTTTCATCATGTAGTGTTTACAAAACTAGTTACATGAAAATGAATCAACGTCAGCAAACATGCGCAGTTCAGCGCAAAATGAGTCCGTTTAGCGAGCGTCGTTTTGATCTAAACAAACGACGCTCGGAAAGCGCTCGCGATAGTTGCCAAAATCTGCGTTTTTTTGCTTTCCATTGCAAAAGCGTTAAAAAGCAAAAAGCCCGTCAGACGTGTGTTTGACGGGCTTTTGCAGTTTCTTGCGGTGTTATTCGCAAGTGTTTCAGCGGAGAGAGAGGGATTCGAACCCTCGGTACCTTTCAATACACACGCTTTCCAAGCGTGCTCGATCGACCACTCTGACATCTCTCCCGAAAAATTTGAGTTGCAAATATAGGTGAATTGAAATAAATGATTATATTTGCCCCCGCTTCGGTGCCATAGCTCAGTTGGTAGAGCAAAGGACTGAAAATCCTTGTGTCCCAGGTTCGAATCCCGGTGGCACCACAGAA